>NZ_JBIVAL010000019.1:9298-127018 GCF_044745505.1 Streptomyces sp. NPDC086989
CCGCACGGCCGATCAGTCCCGTCAGGCCGATCAAGGCGCACAGCCGGTCAAGCCGGGCGGGCCGGGCACGGCCGGTCAAGCTGCACGGCCGGTCAGGCCGGGCGGGCCGCATGGCCGGTCAAGCCGGTCAAGCCGGTCAAGCCGGTCAAGCCGGTCAGGCCGCACGGCCGATCAGTCCCGTCAGGCCGATCAAGGCGCACAGCCGGTCAAGCCGGGCGGGCCGGGCACGGCCGGTCAAGCTGCACGGCCGGTCAAACCGGGCGCGCCGCACGGCCGATCAAGCCGGGCGGGCCGATCAAACCGCACCGCAGGTCAAGCCGGGCACGGCCGGGCAGGCCGGGCGCCGGGCGGGCGGTCGGCCGCTGGGCTCAGGGGCCGTAGCGGCCCGCGAACCAGGCGGCCGCGGCCCGGGTGTGGAGGGGGAACGCCAGTTCCGCCGGGGTGCGCAGCACGTGCCAGCCCGTGGTTTCGTCCGTGGGGGCCGACGGCGGGAGGGATTCCGCCGGGCGTAGCGGCAGGAGGCCGAAGAGCAGCAGGTGGCCGGCCGGGGAGCTCATGGCGTCGGCCAGCGTGACCTCCGCCGCCGGGGCGTGGATGCCGGTCTCCTCGCGCAGCTCGCGGACGACCGCGTCACGCCAGTCCTCGCCGAAGTCCATGAAGCCGCCGGGCAGGGCGATGCCCCCGAGGGCCGGCTCGATGGTGCGGGTGATGACCACCAGTCCGGTGCCGGCCGCGTCCTCGACCGGGAGCAGCGCGACGGCCACCGGGAGCGGGTTGCGGTAGGTGACCGCGCCGCACGAGGCACACGTACGGGGCCAGTCGGCGGTGTCGAACAGTGATCCACAGGTGGAGCAGTGCGAGTTCCTCGGCTGTGCCTGCATGCCGCGATGGTATGCCAAGGGGTATGAGGGTGCTTGCAGTTGCGGGAGTTGCGGCGGTCTTGGGCTGGGCGGCGTGCGTCGGGGGCGGCGGGAGTCCGGGCGCGGGTCCGGCGCCGCGCGGGTTCGTGGCGCTGGCGGAGGTCGATCCCACCGTCGGGCAGGACATCAGGTACGCCACCGCCCACAATTTCACCGGTGCGGTCGTGGACGGGTACGAGGAGCCCGTGTGCCTGCTCGCCCGCCCGGCGGCCGAGGCGCTGCGCGCCGCCCAGCGGACGCTGCTGCCGCGCGGGTACTCCCTGACGGTGTACGACTGCTACCGGCCACAGCGCGCGGTGGACCGCTTCGTACGGTGGGCGGCGGACGGCCGGGACCAGTCCACGAAGGCGGAGTTCTACCCGGACGTCGACAAGGCGCGGCTGATTCCGGACGGCTACATCGCCGAGAGGTCCGGGCACAGCCGCGGGAGCACCGTCGATGTGACCCTGGTGCGGCTGCCGCTGCGCCGGCCCGTCGACATGGGGACGGCGTTCGACCGTTTCGATCCGCTCTCGCACACCGACGACCCGAGGATCACCGGGGCCGCCCGGCGCAACCGGGACCTGCTCCGGCAGGTGCTGTCCGCGCAGGGGTTCGTGAACCTGCCCGAGGAATGGTGGCATTTCACGTGGGAGCCCGAGGCGTTCCCGGACTCCCGGTTCGACTTCCCGGTCGCTGTCGCCTCGGTCCGGCCGTGAGTACCGTGCCTGCATGGAATTCAGTTCGTACGAGGAGTTCTGGCCCTACTACGTCGCCATGCACTCCCGCGCCGCCACCCGCTGGGTCCATCTCGCCGGAACCCTGACCGGGCTCGCCCTCACCGCGTACGGCCTGGCACGCGGCCGCACGCGCTACCTCGCCGCCCTCCCCCTGATCGGGTACGGGACGGCCTGGCCCGCGCACTTCCTGATCGAGGGGAACAACCCGGCGACGTTCGCGCACCCCGGCTGGTCCCTGCGCGGGGACGCGCAGATGATCCGGATGATGCTGGCCGGGCGGGACGCGGAACTGGACGCGATCGCGCAGAAGTGGCTCGCCGGGAACCGGTGACCCGTACCGCCCTCCCGTGGCAGACTTCTGACGACTCGTCAGATGACCAGTTGCATGCCAGCGCTCGGGAGGGGTCTTGGAACGCACACGTACACCGGTCGTGAGCGGGTGGTTCACCGAGGCGGGCGGGGAGGTCGCGGGGGCCGCGGGCGCGGGGGCCGCGGGCACAGGGGCCGCGGGCACAGGGGCCGAAGGCGCGGAGGGCGGGTTCCGCCTGCTCGGCACCCGCTGCTCCGCCTGCACCGCGGTGTTCTTCCCCCGCGAGGACGCCTACTGCCGCAATCCGCAGTGCCCCGGGGACGGCCGGCTCGCCGAGGTTCCGCTGTCCCCGCGGGGCCGGGTGTGGTCCTACACCGACGGGCGGTACCGGCCGCCCGCGCCGTACGCGTCCGACCCGGACGCGCCGTGGGAGCCGTACACCCTGGTCGCGGTGGAGCTGGAGGCCGAGGGGATGGTCGTGCTCGGGCAGGCGGCCGACGGGGTCACCGTCGCCGATCTGGCGGTCGGGATGGAGGTCGAGGTGGTCGGCGGGGTGCTGAACGAGGACGCCGACACCGGGACCGTCTGGACCACCTGGCGGTTCCGGCCGACGGGGGGCACCGCATGAGCGCCGACATCGCGGTCCTCGGGGCGGGGATGCATCCCTGGGGAAAGTGGGGCCGCAGCTTCGTCGAGTACGGGCGGGCCGCGGCCCGGGCCGCCCTCGCCGACGCTGGCCTGGAGTGGGCCGACGTCCAGTCGATCGTCGGCGCCGACACCGTCCGCTCCGGATATCCCGGCTATGTGGCCGGCGCGACCTTCGCCCGGGCCCTCGGCTGGCAGGGCGCCCGCGTGACCAGCGTGTACGCGGCCTGCGCCTCCGGGGCCCAGGCCATCGGCGCGGCGCGGGCGCAGATCCTGGCCGGCCTGGCCGACGTCGTCCTGGTGGTCGGTGCGGACGCGGCGCCCAAGGGGTTCTTCGCCCCGGCGGGCGGGAACCGGCCGGACGATCCGGACTGGCTGCGGTTCCGGGTGCTGGGTGCGACGAACCCGGCCTACTTCGCCCTGTACGCGCGCCGCCGGATGGCCGTGTACGGGGACACCCCGGAGGACTTCGCCCTGGTGAAGGTCAAGAACGCCGCGGCCGGCGCGCTCAACCCGTACGCCCGCTACCGCAAGGCGGTCACGGCCGAGGAGGTCGCCCGGTCGGCGGTCGTCGCCGATCCGCTGCGGCTGCTCGACATCTGCGCCACCTCGGACGGGGGCGCTGCCCTGGTCCTGACCAGCATGGACTTCGCGCGCTCGCGCGGGGTCGCCGATCCGGTGCGGATCCGGGCGGTGTCGACGGTGACCCCGACGTATCCCCGTACGGTCCTGGACCTTCCGGACATCGCCACCGACTCGGTGACCGCCGTGCAGCCCGCGGCGGGCTCGTTCCGGGCGTCGATCGCCCGGGCCGCGTACGAGGAGGCCGGGCTGGGGCCCGGGGACCTCTCGCTCGCCGAGGTGTACGACCTCTCCACCGCCCTGGAGCTGGAGTGGTACGAGGACATCGGTCTGTGCGCCGAGGGCGAGGGGGCCAAACTCGTACGGGAGGGGGCGACGGCGCTCGGCGGGCGGGTGCCGGTGAACACCGGAGGCGGCCTGGCCTCCTTCGGGGAGGCGGTGCCGGCGCAGGCCATCGCCCAGGTGTGCGAGCTGACCTGGCAGTTGCGGGGCACGGCCGGGGACCGTCAGGTGCCGGGCGCCCGGGCCGGGATCACCGCGAACCAGGGGCTGTTCGGGCACGGGTCGGCCGTCGTGGCGGTGCGCTGACGAAGGCCGGGGCGCAGGCGCCGGCGGCTGCGCCGGAGGGGTCGGCGGCGGCCGGGCGCGGACGCTGAACAAGTGCTGTTGTCCGAACGCTTGACGGCCCCCGGCGGCAGGTTCACACTCGCTCCACAGCCTCCCGCCGCCTACGACGCCACGGCCGAGGCCCCTCCGTCCCCCCATGAGAGCTGCGGCCCGTACCCCAGTCGGCGGGGGTACGGGCCGCCTCCTGTCAGCTCCCGGCGGTCAGGCTGTGACGCCGGGCCCGCGCCAGCGACATCGCGTGTTCCACCACCCCGACCAGTACGTCCTTGACGGACTCCCGGTCCCGCGCGTCGCACAGCAGCACCGGCACCCCTGCATCGAGGTCCAGCGCCTCTCGCACGGTCACCACCGGATGGCGTTCGGCGCCGTCGAAGCAGTTGACGGCGACCACGAACGGGATCCCCCGCCGCTCGAAGTAGTCGACGGCGGCGAAGCAGTCGGCGAGGCGGCGGGTGTCGGCGAGGACCACCGCGCCGAGCGAGCCCTGGGCCAGCTCGTCCCACAGGAACCAGAAGCGGTCCTGCCCGGGCGTGCCGAACAGGTACAGCACCAGGTCCTCGCGCAGCGTGATGCGTCCGAAGTCCATGGCCACGGTGGTGGTGCTCTTGCCCTCCACTCCCCCGGTGTCGTCGATGCCGACGCCCGGTTCGGACAGGAGTTCCTCGGTCCGCAGCGGTCTGATCTCGCTCACCGCGCTGACCAGGGTGGTCTTGCCCACCCCGAAACCGCCCGCGACCAGGATCTTCAGGGTCAGCGGCTCGACCGGTGACACGGCGTGCATGGCACCGGTGCGGCTAGAGCGCCCGAAGGCCATCGATCACCTCACGCAGAATGGATTCATCGGGCAGTTCGGCCGGTGGTACCGGCCGGGTCACGTGGACCAGTTCCTCTTCGGCCAGGTCGCCGATGAGGACGCGTACGACCCCGACCGCGAGGTCGAGTTCGGCGGCGAGCTCGGCGACCGACTGGGGCCGATCCCGGCACAGTCCGAGGATGTCGGAGTGCTCCGGGGACAGCGTCGCGTCCCAGACCGGGTCGTCGGCCGCCGGTTCGGCGACGACGAGCGCGATCAGGTCGAGCCGGTGCCGGCCGGAGTGGCTGGTCCGGCCGCGGGTCATGGCGTACGGGCGTACGACGGGACCCGCGTCGTCGTCGAACCAGTGCGGGTGGACCCCCTCGGGGGGCACCCCCGCGGCACCCGCGGGACGGTCCTGGCGGTTCTGGGGTGGCTCGCTCATCCCGTCCGCCTCACCCTCCGGCTGGCAGCCCGGAGCGGGGAGCGGTCGCCAGGTGGTCGCCGACCCGCTTGACCATCAGGGTCATCTCGTACGCGACCTGCCCGACGTCGGAGTCGGCGTCGGACAGCACGGCCAGGCAGCTGCCGTCGCCGGCGGCCATGACGAAGAGGAAGGCCTCGTCCAGCTCGACCACGGTCTGGCGGACGCTGCCGGACTCGAAGTGGCGGCCCACCCCCTTGGCCAGGCTGTGGAAGCCGGAGGCCACGGCGGCCAGGTGTTCGCTGTCCTCGCGGGTGATGTCCTTCGAGCTGCCGGTGGGCAGGCCGTCGCCGGAGAGGACCACCGCCTTGCGGATGCTTCCGACCCGGTCGACGAGCTCGTCGAGGAGCCAGTTGAGCGGACCGGAGCCGCGGCCCCGGGTGTCGTTGCCGGTCTGCGGTGCGGTCATCGACCGTTCCCCTCGTTCTCGTATCCGGGACCTGTGGCGGCGGAAGTGCCTGCCCCGGTCCCTGACTGCTGCTGTGCCTGCTGTTCGCGGCCCGCCGTCCAGCCGCGCTGGAGTGCGGACATCCGCGTACGTACCTCGTCCGCGTCGCGGTGGGCCACCGGGTCCGCGGCGGCTTCGGCGGGTGCCGGGGCCTGCGTCTGCTTCAACTGGGGCGCCAGGCTGGCCTGCCGGACCCGCTTGGGCAGCCCGCCGGGGCCCTGGGCGGGAACGGCTCCGCCGGCGGCGGCGGGGCCCGCCGCTGCGGGCGCGGTGTCCGGCTCCGGGGCCGGCGCGGGCCTGGGGACCGCGGACACCGGGCGGGGCTGCACGCGGCGGCCGTGCTCCGCGACCAGCGTCGGGGTGGGGCGGCGCCGCGGGAGCGGCACGGCGCCCGGGGAGCGGGGACCGTCCGGGCGGGCGCCGCGGACCGTTTCGGGGCGGTGGCCGTCCAGCCGGACCGGGCCGGTGGGGGCCGCAGGCTCCCGGTCCGGACCGCCCTTGCGGTCGGTGTACGGGCGGTCCGCCGGGCGCAGGCCCAGCAGGGCGCTGCGCGAGGTGCCGTTGGGCGGGGTCTCGTCGTCGAGGGTGGCCATCGCGGGACGGCCGCCCACGCCGGTGAGCCCGGTGATGCCGGTGCCGACCTCGTCCAGGGCGGCCTGGTCGTCGAGGCCGTCGAGCCCGAGCACGCCGAGCGGTGCCTCCAGTTCGACCGGACCGCGCAGTTCGGGGGCGGCCGGCGGGCGGCCGGCCGGGGCGCGCTCCACGGCGGCCGCGGCGGTGCGGGCGGGGCCGTGGCCGTTCCTGGCGCCGTGGCCGGCCCGGACGGCCTTGGCCTCGCCGAGGCGCAGGCCGTTGCCGTTGGTCTCGGGGGCCTCGGTGAGCAGGGCCGCGGGGAGGAACACCACGGCGGTGGTGCCGCCGTACGGGCTGGGCTGGAGGACGACCTTGACGCCGTGGCGCTGGGCGAGGCGGCTGACGACGAACAGGCCGAGGCGGTCGGTGTCGGAGAGCTCGAACTCGGGGGTCTCGGCGAGCCGGAGGTTCGCGTCGAGGAGGGCCTCCGGGTTCATGCCGAGACCGCGGTCGTGGATCTCGAGGGTGAATCCGTTGGCCACGCGTTCGCCGTGCACCTGGACGCCGGTGTGCGGCGGCGAGAACACGGTGGCGTTCTCCAGGAGTTCGGCGACGAGGTGGGTGACGTCGGCCACGGCGGGGCCCGCGATGCCCAGGCGCGGCAGCCGGCGTACCTCGATGCGCTCGTAGTCCTCGACCTCCGCGACGGCTGCCCGTACGACGTCCATGAGCTGGACCGGTTTGCGCCACTGCCGGGAGGGGGCCGCCCCGGAGAGGATCACGAGGCCTTCGGCGTGGCGGCGCATGCGGGTGGTCATGTGGTCGAGGCGGAAGAGGTCGGCGAGCTCCTCGGTGTCCTCGGTGCGCCGCTCCATGGTGTCGAGCAGGGTCAGCTGGCGGTGCAGCAGGACCTGGTTGCGGCGGGCCAGGTTGACGAACACCTCGGAGACGCCGCGGCGGAGCTCGGCCTGTTTGACGGCGGCCTCGACGGCGGCGCGCTGAAGGGTGTTGAGGGCCTGGCCGACCTGGCCGACCTCGTCCTTCTCGTACTCCAGGCGGGGGGCCTCGGTCTCGACGTCGACGTGTTCGCCGGCGGCGAGGCGGCGCATGACGGCGGGCAGCCGGACGCCGGAGACCTCGTGGGCCTCCTTGCGGAGCCGGGACAGGTCGCGGACCAGGTCGCGGCCGATGCGCACGGACAGGACGACGGAGAAGAGGAGGGCGATGAACCCGAGGACTCCGGCGATGGCCGCCTGGACGAGGACGTCCATGGCGAGGGGTTCGACGCGCTTCTGGTAGCGGTCTCCGGCGGCGGTGCCCATGGTGGCGAGGTCGTCGAGGACCTTGCTCGCGGCCTCGTCCCACTGGGCGGCGGTGATCCGGGGGTTCTTTCCGGGGCCTCCCGTGATGAAGCGTTCCTCCGCGTCGCGCAGCGGTTTGGTCTCGGGGCTGCTCCAGTACTGCTCGAACAGCTCGCGGTCGTCGGCGGGGAGGATCGCGAGGTTGAACTCGTAGAGCAGTGAGCGGTTGGCGGCGAGGTCGGAGACGCGCCGTACGTCGGCGGAGCTGACGTTGCGGGCGGCGAGGGCGGCGGCGATGACGGCGTCCTCGCGGGAGAGCGTCTCGCGGGCGCGGGTGATCCCCACGAGGGCGCGGCCCTGCTTGTCCATCTCCACGTTCTCCAGCGCGTGGAGGTTTATGAGGAAGTCGTAGCAGGGGTCGACGAGCCGGCTGTAGAGCTCCAGGGCCTGGCTCGGGTCCAGGGTGTTCTGGTCGACGGAGCGGCGCAGCGCGCCGATGCCGCGGAAGGCGTCGAGGATGGAGTCGAGGCGCTGGGCGGCGGCGGGGGCGAGCTCGTCGGCGACCTCGGGGTCCTTGGCGTTCTTGCTGATGCGGTCGACGAGCTCGTCGGTGGCGGCGCGGCGTTTGGTGAGTTCGGCGGTGGCGGTGGCGGCGCGCGGGTCGCCGAGGACGACGAGGGTCTGGCGGCGTTCCTTCTGGATGACGCGGACGACGTCCTCGACGGGGTAGCCGACCTTGTCGATGACGTAGGCGACGTCGAGGAGTTGGACCGCTTCGCGGCCGGTGAGCACGGTCGCGAAGCCCCAGAGGGCGGTGAGGGAGACGAGCGGCACAAGGAGCAACGCCACGATCTTCCGGCGGATGGACTTCCCGCGAAAGCGCATGGCCTCCCCAGCCTCCCCCAGCTCAACCCCGTTGTCGGGGGTCGGTGTTCCGTCATTTAAACGGCGTGAGCCTACTACTGCCGGGCAGCGGCTTCGAAGGCGTGTCCGGACGTTTTCGGCCGGGCCGCCCAGCGTAGATCATGAGTTGTCCGACACATCCGGTCAAGAGCGGTCCGTTATGCGGCAGATGACACTTGGTGGGGTGTCAGTTACCGCAACCGGATGGATGGCTGGAATTCTTTGTTCCGGGGTGGGCAGGTGCTGGGGAGGAGTCCGGGATACGGGAATCTCTCGGCGGTGTCGTACGTCTACCAGTTCGAGGGGATGAATCGGGGCGGGAGCGTGTGATGGGGATCCATGAGGACACCGGCGCGGTGGTGGGCGCGCCCGGGCGGTCGCTGTGGGAGGAAGAGCCGGCCGGGCGGCGCAGGATGCCTGACCCGGTGCGCGAGTCGGCGGTGCGGGCGGTGCTGATCGTGGCCGTCACGCTGACCGGGGCGAGCATCGCGTTCTTCCTGATGCTCACCGGGTCCTGGCTGGCCCTGCCGATGGGCCTGTGCGCGATAGCCGGGACCGTGGTGGCCACGTGGGGCGTGCTGGACGTACTGATCACCCGGCAGATGTGGAACCAGCGGTACGGCGTGGTGTCGGTGCCGAGCAGCACGGCGCGGGACCGCCGGCGCGAGCGGCGCCGGGCCCGCCGGGAGGCCCGCCCGGAGCCGGGCGGCGGCCCGGCCCGGATACCCCGGGGCGCCGAGGCCGCGGGCGTCCGCCCGGCCAGGTGGCAGTCTCCCGGCGCGGACCACGGCTACCCGGCGGGCTCGGGCCGGTGACGGCCGCGGTCAGGAAGTGACCGCGGAACGCCGGAACATGCGGGTCGCCGTGATCTCGCCGTGGATCGTCTCGCCCTCCGCGGACTGCTGGGGCAGGCCCGGGCGCAGGTGCTCCTCGACGCTGATGTACTTCAGGCCCGCCCGCAGGTCGGCGTCGTTGCGCAGCCGGATGACGAGCGGGAACTCGGCGAGGGCCGTCGTGTCGAACAGGCCGGTCGTGTAGAGCAGCTGGACACCGAGCGCGTCGGACACGGCCCGCTGGAGTTCCAGCAGGTACGTGGCGTTCGCGCGGCCGATCGGGTTGTCGAGGAACAGCGTGCCCGCGTGGCGGTGCTTGTCGCGGCCGCGGTCGTTGCTGCGCAGCGCGGCCATCGTGCAGTACAGCGCGATCGCGGCGGTCAGCAGCTGGCCGCCGGAGAACACGTCGCCCATCTGGCCCACGGGCACGCGCTCGGCGCGCAGCACCGCGTCCGGCTTGAGGATCTCGACGGCGATGCCCTTGGGTTCCAGGGCCGCCTGGACCCCGCGCAGCAGCAGGGACATGCCGTCGCGGCGGCCCTCGCCGAAGGAGGCGTTGCTGTTCTTCTTCACCGCGGTGCGGGTCGCCTCGTCGATGACCTCGCCGAGGCGTTCGGTGAGGGTGGCCTGGTCCGGCTCCTCGAAGCGGATGCGCAGGAACTCCTGGCCCGACCACTCCCCCAGTCCCTCGGGGAGCTGGGAGAGCCGCTGGGCGGAGCGCAGGGTGGCCAGGGCGGACTCCACGAGTCCGCGCAGCCGGTCGACGATGCTGTCGCGGTTGCGTTCCAGCTGGGCCAGCTCGTCGGTGAGGACGCGCAGCCGGGGCGCGAAGGCCGCCGCCCAGGCAGCGGCGTGCTCGGGCAGGGCAGAGGCGGGCAGTTCCCGGATCTGCTGGCGCGCGGGGGTGCGGACCTGCTCGTACCGGTTGGCGTTGGCGTGGCGGACCAGGATGTCGCTCGCCTCGCGCACCGCCGACTCGGCGGCCGAGAGGTCGGCCGCGCAGCCGCGCAGGGAGCGCCGTGCCTCGGCGGCGGACTGCCGGGCCTCCTCCAGCGTGCCCGGGTGGGCCGCCGGTTCCTGCTCGTCGTCCTGGTGGGCGTGGTCGCGCAGCAGGTCGCGCAGCATCGCCGCCGTCTCGTCGAAGCCTCCGGCGCCGTCCTCGGCGGTGCGGTGGGCGCGCAGCAGGTCGGCGTGGGCGGCCCGGGCGGTCTCCACGGCCGCGGTGTGCGCGGCGAGCTGGGCGGTGGCGGTGCGCAGCATCGCCTGGGCCTGCTCGACGTCGGCGGGGACCAGTTCCTCGGGCAGCTCGGTGTGCGCCTCGCCCTCGGTGGGGGCGTGCCGTTCGGCCTCGCCCCGGAGCCGGCCGAGCTGCTCGCTCGCGGCCTGCGCGCGGGTCTCCAGCATCTGGACGAGGGATTCGGCGCGGGCGGCGGCCGCCTGCCGGGAGGGGCCGTCGGCGCCGTCGGTGCCTTCGAGGAGCTGGGCGGCGCGGGTGCGGACCTTGTTGGTGAGTCGGTCGAGTTCGGCGAGGGCGGCGCTCTCGTCGCTTTCGGCGCGGGCCTGTTCGGCGCGCAGGTCGGCGCCGACGCCGACCTTCTCGTACAGCTGGGAGGCGGCCCGGTAGGCCTCGCGGAGGTCGGGCAGCGGCGCCTTGGCGGTGCCGTCGTCCTCGGGCAGCGACTCGGGGGCGCCGGCGATCTCGGCGCGCTCGGCGCGCAGAGCGCGGGCGGTGCGGCGGGCGTCGTCGGCTGCGCGCTGGGCGGCGCGGCGGTCCTCGTCGGCGGCGCGGGCCCGGTCCAGGCAGACCTCGGCGCGGGCCTCGGACTCGGCCGCGTCGTCGGCGAGTTCGCGGACCTTGGCCTGCCAGCCGGCGCGCTCGCGCAGGCGGAAGGCGAGTCCGGCGAGGGCGTCGGCGGCGCGGCGGGCCCGCTGGGCGGCGTCCTGCCGCTCGTCGCGGACGCGGGCGGCGTCGGCGGCGGCCTCGTCGGCCTCGGCGCGCAGGGTACGGGCCTCCGCGAGTTCGGCGTCGGCCTCCTGCGCGAAACCGCGGGCGGCCTCGGCCTGCTGCGCGAGCTCGGCGAGGCGGCCGGCCGGGCAGCCGGTGCGCCAGGAGGCGAGGCGGGCGGCGAGTTCCCGGTCTGCGGCGAGGCGGGCGGCCAGGTCGCGGATCTCGGTGTCGCGGGCGGTGGCGCGGGCGCGCAGCGCCCGGCGCTCCTCGTCGGCGGCCTGTTCGTCGTGCATGGCCGGGTTCGGGGAGACGATGAAGATGCCGGAGACCGCCGAATCCGCGTCGGCGGGCGGTACCGGGGCCAGCAGGGCCGCGGCGGTGCCGACGGCGACGGTGGAGCGGGGCAGCAGGGCGGCGCCGGAGAGGACCTCGCGGGCCCGCGCGTGGGTGTCGGGGTCGGTGATGACGACGCCGTCGACGAGCTCGGGGCGGGCCGCGAGGACGGCGGCGTGGTCGGCCGGGTCCACCGCCTGGGCGAGGTAGCGCCAGCCCGGCAGGGCCGGGATGCCGTGCTCGCCGAGGTACTCGACGGTGGCGAGGACGTCGGGGCCGGGCGGCAGCAGGCCGCCGTCGCCGAGCGCGCCGAGGATGCGGGCGTCGTCGGCGGCGGCGGTGCGCAGCTCGAACAGCTGCCGCTCGGCGGCCCCGACTCCGCGGGTGAGCATCTCGTGCAGCTGGTCGGCGTTGCGGTCGAGGTCCGCGACGGTGAGCCCGCCGCCTCCGGCGGTCGCATCGGCGGTGCGGGAGCCCGCGGCTGCGGGGTGCCCGGTGGCGGCGGGGGCCGTCGGGGCCGGTTCGGCTGCCGCGGAGCCGGGGGCTGCCGGGCCCGTCGGCGTGCCGGATCCCGGGTGCCCGGAGGTGGCGGAGCCGTGGGCCGCTGCTGCCGCCCCGGCCGGCGCAGCGGATCCCGGGGAGCCCGTGCGCGGGTGGGGCAGGAAGGTTTCGGGGACCGCCGGGAGGCCCAGGAGTTCCGCCAGGCGGGGGGCTGCGGCCAGGGAGGCGGCCGCCCGGTACTCGGCGTCGTGTGCGGCCTCGGCCGCGTCGGCGGCGTCCGCGGCGCGGGCGGCGGTGAGTTCGGCGCGGGATTCCGCGGCGGCCGCCTCGCGGGCGGCGTCGGCGGTGGCGCGGGCGGCCTCGCGGGACTCGTCCCAGGCGGCGACGGCGGTCTTCTCGGCGTCACTGGCGGCGAGGGCCGCGCGGGCGGGGTCGGCGTCGGGCGCCGAGTCGTCGAGCCAGCCGGCCCGGACGGCCTCGGCGGTCTCCTGCTCGACCTCGGCGAGCCGGGCCCGCAGGTGTTCGGCCTCGCTGCGGGCCCGCTGGGCGGCCGTGGCGGCGGCGGTGGCGTCGCGGTGGGCGGCCTCGCCCGCCTCCTGGAGGGCGGCGGACCGCTCCTCCTCCTCGTTGGCGACCCGCTCCCCGTCCTCGGCGGCGGTGTGCAGGGCCCGTACGAGGGCGGCGGCGGCCGTGGCGCGGGCGGCCAGCGCGGGGGCGGCGTCCCGCTCGGCCTCCAGGATCGCGGCGGCGACCCGGGCGGAGCGGTCGGAGGCGGCGCGGTGGCGCAGCACGGTCTCGGCGGCCTGCCACGCGGAGTGCAGGGTGCGTGCTTCGAGGAGCTCGCGGCGCTGGGCGGCGGCGGCCTTGTCGGCGACGGTCAGCGCCAGCGAGGCGTGCCGGTAGGCGAGTTCGGCGGAGACGGCGGCGCTGCGGGCGCGCGCGGACTCGGCGGCGGTGACCCCGTGGGCGGCGCCGGTGACCCGCTGCGCGAGGTCGGCGGCGCGGCCGCGCTCCTCGGCGGCGCGGGCGGACAGCCGCCGGGCGAGGGTGCGGGTGCGGCGTTCCGCGCCCGCGTGGACGTCGCGGAGCCGGGAACGGGTACCGGCGGCCTCGACGATCTTGGTGAGCAGGTCCACGGAACCGGCGGTGAAGTCCCGTTCGGCCATCAGCTCGGCGCGGCGGCCGAGCTTGTTGCCGAAGCCGTGGACCAGGTCCGCCAGACCGTCGGTGTCCCGGGTGTCGGTGACGGCGCGCAGCAGCAGGTCGGTGAAGTCGGAGTCCTTCTTGACCGCGAAGAGACCGGCGGCCTCGCCCTCGTCGGCGTTCATCTCGCGCTGGTAGCGGAAGAGTTCGGGGTCGAGGCCGAGTTCGGTGAGGTGCTCGTTCCAGCGGTCGTGGATCTCCTCGAAGTACACCTCCAGATGGGGGTACGCCTTGCCGGACTCGGTGAGGGCGTCGCGGAAGCCCTTCATCGTGCGGCGCCGCCCCTGCGCACCCGAGGCGCCCTCGACGGGCGGGCGGACGGCGGTGGCCTCGGCGACCGGGAGGTTGTCCAGGCTCAGCCCCGGCCCGGGACGGAAGGAGTACCAGGCCTCGGCGAACTTGCGCGGGTCGTTGGAGACCTGGCGGCCGCGCCATTCGCTGACCTTGCCGACGACCACGCACTCGCCGGTCTGGGTGTGCTGCCACTCCAGCGCCACGTGACCGCAGTCGTCGGCGAGCAGGAACTTGCGCAGGACGCCGGAGCTGGCGCCGCCGAGGGTGTTGCGGTGGCCGGGGAGCATCACCGAGAAGATCAGCTTGAGCAGGACGGACTTGCCTCCGCCGTTCTCCAGGAAGAGCACGCCGGCGGGCGCGGGACGGCGCGGCGGCCCGCTGGGCTCGTCCTCGAAGAACTCCGCCTGCGCGGGTGCCGGGTGGGGCACCGGCTCGCCGACTCCGCGCAGGTCGAGCACGGTGTCGGCGTAGCGCGCACCGGCGGGCCCGATGGAGTAGAGGCGGATCCGGGACAGCTCGTACATGGCGGCGGACTCTCGTGGATTCTCGGTGGTTCTCGGTACGGAAGGGCGGGTGGCTCAGGCGTGGAACGGCAGGCCGGCGTCGGCGGCCAGCTCCAGGTCGTCGCCCTCGGGCGGCGGCAGGAGGGTGGCGGAGCCGTCGCTGACGGGGACCACGCCGAGTTCCAGGAGTTCGGCCATGGCCGCGCTGCCCGCCATGTCGCGGACCTGGAGCTGGTAGCGGGGGGTGGTGCGGTACGTGCCTCCGGCGTCGTCGCCGGTGCGCTGCAGGAAGCCGGAGTCGGTGAGGAACGCGGCGGCCTTGCCGACGATGCCGGTGGTGGAGCCGGCCAGGCGGCGGGCGTCCTTGGTGGCTCCGGTCGCGCTGCGACGGGCGTAGACGCGCCAGGCGGCTTCGAGGCCGGGGGCGTCGGTGGCCGGGTCGGTGTTCTCACCGAGCTCCTCGGCGCGTTCCTCCAGGCGGCGGCACGTCTGGCGGACGAACGCGTCGACGCCGTTGACGGTGACGCGGCCGATGTAGCCGTCGTCGGCGAGGTCCTCGGGGCGGGGGAACGCGAGGGCGGCGACGGCGAGATGGGCGAGGCCGTGCAGGAACCGGTCGGCCGAGTCGGCAGCGGTGCGGCGGGCGTAGTCGCCCATCCGGACGGCGAAGACGGAGTCCTCGTCGGCGGCGACGGCCATGCCGGCGCGCGGGGACACCTCCAGGACGACGAGGCCCAGGCCGGTGGCGACGGCGTCGGCGAGGCGGCCGAAGGCCGGGTCCTCGCGGTAGCGGCGCAGCAGTTCGGCGTACTCGGCGTCGCGGGCGGGGAGCAGCTTGGGCTGGAGCCCGAACGCGACGAGCCGGGCCGCGTCCGCGGCGTCGGCGGGCGTGACGGAACCGCCGGGGGCGGGCGCGGCGGGGGCCTGCGGCGCGTCGGGCTCGCTCCACGCGGGGTGCCGCTCGCTCCACGCGGGGTGCTCGGCGTGGTGGTCGCTCACGGGTACGTCTCCTCGGCGGTGCGGGTCGGTCGGGCGGTGCGGATCGAGCAGGCGGTGCGGGTCGTTCGGGCGGTGCGGGGTTCGGTACGGGGCGGCTCGGCGGCGGTCGGCCCCCGCCCGCTCCCGGGGGTGGGGGCACGGCGGTCTGTCGGGTGCTGCGGCGGATTCGGCGGGACCGGGGCGGCCCGGCACGGCAGCCCGGCCGGGGCGGGGGCGGTCACGCCGCCTCCGTGCGGTCCGCGGTCATCGCGGCGGCGTCCAGGAGGGCGGTGCCGACGATGAGGTCGGCCCCGCCGAACTCGGGGTCGTCGAGCTCGGTGCCGTCGTCCACCGCGAAGAGCAGCCGCTCCTCGCCCTGCCGGTACGCCGTGCCGACCGCCGGGCTCGCCGCGTGGACGGCCAGCAGGGCCACCAGGTACGGCAGGTCAGGGTCGCTGCGCCGGGCCTCGGCGAGCAGGCCCGACAGGCGGCGCGGGGCGTCGTGCGGCAGGTCCAGGAGCTCCATCGCGGCGGCGAGCTGCTCCTCGCTGAAGCGGCTGTCGTCCGGGGTGGCGATGAGGTCCGGTTCCGGCATCTCCGCGCCGAGATGTTCGCGCTCGACCGGCGGCGTCAGCAGGATTTCGACGAGGTCGGCGACGCGCACGGAGACGGGCGTGCGCAGGCCCGTGCCCGCGGCGAAGAACGCGTCCGTGACCCGGCCGGCCTGCGCGACCGGCAGCGGCAGGATCGGGGCCACGAGCTGCCCGTAGAGGTCGATCCCGGAGCGCGGCGCGGGCGCGGCGAAGGCCTGGCGGTCCTGCTCGGCGCGGAACAGGGGGCCCGCGTCCAGCAGCCTCGACTGGAGCTGGGTGTGGCGGCGGATGCAGTCCTTGACGATGTCGACGAGCTCGGCGGCGCGCCGCTTGTTCTCCGGCTCCTCGGCCTCGTCCCGGGCCTTGCGGATGTTCGTCAGGATCGCGTTCTCGTGCCGGTAGCGGTCGGCGACGTGGTCGAGGGCCTCCTCGATCATGTCGGGCACGGACCGGAGCCAGTCCACCGCCCGGACGTTGCGCCGGGTCGCGTCCAGGGTGCGGCGCAGGGTCTCCGCGTACTGCACCGTGCGGTAGCGGGCCTGCTCGGCGGCGAGCTGGGCGTCGGCGAGCCGACCGCGGCTGATGAGGACCTCCAGCTTCACCTCGGCCGCGATCTGCGCGCTGGTGACGTCCGTGTCGAGGGCGCCGACCAGCACGTTGACGGCTTCGTCGGTCGTACGGAGGTAGACCGCCCCGCCGTAGCCGGGGACCTCCTCGATCAGCTTGAAGTCGTAGTCGCGGCGGACGTACACCCCGTCCGGGCCGAACGTGCCGTAGATGGCGCGGAAACCCCGGTCGACGCTGCCGACGTTGATGAGGTTTTCGAGCACCCAGCGGGCCACCCGCTCGTGCTCGGCCGCCGGGCGCTGCGGTGCCTGCGCGGCGACGCGGGGCAGCAGCCGGGCCACTATCTGCTCGTGGTCGGCGCCGGTGTCGAAGTCCATGTTGAGCGTGACCAGGTCGATCGCGGCGAGCGCGACCTCCGCCATCGCGTAGATCCCGTACTCGCCGGCGAGATTGGCCTTGCGTACGTCGAGATCGTGCAGCGGGGCGGTGCACGCGAGGGCGCGCAGCCGCCGGGCCAGGCCCTCGTCGGCGGCCGGGCCCGGCGCCGGAGACGGAAGGGGCTTCGCCGGGGCGGGGAGAGTCACGGACAAAGACTAGGCGCTGACACGGACAACATCCCAAACGGCATGGTTCGGCCGGATCGGTCCCCGACCCCGCCGGACGTGCCGCCGAACCGCTCACCGCCGCACGGGGGCTGCTCTACGCTCACCGCATGGCTTCCATGATCACACCTCTGATCGATCTCAACGCCGACCTCGGCGAGGGCTTCGGGCGCTGGACGCTGACCGACGACGAGGCGCTGCTGTCCGTCGTGACGAGCGCGAACGTGGCGTGCGGTTTCCACGCCGGGGACCCGTCCATCATGCGGCGGGTCTGCGAGCTGGCCGCCGAGCAGGGCGTACGGATCGGGGCGCAGGTCTCGTACCGCGATCTGGCGGGCTTCGGGCGGCGCTCGATGGACGTGCCGGCGGACGAGCTGGCCGACGAGGTGGCGTACCAGATCGGGGCGCTGGAGGTCTTCGCACGGGCCGCCGGCTCACGGGTGTCGTACGTGAAACCGCACGGCGCGCTGTACAACCGCACGGTCGGCGACGCCGATCAGGCGGGCGCCGTCGTCGCCGGGGTGCGGACCGCGGCCGGGGCCGGGGACCTGCCGGTGCTGGGTCTGCCGGGATCGCTGCTGCTGGCCGCCGCCGACGCGGCGGGGCTCACGGCCGTGCCCGAGGCCTTCGCCGACCGGGCGTACACGCCGGCCGGGACGCTCGTGCCGCGCGCCGAGCCGGGGGCGGTGCTGCACGACCCGGACGCCGTGGTCGCCCGCGCGGTCGCGATGGCCGCCGACCGTGCGGTGACGGCCGCCGACGGCTCCCGGGTGGCGGTGGAGGCGCGCTCGCTGTGCCTGCACGGGGACACCCCGGGGGCGGCGGGGCTCGCCCGGCGGGTCCGCGAGGCGCTGGGCGCCGCGGGGGTCCGGGTGGAGGCCTTCGCATGAGGCCGCTGGTGGTGGGCGGTGAGGCGCTGCTGATCGAGCTTGACTCGGCGCAGGAGGTGGCGGCGCTGCACGCGGAGCTGCTCCGGCGGCGGGAGGCGGGCGAGCTGGGGGACGTACGGGACGTCGTGCCGGCGGCGCGGACCGTGCTGCTGGACGGCGTGGCCGGGCCGGGCGCGCTGGCGGAGCGGATCGCCCGCTGGGAGGTGCCGCCGCTCGCGCGGACCGAGGGACCGCTCGTCACCGTGCCGGTGCGCTACGACGGGCCGGACCTCACGGAGGTGGCCAGGCGGTGGGGGGTCGCGGAGCGGGAGGTGGCGGGCATCGTCGCGGGGACGGAGTTCCGGGTGGCCTTCTGCGGGTTCGCGCCCGGCTTCGGCTACCTGACCGGGTTGCCGGAGCGGCTCCACCTGCCCCGGCGGGACACGCCCCGCACGGCCGTCCCGGCCGGCTCCCTGGCACTCGCGGGCGAGTACGCGGGGGTGTACCCGCGCTCCTCCCCCGGCGGCTGGCAGCTGATCGGGACCACGGACGCGGTGGTGTGGGATCCGGGGAGGGAACCGGCGGCGCTGTTCGCGCCCGGGGTACGGGTGCGGTTCGAGGAGGTGGCGGGGTGAGCGGCGGTGCGCCGGAGGCCGCGCTGGAGGTGATCCGGGCGGGGGCGCTGACCACGCTCCAGGACCTGGGCCGGCCCGGGTACGCACACCTGGGGGTGCCCAGGTCGGGCGCGCTGGACGCGGGGGCGTACGGGCTGGCCAACCGGCTGCTGGGCAACCCGCCGGACGCGGCCGTCCTGGAGACCACCCTGGACGGGGTCGGCCTGCGGGCGCTGGCCCCCGTGACCGTGGCGGTCACGGGCGCGCCCTGTGCGGTACGGGTGTCAGGCCGGGCGGCGGCCTGGGGAGCCCCGGTCCGGCTTCGGGCCGGGGCGGAGCTGGAGGTGGGCCGGGCGGAGTCGGGGGTGCGCAGCTACGTCGCGGTGCGGGGAGGGTTCGCCGTACCGCCGGTGCTGGGCAGTCGCTCGACGGACCTGCTGTCGGGCCTGGGGCCGGGCGTGCCGGTCGCCGGGACGGTGCTGCCGGTGGGCCCGGCCGGGCCGGATCCGGTCCGCGGGGCGGATGAGCTGCGGGTGCCGGGGGCGCCGACCGAGCTGGTGCTGCCGTTGCGGCTGGGGCCGCGGGCGGACTGGTTCGAGCCGGCTTCGGTCGCGGCGCTGTGGCGGGCGGAGTTCCGGGTCTCCCCGGCGTCCAACCGCATCGGGCTCCGCACCGAGGCGGGGGCCCGGCTCGTGCGCAGCCGCGGCGGTGAACTCCCGAGCGAGGGCATGGTCCTGGGTGCGGTGCAGGTCCCCCCGGACGGCCTGCCGGTGGTGTTCCTGGCCGACCACCCGGTGACGGGCGGCTACCCGGTCCTCGGCGTGGTCCCCCCGGGCCCACCTCTGAACGCGGCAGCCCAGGCCGGACCGGGCCTGCCGATCCGCTTCGTCCGGGGGTAGGGGCGGGGCGGGCTGCCGGGGGGACGGAGAGGTGGGGCGGGACGCAGGGTCCGGGGTCGGGGGGTTCGGGACCCGGGGGTCCAGGGGCGGTGCCGGAGGAGGTCCGGGGGGTGCAGGAGAGGTCCGGGGGTGCAGGAGGGGTCCGGGGGCGTCGCGCCGGTCCACCTCGGCTCCGCCCCGCTCAGACCCCGCCCCCTTGGCCCAGGACCCGAGGGGCCCTGGGCGATGCCGTGCGGAGCGGGGGGTGGGGGGCTACACCGCTGATTCCGGGGTGATCCTGTTGCGGACCGCCGACTGGACGTCCTCCTCCTCGGCCGGGTCCGACGCCAGTCTGCGGAGCCTCGGGGCCACACGGGCGTCCGCCGTCTCCGCGTGGTGGGCCGCCACCTCGCGGGTGGTCTCCTCGCAGTCCCAGAGGCATTCGACGGCGAAGCCGGCCGCGAAGGTCGGGTCCGTGCTGGCCAGGGCGCGCGCCGCGCGCCCGCGCAGGTGGGAGGAGGCCGTCTCGCGGTAGATGTGGCGCAGCACCGGTGCCGCGCAGCCGATGGAGAGCCGGCCCGCCCCGTCGACCAGGGCGAAGAGGCGCTGGGCGTCCGGGCCGGAGCCGCGGACGGTGGAGCGGAGGGCGCCCAGGACGAGTCCGGTGTCCTCGGCCCCGCCCCTGGCGGCGAGGAGGGCGGCCGCGGCCGCGCCCAGGGCGTCGGGGCGGTGGACCCACTGGCGGGCCCGGTCGAGGGCGGTGGGGCCGCACATGCGCTCGTAGGCGGCCACGGCGGGTTCGTCCCCGGCGGCTTCGATGAGGTCGAGGACGGCCGGGTTCTCCGGCTCGGCGAGGACCAGGTGGTGCAGGGCGGTGGCGCGGGCGGCCTCGCCGCCGGCGCCGGCCGCGGCCGCGAGGATCGCGGAGCGGTCCTCGGGTCCGGCGACGGCGGCCAGACAGCGGGCGGCGGGTACGTGCAGCGGGGTGCCGCGGCGCAGTCCGTCGGCGGCCCAGTCGAAGACGGCCTGGACCCCCCAGCCGGGCCGGGGCCCGTTCGGGGTGAGCTGGCGCTGCCAGCGGTCGAAGGAGCCCTGCTGGCGGGCTGCGCGCAGCCGGTCGCCGTACTCGGGGGACTCCTCCCACAGGCACCAGGGCCGGGGCTCGTACGCGTCGCGGATGGCGGCGGCCAGCCGCGCCTCACCCTCGGCGGTGGCCGGGAACCTGGCGAGCACGGGTGCGGCGAGGCCGCGCAGTCCCTCGTCGTCGTCGCGCAGGGCGAGCTCGTCGAGGGCCCAGGCCCAGTTGGCCCCGGAGGCGGCGTAGCGGCGCAGCAGCATGAGTGCGTCGTCACGGCCGTAGGAGGCCAGGTGGCCCAGGACGGACAGGGCGAGACCGGTCCGGTGGTCCGTGTCGTCGACGAGGTCGTCGGCGCTGAAGAGGTGGCTCTCGATGCCGGCGAGGGGGCCGTCGAGATCGAGGTACAGGCGTGCGTAGTAGAGCGAGCGGTTCTCGACCTGCCAGTCCTGGCGCGGGTCGCTGACCACGCACTGGTTGAGGGCCGCGAGGGCCTCGGCGCGGGGCGCTGCGAGGGCGTGCAGCGTGCCGTCGCCGCGGCCCCGCTGGAGGAGCCCGAGCAGGGTGCCGCTTGGCGCTATGACTGGTTCGAACATGGGAATGGCCTCAAATCAAGCTGGGGACGCAACCGGGAATCGGGATTCACAGGGCCGCGTAACAGCATGTGAGGACGTCCGCCGTCATGTTCCGCTCGATGTAGACCATTGCCTTCTCACTCTCGTCGGTGCTTCGCGACCACGTCGGCCGGTTCTCGCAGGGGGTGGGTTCGGACACCCGTCGTGTCCTGCCGCCTCCTGCCCTTCCGCCGTGCTCGCGAATCGAATCCGACGCCATGATGACCCAGCCGGTTTGTGCGCCGCGACCACATTTACGGCCGCCGTG
Organism: Streptomyces sp. NPDC086989; assembly: GCF_044745505.1. Lineage (NCBI taxonomy): Bacteria > Bacillati > Actinomycetota > Actinomycetes > Kitasatosporales > Streptomycetaceae > Streptomyces > Streptomyces sp. NPDC086989. Next base: position 30,277 of record NZ_JBIVAL010000019.1, read on the forward strand.
ACCAACCCGTGAGGTGGCGGGCCGGTCGGACCTCGCCAGGTCACGGGCAAAAACGGACTACTTGGCTCCGAAGAGTTCCAGCAGGTCGGCCTTGGCGAACATGCGGGCGGTGTCCACGGCGGAGGGGGTTCCGGCGCCGGGGTCGGCGCCCCCGGCGAGCAGGGCGCGGATGACGGCCTCCTCGCCCTTGAAGACGGCGCCGGCGAGCGGGGTCTGGCCGCGGTCGTTGGCGCGGTCGGCCTCGGCGCCGCGGGCCAGCAGGGCGGTGACGGTGGTGGCGTGGCCGTGGTAGGCGGCCAGCATGACGAGGGTGTCGCCGCGGTCGTTGGTGAGGTTCGCCGGCACTCCGGCGTCCAGGTACGCGGTGAGCGTCTCGGTCTCGCCCTGGCGGGCGAGGTCGAAGATCTTGGTGGCCAGCTCGATGACGTCCTCGTCGGGAGCGCCCTGGGAGCCGCCCTCGGTGGGCTCGTGCTCGCTCATCTGTCGTACCGCCTTCCACTCGCTGTTGACGTCGCTGCGGACGTGAGGTTCCCCGGGCCGGGCGGGCAGGGGCGCGTACGGCGCTGCGGCCGTACGGGTGAATCGCCAGGGTAGCGCCCGGACCTGCACATACGGGGGGCCAGGCCGAGGCAGGGATCCCCGTGGGCGCGGGTCGGCACGGGGTCGGCCCGGTTGGGTCCGCTTCGTGCCGGTCGCGCCAGTCGAGCTGCGCCGGTCAAGTGAAAAAAGGCTGGATTCACCCGTATGCACCTTTTATCGCATTGATACTTCCTGTGAGCCTGGAACAACTGATGGTGACCGTCCCCACCCACCAGGAGAACTTCTCATGATCCTGTCCATCTCAGGCGTCGTCCTGCTCGGCATCATCGCCTTCCTCTTCTTCAAGAAGGACGGGATGAAGCTGTCCCACGCGTTCGTCTGCTCGCTGTTCGGCTTCTTCCTCGCCGGCTCCGCCATCGCCCCCAGCATCACCGCGAGCACGGCGAGCCTGGCGAGCCTGCTCGGCGGGATCAAGCTCTAGCGCCGCCCGACCGGACCGTCCCGCACCGCGACAACTCCAGGAGACGCCCGTGGCCCGGCGCCCACTCCCCCGCATCCTCAGCAGCGGCACCACCTCGCTGGCCCGGGGCCGCGACCTCGCTCGCACGGCCGCCGACAGCGCCACGGACGTCCTCCATCCGCTCCTCGTCATCGGGCGCGGCCTGCGCGTCCTGGCCGCGGCCGGGCGGCAGAAGTGGGCCCGGACCCCCAAGGACAAGCGTGGTCCCGCGCTGTTCCTGGGTGCCGCCTGCGTCCTCGTGGTCGCGCTCGTCCCCTACGGCCCCCTCGCCGGCCTGATCACCCTGATGGCGGCGGCGGCCTGGCGGGGACGCGACCGTACACCGGTGAAGACCGGGCCGAGCGAGGCCGAGAGCGAACGGCTCGGCTCCCTGTACGAGGCCCTCGTCCCGTACTTCTCCACCCCTGAGGACCCGAACCCGCTGTTCGCCCACGGCGGGCAGTGGGACCGGGCGTTCAGCGGCTACGCGTTCGACGACGCGGGCCGCGTCACCCGGCTCCGGATCCGCTACCCGGCCTACTTCACCGACGGCGAGGCCGCCTCGCGGGCCCGGATCGAGGCCCTGCTGCACGCGAAGTCGGGACGCGGGCGGGAGTACCTCTTCGACTGGGACGAGGAGGGCAACCAGCTCGACCTGACGGTGCTCGCACCGCTGCCGACGGGGATCGCCGCCCAGCCGTTCGTCACCTCGCCGGGCGAGACCGTGCTCGGATTCACCGACGCGGGCAGCGTGCAGCGCACCCTGCCCGTCCTGGAGGACGACGAGCCTCGCGACGTGCCGCCGGTGATCTGGCGCACCGGCCCCCGCTCCACCGAGCCGCACCTGCTGGCCGTGGGCCGGCCCGGCAGCGGCACCTCCTCCCTGCTCCGCTCGATCGCCCTGCAGGCCCTGCACCACGGGGGCGAGGTGCTGATCGTGGAGGGCGGGGGCAGCGGGGAGTTCTCCTGCCTGTCCGGGCGGACGGGCGTGCTGGCCGTGGAATGCGGCCCGGCCGGGGCGCTGGCCACCCTGGAGTGGGCCGCGCGCGAGACCGAGCGGCGGCTGATGGCCGCGCACCGGGCCCGTGAGGCCGGCCGTCCGGCGCCCGAGGACACCCGGCGGCCGCTGTGGATCCTGCTGGACCGGCCCAGCGTGCTGGCGCACCTCGCGACCGCGGAGGGCGGCCCCGACCCCCTCGCCCGGCTCCAGGTCCCGCTGCGGCACGGGCGCGCCGCCCACGTCACGGTCGTCGTCGCCGAGCAGTTCGACCACCTGGAGCTGCTGAACGACGCCGTCTGGCAGCACACCCGGGCCCGGGTCGTGCTGGGTCCGGCCGCGATCCAGCAGATCACCGACGTGCTGGGGCTGCCGCCGCACACCACCCCGACGGCCCAGCTGCCGCCGGGCCGGGGGTACGCGCGGCTCGGCTCGGGTCCCGTGCACCGCGTGCAGGTGCCCGCCACGCCGGACCCGTACGACGACGCCGCGAACCCGGAGCACCGACAGGCGGTGCTGGAGCTGCTGCCGGGACGGCAGTTGCCCGCCCCTGGCGCGCCGGGCCGGGTCACGCTGTCGAAGCCGCTGCACATCGTGCAGCCCCCGGGGCCGTCGGGCGACGCCGAGGAGATCGAGGAGGTCCCGGCCGAGGCGCCGCCGGCCCGCGGTCCCTGGCCCGTGGGCCCCTGAACCCGGGCCGGACCGCGCACCCCTGGCCCGACTCCGGTCCGCCGTCCTACGCCACGAAGGTGCGCGGGGGCTCGGCCCCGCCGCCGCCCGCGCCCGTGCCGACCAGCCGGGCGGCCGCCGCGAGCCGGGCCGCGGCCTCCTCGGCCACCGGCCCGCCGACGGTGAACGGCAGCCGGACGTAGCCCTCGAAGGCCCCGTCGACGCCGAAGCGCGGCCCGGAGGGGACCCGTACGCCGACCCGCTCCCCCACCTCGGCGAGCCGGGAGCCGGAGAGCCCGCCGGCGCGGGCCCACAGGGTCAGCCCGCCCTGCGGCACCGCGAACTCCCAGTCGGGCAGCTCCCGGCGCACCGCGGCGACCAGTGCGTCCCGGTTCTCCCGGGCCTGGGTGCGGCGGATCTCCACGGCCTCGGCCCAGCCGCCGGTCCGCATCAGCCAGTTCACGGCGAGCTGTTCCAGCACCGGCGTGCCGAGGTCGGCGTACGCGCGGGCGGCGACCAGGCTGCGGATGACGTCGGGGGCCGCACGGACCCAGCCGATCCGCATGCCGGCCCAGAAGGCCTTGCTGGCGGAGCCGACGGTGATCACGGTGGAGCCGGCCGGGTCGAAGGAGCAGACCGGGCGGGGCATCTCCAGTTCGGGGTCCAGCCGGAGCTCGGCCATGGTCTCGTCGACCACGAGGACGGTGCCTGCGGAGCGGGCCGCCTCCACCATGGCGCGGCGCTGCTCCTCGGAGGCGAGGGCTCCGGTCGGGTTGTGGAAGTCGGCGACGACGTAGGCGAGGCGGGGTGCGGCGTCGCGCAGCACCTGTCGCCACACGTTCATGTCCCAGCCGGCCAGACCTGCGGCCATCGCGACGGGTACGAGCCGCACCCCGGCGGCGCGCATGAGCTGGAGGATGTTGGCGTAGGACGGGGATTCGACGGCGATGCGCTCCCCGCGGCCGGCGAAGAGGCTGCAGATGGCGTCGATGGCGCCCATCGCACCGGTGGTGACCATGATCTGCTCGGGCATCGTGGGGATGCCGCGCTCGGTGTAGCGGTCGGCGAGCATGCGCCGCAGGGCGGGGAGCCCGGCGGGGTAGTCCCCGTGGGTGTGCGCGTACGGCGGGAGTTCCTCCAGCGCGCCCTGCACGGCCTTGGTGAGCCAGGGCTCGGGGGCCGGGAGCGCGGCGCAGCCGAGGTCGATCATCGAGCCGAGGGACTCGGGCGGCAGCGGTTCCAGGCCCCGGGCGGGCAGCGGGTTCCCGGCCGGCACGGAGGTCCAGCTGCCGGCGCCGCGGCGGGATTCCAGGAAGCCCTCCCCGCGCAGGGCCTCGTACGCGGCGGCGACGGTGGTGCGGGAGAGGGAGAGGGAGACGGCGAGTTCCCGCTCGGCGGGCAGCCGGGCGGCGACGGGGACGCGGCCTTCGAGGACGAGCAGCCGGATGCCGTCGGCGAGGGTCCGGTAGGCGGGCAGTCTGCGCGCCCCGGGGACGCTGGGCCGTTCCTGCTGGGAGGTGATGAGACGGGCGAGCTGTGCGGCACCCACCGCCGAGGTCCACTCTGCCATGCTGTCCGGTCCACCTTCGTCGAATTGGCCTCGCCCTGCCCCGAGCGATGCCGGTATTGGATTGCTTCCGCACCGACAGCCTGTCATGACGGGGTCCACCGGGGCCAGGGGTGGTGCGGCGTTCACCACGCGGCCATCGGGTCGCTCCCTCCCCACGGGTGTCACGGTGCATACTGCGGCGGGTGACGCACGTACGCCTTCGCCATCCGTATCTGGACCACCCGGCTCCGATTCCCTTCGCGCACCGGGGAGGCGCGGCGGACGGGCTGGAGAACACCGCCGCGGCCTTCCGGCGGGCCGCCGACGCGGGCTACCGGTATTTCGAGACCGATGTGCACGCCACCGCCGACGGCAAGCTCGTCGCCTTCCACGACTCCACGCTCGACCGGGTCACGGACGGGCACGGCCGGATCGCGGAGCTGACGTGGGGCAGGATCCGCGAGGCGCGGGTGGCGGGCACCGAGCCGCTGCCGCTGTTCGAGGAGCTCCTGGAGGAGTTCCCCGAAGCCCGCTGGAACATCGACGTCAAGTCCGAGTCGGCCCTTCATCCGCTGGTCAACCTGATCGCCCGGGCGGGCGTGTGGGACCGGGTGTGCGTGGGCTCGTTCTCGGAGAGCCGGGTGGCCCGCGCCCAGAAGATCGCCGGTCCCCGGCTGGCGACCTCGTACGGGGTGCGCGGGGTGCTCGGCCTGCGGCTGCGCTCGTACGCGATCCCGGCGGCCCTGCGGGTCGGGGCGGTGGCGGCGCAGGTTCCGGAGACCCAGGCGGGTATCCGCGTGGTCGACCGGCGGTTCGTGAAGACGGCCCACGACCGGGGCCTCCAGGTCCACGTGTGGACCGTGAACGAACCGCAACGTATGGAGGCTCTCCTCGACCTGGGGGTGGATGGCATCATGACCGACCGGATCGACATCTTGCGCACGGTGCTGGACCAGCGCGGAGCCTGGGCCTGACCTGCCAGGACCGCCGCCGTCACCCTTCACGTGCCGGACGGGAACGAGGGGGCACCGGTGAGTGCGGAGACGACGGAACAGGGCGCGGGGGCCGCGCGCGGGGAGCCGGCACCCAGCGCGGCGGAACGCAAGCGCGAGCAGCACGGCTGGTACTTCTACGACTTCGCGTGCTCGGTCTACTCCTCGACCGTGCTGACGGTGTTCATCGGCCCGTACCTCACGGCGATGGCCGAGGCCGCCCAGGACGCGCAGGGGTACGTCCACCCGCTGGGGATCCCGGTGCGGTCCGGCTCGTTCTTCGCGTACGCCGTCTCGGTGTCCGTGATCGTCGCGGTGCTGGCGATGCCGCTGGTGGGCGCGGCCGCGGACCGTACGGGCCGCAAGAAGCCGCTTCTCGCGGCGGCGGCGTACACCGGCGCGGCGGCGACCACGGCGATGTTCCTGCTGGGCGGCGACCGCTACCTGCTGGGCGGCGTCCTGCTGATCCTCGCGAACGCCGCGATGTCGGTGTCGATGGTGCTCTACAACTCCTACCTGCCGCAGATCGCGGAGCCGGAGGAGAGGGACGCCGTCTCCTCGCGCGGCTGGGCGTTCGGCTACACGGCGGGGGCGTTCGTCCTCATCCTGAACCTGGTCCTGTTCCAGTCGCACGAGTCCTTCGGGATCTCCAAGGACGCGGCGGTGCGCATCTGCCTGGCCTCGGCGGGCCTGTGGTGGGGCGCGTTCGCGATCATCCCGCTGCGCCGGCTGCGGGACCGGGCGGTGGTGCGGTCGGGCGCCGACCATGCGGCCGCCGGCTCGGGGTGGAAGCAGCTCGTCGCCACGCTGAAGGACATGCGGCGGCACCCGCTGACGCTGTCGTTCCTGCTGGCGTACCTGGTCTACAACGACGGGATCCAGACCGTGATCTCGCAGGCGTCCGTGTACGGCAAGCAGGAGCTGAAGCTGGAGGACTCGACGCTGATCACGGCGGTGCTGCTGGTGCAGATCCTCGCCGTGGCGGGCGCGATGGCGATGGGCCGGCTGGCCGTGTCGTACGGCGCGAAGAAGACCATCCTCGGGTCCCTGGTGGCCTGGACGGTGACCCTGGGCGCCGGCTTCTTCCTGCCCGCGGGCGCACCGGTGTGGTTCTTCATACTGGCGTCGATGATCGGACTGGTGCTGGGCGGCAGCCAGGCGCTGTCACGTTCGCTGTTCTCCCACCTGGTCCCGGCCGGCAAGGAGGCGGAGTACTTCTCGGCGTACGAAATGAGCGACCGCGGGGTCAGCTGGGTGGGGCCGCTGGTGTTCGGGCTCACATACCAGGTCACGGGCAGCTACCGCGACGCCATCATCTCGTTGGTGGTGTTCTTCGCACTGGGTTTCGTGCTCCTGGCACGGGTGCCGGTACGGCGTGCGGTGGAGGCGGCGGGGAATCCTGTACCCGAGCGGATCTGACCGGATCCGACGGCCGCCCCGGCCGCGGATCGGACCCGGATCTTCATACGAATTCCGAACGGATTTCGACGTTGAAGCGAAGGGCCGGTAGTGTACGCCTTTGGCCTGCCAGGCGGACCGTTACTGCGCGCTTGAGAAGTGTAGACGTTGGGTGACATCTGCTGCCAGATGTGACAAAACGGGCATTGGTGGGTACAACAAGGGGCGGCACGACGGGCGACGCATCACCCGGAGCGGGAATCTATACCGCCGACCGGACGTTGACCGGATGACGACGACAGCGACACCTGTCCTGTGGGCGACAAGCCCGGGAGGCACGATTCATGAGTGAGCGAGCTCTCCGCGGTACGCGGCTCGTGGTTACCAGCTACGAGACGGACCGCGGCATCGATCTGGCCCCGCGCCAGGCGGTGGAGTACGCATGCCAGAACGGACATCGATTTGAGATGCCGTTCTCGGTTGAGGCAGAGATTCCGCCGGAGTGGGAGTGCAAGGCGTGCGGCGCCATGGCACTCCTGGTGGACGGGGACGGGCCCGAAGAGAAGAAGGGCAAGCCTGCGCGAACGCACTGGGACATGCTCATGGAGCGGCGCACCCGCGAGGAACTCGAGGAGGTGCTGGCCGAGAGGCTGGCGGTCCTGCGTTCCGGCGCCATGAACATTGCCGTGCATCCGCGGGACAGCCGCAAGTCCGCCTGACAGCCGGACGCACCGTACAAGCCGAGGGCCCCCGCCACGAACTGTGGCGGGGGCCCTCGGCTTGCCTGCTTCTGCTTGTCCTGCCTCGGCTTCGTCCCTGCCCGGGGTTCGTCCCTGCCCCGGCTCAGGGCGCCAGCGGCGGCCGGTATCCGGCGTGGGGACCGGGGGCGGCCCGCTGCGGATCGTTCTCACGGATGACCTCGCCCTGGACGACCTTGCCGTCGGGCTGGTGGATCCGGGCCTGCTGGAAGGCGTCGCCGAAGCTGCCGGCCGGGGCCGCGGCCATCCTGCGCTCCAGGGAACGGCCCGCCCGGCGGCCGACGAGGGCCCGGACGGGCGGGATCAGCAGGAGCAGGCCCGCCACGTCGGACAGCAGGCCGGGCAGGATCAGGAGCAGACCGGCCAGCATCGTCAGGCCGTTGCCGCCGCCCGGCTGCTGCGGCGTGGGCTGCCGACCCTGCTGAGCCTGCTGGAAGGTGTTCGTCAGGTTCTTGAAGGCACGCCGTCCGGCCCGCTTGATGACCACCGCGCCCAGCACGATCCCGCCCATGAGCAGCGCAGCGACGGTCAGCCCGCCGGCCGCTCCGGCGACCAGGCTCAGCAGCCAGATCTCCAGGATCATCCAGGCGGCGACCGCCAGGGGAAGGAACGTGCGGGCGCGCGAGCGCCGTCGGGGGGCCGTCGAAAGGGGAACGCCGGTCGTCATGCCCCCAGTGTGCCTGGGGCGGCATAAAAGCGACCTCAGCCGGAGGTACCGGACATCCCCTAGGGGGCCTGCTGCCGGTGCCTCCGGCCGCTGGTCAGGCGCGCCGCGCGCCCTTGACGTGGCCGGTCAGTCTGGCGGCGCGGGTCCTGAGCCCCCACTGGGTGACCCGCCAGAGGGCCTCCACGACGATGTCCTTGCTCATCTTGCTGTCGCCGAACTCGCGCTCGACGAAGGTGATGGGCACCTCGACGACGCGGTATCCCCGCCGCACGGCCCGGCGGGCCAGGTCGACCTGGAAGCAGTAGCCGGCGGAGGCGACCTCGTCCAGGCCCAGTCCTTCCAGGGTCTCGCGGCGGAAGGCCCGGTAGCCGCCGGTCACGTCCCGGATCGGGACGTCCAGCATCAGCCGGGAGTACGTCGAGCCGCCGCGTGAGAGGAACTCACGGCTCTTGGGCCAGTTGACCACCCGGCCGCCCGGCACCCAGCGCGAGCCCAGGACGAGGTCCGCCCCGGCGAGCGCGGTGAGCAGCCGCGGCAGTTCCTCGGGCTGGTGGGAGCCGTCGGCGTCCATCTCGACCAGGACGCCGTAGTCGCGCTCCAGGCCCCAGGCGAAGCCCGCCAGGTAGGCGGCGCCGAGGCCTTCCTTGCCCTTGCGGTGCAGGACGTGCACGTGGTCGTCGCCCGCCGCGAGCCCGTCGGCGATCTTGCCGGTGCCGTCGGGGCTGTTGTCGTCCGCCACCAGGACGTGGGCCTCGGGAACCGCAGCGCGCACGCGGCCGACGATCGGCCCGACGTTCTCCGCCTCGTTGTAGGTCGGAATGATCACCAAGGCCGTTCCGAGCGGTCCGTGACCCCGCTGTCCGCCGTCGCTCACCGGGTCCGCCTTCGTGTTCTCGTACGTCCTGTCACAGAGGACTCTAGAACAGTGGCCGGGGCCCGCGGTCCTTCGGGCCGGTCCGGCTCCCGCTGGCTGCGGGTCGCCGTGACCGTTGTCTACTGGACCGCGGGGCCCGACCGGGGCCACCTTCCCCCGAGTTCCCTCGGAGCAGGGGGGACCCCCGTCCGGCGAAACCTTCCCTCGCCCCCGAGGCGCGGGCGCGCTGAGCAGTCGGAGCCGCCCGGTACGGACGTCCGGTGGTGGACCCGGCCGAACCTATCCGGGTCCGAGCGCCCGTACCGAACCGAGGCCGACCGGATCACCCCTGTGGCCGTACGAATACCTCCCGCCCGCCGACGACGGTGGCGAGGCACACCGGCAGGTCGCCGCCAGGGGTCAGGTCGGGCAGCCCGGGGGTCCCCGAACGGGGGTCGGTGGACCAGCGGGCGACCCGGTCGTCGGGGGCCTGGACGATCAGTTCGGCGGTCTCCCAGAGGGCGTAGTCGGCGGGGGCTCCGGGTACCAGCACGCCCGCGCCGTCGCGGCCCAGCGCCCGCCAGCCGCCCCGGGTGTGGGCCGTGAACGCGGCCCGTACGGAGATCCGGTGCTCGGGGGTGCGGTGGAAGGCGGCCGCCCGGACGGTGCCCCAGGGGTCGAACGGGGTGACGGGCGCGTCCGAACCGAACGCCAGCGGGACGCCGGCCTTGAGCAGGGCGGCGAACGGGTTCAGGGTGCGGGCGCGCTCGGCTCCGAGCCGGTCGGCGTACATGCCGTCCTCGCCGCCCCAGGCCGCGTCGAAGGCGGGCTGTACGGAGGCGGTGAGGCCGAGGTCCGCGAAGGCGGCGATGGTGGCGGGGGTCATCATCTCGGCGTGCTCGACGCGGTGCCGGGCGGCGCGGACGCGGGCGAGGCCCACCTTGTCGGCGGCGGCCCGCACGCCCTCGACCACGGCGGTGAGGGCGGCGTCGCCGATGGCGTGGAATCCGGCCTGGAGGCCCGCCTCGGTGCAGGCGGCGACGTGCGCGGCGACGTCGGCGGCATCGAGGTAGCCGGTGCCGGTGTGGCCGGCGTCGGCGTACGGGGCGTGCAGGCAGGCGGTGTGGGAGCCGAGGGCGCCGTCCACGAAGAGGTCGCCGGCGGCGCCGATGGCGCCGAGCGCCTTGGCCTGTTCGAGGTCGCGGTCGGCCCAGTAGCCGAAGACGCGGGGGCCGGGCCGCTCGCGGGCGAGGTTGAGGAGGTCCGCGAAGTCCTCGGCGGAGGAGATGTCGGGGCCGCCGCACTCGTGGACGGAGCCGATGCCGAGGGAGGCGGCCCGGTCGAGGGCGGCCCGCTGGGCTTCGGCGCGCTGGGCGGGGGTGACGGCGGCGAGCGCGGCCCGGCGGACGGCGTGGTGGTCGTCGCGGGTCAGCGGCTCGTCGCCGCGGACGGTGACGGCCGGGACGAGGTCCAGCAGGGCGGTGGTGACGACGGCGGAGTGCACGTCGATGCGGCTGAGGTAGAGCGGGCGGCCGCCGGTGGCCTCGTCGAGCTCCTCGCGGCGGGGCGCGCGGCGCTCGGGCCAGCGGGCGGCGTCCCAGCCGTGGCCGAGGAGGACCCGGTCGGCGGGGCGGCGTCCGGCGTACGCGCGGACGAGCCCGAGGGCCTCGGAGAGGGAGGCCGCACCGGTGAGGTCCAGGCCGGTGAGGGCGAGTCCGGCGGAGGTGGTGTGGACGTGTGCGTCGGTGAAGGCGGGTGTGACGAGCGCCCCGTCCAGGTCGACGACCTCGTCGACGCCCTGGGCGAAGGCGTCGGCGGCGCCTTCGGAGCCGACCCAGGCGATGTGTCCGCGCTCGACGACCATCGCGGTGGCGAAGGGGTCGGCGGGGCTGTGTACCTCGCCCCCGCGCAGGAGAACGGTCCGTTCGGACGCGGGGGCTCCGGCGGCGTCGGCGGAGTTGGCGGTGCGGTCAGTCATGCGCACAGTTTCGCGGGTCCGCGGGCCCGTCTCGACCGCGCCCCCCGGGTGTCGGCCGGACGGGGTCCGGCGCGGCGGACCGGCGGGGGGGCCGGAGCGCCCCGGGGCCGGGCCCCGCGGGGGGCGTCAGCAGGGTTCAGACCCGGGGCGGGCGGGCCTCGTACGGGGTGGAGAGGACGACGGTGGTGCGGGTCGAGACGTGGGCCAGGGCGCGCAGCCGGCCCAGGAGGTCCTCCAGCTCCAGCGGGGTCGCGACGCGGACCTTCAGGATGTAGTTCTCGTCGCCCGCGACGCTGTGGCAGGCCTCGATCTCGGGTACGCCGGCCAGCCGCTCGGCGATGTCGTCCGGTGCGCTCGGGTCGAAGGGCTTCACCGAGATGAAGGCCGTCAGGGGCAGGCCCACGGCTTCGGGATCGACGACGGCCGCGTACCCGCGGATCACCCCGCGCTGTTCCAGACGGCGTACTCGCTGGTGGACCGCCGACGTGGACAGTCCCGTGGCCTTGCCCAGATCCGTGTAGCTCATCCGCCCGTCCCGCACGAGCAGATCCACGATCTGGCGGTCCAGCTCCTCCATTGCGCTCATAGCCGCTCAACCTAAGGCCCAAGGGTGCTCCAGGCACAGTGCTGTCCGGCCACAAGTGGCACCTGCGGCGGGCATGTGACCAAAGCCACAAGGGTATGCAGGCATGCGGCGGGATGTTGTGGTTACTCGTGCCGCGCGGCGGGAAGTGCTTGCTGTGGCCGAGGCCGTAGAACCTGCCCGCCCGGCCCACCCAAGGGGGAGTACATCCATGCAGAACACCAAGCGCGCCGGTCGCACCGAACCGGAGCCCCTGGAATTCGTCGACGCCGGCGATGACGAGTACCTCGAAGACGCCGACGGGTTCGGGTTCGACGGGTTCGAGATCCACCACGCGACCTGCCCGGACTGCGGCCAGTCGATCGCCCTCGTCGCGGACGAGGAGTACCTGCCGGAGCACGGGCTCTGCCTGACCCCGTGGAACCCGTTCGGGCTCACGGTGTGCGCGGGTACGGGCCGCCCGGCCTCCGAGGGGCTGCCGACCGTCGGCGCGGCCCCCGACCAGTCCGCGGAGCTGGAGGTCGTGCTGCTGGACCTGCCGCAGGGCCTGGACTGGCGCACCCAGCCGTTCTCGCACGTCGGCGGTCCCGGTTCGCGTCCCGTGCGGATGCCGGCGCCGGCGCTGCTGCCGCAGATGCGCCAGCACGCGCAGGCCGCCTGACGGCTTCCCGGCCCCCGGGCCGCGGTCACCAGTACGTGCCCTGCACCATGGCCCTGAGGGTGGCGTGGTGGAGGATCAGTGCGTCGGGGTCCGCCGGGACCTCGACCTCGCCGAAGTGCGCCTGCCGGTAGGCGATGCGCAGCATCACGATGCCGTGCCGCAGGGCCGCGTACAGGGTGTGGAACTCCATGTCCCGCGGGGTGTGCCCGGTCAGTTCGGCGTACCGGCGCTCCAGGTCGGTGCGGCGCAGGAAGTCCGGCAGGCCGCTCTGGCCGAAGCCGACGGTCAGGTCCTGGAAGAAGCGGTGGAGGTAGACGGTCCAGCCGAGGTCGACCTCGCGCGGGGCGTACGCGGCCATCTCCCAGTCCAGGACGGCCACCGGCTCGAACCCGTCTGGTTGGTAGACGACGTTGCCGATGCGGGCGTCGCCCCAGTTGAGGACGGCGGGGCCCTCGTCCGCGGGCCACAGCTCCTCCAGGCGGTCGAAGGCCCGCTCCAGCAGCGGGGACGGCGCGAGTCCGTCGACCACCCAGGCGTAGTAGGCGCGTTGGGCGTCGACGTGGCGGCGCAGGGGGCTGCCGGTTCCCCCGGGGAGGAGGAACTCGGCCTCCTTCGCGGGGAACTGGTCGTGCAGCCGGGCCAGCAGCGAGATGCTCGCCTCCTGGAGTACGGCGCGTTCGGAGTCGCTCGCGGCGTGCAGCCAGTTCCCCTCGTAGGTGTAGGGCATGACGTCGGGCGGGACCCGGCCCTCGGCGCGGGCCATGACGAAGAAGGGTGCGCCGAGCGGTCCGGGGTCCTGTTCCAGCCACAGCACGCGCGGGACGGGCACGTCGGTGTGCGCGGCGACCAGGCTCATCACCCGGTGCTGGCGGGGCATGTCGTACGCGGGGAACACGGTGTACGCGGCCGGGTCGGCGGCGAGGCGCAGGGCGCAGGAGCGGACGGGGGTGTCGGGGTGCTCGATGTCGAAGAGCAGGGTTTCGCTGGACATGCCGTTGGATCCGGGGACGCGGACGCCCGTGATCTGCGCGCCGGGGAGTTCGGCGGCGAGCCAGGCGGCGAGGCGCCGGCCGAGTTCCCCGGGTTCGCGGGTGGAGGTGCGCGGGCGTGGTGCCGGTGCTGCCATGACTTCCCCTTTCCTCTACTGGGCCACTGAGCTGTAGTCGGTGAAGCCGCTGGGGTCGTGGCGGCCGAAGCTGCCGTGTTCGAAGATGCCGAAGCCGGTCCGTCCGTCGAGGGTGAAGCGGGCGGAGTGGTCGGTGACTCCGAAGGCGGCCATGGGGTGGGCGGTGGGGTCGGAGAGGTCGTAGGTGCGGCGGTCGGTCCAGCCGCGGCCCTGCCAGGTGCCGTGCTGCCAGTCGGCGGCGGGCGGGTAGCCGGCGCCGACGGCGAGCGGGGAGGAGTTCAGGACCTCGACGCCGAGTTCGAGGGGTTTGCGGGCCGGGTCGGTGAGGTGGACGACGGCGCTCTCGGGGTGGCGGGAGCCGGGCCGGTAGCGGATCTCGGTCTGGGGCCACCCGAGCTGTACGTCGTGGCGGCCGCTGTCCTCGGGGAAGACCTGGACGGCCTCGTTCAGGGTGCGGTGCCCGTCGGCGTCCTCCTGGGCGATGACCATGACGAAGCGGTCCTCGAAGCGGACGGGGATCCAGAGCCAGTGGAAGCCTTCGGGGCGGTGCTCCTCGGCGGCGCGGCCGCCGTCCTCGCCGGGGATGGGGCGCACGCCCCAGCTGCGGTCGCGGGTGCCGGTCCACTCGCCGGGGGTGAGGGTGTGCTCGCCGCCCTTGGCCCGGATGGTGCCGGTGACGTGGCCGGCCTGGACGAAGCGGCGGCCTTCGAGCATGAGGCGGTCGCCGCGCCGCTGGACGTGGTGCGGCTCCCAGACGGCGGGGAACTCGGCGGTCCAGGTGATGTCGCAGGAGAGCCCGTCGGGGTCGGTGGGGTCGGGTGCGCACCGGAGGGTGATCCGCTTCAGGGGTTCGTCGACGGTGATCCGCAGCGGGCCGACGGAGAGGTTCATGCGGTCGTCGGTGAGGGCGTCGGAGGCGCGGACGGCGAGGAGCTCGTCGCCGGTGCGCAGGGTGGCGTAGGCGTCGATGACCCCGGCGTTGGGGTAGACGCCGAGACCGAGGATGAGGACGGCCCGGCCGGCGTGGTCGAAGACGTGGAAGATGCAGCGGTCGTAGGCGTTCCGGTCGCCGCTGACGACGTGCTTCATCGAGAGCGGGGCCTGGTGGACGGGGTATTCGTCGAGGGGTACGGGTCGGTCCGCGGGCATGGCAAACCTCCTGGGCGGCGTGGTGGCGCGGGGTGCGGGGCCGCGGGGGCGCGGCGTCGGCTCGGGCGGATATGACGGTACGTCAGATCTGGAGCCCGGGGCCAGACTTCTGTCACTCCCTGACATCCCGGCACGTCTGGCCACCTCGGGGAGCGGGCCGGGCCCCGGCACGACGGGGACACCTCGAACGGATACCCGCAGGGCCGGGGCGGTTACCCGTGGCTCGAACGGCGCGTTGGCCCTGCATGACCACGCTCGAAGCCCCTGGGGCAAGAACGGGCCGACGGCGGCGTCCGGCGCCGCCCGGCTACGAAGAATCGGTTCCGCAGCGGCAGTCCGATCCGCCGATCTGCCAGGCGCTGCTGGCACGTTGGGCCGCGGACGGACGCACCCTGCCGGGCCGCCGCGATCCGGAGTGGTCCCGGGTCGCCGGCTCGCCCATCTGGCCGGCCGGCCCGCTCTACGACGGCGAGTAGGGGCGTCCCGGTGACCCGGCGCACCCCACGTGCGCTCCCCGTGCTGCCTCGCCGCGCCGCGGGCCGGTCGGCACCCTGGGGCCATGACCGACCCGAAGCGGCTCCTGGCCGATTTCCGGCGCGACGGCTTCGCCGTCGTCCCACCGATCACTCCGCACGAGATCTGGGCCCCCCTGACCGGGGAGCTGCCCTCCGTCCTCGCCGAGGAGGGACCGCAGCGGTTCTTCGAGGAGGACGGCACGAGCGTGCGCGCCGTCTACGGACTCCACCGCAGAGGCGGCCCCTGGCAGGCCCTGGCCGAAAGGTCGCCGCTGACCGCACTGGCCCGGCTGCTCCTGGGCGAGGACATGTACGTGTACCAGTGGAAGGTCAATCCGAAGGCGGCCCGGCGCGGTGAACGCTGGCAGTGGCACCGGGACTTCGACTTCTGGAGGGCCACCGACGGGATGCCCCGCCCGGCGGCGCTCACCGCCGCCGTGTTCCTCGACGAGGTCACCGGGGAGAACGGCCCGCTGCGTCTGATACCGGGCACCCACACCGACCGGCCGGAGGAGCCCGCCCCCTCCGGCGGCCCCGGCCGGGAGGAGGGGGACTGGGCCTGGATCACCTCCAGCCGGCTCGCCTACGCGCTCCCGGACCCCTCCACCGAGGAGCTCGCCCGGACCCGGGGCGTGTACGAGGCCACCGGGCCGGCCGGCACGGTGGTGTTCTTTCACGGCAACCTGGTGCACAGCTCGGGCCCGAACCGCTCCCCGCACACCCGCACGCTCGCCCTGATCAGCTACAACGCGGTGTCCAACGCACCGCCCGCCGGCCACCCGGGCGCGCGGCCGGACTGCTTCGTCAACCACGACGCCAAACCGCTGCCCGTCGAGGGGCTGAGGGCTGTCCCCTAAGCCCCGGCGGGCGCGCGGCGTCGGCTACGGCACCTCGCTGCACTGTCGGGGGAACGCCCGCACCAGCACGGTATGCGGACGCCCCTGCGCCGTGCGTGCACCGCATCCGACGCCGCGCGCTGATCCACCGGGGATTGCGGGACAGCCCTTAGAGGGCGAGCAGCCCCGCGGCGGTCGGCCGGAACCCGCACCGGGCGTAGAAGGGCTCCAGGTGCGGCTCGTAGTCCACGTGCAGCCACTGGGCCCCGGAGGCGCGCGCCGCCTCGGCGGCTGCCCGGACCAGCCGGACCCCGAGGCCGCGGCGGCGTTCGTCCGGGTGGACGGTGGTGTCCAGGACGAAGGCGTGCGCGCCGCCGTCACCCGCGACGTTGACGTAGCCGACCAGGCGTCCGCCGCGGCGGGCCGTGATCCACGCGGTGCTGCGCTCCAGCACCGGCCCGAACGCGGCCGTCCGGTGCCCCGGCCAGGCCGCGCCGAACAGCTCGTTGAGTTCGGCGTCGGCCAGGGCCGGACGGACCTCCAGGACCAGGGCGGGCGTCAACGCGATTCGGGGCCGGCCAGGTGGCGGGCGATGACCATGCGCTGGATCTGGTTGGTGCCCTCGACGATCTGGAGGACCTTCGCCTCGCGCATCAGCCGCTCCACCGGGAAGTCCGCGGTGTACCCGTAGCCGCCGAGGACCTGGACCGCGTCCGTGGTGACGGCCATGGCGGCGTCGGTGCAGAACAGCTTCGCCATCGCCGCCTGGCGGGAGAACGGCTTGCCCGCGTCGCGCAGCCGCGCGGCCGCCAGGTACAGCGCCCGGCCGGCCTCGATCTTGGTGGCCATGTCGGCGAGCATGAACCGCAGGCCCTGGAAGTCCGCGATCGGGTGGCCGAACTGCTTGCGGTCCAGGGCGTACGTGAGGGCCTCGTCCAGGGCGGCCTGCGCGACACCGATGGCGCAGGCGGCGATGCCCAGGCGGCCCGCGTCCAGGGCGGCCAGGGCGATGGTGAAGCCCTGGCCCTCCTCGCCGATGCGGCGGGTGTCCGGGACGCGGACCCCGTCGAAGTGCAGTTGGGCGGTGGGCGAGCCCTTCATGCCCATCTTCTTCTCCGGGACGGCGGCCGTCAGGCCCTCCGCGTCGCCGGGCACCAGGAAGGCGGTGATGCCCTTGGGGCCCTCGCCGCCGGTGCGCGCGAGGACGGTGTAGAAGTCCGCGACCCCGCCGTGGGTGATCCAGGCCTTGGTGCCGGTGATGACCCAGTCTCCCCCCGCGTCGCGCACGGCCTTGGTGGTCAGCGAGGCGGCGTCGGAGCCGGAGGCGGGCTCGGAGAGGCAGTACGCGCCGAGCAGGCCGCCGCCGAGCATGGCGGGCAGGTGGGCCTTCTGCTGCTCCTCGGTGCCGTATCCGGCCAGGCCGTGGCAGGCCAGGGAGTGCACGCTGACGCCGAGCCCGACGGTCAGGCGGGCCGCGGCCAGCTCCTCCAGGACCTGGAGGTAGACCTCGTACGGCTGCTCGCCGCCGCCGTACTCGCCGGCGTACGGAAGACCGAGCAGGCCGGCCTCCGACAGCAGGGTGAAGATCGCCCGCGGGAAGCGCCCGGCGTCCTCCTCGTCGGCGGCCACGGGGCGGATCTCCCGCTGGGCGATCTCTCGTACGAGTGCGAGGAGATCCCGGGACTCCTCGGTGGGCAGCTGACGGTCCACCGGCTGCGGGGCGCGGTCAGTCATGGCGGCGCTCTTCTCCCTCGTCGGGCACGGCGGCGACGCGTGAGGTGTGGGACGCGCCGCCGGGTATCGGTGCTCTCACAGCCGATACTGCCCTCCCGGATCACGGAAGGGGCAGTTCAGTGGCTGCGGCGGCTTGAGTATGCCCGATCAGGAGCGTCCCGTCACCGGGGCAAGATCACCGACGGTCTCGAACGCCTCTTCGGGAAGGGGAGGGGGTGGACACTCCGGGACGAACTCCCCGATCACCGTCAGAGTCGCGCGCAGCTGGCGCACGAGCAGGGCTCCGAGCCGGGTCCGTTCGGGCTGCGGGTACGCGGGGCGCGGACCGGCTCCCGCCCCGTCGTGCGGCGCCCCCTCCGGCGCGACGCCGTCGCCCTCGTCATCGGCACCGCCGTCGGCATGGCCCTGGACGTCGACATCGTTGTCCGCGTCCGCGGAAGCGGCCGGGGAGGCGGCCGGGGAGGCTGTTTCGGCGGCCCGCGCGCCGATCCACTCCAAGGTGGCCCCCTCGACCCCGGACAGCCAGCCGACCAGCGCGAGCCGGGCGAGCGGCGGGACGACCCGGTGCCCGTACGCGCCCTCGGCGATCGTGGCCACCAGTTCCTCGCGGACCGCGTCGCGGATGGCGAGGACCTCGGCGTCGGAGCCCACTCCCCCGGCGACGATGGTGCGGTAGGCGGCCTGGTGCTGCTCGGCGAAGCGGAGGTAGCCGTCGACGGTGCGACGCACCCGCTCGACCTTGGGCAGGTCCGGTTCCCCGGCGGCGCGGGCGACGAGCTCGGCGACCGAGTCCTCGACGATGGCGAGGTAGTAGCCGCGCTTGCTCTTGAAGTAGTAGTAGATCAACCCCTTGGCGACGCCCGCCTGTTTGGCGATGTCGTCCATGGAGAGCGCGTCGTACGAGGTATCGGCGAACAACTTGCGTCCGGTGGCTATGAGTTCCGCCCTGCGGACCTGCGAACGCCCGGTCGCACCACGCTGTTGACTATTATTCAAATTCGGCCCTAGCCTCGAACTGCCACAGGATGCCCGCAGTATGGCAGACCTGTCTCATGCACTTCCGCTGCACGGACGACGTACGGAAGGCACTTCCACGGGCTCGATCAGGGGCACGGTCACAGGCGCGTCCAGGCGCACTTCCGGGCGCACGGGCAGGGCCGCGGATCCGTCGCGGCCCGGCCGGCGCGAAGGCCGGGTCGCCGGCGGAAGTCGGCCGCCGTGGCGGTCCCCGCCGCCGGCGCATACCCCCGCCCGCCGGGCCGCGGGCGGACCTCCGGGGCACCGGTGGCGGCCCGGACGCCGCCGAGGGTGACTACCTCGCTTCGCCCCGCAGGGCTTCGCGTTCGCGGGCGTCACCGAGGTCGCGACCGCGGACGGTCCGCTGCGGGCGCCGGTCCTGACGATGCGCGCGGCCTCGCTCGACGACTACCGGCTGCGCACCCGTGACGGACCCGAGGAGGACCGGCCGGCGGCCGACTCCCCCGAACTGCGGGGCGGCCTCGGGACGAGGAGCCGCGGGGCCGGGGTGCGGGTCAGAGCCAGCCGACCTGGGTGACGAACATGGCGACGACGACCACCAGCGTCCAGCCGAGCACGTGCTCCAGCCACGTGGGGTCTTCCTTGGGGCCGCCGGTCCCGACGAGCTTGCGGGCGCGGGCGGTGAGGGCGGCGCTGTGTGCGGTCATGCCGTCCAATGTGACAGCGTTTGCGGCTTTCACGGTAGAGACGAGCGTCACCCGTGGCACGCATCACGCCCCGGGCCCCGGCCGCAGTGCGGTCGGGGCCCGGGGCGTACCGGGGGTCAGGCGGTGCGGTTTCGGCCCGCCATGCCCGCCATGGAGAGCGCGAGCAGCAGGGCGACGGCGCCTGCGATCACGTTGCTGACCACGCTGCGGGTGGTGCTGACGTCCCCGGCGATGAGCCACGGAGCCACGATCGTCCAGGCTCCGATGACGACCGCCGTCCAGGCCATCGCGTGGGTGCGTTCGTAGGCGGAGCCCAGTCCGCTCATGCACAGGCAGTAGGCCAGGCCGGCGATCAGGTTGTTGACCGCCAGCGGGCCGAGCCCGCTG
This sequence comes from Streptomyces sp. NPDC086989, assembly GCF_044745505.1. Lineage (NCBI taxonomy): Bacteria > Bacillati > Actinomycetota > Actinomycetes > Kitasatosporales > Streptomycetaceae > Streptomyces > Streptomyces sp. NPDC086989. The sequence continues at coordinate 49,853 of NZ_JBIVAL010000019.1, forward strand.
AACCCGGCGATCCACGGGGAGGCCGCCAGGTACAGGCCCGTGATGAGGGCGAGTGCCTCCACGGCCTGCGCGGCGGGGGTGCTGGTGACCCGCTCGAACCGTGAGCGCATCTCGGCGAGGTCGGGGTGGTGTTCGATGCTGTGGGTGGTCATGGCGGGCCGCCTCCTGTAGAAGCCTTTATGTGCCCTTTATGGCTTTATGTTCCGCTTATCTACGTTCCGGGTCAACGGGAAATCCGGGACGTTTCGACGTCTGCCTCACAGCACTCCCACCGCCCTCAGCGCCCCGATCTGGGCCACGGTCGGGCGGGCCGGCGCGTACAGGTAGCAGATGCCTCCGGAGCCGGTGGCGACCTTGCCGGCGGCGTTGTGGCGCTTGGTACGCAGCCAGGCGTTCTCCCACTCGCGGCGCTCGTAGACGCGGCGGACCGACGGGTTGTCGGGCGAGTTCGGGTCGTTGGCGATCACGTCCCCGGCGACGGTGAAGCCGATGACGGTCATCAGGTGGCCCGCGGTGCCGTAGCCCGCGCCGGTGAGCTCCTCGGTCCGGAAGGACAGCGAGGTGATCGCGGGGATGCCCGCCCGGACCAGGGTCTCCAGGTCGGCGAGGGAGCGCAGCCGGGTGACGACGCCCGCCAGACCGTCGTAGGTGGCGGCGTAGGCGGCGTTGAAGGGCCAGTTGCCGCAGCCCTTGTAGGCACTGTCATAGGTGAGCCGGGCCGCGTGGCAGACCTGCGGGTCGGCGTAACGGGAATCGACCCAGGCCAGGTCCGCCGCGGCGGGCTTGTGACCCCAGTACTCGATGATCATCTGGGTGGATGTGGGGCTGCACCAGGCTTCGCCGCCGTTGTCGTACTGGGGGTACTGGCCCCTGTGGACCTCCTGCGAATAGCGGGGGACCTCCAGCTCGTGGGCCCTGCCCGAGGGCGCGGCGGCGGGGACGGTGAACCGGTCCGGGACGTCGGAGACCATGGCGCCGGCCAGCCACACCGTCGGACCTTCGGCGGCGCCGGGCCTGCGGTGCAGGGTCAGGCGCAGCTGCCAGTCCGCGAGGCGTACGCCGTTCGCCCGCGCGGGGGCGTCCACGGCCAGGGTGTCGGTCCACACCGTGGAGGTGCCGTCGGTCTGGCCGTCGACGGAGGTGCGGCGGATGTCGCCGTCGCCGGAGGCCCAGCGCCCCATGACGTACCAGGGGGTGGCGCCGCGGGTGCCGTAGCCGGCGCGCAGTTCGACCTGGATCCAGGTGCCGGCCGGGGTGTGGGCGTTCCAGGAGGGGATGGCCTCGGTGCCGGGCACCCGGGAGCGGTGCACCGGGGAGGTCCAGGAGGCGTACTCCCAGATGCCCTTCCTGCCGGTGTGCGGGTCGGTGTACTCGGTGCGGCCGGCCGGGGTCGCGATCGCCAGACCGGGGCGGTGGCCGTGGCGGGCGGTGGTGCCCTGGTGGGTGCCGGCCCGCCAGTGGGCGTACGAGTGCCAGAACCGGTTGTCGACGGTCCGGCCGGCGCCTTCTCCGGCCGGCCCGCCTTCGCCGGATTCCGCCGGGGCGGGTTCCCCTGCGGCGGATTCCGCTTCGGCAGGCGCCGCCGCGGCCCGGCCGCCGGGGACGCTGACCACGGTGGCAGCGGCGAGGGCGAGGGCCAGCAGGGCCCTGCGAGGTGTGGGTGCGGTCATCGGCGTGGCCCCCAAGGGTCGGTGCGGCGGGTCGGCTTCCCCACCCTTGCAGTTCCCGCCCGCCGGGCACCGAAGCCCCGGCCCCGTGTCGCGGGTGGCGCCGGGCGCCGTGCGGGGGGCCGTGCGCCGGGCGGGTGCCCCGGGCGCCGCCGCAGGGGCTCTACGCTGGCCGGGTGGAGCCTCAGCAGTCACTTCAGTCACTCGCCCGCGAGCTCGCCGCCCTGCCGCCCTCGCTCGGCCCGGTGCGGCTGATCGGCATCGACGGCCACGCCGGCTCGGGGAAGAGCACCTTCGCCGGACGGCTCGCCGAGGCACTGGGCGGGGCACCGGTACTGCACCTGGACGACGTGGCCACGCACGGGGAGCTGTTCGGCTGGCCCGAGCGGCTGCGCGCGCAGGTGCTGGAGCCGCTCGCCGCCGGACGGCCGGCCCACTGGGCCCCGTACGACTGGGTGGAGCGCCGTTTCGGCCCGCAGCGGGTGCTGGAGCCGGCGCCGGTGCTGCTGATCGAGGGGGTCGGGGCCGGCCGGCGGGCGCTGCGCCCGCATCTGGCGCGCCTGCTGTGGATGGAGACACCGCGCGCGCAGTCCTGGGGGCGCGGACGAAATCGGGACGGGCGTGAACTTTCCGACTTCTGGGACGGATGGGAGCGCGCGGAGCTCGCGCACTTCTCGGATGATCCTTCGCGCCCCTTCGCCGACACTTTGGTACGCCAGAGCGGTACGGGATACGAGTGGTCTTTCGGGACGGATGCGACCGCCGGAAGGGCCCCTTCCATCACCGAGGGTGACGAACTCCCCCGGGCCTGAGCCGCTCCCGCACAGCCCTCGAGCGGGCCTGCACCGACTTGCTTGACCTGGGCCCCGCACCGGCCTTACGTTCTGAATGCGCGGTCTTTCCAGGCCGCAGCAGACGCGGAGCCCCCGATTGTTCCCCCGTGATCGGGGGCTTCGTTCTGCCCCCGGAGGGTTCCGCAGCGGCTGCGCGCGGGCCCGGTCCCCGCGAGATCTTCACCCTGAGTCACCTCGCGCGCCCCTGGTGCGCCTCCGACCGGTGTCCGCCGCACCCTACGTATGGTGCGTTGCCGCAGGTACGATGCACCCCTGATTTCATCGGCGCAGTGGACAACTCGCGGGCGCGACGCGGGGGTTGCTGTGCACCACGGGGGCAGGCTTGTGGGGGATGTGATGGATTTCGGCACGCCGGGCACGCACGCCCCGGCCGAACTCGCCTGGCTGCGCGGGGTCGACGCCTGCACCATGGGCGCCTATCCGCAGGCCGAGGAGGAGTTCCGGGCGGCCGTACGACTGGATCCCTCGATGGCCGACGCATGGCTGGGCCTGCACGCGCTCCGGGTGGACACCACGAACGCCTTATTGCGCATGTACACCCACCGCGACCGCTTCGGGGAGCAGCGGGCCCGCCACCGGCGGACGCTGAACTCCTGGTACTGGCTGGGCTGGTGGGTGCAGCCCGTCCTGGAGAGCCGCCGGGACCTGCTGCTGGCCCACGCCTCGCACTGGCTGGACGGCCGGCACGTCCCCGAGCTGGACCAGGCGCTGGCCGCGCTGCCGCCGGTGGACACCGATGCGCAGGTCCGGTTCCTGCACGCGTGCCGGGCCTACCTGGTCAAGGACTGGGAACAGCTGGTGCGGCACACCGAACCCCTGGTGGACGATCCGCTGCTGGGCATCGAGGCGGGCCTGTTCGGCGGAATGGCCCGGGTCCGGCTGGAGATGTACGGGCAGGCCGAGCCGATGCTCTCGGCGGCGCTGATGCGCTGCCGCAGCGAGCAGCCGCAGCGCAAGGAGCTGCGGTACTGGCTGGCGCGGGCGCACGAGGGGACCGGGCGCAGCGCGGCGGCGCTGCCGCTGTACCGGGCGGTGCACCGGGTGGATCCGGCGTTCATGGACACGGCGGCCCGGCTGACGGCGATCGAGGACAGCGACTACGTGGACGGTGCCGACGGGTACGCCGGGTACGCCGCGGCCGGTTACGAGGGGTACGCCGGGCACGACCTGTCCCCCGTCGGCGGGGACTTCGCGGCGGTGGCCCTCGGCGGTGGCCCCGTCCAGGACGTCGCGGCGGACGGGCAGACGGAGCCGGACCCGCTGGTCGTGCCGGAGCCGGACCCGCGGTTCGGGGCTCCGGGGACGGGCCGGGTGGAGGGCGTGCGCCGCAAGGTGGCGGTGCCGCCGCAGACGGCGCCCGGGGGGCTGCCGGCCGGGCCGGCCGACCCCGCGCTGCTGGCCGAGGCGCTCGCGGAGCTGGAGCGGATGGTGGGCCTGGAGCCGGTGAAGCGGCAGGTGAAGGCGCTCTCCGCGCAGCTGCACATGGCGCGGCTGCGGGCCGGTCAGGGTCTGCCGGTGCAGCCGCCCAAGCGGCACTTCGTGTTCTCCGGGCCGTCGGGCACGGGCAAGACGACGGTGGCGCGGATCCTGGGCCGGGTCTTCTACGCGCTCGGGCTGCTGGGCGGGGACCATCTGGTGGAGGCCCAACGGGCGGATCTGGTCGGCGAGTTCCTCGGGCAGACCGCCGTCAAGGCGAACGAGCTGATCGATTCGGCGATCGGCGGGGTGCTCTTCGTGGACGAGGCGTACAGCCTGTCCAACACCGGGTACAGCAAGGGCGACGCGTACGGCGACGAGGCGCTCCAGGTGCTGCTGAAACGCGCGGAGGACAACCGGGACCACCTGGTGGTGATCCTGGCGGGCTATCCGGCGGGGATGGACCGGCTGCTGGCGGCCAACCCGGGGCTGTCCTCGCGGTTCACGACCCGGGTGGACTTCCCCAGCTACCGGCCGCTGGAGCTGACGGCGATCGGCGGGGTGCTGGCGGACGCGAACGGGGACTGCTGGGACGAGGAGGCCCTGGACGAGCTGCGCAGCATCAGCGGGCACGTGGTGGAGCAGGGCTGGATCGACGAGCTGGGCAACGGCCGCTTCCTGCGCACCCTGTACGAGAAGAGCTGCGCGTACCGGGACCTGCGGCTGGCGGGCTTCCCCGGCGAGCCCTCCCGGGAGGATCTGGCGACGCTGCGGCTGCCCGACCTGATGCAGGCGTACGGGGAGGTCCTGTCGGGCCGCGGCCCCCAGGACCGCGACCGCCCGGAGCCGCCGCCGCTGTGACCGCCGCCCGGCGGGGACCCCTGCCGGGCAGCGGCGGCGGCGGACGGGCCGGTCAGCCGATCAGGGCGCCCTCCGGCCGGGGGCCGGGGCGGCGGGCCGGAACGCGGTGCGCGGGGTCGCGGACCTCGCCGACCAGCATCTCCAGGACATCCTCCAGGGCGACCAGGCCCAGCACCCGGCCGGCCGGGTCGGCTACCTGGGCCAGATGGGTGGCGTCGCGGCGCATGACGCTGAGCGCGTCGTCCAGCGGGAGCGTCGAGGACAGCGTGGGCATCCGGCGCCAGACCCGCTGGGGCACGGCTCGCTCCCGCTCCTCCAGGTCCAGTACGTCCTTGACGTGCAGGTAGCCCATGAAGGCGCCGTTCTCGGAACGGACGGGGAAGCGGGAGTAGCCCGTGCGGACCGTCAGCTGCTCGATCTGGCGCGGGGTCGCCGAGGGGCCGACCGTGACGAGCCGGTCCCGGGCGAGCAGGACGTCGGTGACCGGGCGGCTGCCCAGTTCCAGGGCGTCCTCCAGGCGCTCCTGCTCACCCGGCTCCAGGAGCCCGGCCTGCCGGGAGTCCTCCACGAGCCGGCCGAGCTGGGCGCTGGTGTAGACGGCCTCGACCTCGTCCTTGGGCTCCACCTTGAAGAGGCGGAGCACCAGGTGCGCGCAGGAGCCCAGCGCGGTGGTGACGGGGCCGCACAGCCTGGCGAAGGCCACCAGGCCCGGGCTGAACCAGAGTGCGGTCTTCTCGGGGGCGGCCATGGCCAGGTTCTTGGGCACCATCTCGCCGATGACCAGGTGCAGGAAGACGACGGCGGCGAGGGCCACCGCGTAGCCGAGCGGGTGGATCATGCCCGGCGGGACGTGCGCAGCGTGGAACAGCGGCTCCAGCAGGCGGGCCATCGTCGGCTCGGCGACGGCTCCCAGGGTCAGGGAGCAGACGGTGATGCCGAACTGGGCCGCCGCCATCATCCGCGGCAGGTTCTCCAGGCCGTACAGCACCTGGCGGGCCCGCTTGGACTCGGCGGCCAGCGGCTCGATCTGGCTGCGCCGGACGGAGACGAGGGCGAATTCGGCGCCCACGAAGAACCCGTTGGCCAGGACCAGGAGCAGGGCGAAGAGCAGTTGCAGTGCGTTCATCGGACCGCCGCCTCCCTGTCGGCCGGGTGTCCGGCGACGGGGCCGGGCTCGGGGGGCGCCGGCCGCCGTGCGGCCGGGGCCGCGGCCGGGCGTGCGGCCGGGGCGGGGTGGGGCGCCTGGTGGGGCGCCGGATGGGGGGCGGGGAGCAGCCGCACCAGCCGGACCCGTTCGGCCCGGTAACGGCCGACCTGGCGGACGGAGAGCTTCCAGCCGGGCAGTTCGGCACGGTCCCCGGGGGCGGGGATCCGGCCGAGCAGGTCGGCGACGAGACCGGCGACGGTCTCGTACGGGCCCTCGGGCACCTCCAGGCCTATCCGGCGCAGGGTCTGCACCCGGCAGCTGCCGTCGGCCTCCCAGGAGGGGCGGCCGTCCTCGGCGGGCACGGCGGCCAGTTCGGGGCCCTCGTCCTCGGCGAGGTCGTGCTCGTCGCGGACCTCGCCGACGAGCTCCTCCACGATGTCCTCCAGGGTGACCACCCCGGCGGTGCCGCCGTATTCGTCGACGACGACGGCCATGGGCTGCTCGCTGCGCAGCCGCTCCAGCAGCGGCTGCACCGGCAGCGAGCCGGGCACCAGCAGCGGGGCGACGCAGATGCGGCTGACCGTGGTGCGGGCGCGCTCGGACTCGGGCACGGCGAGGGCGTCCTTGAGGTGGACGACGCCGGTGACCTCGTCGATGCGCTCCCGGTAGACCGGGAACCGGGACAGTCCGGTGGCGCGGGTCAGGTTGAGCACGTCGGCCGCGGTGGCCGTGTGCTGCAGGGCGCTGACCTTCACCCGGGGGGTCATGACGTGCTGGGCCGTGAGCTCGCCCAGCGACAGGGTCCGTACGAAGAGGTCGGCGGTGTCCTGTTCGAGGGCACCGGCCTGGGCCGAATGGCGGACCAGGGAGACCAGTTCGCCGGGGGTGCGGGCCGAGGCCATCTCCTCCGCCGGCTCCACGCCGAGCGCCCGTACGAGACGGTTGGCCACGGCGTTGAGGCCGGCGATGACCGGCCGGAAGGCGCGGGAGAAGACCTGCTGGGGGCCGGCCACGAACCGGGCCACCTGGAGCGGCCGGGAGACCGCCCAGTTCTTCGGGACGAGCTCGCCGACGACCATCTGGACGGCGGAGGCGAGCAGCATGCCGATGAAGACGGCGATGCCGGAGACGGCTCCCGCGGGCAGGCCGGTCGCCGCGAGCGGCCCGTCCAGCAGTCCGGCGAGGGCCGGTTCGGCGAGCATGCCGACCACGAGGGAGGTGATGGTGATGCCGAGCTGGGTGCCGGAGAGCTGGAAGGACAGCTCCCGCAGGGCCTCGACCACCGTGCGGGCACGGCGGTCGCCGTCGGCTGCGGCGCGTTCGGCCTCGGGGCGTTCGACGGTGACGAGGCCGAATTCGGCCGCCACGAAGAAGCCGTTGGCGAGGATCAGGGCGAATGCCGCCACGAGCAGAAGTAGCGGGATGGTCATGCCGCCGCCTCCGCGGGGAGGGCGGCGCGGGTACTACCGGACGATCCGTCCATTGCTGGAGGGAGTCACTCCTCAAGTCGCAGGTTCCCACGGGCCTCAGGGTCCGGGGCCGGTGGGAGGGCGCACAGGTGCGCCCCGCCACCAGGGTAGTCACTGAGATCGCCGCCGCAATGGGACGCAGCGGTCGGCTGCGGCTCCGGTGGTTCGTCCGAGAGTCGCCCGAGGCCCGTTCGAGTCCCGTTCAACGTCCGTTCGACGACCGTTCGAGGCCGGCGCGGCGGCGGCTCAGCGGTGGTGCGGCCCGGTTCCCCGGGCCTCGGCGAGCGCGCGCAGGGCGCGGGCGTCGCCGATGGCCTGCTGCCTGGCCACGCCGGGCTGGATGCCGAGGGCGGGCAGGCTCGTGCCGTCGCTGAGGTCCAGGAACACCCACGGGTCGCCCGGGCGGAGGTTGACGCGCAGGATCTGCGCCCACTCCAGGCGGCGGGTGTTGGTCAGGTTCACGACGGTGACGCCCGTCTCGTCCGCGACCACCTTGGGGCGGCTGAGCAGGACGAGTACGGAGCTCAGCAGGACGGCGGTGAAGACGAAGCTGACCCGCTCCCCCGGACCGAGGTTCTCCAGCAGGAACGCGATCGCCGTGATGGTGGCGAACATGGCGAGCCCGACGCCCAGCAGGATGACCCGGGTACGGGTCGGCCGGAAGGTGACCGGCAGGTCGGGCAGTACGGGCTGGGCGGCGGACTCGGCCATGATGCTGGTGATGCCTTCTGCGGGGGGACGTACGGATCGGGGGACGTACGGGTCAGAGACGGCAGGCGTGGATCGAGGTGGTGAGGATCGCGCGCGCGCCGAGCTCGTACAGGTCGTCCATGATCCGCTGCGCCTCCTTGGCCGGGACCATCGCGCGGACGGCGACCCAGCCCTCGTTGTGCAGCGGGGAGACGGTCGGCGACTCCAGGCCCGGGGTGAGGGCGACGGCCCGCTCCAGGTGCTCGGCGCGGCAGTCGTAGTCCATCATCACGTAGCTGCGGGCCACCAGGACGCCCTGGAGGCGGCGCAGGAACTGCTGGGCCTGCGGGTTGTCGGCGGAGGCGCCGTTGCCGCGGATGACCACGGCCTCGGAGGTGAGGATCGGCTCGCCGATGACCTCCAGGCCGGCGTTGCGCAGGCTGGTGCCGGTCTCGACGACGTCCGCGATGACCTGGGCGACGCCGAGCTGGATGGCGGTCTCGACCGCGCCGTCCAGGTGCACGACGGAGGCGTCGATGCCCTGCTCGGCGAGGTGCTTGGCGACGATTCCCTCGTACGAGGTCGCGATCGTCATCCCGTGGAAGTCCTCGGGGCCCTTCGCGGTGCCGGGCTTGGTGGCGTAGCGGAAGGTGGAGCGGCCGAAGTTCAGCGGGAGGATCTCCTCGGCGCTGGCGCCGGAGTCGAGCAGCAGGTCACGGCCGGTGATGCCGATGTCGAGCTTGCCCGAGGCGACGTAGATCGCGATGTCCTTGGGGCGGAGGTAGAAGAACTCCACGCCGTTCTCGGGGTCGAGGACCACGAGCTCCTTGGACTCCTTGCGCTGGCGGTAGCCGGCCTCATGGAGCATCGCCGACGCCGCTCCGGAGAGTGAACCCTTGTTGGGGACGGCGATGCGCAGCATGGGGGCTTCCTTCAGTGCGTGGAGTGCGAAAGGTGTGGACTGGGGCGGGCGGGGGCCCGGCGGCGGAGGGCTCCGGCCTAGAGGTGCGCGTAGACGTCGTCGAGGGAGATCCCGCGCGCGACCATCATCACCTGGACGTGGTACAGCAGCTGCGAGATCTCCTCGGCGGCGGCTTCCTTGCCCTCGTACTCAGCGGCCATCCAGACCTCGGCGGCCTCCTCGACGATCTTCTTGCCGATCGCATGGACGCCCTTGCCGACGAGCTCGGCGGTGCGGGAGGTGCCGGGGTCGCCGTCGGCGGCCTTGAGCTGGAGCTCGGTGAAGAGCTCTTCGAAGCTCTTGGAGGGTGCGTTAGCCATGATGGTCCTCAGAATACGGGGTCCCCCGCCGCCACTCAGCGCCAGGGTTCGCTGACGGACCGCAGGGTCGCAGCGGTGGAGACGGCGGCGATGACCGCTTCGTGCCCCTTGTCCTCGTTCGACCCCTCGAGCCCGGCACGGTCCAGCGCCTGCTCGTCGTTGTCGCACGTCAGAACGCCGAAGCCGACGGGGACTCCGGTGTCGATCGACACCTGTACCAGGCCCTGGGTGACGCCCTGGCAGACGTAGTCGAAGTGCGGGGTGCCGCCGCGGATGACGACTCCGAGGGCGACGATGGCATCGTAACCGCGACCGGCGAGTACCTTCGCCACGACCGGGAGCTCGAAGCTGCCGGGGACACGGAGCAGGGTGGGCTCGTCGATGCCTAGCTCGTGCAGGGCCCGCAGCGCGCCGTCGACGAGCCCGTCCATGACCTTCTCGTGCCACTGGGCCGCGATGACGGCGACCCGGAGGTCTCCGCAGTTCCTGACACTCAGTTCGGGTGCGCCCTTGCCGCTCACAGCTGTGCTCCTCGTGCTTCGTGGGTCGTGGTTCGTCGTGCGTGGTTCGTGGTGCGTGGTGCTTGGTGCGTGGTGCTCGGTTACTGGTTGCCGCAGGTGGTCGCGGTCTGCTCCAGCCAGGGCAGGTCGTGCCCCATCCGGTCCCGCTTGGTGCGCAGGTACCGCAGATTGTGCTCGCCCGCCTCGGTGGGCATGGCCACCCGGTCGTTGACCGTGATGCCGTGCCGTACGAGCGCGGCGGACTTGTCGGGGTTGTTGGTCAGCAGCCGCACGCTCTTGACGCCCAGGTCGGCGAGGATCTGCGCGCCGGCCGCGTAGTCCCGGGCGTCGGCCGGGAGGCCGAGCTCCAGGTTGGCGTCCAGGGTGTCGCGGCCGCGCTCCTGGAGCTCGTACGCGCGCAGCTTGGACATCAGTCCGATGCCTCGCCCCTCGTGGCCGCGCAGGTAGACGACGACGCCGCGGCCCTCCTCCTTGATGCGGGCCATGGAGGCGTGCAGCTGGGGGCCGCAGTCGCAGCGCAGGGAGTGGAAGATGTCGCCGGTCAGGCACTCGGAGTGGACCCGGACCACGACGTCCGTGCCGTCGCCGATCTCTCCGTGGACGAGGGCGACGTGCTCGACGCCGTCGACGGTGGAGCGGAAGCCGTAGGCCGTGAAGTCGCCGTGCGCGGTCGGGAGGGTGACCTGGGCCTCGCGGCGCACGGTCGGCTCGGCGGAGCGGCGGTAGGCGATCAGGTCCTCGATGGAGATGATCGTCAGGCCGTGCTTGCGGGCGAAGGGGATCAGCTCCGGCAGGCGCAGCATGACGCCGTCCTCACCGGCGATCTCCACGATGGCGCCGACGGGGCGCAGGCCCGCGAGGCGGGCGAGGTCGACGGCGGCCTCGGTGTGGCCGTTGCGGACCAGGACGCCGCCGGGCTTGGCGCGCAGCGGGAAGACGTGGCCGGGGCGCACGAAGTCGGAGGGCTCGGAGACGCCGTCGGCGAGCATCCGCAGCGTGGTGGAGCGGTCGGCGGCGGAGATGCCGGTGGTGACGCCGTGGGCGGCACTGGCGTCGACGGAGACGGTGAAGGCGGTCTTCATCGACTCGGTGTTGTTCTGGACCATCTGGGGCAGTTCGAGCCGCTCCAGCTCGGGGCCCTCCATGGGGGCGCAGATCAGGCCGCGGCACTCGCTCATCATGAACGCGACGATCTCGGGGGTGGCCTTCTCGGCCGCGATGACGAGGTCGCCCTCGTTCTCGCGGTCCTCGTCGTCGACGACGACGACCGGCCGGCCGGCCGCGATGTCCCGGATGGCCTGCTCGACGGGGTCGAGCCGGAAGACCGCTTCGAGGACGGCGTCGATGTCGGGCACGGGCTTGAGGGTGGTCATGCCGTTGCTCCTTCCAGGGCCGTGGCGGGGGTGGTGCGCGAACGCTGGTACCAGTCGTGGGCGCCCCACAGGACGAGCGCGAAGTAGACGACGTAGACGAGGCCGGAGAAGGCCAGACCGTTGGTGAAGGCGAGCGGGACGCCGACCAGGTCGACGAGGAGCCAGGCGAACCAGAACTCGACGAGGCCACGGGCCTGGGCGACCATCGCGACGATCGTGCCGACGAAGATGTAGGCGTCGGCCCACGGGCTCCACGACAGGTTCGGGAAGAGCGTGAACAGGCCGCCGACGGCGAGGGTGCCGAGGGCCGCCCCGGCGAGGAGCAGTCCGCGCTCGGTCCAGGTGGCGGTGCGCACCGCCAGGGTGCCGTCCTGGGCCTGCTGCCGGCCGAGCTGCCAGGCGCGCCAGCCCCAGGCGGCCACGCCGATGACGAGGAGCTGCTTGCCGACGCCCCCGGCGAGGTGGGCGGAGGCGTAGGCGGCTATGAGGATCAGGCCGGACAGCAGCTGGGCGGGCCAGGTCCAGATGGAGCGGCGCCAGCCGAGGGCGAGGGCCGCCAGGCCCATCAGGTTGCCGATCATGTCGGACCAGATGACCTTCTGGCCGAAGACCGTGAAGGCCTCGGCGTTGAGCCAGGTCAGGGCGCTCATCGGCCGGCCTCCTGGGCGTCGTCGGGGGTGGCGGTCAGGGGGTTGACTCCGGCGGCCAGCAGGCGCTCGACGTACTTCGCGAGGACGTCCACTTCGAGGTTGACCGGGTCGCCGGGCTTCTTGATGCCGAGGGTGGTCAGCGCGAGGGTGGTGGGGATGAGGCTGATGCTGAAGTGGTCGGCGGCCGCCTCGACGACCGTGAGGCTGACGCCGTCCACGGTGATCGAGCCCTTCTCCACGACGTACCGCGCGAGGTTCGCCGGGAGGGAGACCTTGACGATCTCCCAGTGCTCGGAGGGTGTCCGGGAGAGGATCTCACCGGTGCCGTCGACGTGCCCCTGGACGAGGTGGCCTCCGAGCCGTCCGCCGAGGGCCATCGGGCGCTCCAGGTTGACCCGGGAGCCGGCCCGCAGTGCGCCGAGGCTGGAGCGGTTGAGGGTCTCCTGCATGACGTCGGCGGTGAACTCGCCGTCGGCGGTCTCCACGACGGTGAGGCAGACGCCGTTGACGGCGATGGAGTCGCCGTGCTTGGCGCCGTCGGTGACGACGGGGCCGCGCAGGCGGAAGCGGGAGGCCTCCGAGAGCTGCTCGACGGCGGTGACCTCGCCCAGTTCTTCGACGATTCCGGTGAACACTCAGTGCTCCTTGGGGGCGGTGGGGGTGCTGACGGCTTCGGGTACGGCGGTGATGCGCAGATCGGTGCCGACGCGGACGGCCTCGGTGATGTGGAGGCGTACCGCGCGGGCGATGTTCGTGATGCCGGCGTCGGCGAGGGCGGCGGGCCCGGAGCCGAGGAGTGCCGGGGCGAGGTAGCCGACGACGCGGTCGACGGCCCCGGCTTCGAGGAAGGCGCCCGCAAGGGTGGGGCCGCCTTCCAGGAGGACGGAGCGCACGCCGCGCGCGTACAGCGCGCCGAGCAGGTCGTGGACGGCGATGCGGCCGTCGTGCAGGGGCAGCCGGAGGAGGTCGACGCCGGGCAGGTGCCGGGTGTCGGCGTCCTCGCCGGCGACGAGCAGCGTGGGCGCGGCGTCGTCGAGGACGCGGGCGGTCGGCCGGAGGCCGGCGCGGGTGTCGACGGCGACGCGCAGCGGCTGGGTGGCCCCGTCGACGCCGCGCACGGCCAGGTGCGGGTCGTCGGCGCGCAGGGTGCCGCCGCCGACGAGGACGGCGTCGGCCTCGGCGCGCAGCCGGTGGACGTCGGCGCGGGACTCGGGGCCGGTGATCCAGCGGCTGCTGCCGTCGGCGGCGGCGCTGCGGCCGTCGAGGGTGGCCGCGTACTTCCAGGTGACGTGCGGGCGGCCCAGGCGTACGGCGGTGAGCCAGGCGGCGTTGCCGGCCGCGGCCTCGGCCTCCAGGAAGCCGCCCTCGGCCTTGACCCCGGCCTCGCGCAGGGTGGTGGCGCCACCGCTGGCCTGCGGGTTCGGGTCGGGGACTGCGTAGACCACGCGGGTGACGCCGGCCTCGATCAGCGCCTGGGCGCAGGGTCCCGTGCGGCCGGTGTGGTTGCAGGGTTCGAGGGTGACGTAGGCGGTGCCGCCGTGGGCCGCCGCGCCTGCCGCGCGCAGGGCGTGGACCTCGGCGTGCGGGCCGCCGGCCCGCTGGTGCCAGCCCTCGCCGACGACCGTGCCGGCCGCGTCGGTGATGACGCAGCCGACGACCGGGTTGGGGCTGGTGGAGCCGAGGCCGCGGGCGGCGAGCTCGATGGCACGGCGCATGGCCTGCACGTCGGCTTCGGCGTCGTGCGGTGCGGGTGCGGCGTGGTTCGCCACCGGGTCCTCCTGCCTCGATCGGGCACGGACTCCGGGGCCTGTCGGGATACGACAGATGAAGCGGTACAGCACACACGGGGGACGCCGAGGCCGAAAAAACGGTCCGCCCGGACGCATCCGCTGGGATGCGCCGATGAACCGCCGACGGCGGCGTACCGGTGACTGGCCCGCCGCGCACTGCCTCCCATCCGGACTTTCACCGTCGGTCCAGGAATTTCACCTGGTCAACCGGCCGCTGGCTGCGGACGGGTCGCGGACTATACCGCCGGTTCGGAATTACACCGACCCCGGAGTGCGCTGCTTACTGGTACTGCTGCCAGTTTGCCACGGTCGATCGTCGGCCATGCGGGCGAGGTGCTGTGGCCTGGGTCACAAGGGGCCCGTCGCGCGGGAGTCCGTCAGGTTGGACGACTATTGGTCCAGACCTATTGACGGGTTGGTCTAGTCCTCTTAACGTTCCCTTCATCCTCCCCGGGAGACAGCCCGTCAGATGTGCGCACGTCACGGGCCAACACGCACCAATTCAACGCCTGTTGTGTCCTATGTGTCTGCCATCCTCCCCTCCCCAGGAGGCACCATGCCGTCCCCCACACGTACGAGAGCGATGCTCCTGGCATCCGGCGCGGCGATCGCCGGACTGCTGCTGCCGGCGCTCTCGACAACCTTCTCGCACTCCGCCTGGGGGTCCCCCCAGACGGAGTCGGGGGGAGAGAGCTGTCGCCCGGACGGGCTGTACAAGACGCCCGGGGTCGACGTCCCGTACTGCTCGGTCTACGACTCCGAGGGCCGCGAGAAGATGGGCGCCGACCACCAGCGCCGCGTGATCGGATACTTCACCGGCTGGCGGACCGGCAAGGACGGCACCCCCGCCTACCTCGCCAACAACATCCCGTGGTCCAAGGTCACCCATCTGAACTACGCCTTCGCCCACGTGGGCGCCGACAACAAGATCTCGGTCGGCACGGACGGCCCGGGCAACGCCGCCACCGGGATGACCTGGCCGGGCGTGGCGGGCGCCGAGACGGACCCGGCCCTCCCCTACAAGGGCCACTTCAACCTGCTGAACAAATTCAAGAAGCAGTACCCGAACGTCAAGACGCTGATCTCGGTCGGCGGCTGGGCCGAGACGGGCGGCTACTTCGGCGACGACGGCAACCGCGTCGCGTCCGGCGGTTTCTACTCGATGGCCACCAACGCCGACGGCTCCGTCAACCAGGCCGGCATCGACACCTTCGCGGACTCCTCCGTCGAGTTCATCCGGAAGTACGGTTTCAACGGCGTCGACATCGACTACGAGTACCCGACCACGATGAAGGACGCGGGCAACCCGCTGGACTGGCAGCTCTCCAACGCCCGCCGGGCCGGTCTCGTCCAGGGCTACGCCGCCCTGATGAAGTCGCTGCGCGAGAGGCTCGACCGCGCCGGCGCCGCCGACGGCAGGCACTACCTGCTCTCCGTCGCCGCCCCCTCCTCCGGCTACCTGCTGCGGGGCATGGAGACGTTCCAGATGCAGAAGTACCTGGACTACGTCAACATCATGTCCTACGACCTGCACGGCGCATGGAACGAGTACGTCGGCCCGAACGCCTCGCTCTTCGACGACGGCAAGGACGGCGAACTGGCCGCCGCCGGGGTCTACTCCACCTCCCAGTACGGCGGCGTCGGCTACCTGAACTCCGACTGGGCCTACCACTACTTCCGCGGCTCGATGCCGGCGGGCCGCATCAACATGGGCCTGCCGTACTACACCCGCGGCTTCAAGAACGTGCAGGGCGGCACGGACGGCCTGTGGGGCAGGGCACCCGCGACCAGCTGCCCGGCCGGCGCGGGTCTGACCAAGTGCGGTGACGGCGCGGTCGGCATCGACAACCTGTGGCACGACCTGGACACCAACGGGGCCGAGTCCCCTGCGGGCTCCAACCCGATGTGGCACGCCAAGAACCTGGAGAAGGGGGTCGTCGGCGACTACGTCACGAAGTACGGCTTCCCGGCGAACACCACGCTGACCGGCACCTACGTCCGCAAGTACGACTCCACGCTGGTGGCGCCGTGGCTGTGGAACGACCAGAAGAAGGTCTTCCTGTCGACGGAGGACGAGCAGTCCGTCGCCGCCAAGGCCGACTACGTGGTGAACAGGGGCATCGGCGGCACGATGGTCTGGGAGCTGGCCGGCGACTACGCCTACAACGCCGCCAAGGGCCAGTACGAGACGGGCGACACCCTCACCTCCCTGATGTACGACAAGTTCAAGGCGGCCTCCCCGTACGGCGCGAAGAAGGCAGGGAGCGCACTGCCCGCCCAGGCGGTCGACATCAAGACGGAGTTCACCGAGTTCAAGCTGGGCGACTCCAACTACCCGATCACCCCGAAGCTCAAGATCACCAACAACACGAAGAGCACGCTGCCCGGCGGTACGGAGTTCCAGTTCGACTACGGGACCTCGGCCCCGGCCAATGCCTCCGACCAGTCCGGTTTCGGCACCAAGGTGATCTCCACCGGGCACAGCGGCACCAACGTCGGCGGCCTGAAGGGCGACTTCCAGCGGGTCTCGCTGAAGCTGCCGGCCTGGCAGACGCTGGCCCCCGGCGCCTCGGTGGACCTGGCGTTCAACTACTACCTGCCGGTGTCCACGCCCTCCAACTGGACGGTGAACATCTCCGGCACCACGTACGCCCTCGCCGGCGACCTGGCGCGCGGTACGACGGTGGTGGAACCGGGCACCACCCAGCCCCCGACCACCCCGCCCACCACTCCGCCGACCACCCCGCCCACCACTCCGCCGACGACCCCGCCGACCACCCCGCCGGGCGGGACCTGCACGAACCCGGCGTACGTCGCGGGCACGGTCTACAACAGCGGGAACCTCGTCTCGCACAAGGGCCACACGTGGAAGGCCCAGTGGTGGACGCAGAACGAGGAGCCCGGCACCACCGGCGAGTGGGGCGTCTGGAAGGACCAGGGCGCCTGCTGACCCCCCTCGGGTGAACGGACGTGAGGACCCGGTGGCCCGGCGGTCACCGGGTCCTCGCACGTGCCGCCGCACGCCTCCTCGTAGGCTGCTGCGGTGATCACACAGGACGCCGCACCCGTCGCGGACTTCGAGGAGCACCGGCCCCGGATGTTCGGCATCGCCTACCGCATGCTCGGCTCCGCCACCGAGGCGGAGGACACCGTCCAGGACGCCTGGCTCCGCTGGAGCTCCGCCGACCGCAGCGACGTCGAGCACCCCGGGGCCTGGCTCGCCAAGGTGGTCACCCGCCTGTGCCTGAACCGGCTCGACTCGGCGCGCGCCCGGCGCGAGGAGTACGTCGGCCCCTGGCTGCCGGAGCCGGTGCTCACCGGGGACGGGACGCTCGGCCCGCTGGAGTCGGCGGAGCAGCGAGACAGCGTCTCGCTGGCCCTGCTGGTGCTGCTGGAGCAGCTGACGCCGGTGGAGCGGGCGGTGTACGTGCTGCGCGAGGCGTTCGCCTACGGTCACCGGGAGATCGCCGGGCTGCTCGACCTGACGGAGGCCAACTGCCGGCAGCTCTACCGGCGGGCCGCGGCCCGGGTGGCCGCGGGCCGGCCCGCGGCGCCGCACCCCCGCTTCGAACCCGATCCGGAGCGGCTGCGGACCCTGGTGGAGACCTTCCTGACGGCGGCGCGCGACGGCGACCTGGCCCGGCTGGAGGGCATGCTGACCGCCGACGTGCGGTACGTGTCCGACGGCGGCGGCGTGGTGAAGGCGGCCCTGCGGCCGATCCTTGGCCGGGACAAGGTGGCGCGGTTCCTGGTGGGCGCGCTGCGGAAGTACGCGGCGGACCTGCCGGTCTCCTTCGCGGAGGTCAACGGCGAGCCCGCGCTGATCGTCGGCGGGGCGGCGGTCCTGCAGGTGGAGGTCGAGGGCGGGCTGATCCGCGGGATGCGCACGGTGCTCAATCCGGAGAAGCTGGAATTCCTCCGTCGGCAGCTGTCACGTTTCTGAGGGCTGTCCGGTCCTGGCTGGTGAACGCACCCTTTCAGGGCTTCAGGAAGGAACGGACACCATGAGCACGATCCTCGTCACCGGAGGCACCGGGACCCTCGGCACGCCGGTCGTCGCCCGGCTGCGGGCGGCCGGCCACGACGTACGCGTCCTGAGCCGGCACGCGAAGGACCATCCGGTCGACCTGCGGGACGGCAGCGGGCTGGAGGCGGCGATGGCCGGCGCGGAGGTGGTCGTGCACTGCGCGAGCAGTCCGCGCGGCGGAGACGACGTGGCCGCCGGGCACCTGATCGAGGCGGCCCGGCGGGCGGGGACGGTCACGAACGTCGTCTACATCTCGATCGTCGGGGTGGACGTGATCCCGTTCGGCTACTACACGGTGAAGTACAAGGTCGAGCGGATGCTGGAGGAGTCCGGGCTGGGCGTGACGATTCTGCGGACGACGCAGTTCCATGACCTGGTGGCCATGGCGGTGGACGCGCTGGCGAAGGTGCCCGTGGTGCCGCTGCCACTGCCGAAGGGGGTCCGGGTGCAGCCGATCGCCGTGGCCGAGGTCGCCGACCGGATGGCGGAACTCGCCGTCCCCGCCCCGGCGGGCCGGGTGCCGGACATGGGCGGCCCGGAGATCCACACGCTGGTCGAGCTGGCCCGGGCCCGTCTGGCGGCGACCGGGCGCCGGCGCAGGGTGTTCGCGCTGCCGCTGGCGGGCAAGGCGTACGCGGCCTTCCGCCGCGGCGGCAACCTGACGCCGTCCCACGCGGTCGGCAAGGTCACCTTCGCCGAATTCCTGCGGACCGGGACGGGCGCCGGGTCCCGGGCCGACGGCTGAGGCCGGATCCGGGGAGGCCGGGGCGTTGCCGGGAGCCGGGGAGGCCGGCGTTGCCGGGAGCCGGGCCGCCAGATGGAGTCTTCCGAGCGCCTGCGCAGGCTCCGGCAGGGGACACTGTGGGAGAGATCGTCACATTCGGCCCACGGTACGACCCACGGTGAGGGGCGATGATCGTTTCGGTGGTGTCCATGCCGGAGGGCATCGCGCGGCGCGCCCCGGTGTCCGAGGCCCGTGAGCGGCTCGCGGCATCCCGTTTCCTGTTCGTGGACGCGGAGCTGCCCGAGGAGGCCCCGCCCGGTGAGCAGCCGGTCGCCGACCTGCTCGGGCTGGAGGCCGACGACCTGCCCTGGCTCGGCGCGGAGCGGGAGACCGCCCGCGCCGAGTTCCTCGGTGACGCGGCCGCGTTCGTCGTCCCGGCGATCGAGGCGGGCCGGGTCGTCCACCTGCACGTCGTGGCCACCGAGCGGTACCTGCTCACGGTGCACCGGGGGCCGGCGGGGCTGGTGGACAGGTGCGTGGCCCGCTTCCCGCGCGAGAGGCCGCCCGACGCCGTGGCCACGCTGTTCCTGATGCTGGGCGAGGCGCTGGAGACCTACCGGCGCTCCGCCGTCCAGGCCCTGCTGGAGGTGGAGGAGCTGGAGGACGAGATGTTTCGCCGGCGGGACCCCCAGCAGCTGTACCGCCTGGCGCGGCTGCGCCGGACCGCGGCGCAGCTGCACCACTCGCTCCTCCCCTACCACCAGGCGGCGGAGGAGTTCATCACGCGCCGGGTGCTGAACCGGAACTTCCCGGAGGAGCGCCAGCGGCTCGCCCGTGAGTACCAGCGCACGTCGCGGGTGGTGCTCACGGAGATCGAGGCGCTCCAGGAGGCCGCCCGGCGGGGCTTCGGCACCTACTCCTCCCTGGTGTCGGGCGAGCAGAACGGGGTGATCAACCGGTTGGCGATCGTTTCGACGATCTTTCTTCCGCTGACCTTCGTGACGGGGTTCTTCGGCATGAACTTCGCCTACCTGTCGGACGAGCTGGAGAGCAGGGCGATCTTCTGGGCACTCGCCGTGGGCCTCCAGGTGCTCTTCCTGGCGGGTGCGCTCTACGTACTGCACCGCACCCGCCTCTGGCGCAGGTTCCGCGAGGACGAGGCCGTCGGCGAAGACGAGTAGGGCGTCCGGTAGGGCGTCCGGCTCGGCGGCTCAGGGCGTGAAGAGGTCCGCCTGGGCGGCTTCGCGGGCGGCCAGGCGGGCGCCCGCGAGCACCGCCGGGTCGCCGAGTGCGGTGGCGCGGACCTCCATCGGCACGGGGGTCAGCGCGGCCAGCCGGCGGGCGACCGCGTCCGCGAGGCCGGCGCCGCCCGCGTGGCCGAGCCCGCCCGCCAGGACCAGGCAGCCCGGGTCCAGTACGGCCGCGACGGCCGCCGCGCCCAGGGCGAGCCGCTCGGCCAGGGCCTCCGTGAAGGCCTCGCCTGCGGCGCCCGCCACCGCCTCCTCGACCGGCCCGGTGTAGCCGTGCAAGGCCGCCAGCGAGGCCACCGCGTCCCGGCCGGCCAGGGCGTGGAACCCACCCCCGCAGTCCGTGGCGGAGGGCAGCCGGCCCGTGCCCGGCACCGGGAGGAAGCCGATCTCGCCGGCGCCGCCCGAGGCTCCGCGGCGCAGCCGGCCGTCCAGGACGACCGCCGCGCCGACGCCGGCGCCGAGCCACAGCAGGACGAAGGAGTCCAGGTCCTGCGCGGCGCCGACGCGCTGTTCGGCGAGGGCCGCGAGGTTCGTCTCGTTCTCCACCACCACGGTGGCCGGCAGCCTCCGCTGGAGCGCGGCCACCAGGTCCCGGTGCCAGGACGGCAGTCCGACGGTGCTGCGCAGTTCCCCGTCGGCCGGGGTGACCAGGCCGGGGGCGCCGACCACCACGGTGTGCAGCCGGTCCGCGCCGGCTTTCCGGGCGAGGGCCTCCAGTCGGGTCACGGCCTCGTCGACGGCGTCCACCGGGAGCGCCGCCCGGGCCAGCGGGCGGCCCAGCAGGTCCGCGACGACCGCGGTCGCGCTGTCCGTCCGTACGTCGAGGGCCGCCAGGTAGGCGCGGCCGGCCACGATCCCGTACAGCCGCGCGTTGGGTCCGCGGCGCTGCTCGCCCGACTCCCCCACGACCTCGATCAGCCCGGCGTGGGTCAGCCGCTCGACGAGATCGGCGACGGAGGGGCGGGACAGGCCCGTCATCGCCTTGAGCTGCGTGGCGGTCAGGGGCCCCTGCTCCTGCAGGAACCGCAGGGCGAGCCGGTCGTTGATGGCACGGGCCGTGCTCGGCGACGCGGGCGACGGAGCGGCGGGGGTCAGCACCTTGGCAGGAGTCACGGCGCCCATCTTAGGTACCTCGTCCGCACTAACTATCAGGCAGGGTCCCTGATAGTTTAATCGCCATGACAGGGGAAACAGACCTCAGCCCGGCGCGCCTGCGCCGGGCCCGCATCGCCATCGCCGCCGTCTTCTGCACCCACGGTGCCGTGACCGGTTCCTTCGCCACCCGCATCCCCTGGATCCAGGAGCACGCACAGCTCAGCGCGGGCACCCTGGGCCTGGCGCTGGCCTTCCCCGCGCTGGGCGCCGCGGTCGCGATGCCGCTGGCCGGCCGGATCAACCACCGCTTCGGCGCCCGCGCCGCGCTGCGCGGGCTGCTCTCGCTGTGGACCCTGTCCCTGATCCTGCCGAGCCTCGCCCCGAACCTGGCCGTCCTGTGTTTCGTCCTCTTCGTCTACGGGGCGACCGCCGGGATGTCGGACGTGGCGATGAACGCGCTCGGTGTGGAGACCGAGAACCGGATCGGGCGCTCGATCATGTCCTCGCTGCACGGCATGTGGAGCGTGGGCGCGCTGCTCGGCTCGGCGGCGGGCACGGTCGCCGCCCACTCCGGGGGCGACGCCCGGCTGCACCATCTGGTCGCCGCGCTCGCCCTGACCGCGGCCGGGCTGGTCGCCGTACGGGGGGTGCTGGACCTGCACAGCGCCGCGGAGGCGCAGGCGCCGCCGCATTTCGCGCTGCCCCCGAGGTCCGCACTGCTGATCGGGGCCATGGGGTTCTGCGCGGTCTTCGCGGAGGGCGCGAGCCTGGACTGGTCCGCGGTGTACCTGCGGGACGTCCTGGACACGGACGCCGGTCTCGCGGCGGCCTCCACCACGGCGTTCGCACTCACCATGGCCCTCGCCCGGCTCGCCGGGGACCGGGTGGTGGACCGGTTCGGCGCGGTGCGCACGGTCCGGGCGGGCGGAGTGCTGGCCACCGCGGGCGGGCTGACCGTGGTGACGGTCCACCAGCCGGCCGCGGCGATGGCGGGCTTCGGACTGATCGGACTGGGCATCGCGGTGGTGGTCCCGCTGGCCTTCGCGGCGGCCGCGCGCAGCGGGCCGGCCCCGGCGCAGGCCATCGCGGGGGTCGCGACGATCACGTACACGTCGGGGCTGATCGCGCCGTCGGCGATCGGGGCGGTGGCGGACGCGACCTCGCTCGTGATGTCCTTCGGGCTGGTCACCCTGCTCGCGTTCGCACTGGTCGCGGGGGCCGCGGTGCTGCGGCAGAAGCCGGTGACGGCGGGTTCCGCACGCGCAGACCGGGACGAACCGGCGGATGTCCGCCCGTCGTGGTGACCACGGGCCAGCGCGCACTGCGGTACCTGGCGCCCGCGCACCTCAGGGAACGGGAACCGCTGCCGGACCCGGGGACCGCGGCGTACGCCGCCGGGGCGGACGCGGCCGGCGCGCAACGGCCCGTGCAGGGCGCCCGCCCCTGAGCCCGGTTCGCCCGAACCGGCGAAGCACACGGCCAAGTTCCCCGGATCCGCACCGCCGACTGCGACGCTGCCTCTCATGGAAGCGGTGCTCGCGCGGATGCGCGCCCTGGACGACCGGCTCCCCGCACACGACGGTGTCGCCGTCTTCAACCGGGTGTACCTGACGGTGACGGAGACCCTGCACGACCGCATCTCCCACGGGGAGTTCCCGACGCCGCGACGGGCCGAGGCGCTGAGCGTGCTCTTCGCCGAGCGGTACCTGACGGCGGTGGAGGCGGACCGGGCCCCGGCCTGCTGGCGTCCGCTGCTCCAGTACCGCCGCCACCCGGGGGTCCGGCCGCTCCAGCACGCCCTGGCCGGGATCAACGCGCACATCGGGCACGATCTCGCGCTCGCGGTGGTCGCCACCTGCCGGGCCCTGGACTGCGAACCACGGGCCCTGGAGGCGGACTTCGACCGGGTCGGCGACACGCTGGTCTCCCTGGAGGAGCACATCCGGGAGGACCTGATGCCGGGCCCGGACCTGCTGGAGGTCGCGGATCCGCTGACGCACCTGCTCGGTTCGTGGAGCCTGGACCGGGCCCGCGGCGCAGCCTGGTCGGCGGCCCGCCTCCTGTGGACCCTGCGCCGCTCCCCCGACCTGGCGGAGGAGTTCACGGACTCCCTGGACGCGGGCGTCGGCCTGGTGGGCCGCTGTCTGCTGACCCCGACGTCCTGACCTCCGGGCCGCAGGGCCCGTACGCCGGGCCGGACATGAAGGCGGGAAGACCGGACGGGAAGGCCGGACATGAAGGCCGGAACAGGGACGGCCGGACAGGACGGCCGGACATGAAGACGGGCCGCCGCCGCGCTGCGTACGCGGGGGCGGCCCGTGGTCACGGGGCCGGAGCGGCGGGGGTGGGGCCGCTCCGGGCGGTGGCCGTCGGAGGTCAGTCCTCCGGCAGTTCGACCGGGGCGATCTCGTCGTAGACGTCGCCCGGACCGGGGTTGGTGGCGTCGGTCGAGCCGCCCAGGTGGTGCATGACGCCCCAGACCGCGTTCAGCGCCGTCTGGACCGCGCCCTCGGCCCAGCCCGCCGTCCAGGAGATGTCGTCGCCCGCGAGGAAGATGCCGCGCTTGTCCTCGGGGAGGCGGTCCTGCATGAAGTGGGTGAACAGGCGGCGCTGGTAGCGGTAGTGGCCCGGCAGGTTCGCCTTGAACGCGCCCATGAAGTAGGGCTCGTTCTCCCACGACACGGTCACCGGGTTGCCGATGATGTGACGGCGGATGTCGACCTTCGGGTAGATCTCGCCGAGGGACTTGAGCATGACCTCCATCCGCTCGTTCGCGGACAGCGGCAGCCACTTCAGGCTGTCGTCGCACCACGTGTACGAGAGGCAGATGACGGCGGGCTGGTCCGGGCCGTTGTCCAGGAGGTACGTACCGCGCGTCATGCGGTCCGTGAGGGTCATCGACATGACGTCGCGGCCCGTCGGGTTCCCTGCGTCGTCGACGGCCTTGTCCAGCCAGAACGGGCGGTCCACCGGGATGAAGAGCTTCGAGCTCTCCATGTAGTGGGTGCGCTCCATCGCCGTCCAGTGGTCGATGGGGAACAGCGAGTCGTCGCAGGCGATCTTGGACAGCAGCATCCAGGACTGCGCCGTGAAGATCGCGGCGCGGTACGTACGGATGTCGCCCGAGGAGTCCGTGACCGTGATGCGGTTGCCGGCCGTGCGGTGCAGGCGGGTCACCGCCGGGCGCGGGGTGCCCTCGTGCAGGGAGGACAGGGAGGTGCCCTGCGCCCAGTGGACGATCTTCTCGGGCTCGCGCTCCCACAGGCGCAGCGGCAGCTGCTGCGAGCCGCCGACGATGCCGCGGTGGTGGTCGTCCGCCTCGGTGTAGACGACGCGCAGGATCTCCAGGATGGAGTTCGGGAAGTCGGTGTCCCAGCCGCCGGTGCCGAAGCCGACCTGGCCGAAGATCTCGCGCTTGCGGAAGGACTGGAAGGCCTCGGACTTGCAGAGGAAGCCGTAGAAGGTCTCGTCGTCGAGCTTCTCGACGAGCTTGGCCCAGATCTCGCGGATCCGCGGGACGTCCCGCTCGCGCATCGCCTGGTTCATGTCGGAGAAGTCGGCGCCCTCGTCGAGGCAGGCGTTCCACGCGTCGGCGACGTCGCGGTAGATCTGCGGGAGGTCGGCGATGGTCTCCGCGTAGTGGGTCTCGCCCTTGAGGTCCACGACCGTCGAGGGGGTGGCCTCGGCGAGCGGGTTCGGGAACGGCTCGGTGACCAGGCCGACGAGGTCGATGTAGTGCTGGAGCGCCGTGGAGGA
Organism: Streptomyces sp. NPDC086989; assembly: GCF_044745505.1. Classification (NCBI taxonomy): domain Bacteria; kingdom Bacillati; phylum Actinomycetota; class Actinomycetes; order Kitasatosporales; family Streptomycetaceae; genus Streptomyces; species Streptomyces sp. NPDC086989. Next base: position 74,424 of record NZ_JBIVAL010000019.1, read on the forward strand.
GGGCGGGAAGCGCATGGCGCCCATCTCCGCGGTCAGACCCTCGGTGCCGGCGCCCTCGAAGCCGACGGTGCGCAGCCGGCCGCCGATCTGGTCCGCCTCGTAGACGACGGGCTTGAGACCCATCTTCATCAGCTCGTAGGCGGAGATGATGCCGGACAGGCCGCCGCCGATGACGGCGACCTCGGTGCCGTGCTCGGTCGCCGGTATCTGGCCCAGGCCCGCCGGGTGGGCGAGGAAGTCGTCGTACGCGTACGGGAAGTCCGGGCCGAACATGGTGATCGGCGGCTGTCCGTCGCTGTGCGGGACGGCGGTGGTGGGCACCGTGGACGTCATGGGGTACGGCTCCTTGCGGGGGTGGGGCAGGGGGGAGGGCGCAGGCGGGGTCAGACGAGGGAGGCGTAGAGCCCGGGGCGGCGGTCGCGCAGGTAGGGGTTGGTCTCGCGCGAGGCGCGCAGCAGCTCGGGATCGGCCTCGCCGATCACCAGCTCCTCGCCGCGGCCGGCCCGGGTGCGGGTCGCCCCGTCGGGGCTCGCCAGGCAGCTGAGTCCGACGAACTCGAACTCGCCTTCCGGACCGGTGCGGTTGACGTACGCGATGTACATCTGGTTCTCGAAGGCCCGTACGGGGACGAGCTGTTCGGCGACGAACTGGAACGGGTGCATCTGCGCGGTCGGCACCAGGAGGAGGTCGGTGCCGGCCAGGGCGTGGGCCCGGACGTTCTCCGGGAACTCGACGTCGTAGCAGATCATGATGCCGATGCGCAGTCCGCCCAGGTCCGCCTGGACGACGGGGGTGTCGCCCGGCGTGAAGGCCTCCTGCTCGAAGCAGCCGAACAGGTGGGTCTTGCGGTAGTTCGCCAGCCGGACCCCGTCCGGGCCGACGAGCTGGGCCGCGTTGTACACCGTGTCGCCCTCGCGCTCGGGGTAGCCGTACAGGACGGCGACGCCGTGGCGGCGGGCGATCTCGCCGATGGCGCGGGCCGACATGCCGTCGGCGGCCTCGGCGAGGGCGGCGACGTCCGCGACCTCCAGCGCGTACCCGGTCAGGAACATCTCCGAGGTCACGAGGAGCCCGGCGCCCGCCTGTGCGGCGCGCTGCGCGGCCTCGTCGAGCGCCTTCAGGTTCTCGGCGGTGTCGCCGAGCCGTCCGGAGCTCTGGAGGAGGGCGGTGCGCAGCGGGGGCATGGGCGTACCTCTGTGGCAGGAGGGGTGGGGGTCCTATTGAAGGTACGTTCGCGCGTTCGACCCCGACAAGCCGTGACCGTTGCGCTCCGCGCATCGATTCGTTGCGTGTTTGACGGCTCGGGCGGCGATTCGTTGCGCGGGGCCCCGGGGTTCCCCTCCCGCCACGGGTTACGCGTCGGCGCGGAAGGCGGGGTGGGCCTGCAGGCGCCTCAGGTCGTCGAGGATATCTTCCGTGTCGTTGCCGATGACGCGGCCGCTCCAGGTGTCGCAGAGGGCGGGTACGGCGAGCGCGCCGTCGTAGTGGTGTCCGGCGGCCTCGTAGGCGCGGCGCAGCGCGGCGTACGTCGCCGGCGGCCCGAGCAGGGTGGTGGCGACGGCCCCCTCCAGGCCCAGCCGGGCGAGGGCGGCCGCGACGCGCACGGAGCCCGGACAGTCGGCGGAGAGGTAGAGGCGGTAGCGGTGCGGCACGGGCGAGAAGCCGGCGCCGATGCGGCCGCGCAGGACGGGGGCCGGACCGGTTCGGGGCAGGACCATGGGCAGCATGACTCTCCTGGGGAGCGGGACGAGGGCGTGTCAGACCTCCCGGCGGCATGGCGCGCGCCGGGTCACGGGGGTGGTGCGGGGCTGCGTACGCCGCGGCGGGCCGGTGCGGCAGGGCGGCGCACCGGACGCCGGGAGCCCGGCCGGGGGTGCCGGACGGACTGCCGGACCGCCGGGCCGGAGGACCGGGCGTCCGGCGGGTCAGGCGGCCGGCCGGCGGTCGGGCGGTCCGGCCCGGGCCCGGCCCTGTGGCTGGGGCCCAAGGCGGCCCTGCGCGGCGTACGCGACGGGCAGCGGCTAGGCGCCCGCGCCGAACGCGCTGCACACGCGCAGCAGGTCGATGTGCAGGCGCCGGGTCAGCCACCAGCGGCGGAGGATCCGCGCCCGTGCTCCCGCCGTCCTGGCCATCTCACCGGCTCCGTCCCGCCCCTGGGGCATAAACCCACCCGCGACTGACGCTGACTCTCGTGACCGTCGTCACCAGCAGTCTCGTGCCGGTGCGCGGGGCCGTCAAGAAGGTGGTGGACGGTCCTGCGCCCGTACCCGAGGGAAGGAGTTCCCCACCCCATGGCGCCCGACACCCACACGGCCACGCGAGCCATGCCCGTGCACGTCCTCGACAATCCGGTCTGGGCCGCGCTCAGCGGCCCGAGCAGTGCCTTCGCCGAAACCGGGCCGCGGGGGCTGGCGGCCCGGTACGTCGCCGACACCTCTCCGTTCGTCGCGCTGGCGGACCCGGAGGACCCCGGGGCCTGGGCCGATCTGGCAGCGCTGGCCGGGCCCGGACAGACGGTCTGGGTCACCGGCCTGCCGACGCCGCCCGCGGGGTGGACGACGGAGGTCTCGATACCGGGCGTGCAGATGGACGGCGGGGCGGTACGGGCCGAGGCGGCGCCCGAAGCGGTCCTGCTGGGGCCGGCCGACGTACCGGAGATGCGGGAGCTGGTCGAACTCACGAAGCCGGGACCGTTCGCGCGGCGCACCGTCGAGCTGGGCACCTACCTCGGGATCCGGCACGAGGGCCGGCTCGTCGCGATGGCCGGGGAACGGATGCGGCCGCCGGGCTGGTCGGAGATCAGCGCGGTGTGCACGCACCCCGACCACCGCGGCCGCGGCCTGGCCGGCCGCCTGATCCGGGCGGTGTCCGCCGCGATCCGCGAACGCGGCGACCGCCCGTTCCTGCACGCGGCGGCGGAGAACACGGGAGCCATCGCCCTGTACGAGTCCATGGGCTTCACGCTCCGCCGCCGCCCGGACTTCATCGGCGTCCGCACCCCGGACGCGCGGATGTGACGGGGGGCGGCGCCCGGCCGGGTCACGACGGCAGGTTTCGGGACGCGCGGATCGGTCACACGCGGGGACATGCCGAGTCACGCGAAAGGAACTGGAACTGTCATGACCGACGTCTCCCGGCTGCCCGGCGCCGCCCACCACCACTGGCAGTGGCAGCTGCGGGCCGCCTGCCGGAACCTGGGCCCCGGACGCTTCTACCACCCGGCCGGCGAGCGGGGCGAGGAGCGGGAGGGCCGCGACGAGGCCGCGAAGCGGGTCTGTGCGGTCTGCCCGGTGCGTGCCGCGTGCCTGGAGCACGCGCTGCGGACCCGTGAACCCTTCGGGGTCTGGGGCGGCTTGACGGAGGAGGAGCGCCGGCCCCTGCTGGAGTCGGCCGCCGGCCACCGCACCGCCGCGGCCCGCGCGAGTGCCGGGCACGCCTGAATGCCGCCCGCGGGGGGCCCGTACCGCTCCCGCCGCCTGAACACCGCTGCGCCCCGGCATCGTGATGCCGGGGCGCAGCGGTGTTCGAGGGGGTGTTCGAGCGGGACGGCGGTCAGGCCGGGGCGCCCGAGGTGAAGCGGCGCAGGAGCGGGGAGAGGACCAGCACCGACTTGGTGCGCTCCACGAAGGGTTCGCCCGCGATGCGCTCCAGTACGCGCTCGAAGTGCCGCATGTCGGAGGCGAAGACCTGGACGAGGGCGTCCGCGTCACCGGTGACGGTCGACGCGGACACCACCTCGGGGTACCGCTCCAGGCCTCGCCGGATGTCGTCCGGCGAGGTGTTGTGGCGGCAGTAGATCTCGATGAAGCCCTCGGTCTCCCAGCCCATGGCGGCGGGGTCGACGCGGACGGTGAAGCCGGTGATGGCCCCCTCGGCCCGCAGCCGGTCCACGCGCCGTTTCACGGCCGGGGCCGAGAGTCCGACCTCGGAGCCGATGTCCGCGTAGGAACGGCGGGCGTCCTCGGCGAGGGCGTGCACGATGCGTTCGTCGAGATCGTTCAGTCGCACTGCGGGTGGATCACATTTCTGCTGTGGCCACTTCATCCGTGGCCAGTCGGGAGCGGCGGATGCCGTAGCTGAAGTACACCACGAGGCCGACGGCCATCCAGCCACCGAAGACCATCCACGTGGCCGTATCGAGGCTGAACATCATGTAGCCGCAGGCGAGGAAGCCCAGGATCGGCGTGACCGGGAAGAGCGCCACCTTGAAGGTGCGCGGCATGTCGGGCTTGGTGCGGCGCAGGATGATCACGGCGACGTTGACCAGGCCGAAGGCGAAGAGGGTGCCGATGCTGGTGGCGTCGGCGAGCTTGCCCAGCGGGATGAACGCGGCGAGGACGCCGCAGAAGAGCGAGACGAGGACGACGTTGGCGCGGGGGGCGCCGGTCTTCTCGTCGACCTTGGCGAACACCTTGGGGACGAGGCCGTCGCGGGACATCGCGAAGAGGATGCGGGTCTGGCCGTAGAGGACGGCGAAGACGACGGAGAAGATCGCGATCACGGCGCCGGCGGCGAGGACGACGCCCCAGACGCTGGTGCCGGTGACGTCGGTCATGATCTGGGCGAGCGCGGCCTCGGTGCCCTCGAAGTCCTGCCACGGCATGGCGCCGACGGCGACGAAGGCGACGAGGACGTAGAGGACGGTGACGATGCCCAGCGAGAGCATGATCGCGCGCGGCAGGTCCTTCTTCGGGTCCTTGGCCTCCTCACCGGCGGTGGAGGCGGCGTCGAAGCCGATGTACGAGAAGAACAGGGTGGAGGCGGCGGCGCTGATGCCGGTGACGCCGAGCGGGGCGAGCGGCGTGTAGTTGCCGGACTTGATGCCCATGACGCCGATGCCGATGAAGAGCAGCAGCGTGACGATCTTCACCGCGACCATGATCGAGTTGATCGTGGCGCTCTCCTTGGCCCCGCGCATCAGGAAGACCATCGAGAGCAGGACGACGACCAGCGCCGGCAGGTTGATGAAGCCGCCGTCGCCCAGCGGCGCGGAGACCGAGCCGGGGATGGTGACCCCGATGGTCCCGTCGAGGAGCTCGTTGAGGTACTGGCCCCATCCGACGGCCACGGCCGCGACGGAGACGGCGTACTCCAGGACCAGGCACCAGCCGCAGATCCAGGCTATGAACTCGCCCATGGTGGCGTACGCGTACGAGTACGAGGAGCCGGAGACCGGGACGGAGCCGGCCAGCTCGGCGTAGGAGAGGGCCGAGAAGAGCGCGGTCAGGCCCGCGAGGATGAAGGAGATCGTCACGGCGGGGCCGGCCTTGGGAGCCGCGGTGCCGAGGACGACGAAGATGCCGGTGCCCAGGGTGGCACCGATGCTGATCATGGTCAGCTGCCACATGGTGAGCGAGCGGCGCAGCGAGCCGCCGTCACCCTGCCCGCCCTCGGCGACGAGCCGCTCGACGGGCTTGCGGCGCATCAGCGGGTTCACGGGCTTGCGCGTCTCCGGGGAGAGCGGGGGTGCCTGGCCCTGATCGAGCACGGGGGGACTCCTTTGGACACTGCGGATGGGGACTGAGGCATCGACCGCAGCGGTCCGGAACAGGACACAGACAAGAGCCTGGGCATGGGGAGGACCGCCGAGCAGGCGGTCTTCGCCACTCCACGTACAGCGAGTGAGCCTACGAGCTGAGTGATACCGCCCGTAATGCACCATCCTTGCACATTGCCGCACGATCGTTGCGCGGATCTGTCCTGGATGGTCCTTTGTTGCGCGCGGATGATCGATCAGTGCGCACGGCACCCCGACCGCCTTTATTGACACATCGTCAGATCTGCCGCAGCATGCCGGCCGGAAACCGGCCCGGGCGCACGGCCTGCACTCCGCGGCGGTGGAACGTGCCCGTCCGGGGTACGGGTCACACGAGCCGGCGACGGGGCCGCGACCCCTCCGGAGCCGGCTCCCCTGACGACCGGAGGCGCGCAGTGATCACTGAGGGCACCGCCACGCACTGGCTGGACCCGGGACCGTTCCTGCGCGGAGTCGCCTGGCTCGACAAGGGGCGCCCGGTCCGGGCCGACCCGGCGGACGGCATGCGGCTGCCCTGGGACACCGGGGAGCGGGCCACCCTCCCGATAGGGGTGCGTCTGGAGTTCACGGCGCACGGCGCGCACGCGGTGGAGATCCGCTACCGGGCGACCGTGCCCGGCCCCACCGACGCACTGCGCGACCTGGCGCACGGCTTCGCCCTGTGGGACCGCCACGGGGTGGTCCGCGAGGTCTGGACCGAACCCGCGGCCGAGGCCGTCGTACGCATCGAACTCCCCGGCGGGCCCGGCCCGTTCACCGTCCACCCGCCGGAGGCGCAGTCCCCGCTGATCCTCGGCCTGCGCGGGATCGGCGGGGCCGTGGCCCCGGCGCCGCCGGCACCGCGCTGGGTGGTGCACGGCGATTCGATCACCGAGGGCTGGTGGTCCACCCGGCCCGCCCACGGCTGGCCCGCCGTCGCCGGCCGCGCCCTGGGCTGGGACACCGTCAACCTCGGGTACGCGGGCGCCGCCCGCGGGGAACTCGCCACCGCCGAGCAGATCGCGAGCCTCCCCGCGGACGTCCTCACCCTCGCGTTCGGCACCAACTGCTGGTCCCGCGTGCCCTTTTCGGTGCCACTGCTGTACGAGACCACCCGCGCGTTCCTCGATCTGGTCCGCCAGGGGCACCCGCGGACCCCGCTGCTGCTGCTCTCCCCCGTCCTGCGGCCCGACGCGGAGCGCACCCCGAACCGGCTCGGCGCCACCCTGGGCGCCCTGCGCGACGCGATGGAGCGGGCCGTCCGCGACCGGATCGCCGCCGGGGACGACCGTCTCGTCCTGCTGCCGGGCCGTGACCTGCTGGGACCGCAGCACCTGGAGGACGGGCTGCACCCCAACGACGGCGGACACCAGGTCCTCGGCCTCGCTGTGGTCACGGCTCTGCGCCGCGCCGGGTTCGGCGCGGGGTGAGTGAAACAGCCCACACACACCGCCTTGAACAGATCGACCCCGACAGGGCGTGTCCTTGTCACAGTTGCCGGCGCACCGGAGACGGGCGGCGGACACGGAGACACCGAACGTGGGAGAGATCAGATGGGCATCAAGCGCGGAACCACCCTGGCGGCCGTGGCAGTCGTCGTCGCCCTCACGGCGACCGCCTGCGGCGGGGACGACACCAAGGCCGCCGACGCGAAGCCCGCCGGTGCCGCGGCCGCGGCTCCCGCCGCAGCAGGGGACTACGGCTCCGACTACGGCGCGGGATCCGCCGCCGGCGCGAGCGCCAAGGGCGCCGGCCAGCTGGCGATCGCCCAGAACGAGCAGCTCGGCTCCGTCCTCGCCGACAGCGCCGGTTTCACCCTCTACCGCTTCGACAAGGACACCGCCAAGCCGCCGAAGTCCAACTGCGAAGGGGACTGCGCGAAGACCTGGCCGGTGGTCCCGGCCGGTGACGCCACCGCCGCCGCGGGCATGGACCCGTCGGTGCTCGGCGAGGTGGTCCGCAGCGACGGCAGCAAGCAGCTGACCGTGGGCGGCTGGCCCGTGTACCGCTACAGCAAGGACACCAAGGCGGGCGAGACCAACGGGCAGGGCGTCGGCGGCACGTGGTTCGCGCTCGCCCCCGACGGCAAGAAGGCCGCGAAGGCCGCCGCCGCGCCCGCGGCGCCCGCGGCACCGGCCGGTGCGGGCCAGGCCGCCGGCGCCCTGACGGTGGCCAAGGACCCCAAGCTGGGCGAGCACATCGTCGACGGCAACGGCATGACCGTCTACCGGTTCAAGAAGGACACCGCCTGGCCGATGGCCTCCAACTGCACCGGCGACTGCGTGGCCAAGTGGCCGGTCGTGCCCCCGGTGGACAAGGCCAACGCCAAGGGCATCGTCGAGAAGGGCTACTCCGTCCTGGACCGCCCGGACGGCATGAAGCAGCAGGCGATCGACTGCTGGCCCGTCTACACCTTCACCGGCGACAAGAAGGCCGGCGACATCAACGGGCAGGGCGTCGGCGGCACCTGGTACGCCGTCTCCCCCGACGGCAAGCTGATCACCACCTCCTGATCACCTCCTGACCGCCTCCTCCCCCCTCCCCCCACCGACGGACCGCGCGGCCCCCTGCCCCCTCCCCCCGGCAGGCGGGCCGCGCACCGTTCCACCCCGGCGCCGTCGTCCCTAGACTCCACCGCATGCTGCGCGTACTGGCCGTCGACGACGAGAAGCCGCTCCTCGAGGAACTCCTCTACCTGCTGCGCTCCGACCCCCGGGTGCTGAGCGCCGAGGGCGCCTCGGACGCCACCGAGGCCCTGCGGCGGATCACCCGGGCCCTGGAGACCGGCCCCGACGGGCCCGACGGCATCGACGTCGTCTTCCTCGACATCCACATGGCGGGGCTGACCGGCCTCGACATCGCCCGGCTGCTGGCCGGGTTCGCGCAACCGCCGCTGATCGTGTTCGTCACCGCCCACGAGGGATTCGCCGTCCAGGCCTTCGACCTCAAGGCCGTGGACTACGTCCTCAAGCCGGTCCGTCCCGAGCGGCTCGCCGAGGCGGTCCGGCGGGCCCGTGCCCAGCTGGGCCGGACCGCCGCTCAGCAAGCCGGGCCCGCGGAGCCGGCCGGTCCGAGCATCCCGGTGCAGCGGCGCCCCGCTCCCGAGGTGACCGTCGCCGAGCGCACCCCGGACCAGATCGCCGTCGAACTGGGCGGCGTCACCCGGTTCGTGGCGATCGCCGACATCGCGTACGTCGAGGCCCAGGGCGACTACGCCCGGCTGCACACCGACGAGGGCAGCCACCTGGTCCGCATCCCGCTCTCCACGCTGGAGGAGCGCTGGGCGGCCCGCGGTTTCGTCCGCATCCACCGCCGGCACCTCGTGGCGCTGGGCCGCATCGACGAGCTCCGGCTGGACGCCGGGACCACCAGCGTCCGCGTCGGATCGGCCGAGCTGCAGGTCAGCCGCCGCCACGCGCGCCAGCTGCGGGACCTGCTGATGCGCCAGGCGACCGGATAGCGCCGGGCCGGTGCACCGGCCCGGCGGGGGCCGCCGCCCCGGCGGCGGAGCCAGACACCGGTGCCCAGGCCCGCCACCCGGCGCCGCGGGCCCGGCCCGGCGGTGCGCCGCCGGACGCGCGGCGACCGTCCGGCGTGCGGTGACCGTCCGGCCGGGCGGCGACCGTCCGGCGTGCGGGGGCGCCGTTCGTCGCACCGCACGGGGCGTACGGCGCCCCGCCGCTGCCGTCGGTCGCAGGGCGGCCCCGCGCGCCCTCGGCCGGCCCGGCCCGGACCTATCGTGGAGCCGCCGGTCCGGAAGGAGCGGGCGGCGGCAACGAGCAGGGGGGTGCGGATGGCCGAGATCCAGGCGCTGCTCGACGCGCTGGCCGTGCTGCCCCGTACCCGGCCCGCCGGGCCCGCCGAGGCCGAGGTGCTGCTCGCGCGGCTGCGCAGCGCCGCCGCGCGCTGGGCCGACGTGCTGTACGAGGCCAACGAGGGCGTCCGGCAGCAGTTGCCGCCCCGCGCGGAGGCGGCCCTGACACTGGCGTTCCGGCGCGCAGAGGACTCGTACGTGGAGCTGGAGATCGCGCTGCGGGACTGCGCGGAGCACCGCGACCCCGCGCACTGACACCCCTTTTCGGCCGGTGGGAGACCCCGGGATCGGCCCGGTTCACGCCTGTTGCCCGGTCCGCGGGCGTGCGTAGACTCCGGTACCCCCTCCTCCCCCGTGCCGAAGGGACCGACCGTTGAACCAGACGTACGCGCTGACCGCGGTCACCGTCGTCGTCCTGGTCACGGTGCTGCTCGGCGCGCTCGGCCTGCGCATATCGCGGACCACCTCCGACTTCTACGTCGCCTCGCGGACGGTGGGGCCCCGGCTCAACGCGGCCGCGATCAGCGGGGAGTACCTCTCCGCGGCCTCCTTCCTCGGGGTGGCCGGTCTGGTGCTGCTCCAGGGGCCCGAAATGCTCTGGTACCCCGTCGGCTACACCGCCGGATACCTGGTGCTGCTCGCGCTGGTGGCCGCCCCGCTGCGGCGCTCGGGGGCGTACACGCTGCCCGACTTCGCCGAGGCGCGGCTGGAGTCGCAGGCGGTGCGCCGGGTCGCGGTGCTGTTCGTGGTCGGGGTCGGCTGGCTGTACCTGATGCCTCAGCTGCAGGGCGCCGGGCTGACCCTGGAGATCCTGACCGGGGCCCCGCACTGGGTGGGCGGGGTGGTCGTCGCGTTCGTCGTGACCGCGGCCGTCGCGGCCGGCGGCATGCGGAGCATCACCTTCGTGCAGGCGTTCCAGTACTGGCTGAAGCTGACCGCGCTGCTGGTGCCCGCGTTCTTCCTGCTCGCCGCCTGGGCCGGGGACGGGGCGCCGCGCGCCTCCTTCGACGCCCCGGCGGTGTTCCGCGAGCACACCGCCGTCACCCTCGCCGAGGACGTCAGGCTGTCCCTGGACGCGCCGCTGGCGCTGAAGGTCACCGGGCAGGTCGACGGGCGGTCCTACTCGGGCGCGCCACTGACGCTGGAGCCCGGCGAGCACTCCGTACGGGCCCGGGCGCGGCTGGAGTTCGCCGCGGACACCCCGGTTCCGCAGACCCGGGCGACGTCCGGGCCGGATGCCGCCCGCTGGTCCGAGCCGCTGGGCGGGGGCCGGCCGGCGCTGGGCCTGTACGCGACGTACGGGCTGGTCCTGGCCACCTTCCTCGGCACGATGGGCCTGCCCCACGTCGCGGTGCGGTTCTACACGAGCCCCGACGGCCGCGACGCGCGGCGCACCACCCTGGCGGTGCTCGGGCTGCTCGGCGCCTTCTACCTGCTGCCGCCGGTGTACGGGGTGCTCGGCCGTACGTACGCGCCGGAACTGGCCCTGACCGGGGACGCGGACGCGGCGGTGCTGGTGCTGCCGGAACGGATGCTGGGCGGGGTGCTCGGCGACCTGCTGGGGGCGCTGCTGGCCGGGGGCGCGTTCGCGGCGTTCCTGTCGACGGCGTCGGGGCTGACCATGGCGGTGGCCGGGGTGCTCCACCAGGACGTGCTGCCGGCACGGGGGGTGGGGTCGTTCCGGATCGCGGTGCCGGCGGCGATGCTGGTGCCGCTGGCCGGGAGCATGCTGCTGGCCGAGGTGCCGGTGGCGGACGCGGTGGGGCTGGCGTTCGCGGTGTCGGCCTCGTCCTTCTGCCCGCTGCTGGTGCTGGGCATCTGGTGGCGCGGGCTGACCCCGCCGGGTGCGGTGGCCGGGCTGGTCATGGGGGGCGGGGCGGCGCTGGGCGCGGCGCTGGCGACCCGGGCGGGGCTGCCCCCTGCGGGCTGGGCGCACACGCTGCTGGCCTGGCCGGCGGCGTGGTCGGTGCCGCTGGGGTTCCTGACGATGGTGCTCGTTTCGCTGGCCACCCGGTCGCGGATCCCGGCGGGGACGGCGGCGACCCTGGCCCGGCTGCACCTCCCGGAGAGCGTGACCGGCGCCGGAGGTTGCGGGTCCGGGCGCGCGGCGGCGGGGGCCACGGCCCGCGTGGGCGGTGCTCCGTGACCGGAGCGGTGCTCTCGGTGCTGTCGGTGGCGGGCGCCGCCCTGCTGACGGGCCTGGGCTGGGCCGGCGGCCGGTGGCAGGCCCGGCGCGGCGAGCGGGCGAGCGGCCCCTCCCTCGGCACCCCCGTGGAACGGGCCACCTTCCACACCCTGCACACCGCCTCGCTGGCCGCGCCCCCGCTGCGCGCCGGGCTCACCGAGGACGCCGCCCGCAAGGCCGCCAGGCGGCTGCGCTCGCTGCTCGGCACGGAGGCGCTGTGCCTCACCGACCGCCGGGCGGTGCTGGCCTGGGACGGGCCGGGCGCCGACCACCACCAGCGGCGGGCGATGGCCCGGGTCACGGTGATGCTGGACTCGGGGCGCAGCCAGAGCGTACGGACCGGGTGCACACGGCCCGACTGCCCGCTGAAGTGGGCGGTCGTCGCCCCGCTCACCGGCGAGGACGGGGTCCTCGGCGCGCTCGTGGCGTACGGTTCGCGGGAGTCGGCGGTGCTCGTGCGGGCCGCGACGGAGGTCGCCCGGTGGGTCTCCGTCCAGCTGGAGCTGTCCGAGCTGGACCGCTCGCGGACCCGGCTGATGGAGGCGGAGATCAAGGCGCTGCGGGCGCAGATCTCCCCGCACTTCATCTTCAACTCCCTCGCAGCGATCGCCTCGTTCGTGCGCACCGATCCGGAGCGGGCCCGGGACCTGCTGCTGGAGTTCGCCGACTTCACGCGCTACTCCTTCCGCCGGCACGGCGAGTTCACCACCCTCGCCGAGGAACTGCGCTCCATCGAGCAGTACCTGGCGCTGGCCGGAGCCCGGTTCGGAGACCGGCTGAAGGTGACGCTCCAGGTGGCACCCGAGGTGCTGCCGGTGGCGCTGCCCTTCCTGTGCCTGCAGCCCCTGGTGGAGAACGCCGTCAAGCACGGCCTGGAGGACTCCACCGAGGAGTGCCTGATCACGATCGCCGCCCGGGACGCCGGCGCGGAGGCCGTGATCACCATCGAGGACAACGGGGTCGGCATGGACCCGGCCGTGCTGCGGCGCATCCTCGCCGGGGAGCGGGGCGGATCCTCGTCGGGCATCGGACTGACGAACGTGGACGAGCGGATCCGGCAGGTGTACGGGGACGCGTACGGCCCGGTGATCGAGACGGGGGTCGGAGCGGGCATGAAGATCACCCTCCGGATCCCCAAGTACCGGGCCGGGGTACACAGTTCGCTGCCCGGTGAGCAGCATCGCCGCTACTGAGCCGGAGGACGGTCTGGGGAGGTTCACCGACGTGCGGGCCGGGCGGGAACAGCAGCGTGACGGGGTACGGGAGTGGGTGAGCGGCGGCGCGCGGGGCCGCGGGGGCCGGCTGGTCGTGGAGGGCGAGCCCGGCGCGGGGCGGACCGCCCTGGTGCGCGAGGCCCTGGCCGAGGCGGCGGCGCTGGGCTGCCGGGTGCGCTACGGGGCCGCCGACCCGTTCACGGCGGGGCTGCCGCTGCGGGCCGCGCTGGACTGCCTGCATCCCGACGGCCCCGGCCGGGCGGCCGTGGTCGCCCTGCTGCGGGAGGCCCGGGAGGCCGCGTATCCCGGCGGGGCGTGGCTCGCCGCGACGGACCTGCTGGTGTCCGGGGTCGAGGCGCGGTGTGCGCGGGGCCCGCTGCTGCTGGTGCTGGACGACCTGCACTGGGCGGACCCCGCCACGCTGCTGCTGTGGCGGCGCCTGGCCCAGGCGGCGGACCGGCTGCCGCTCCTGCTGGCGACGGCCCGGCGGCCACTGCCCCGCCGCCCGGAGGTGGAGCAGCTGTGCGCCGAGCTGGGGGGCGGGCCCGGCGGGCGGACCGTCCGGCTGGAGCCGCTGACCGGGGCGGAGACGGCCGAGGTGCTCCGCGGGATGCTGGGCGCCGAGCCCGGGCCACGCCTGCTCCGGGCCGCCGCCCGGGCGGGTGGCAACCCCCGCCTGCTGCGGGAGCTGACCACGCAGTGGGCCCACCTCATCGAGGTCACCGGCGGGCATCCCGCCCCGGTCGGCGGTGGGGGCGCGGGCCGCGACGACGGGGACGGGCGAGCAGTCGAGGCGGTTGCCGAACTGCTCGTGCCCGAAGGGGAGTTGCCGGAGCCGCCCGCCTCCCTCCCGCGGGGCCTCGGCTACCTCTCCCGGCCCGCGTACACCACCCTGCGGCACGCGGCGCTGCTCGGCCCGGCCTTCACCCCGCGCGAGCTGGCCCTCGTCCTGGCCAGGCCCGCCCGGGAGGTGCTGGCCGAGCTGGAGGAGCCGCTCCTCGCCGGGCTGCTGGAGGACACCGGCGAGCGGCTGCGCTTCCGGCAGCCGGCGCTGCGCCGCGCCCTGTACGCGGAACTGCCCCGTGCCGCCCGGTCCGCCCTGCACCAGGACGCGGCCCGGGCACTGGCCGAGGCCGGGCACGATCCGGCCCGGACCGCCGGACAGCTCCTGGCCGGCGGGGCGTTGGACCGCTGGGCGGTCCACTGGCTGGCGGACTCGGCGCAGTCCCTGATCGCGGAGGCGCCCGCGGCGGCCGCCGAGCTGCTGGAGCGGGCCGTCGCCCGGGCCGACTGCGCGGACCGGGAGGCCCTGGAGGGCAGCCTCGCGGACGCCGCCCTGCTGCTGCGCCGCCCCGAGTCGGCGGAGCTCCTCGTCACCCTGCACGAGCGGGCCACGGAGCCCGGGGCCCGCGCGGTGCTGGCCTTCAAACTGGTGTCGGCGCTGATGATCCAGGGGGACATGGCCCGTTCGCTGGCCGTCACCGAGGACGCGCTGGAGGAGGGGGTCCCCTCCCCCGCGCTCCGGCTGCGGCTGGAGGCCTGCCGGGTCCTGGCCCTGGCCGAACTGGGCTGTGCGGCACAGGCGCATACGCTGGCCGTGCCGGTGGTGGCGCAGGCGGCCCGGCTGGACGATCCGCTGTGCGGGGCGGAGGCCCATCACGCGATGGCCTTCGCGCTGTTCCACCTCGGCCGCGGCCGGGAGTCGCTGCGCCACGTCGCCGAGGGGATCGCGTGGGCCCGCCGCAGCCCGGTGGCCAACGACGTACGGCTGCTGCTGCTCGCCAACCAGGCCGAGGGGCACCTGCGGTTCGACGAGCCGGAGCCCGTGGCGGCGGCGCTGCGGGAGGCGCGGGAGCTGGCGCTCGCCACCCGCTCTACGGGGCGGCTGGTGGTGACCGAGGCGCTGCTCGCCGGGTTCCACTACCGGCTCGGCGACTGGGACGCGGCCCTCGACGGGCTGGCACGGGCCGACGGCCTGCCGGTGTCGGACGGCTGGCTGCCGGTGGTGGTGCACGGGCTGCGCGCGCTCGTCCTGGGCCACCGGGACGAGTGCGCTGCGGCGGGGGCCGAGCTCGTCCGACTGCCTCCGGACGCCTTCACGGCCGCGGCGGCGCGCCGCTACAGCGGGTACGTGCTGCTGGCCCGGGCCCTGCTGGCGGAGCGCGCGGGCCGGCCGGCGGACGCGGTGCGCGAGCTGCTGCCGATGCTGGCGCAGAACCCGGACGAGGCGATGACGTACGAGCGGCCCTGGGCGCTGTCGGAGCTCGTCCGGCTGGCCCTGGAGTGCGGGGACACGGCCACGGCCCGGGCGGCGGTGGCGGCCTGCGGGCGGACGGCGGGGGCGCTGGCCGAGTATCCGGGCCCGGCGCTGGCCCTGCTGCGCTGCCGGGGCCTGTTCGCCCAGGACCCGCAGCTGCTGGCGCGGGTACGGGAGCGGGCGGAGCTCGCCGGCGGGCCGCTGGTGCTGGGCCAGGCGTGGGAGGACCTCGCGGTGGCCCGGGCCTGGCACGGCGACCTGGCGGCGGCGCGGTCGGCGCTGACCCGGGCGGTGGCCGCGTACGAGGGGCCGGGCGCGCGGTGGGACACCGCGCGGGCCGACGCCCGGCTGCGGAGCCTGGGCGTCCGGCGCGGCAGCCGTGCGGCGCGGCGGCGGCCGGCGAACGGGTGGGAGGCGCTGACCCCGGCGGAGGTGACGGTGGCGCTGCTCGTCGCGCAGGGCCGCTCGAACCCGGAGATCGCGCGCACCCTCTTCCTGTCCACGCGGACGGTCCAGACGCACGTGTCGCACATCCTGGCGAAACTGCAGGTCCGCTCGCGGGCCGCGGTGGCCGCTCAGGCGGCGGCGCGGCGGCCGGAACCGGGACCCGGACCGAGGCCGGGGCCGGGGCCGGGGCCGGGGCCGTAGCCGGGCATGGCCTCGCGGAGGGCCCGCAGGGCGTAGTACGTACGCGATTTGACGGTGCCGACCGGGACGCCGAGCGCCTGGGCCGCCTCGCACACCGACGACCCGCGGAAGTAGATCTGCACGAGCACGGCGCGGTGCTCGGGGCTGAGCGCTCTCAGCGCGTCGCGGACGTCGAGGCCGGTGACGGCCTGCTCGGTCCGGTCGTCGGCGGCGGGCGCGTGTGCGTCGAGGGCCTCCGGCCCGACCTCGGCGGGCCGCGCCCGGCGGGCCCGCCGGGCGTCGATGGCGAGGCGCCGGCCGACGGTGTACAGCCAGGGCCGTATGGACGCGTGGCCGCTCTCCAGCGCCTCGGGGTTCTTCCAGACGCGGAACAGGGTCTCCTGGACGAGGTCCTCGGCGCGGTGCCGGTCGCCGGAGGTGAGACCGAGGAGGAAGCCGTAGAGGGCCTTGCCGTGTTCGCTGTGCAGGCGCGCGAGGGCGTGCGCGTCGGTGCGGCGGCAGAGGGTACTGGTCACGGGGTGCCCCTTCCAGGTCGGAGGACCTGAGCGTGGCCCACCCGGCGCCCGGAGTGATCCGCCGCATGGCGTATCCGCGCCCGGCCTGCGCCGACCGGTCGAACGGCACGCCGAACGGTCCCCGGTGAACGGTTTCCGCTCCGCACGCGGGCCGCGACGGACCCGCGCAAAAGGCGGTGGCCCGGACCACGTCCGCTGGGGACGGACCCGCGCAAAAGGCGGTGGCCCGGACCACGTCCGCTGGGGACGGGCCCGGGCCACCGGAGTGCACTAGCTCCAGCTGGCGTGGAGCGGCTTGCCCTCGGCGTAGCCCGCCGCCGACTGGACGCCGACCACGGCCTTCTCCTCGAACTCCGCGAGGGAGCCCGCGCCCGCGTAGGTGCACGACGAGCGGACGCCCGCGATGATCGAGTCGATCAGGTCCTCGACGCCCGGGCGGGCCGGGTCCAGGAACATCCGCGAGGTGGAGATGCCCTCCTCGAAGAGGCCCTTGCGCGCCCGGTCGTACGCCGACTCCTCGGAGGTGCGGTTCTGCACGGCGCGCGCCGACGCCATGCCGAAGGACTCCTTGTAGAAGCGGCCGTCGGCCGCCTGCTGGAGGTCGCCCGGGGACTCGTACGTACCGGCGAACCAGGAGCCGATCATCACGTTCGCGGCGCCGGCGGCCAGCGCCATCGCCACGTCGCGCGGGTGCCGGACGCCGCCGTCGGCCCACACGTGCTTGCCGTACTTCTTGGCCTCGGCCGCGCACTCCAGCACCGCGGAGAACTGCGGGCGGCCCACGCCGGTCATCATGCGGGTGGTGCACATGGCGCCGGGGCCCACACCGACCTTGATGATGTCGGCGCCGGCGTCGATGAGGTCCTTGACGCCCTCGGCGGCGACGATGTTGCCGGCCACGATCGGGACCTGCGGGTCCAGCGCGCGCACGGCCTTGATCGCGTTGATCATCGACTCCTGGTGGCCGTGGGCCGTGTCGATGACGAGCGTGTCCACGCCCGCGTCGAGCAGCTGCTTGGCCTTCTGCACGAAGTCGCCGTTGATGCCGACGGCCGCGGCGATGCGCAGCCTGCCGTCGGCGTCGGTGGCCGGGGTGTACAGCGTCGCGCGGAGCGCGCCCTTGCGGGTCAGGATGCCGACGAGCCTGCCGTCCTTGTCGACGGCCGGGGCCAGCTTGCGGTGGCCGGCGTCGAGCTGGTTGAAGGCCTCGCGGGGGTCGATGTCGGCGTCGATGAGCAGGAGCTCCTTCGACATGACCTCGGAGAGCTGGGTGAAGCGGTCCACGCCGGTGAGGTCGTGGTCGGTGACGACGCCGATGGGGCGGCCGTCCGCGTCGACGACGACACCGGCGCCGTGGGCCCGCTTGGGCAGCAGGGACAGCGCGTCGGCGACGGTCTGGGTGGGCGCCAGCGTGATCGGGGTGTCGAGCACGAGGTGGCGGGTCTTCACCCAGGAGATGACGTCGGTGACGACCTCGATCGGGATGTCCTGCGGGATGACCACGATGCCACCGCGGCGGGCCACCGTCTCGGCCATGCGGCGGCCCGCGATGGCGGTCATGTTCGCCACGACGAGCGGAATGGTGGTGCCGGTGCCGTCGGGGGAGGAGAGGTCCACTCCCTGGCGGGAACCGACCGCGGAGCGGCTCGGCACCATGAACACATCGTCGTACGTCAGGTCGTACGGCGGCTTCTGGTCATTGAGGAAACGCACGTGCTGAACATCCCAGTCGATCGAAGGATCCGGCTACGGCCCCGGCGGAGTGGCCGAGGAAACGCACGTACTTCATTCTCCCACGGCCCGGCATCAATGCCGCCCGGGCTGATCGTCCAGGACATACCGGGCCCTGTGGTCTGTTCCTACGGGACCTTGGTCCCGGAAGAGGCCGGAGCCGGAGCGGCCGGCGTGCACCGGGCCCAGGCGGTGACTCAGCGGAAGAACCGATCCGCCGTACCGGGCCGCCGTGAACTCGGCGGCGATGGCCAGGGCCGTCTCCTCGGGGGTGGCGCCGCCGAGGTCCAGCCCGATGGGTGAGCGCAGCCGGGCGAGCGCGTCCTGCGGCACCCCCTCGTCGCGCAGCCGCTGAGCGCGCTCGGTGTGGGTGCGCCGCGATCCCATGGCTCCCACGTATCCCAGCGGCAGCCGCAGGGCGAGGGCGAGCAGCGGTACGTCGAACTTGGCGTCGTGGGTCAGGACGCAGACGGCCGTACGGGAGTCCACCCGGCCGGCCTCCCATTCCGCGGCCAGGTGCCGGTGGGGCCAGTCCACGACCACCTCGTCGGCGTCGGGGAAGCGGGCGGGCGTCGTGAAGACGGGCCGGGCGTCGCAGACGGTGACCCGGTGTCCGAGGAAGGCACCGATCCGGGCGAGGGCGGCGGCGAAGTCGATGGCCCCGTAGACGATCAGCCGGGGCGGTTCGGCGGCGGATTCGACCAGCAGGGTCAGCGGCTGCCCGCACAGTCCGCCCGCGGTGCCGAGTTCGGCGGTCCCGGTGCGCCCGGCCAGCAGCAGGTCCCGTACCCGGCGGGCGGCGGCCCGGTCCAGGGCCGTCCCCCCGCCCAGGCAGCCCTCGTACGATCCGTCGGGGTGGACGGCGAGGGCCCGCCCGAGCTGCGGCGGCGGGCCGGAGACCACCCGGGCGAGCGCGGCCCTGGCCCCTGCGGCGGCGGCGTCGAGCACGGAGCCGAGGACGGGCCGCACCGGGTCGTGCCCGCGTACCGGGGTGACCAGCACGTCCAGGACTCCCCCGCAGGTCAGGCCGACGGCGAAGGCGTCGTCGTCGCTGTAGCCGAAGCGGTGCACGCCGCCCTCCCCGGAGGAGATCGCATCGAGGCAGAGCTCGTGCACGGCGGATTCCACGCAGCCCCCGGATATGGAGCCGAGTGCGGTGCCCCCTGTGTCGACGGCGAGGGAGGCGCCGGGGCCGCGCGGCGCGCTCCCGCTGACGGCGACGACGGTGGCCAGGGCGAATTCCCGGCGGGCGGCGCACCACGCGCGTAGTTCCTCGGCGATGTCGAGCATCAGCGGATGTACTCGCGTCTCGCGCTCTGGCCGGGGATCAGCGGCCGGGGCGGCAGCACGGGCGGCGGTCCGGTGCGCGGTACGGGTCCGGGCACCCCGGGGCGGGACACGTGCCCCGCCACGCCGAGCGGCGCGGGCCGGCCGGGGGCGGGGAATCCGTCGGGGACCCTGCCGCGCGCGCCGAGCAGTTTCGACGCGTGGGCGACACTCGCGAGCGTGGCGTGGTGGTGCCAGCCACGGAAGGAGCGGCCCTCGAAATCACGGATGCCTACGGGTTCGCAGGTCTCGGTGAAATCGAGGGATACCCGGTCGGTGAGTTTGGCGAGCAGGAAGAGCTGGGCCAGCGGCCGGTCGCCGATGTTGGTGATCCAGAACTCGGAGGGCAGCAGGGCGGCTTCGGTCCAGGCGCCGACGAGCAGGAGCGGGGTGGGCGGCAGGGGGGCGGGCCGGTCCTCGCCGGGGGTCGCGAGGATGGCGGCCGAGGTCAGCAGGGTCACTGCTCCTTCGGCGCGGCCGTGCCGGGTCCATTCGACGGCGCGCCGCTGGGAGCGCAGGGAGTCGATGAGTTCGCGGGCGGGTGCGGTGTGCGGTCCGGGCTTGTGCCTGCCGGCACCGCCGAAGGAGACGGGCAGCGAGCCGTCGACCTTGAAGACGAAGGGGATGTCCTGGAGGGCGAAGGACTCGATGCTCTGCGGGATGTCGGTGTTGGCGACCTCCATCACCACCGGCCGGCGCTGGAGTTGCCAGCCGGCGGCCATCCGCTGGACGGCGTGTACGGCGTCCTGGGCGGGGGTGAGCGAGCGGGCGGTGTCGGGGATGCCGGCCCGTCGGCGGCGCATCAGCTCGTTCGTCCAGGGCCCGGGGAGGGTGAGGGTCCATTCGACGGGAAAGCTGGCCTCGCTGGAGGCGAGCCAGATGCCGCTGGCCTGCTGACAGTTGGCCGTGCGGCCGAGCTGGGGGACGAACTGGCGCCCGACGCCGACCGAGCGGTCGCCGGCCTTCTCGATCACCATGGGCTGGACCACCCAGGCGAGTGGACGCTGGGCGGTGCGTTCGAGGTACTGGGCGAGGGAGCGGCGTACCGGGGTCCAGTCCCATGGGGACTTGCTGATGAACTGCTGCAGGCTCTGTTCGACCGAGCTGGCCCCTGTTCCGGCGATGTTGCGGATTGTTTTCTTCCCACTGGTCCGCACGAGGCCGTTCAGATAAACGCGGGCCCAGTTTCGCTGGTCCCGCCGGGGTAAGGATTCGAAGAAAAGAGAGATCAGGACGTCGATCAATTCGGAGATTTCCTTCGTGGAATCCTCCGGCAGAACTACGCGAGCCATCTGGGCCTCCCCCGCGACCACTAGATCCAATACCCTACTTGACCGTACAGAACGGCCGTAGGCCCCGGCGGCTACTTCCTGAGGTCGCTCGCAGATTCGAGCCGCTCTTCCTCTACCACGAGGGGGATCGGGATCTGGTTCGCCGCGTAGTAGAGCGCGATCAGGAAGTGTGCGACGAGAGTGAGCGGTGCGGAGAAGAAGGACAGGAGAACGGTCAAGGGGTACGCCACGGCGCCGAGGCCGAAGCGGACGCGGGTGGCCCGGGCACCCTCTTTGTCCACCCGTTCGTGGAAGAGGTGGCCGACCCGGGTGACGTACCACCAGAAGGCCAGGAACGCGAGCGCGTAGGCGACGGTGACCGAACTGTAGAGGATCGCCGCGGCGTTGGCGGAGCCGCCTTCCTCGACGAGGTGCTCGGCGAGCACGGTGGTGGTGTAGGGAATCACCGATACCACCATCAGCACCAGGAGATTCAGGAACAACAGCTGCCGGTCCACCCGCTTCAGGTGACTGAAGATGGTGTGGTGGTTCACCCACATCACGCCGATGATGAGGAAGCTCACCACGTATGCGGCGTAATGCGGCCACTGTTCCCACACGCCGTGCCAGAAGTCCGATCCCGTTTCTTTCGGAACCTTCAGTTCCAGAACCAGAATCGTGATGACGATGGCGAATACCCCGTCACTGAATGCCTCGACACGTCCGGTTTCGCGTTCCATGACCTCCCCTTTGCCATTTTCGCCGGCATCCGCCCCGATCTCCGTGGACGGCTTGCACGAGCGGGGAGGGCGCTGCCTTCGCCCTCCCCGCACACGCTACCCAGATATCGTTGGTCAGCCGCCGAAACCGGCGGTCTGGCGCCAGATCCGGCCATCGCGGACCACGAGTGTCCCGAACGCGTGCTCCGGTTCGCCGTTCAGGTTCATGATCGCGCGGTAGAAGATCGTGTCCTCGGTCTCGATGTACTCCTGGAGCTCCACGAGGGTCGGCTTCACCGTCAGGTAGCCCGTGAACGTCTCCCGCACGGCCTCGATCCCGACCGAGACGCCCTCGAAGCGCAGCAGCACGGCGTCGTCGGTGTAGTTCTTCATCACCGCCTCGATGTCCAGGGCCGCCAGCGCCTCCATCTGGCGGACGAACACCGGGTGCAGCTTGGAGATGTCGTACTTGGCCATGTCGACTCCATTCTCTCAACGGGTGGTGGGGCGGGTGGTGGAGCGGGTGGAGGTGGGTTCATCAGGTGTTTCTGCGCAGGCGGCCGCCCCGGTGAGCGGCAGCCGGACGACCATCCGGGTCTCGCCGGGACGGGAGCGGGCCGTGATCGAGCCGTTGTGGCGCTGGGTCACGATGCGGTAGCTGAGGTGCAGCCCGAGGCCCGTGCCCTTCCCCACGTCCTTGGTCGTGTAGAAGGGTTCGAAGATCCGCGGCAGGGAGTCCTCGGGGATGCCCCGCCCGGTGTCGGCGATCTCGACGACCAGGCAGACCCCTTCCGCGCGGACCCGCAGGGTCAGCGTGCCGGCGCCTTCCATGGCCTCGGCCGCGTTGTCGACCAGGTTGGTCCACACCTGGTTCAACTCACTCGGATAGCCCGTCAGTTCGGGCAGGCCGGGCTCGTACTCACGCACGATGGTGATGCCGGCGAGCTTGGAACGCAGCACGACCAGCGTGTTCTCGATCCCGTCGGCCACCGCGAAGCGCTGTTCGGGCGCCCGGTCGAGATTGGCGTAATCCCGGGTGGCGGCGACCAGTTGGGAGATCCTCGGACCCGCCGCACGCAGCTCCGCGGCGAGCGAGCGGATCTCCAGCAGGGCCGCCAGGTGATCGAGGGCCGAGGGCAGGGCCGGCTCGCCGATCCCCTCCAGCCGCTCCAGCAGCCAGCCCAGTTCCAGCCCGAGGTCGGAGATCCCCGAGCCGAGCAGCCCGGGCCGTTCGGTGCCCGCCTCCTCGGCCCAGTCGGTGATCTCCTCCTCGGCGTCGGCCTGGGCGAGCGGGTCGGTGGTGACCGGCGGCGGCAGCTTGTCGAGCTCCTCGGCCAGCCGGTCGAACACGGAGCGCTCCGCGCCCGTCGCGGCGGCGCCCCAGGCCTGGGCGGTCCGGGTCAGCCCCTCCAGGGCCGGTGCCAGCTCCTGGGCGGCCCGGGCGACCGCGGCCGCCGGGTTGTTCAGCTCGTGCGCCAGGCCGGCGGCCAGGGTGCCGAGCGCCTCGACGGTGGCCCGTTTGCGGGCCTGCACCTCGGAGGACTTGATCCGCCAGGCCAGCACCGGGATCAGCACGGCCGCCACCCCGTGGCAGCGGGTCAGCATCTCGAAGAACACCGGCTTCGGGTACGCGACGACGGTCGTGGCCGGCCCGCTCGCGGCGGCGGTGGCCACGTACGCCCCGTCCGTCAGCAGCGGCAGCTCGCCGGTGAAGCGGTGCGCGGCGGAGGGTTTGCCGTCGTGCTCCTCGGCGGCGGCGCTCCCCTCCTCGGTGGAGTGCCGGGTCAGCACCTCCTCCCGGCCGTCGACGACCTTGGTGACGACCAGGCCGCCCTCGAGCAGCACGTGGAAGCCGGTGGCCTCCTCGCCGTCACGGAACAGGACCTCCCCGTCGGCGAGGACCCGGGGCTCGGAGACGGACACCAGCCAGTCCAGCTGGTCCGCGGTGAGCCCGGCGAAGATCTCCAGCCCGAGCAGGGCCGACCGCAGCTCGGCGGCGTCCATGTCGGCAGCCTTCATGTCGTGCTCCCTTCGGCCCGGGTGCGGGCGGCCAGCCGCAGCGTGACGAACAGGGCCAGCGCGCACACCCCGGCGACGGCGGCCATGAAGCCGACGGAGGTGCGGTGCAGGCCGTGGATGTTGGTGAGCATTCCGGCGAGCACCGCCGGCACGCTCATCGCGAGGTAGGCGAAGACGTAGACGGCGGCGGTCAGTTCACCGCGGTGCGCCGGATCGGCCAGCGCGCTCAGCGCCCGGAAGGAGCCGAGGAACGCCGCGCCCCAGCCGGCGCCGAGGACGGCCGTGGCCACGAGGAACACGGTCGCCGACCCGAAGCCCAGCGCGAGCAGGACCAGGGCGAGCCCGGCCAGCAGCCCGCAGAGGCCCAGGACGGCGGTGCGCAGGGCCTCGGTGCGGCCCAGCAGCAGCTGCGCGGCGGTGGCGGCGCCCGCGAGCAGGGCGACGGTGGCCCCGCCGACCAGATAGTTGGTGCTCTGGAGCAGGGACAGGGCCAGGTGCGGCCCGAGCGAGAGGTAGAAGCCGCCGACGGACCAGACCGCGACGATCGTCAGGACGAGGATCGCGAACCGGCCCCGCACGGCGGCCGGGACGTGGATCCGGCGCGCCGAGATCCGCAGCCGCCCGCCGGAGCGGGCGCCGGGAGCGCTCTCACGCATCCGGACCACCCCCACCAGCGTGACCGCGAAGGCGGCGACCAGCAGCAGGTAGCTGAGCACGGTCGGGGCGGGCGCGTACTGGACGAGCAGCCCGGCCCCGATCCCGCCGAGCCCGATGCCCACCGTCGGCCCCGCGCTGTTGACCTGCGCGCCGAGCGCCGGCCGTGAACGCGGGGCCAGTTCGAGGAGGGCGGCGCCCATCGCCCCGGTGGCCAGGCCCACCGCCAGCCCCTGGACGGCGCGGGCGGCGAGCAGCAGCCCGAGCCCCTGCGCCGCGGCGAACATCCCCATGGAGATGATCGCCAGGACCAGGCCGACGCCGAGCACAGGACGCCGGCCCAGGGTGTCCGACAGGGACCCGAACAGCAGGAGCCCGATGAGCACGGTGACGGCGTACAGGGCGAAGACCACCGTGATCATGCCGGAGGACAGGCCCCATCTCTCCTGGTAGAGCACGTAGAGGGCGGAGGGCACCGAGGAGGAGAGCATCAGCAGGACGAGGACCGCCCCGACCACCCAGAAGCCGGAGCCTCTGGGCGCCGCGGCCGCCTGGGCGGCCGGCTGCACCGGTTTCCCCGTGGTCGTCCTGGACAATTCGGCCACTGCGTCAACTCCCCCGTGGTGGGCTGTCAGGCGAGGGCCTGCTCTGCCCTCTGCAGCGCGCGGGCGGCGAGCACCCCCGCGAGATGGCCGAGGTATTCGGCCGAGGTGCCGCGCCCGGGGACGAACAGCTCCCTGGGCTCGGCGCGGAAGGCCGCGAGCACGGCCTCCGTCGTGTACGGGCCCCCGCGCAGCCGGTCCTCCACGCCGCGAAGCCGCAGCGGGCGGGCGGTGGCCCCGGTGACCGCGATGCGCGGCCCGTCGGGGGTGATCCGTACGGCGGTGGCGCAGACCGGGTAGCGCGTGGCCCGGTCCGCGGACTTCTCGAAGGCGGCGCCCGGCCCGGCGGCGGGCACCAGCAGTGCGGTGACCAGGGCCCCGGCGGGCACGGCGGAGGCGGCGAACTCCTCTGCGGTCAGGGTCGACCGGCCGCCGGGTCCGGCCAGTTCGATGCGGGCGTCGGCGGCGATCGCCGCGACCGGCAGGTCGGTGGCGCGCCCGTCGGCGGCGAGGTTCCCGCCGGCGGTGCCGAGGTTGCGGACCTGGGGGTCCCCGTTGGCCCGGGCGGCGGCCGCCAGTTCCGGGGCCTCGGCCCGGACGGCCGGATGGGCGGCGAGCTCGGCGAGCGTGGTCAGCGCCCCGATCCGGAGCCCGTCGGGCGTCGACTCGATGCCGCGGAGCTCCTCCAGGTGCCGTACGTCGACGAGCAGCCGTGCGGCGGTCGCCCCGGTGCGCAGCCCGGGCAGCAGGCTCTGGCCGCCGGCCAGCACCCGGGCGCCCCGGGTGCCGGAGAGCAGGGCCAGCGCCTCTTCGAGGCCGACGGGCCGGACGTAGTCGAACTCGGTGAGGATCACTGGGCTTCCCCTCTCAGGCGGCGCCAGACCTTCTCGGGGGTGAGCGGCATGTCGATGTGCTGTACGCCCAGGTCGGACAGGGCGTCGACGACTGCGTTGACGACGGCCGCGGCGGGCGGCACGGTGGCGATCTCGCCGGCTCCCTTGGCGCCCAGCGGGTTGTGCGGGGTGGGCGTGGTGGTCTTGCCGAGGGTGAAGAACGGCACGTCCGCGGCGCGCGGCAGGGCGTACGTGGTCAGGTCGGAGCTGATGAGCAGGCCCTGTTCGTCGTATACGGCGGCCTCCATCAGCGCCTGGCCGAGGCCGTGCGTGATGCTGCCCTCGATCTGCCCGAGGACGATCTTCGGGTTGCCGATGTTGCCGGCGTCGTCCACGGCGGTGTACGCCACCACCTCGGTCTCGCCGGTGAGTTCGTCGACCTCGACGACCGCGACGTGCGTGCCGAAGGGGTAGTTGAAGTCCGGCGGGTCGAAGTGGGTGGTCTCGTCGAGGGCGGGCTCGATCTCGTGGGGCAGCCCCCAGCCGTACCACATGGACATCGCCAGCTCGGCGAACGTCTTGGTGTTCTCCGGGTTGCCCTCTTCGTGGACGGCCCCGCCCTCGTAGACGACCTTGTCCTCGGGTATGCCGAGGAACACGGCCGCGGCCTTGACCAGCTTGGCCTTGATCTTGCGGGCGGTCAGGGCGACGGCGGGCGCGGCCATGCTGTAGGAGCGCGAGCCGTACGTGCCCTGCCCGTACGGGGCCTTGAGCGTGTCCCCCTCGTACACCTGGACGGTGGCCGGGTCGATGCCGAGCTCGTCGGCGGCGACCTGCGCGAAGACCGTGTGGTGGCTCTGTCCGGTGGAGGCGGAGCCGACGGTGACGGTGACTTCGCCGGTCGGGTGGACGCGGATGTTCGCGCTCTCCCAGGTGCCGCCGAGCATGCCCTCCTGGGACATCCGGGTGGAGGGGCCGACGCCGCAGATGGCCACGTAGGTGGCCAGGCCCACGCCCAGCCGTTTGCCGCGGGTGCGGGCCTCGGCCTTGCGGGCGGGCATGTCGGCGTAGCCCGACAGCTCCATCGCCTTGTCGAAGTTCAGCTGGTAGTCCCCGGAGTCGTACGTCCAGCCGAGGCCGTTGTCGTACGGGAACTTCTCCTTCGGCACCAGGTTCTTGCGCCGGACGGCCGCCGGGTCCATGCCGATCTCGGAGGCGTACCGGTCGACGAGCCGCTCCATCAGGAAGGCCGCCTCGGCTCGCCCGCTGCCGCGCTGGGCGCCGAGCGAGACGGTGTTGGTGAAGGCGGCGTACACCTCGCAGAACGCGGCCGGGATGTCGTACATGCCGCTGATGGAGCGGCCCATCAGGGCGGTGGCGACACCGGGGCCGATGGTGGAGGGGTAGGCGCCAAGGTTGGCGTAGCTGGTGGCCCACAGGCCGGTGATCCGGCCGTCGCGGGTGCCGGCGAGCACCACGTGCTGGCGGTGGTCGCGGCCCTGGACGGTGGAGTTCATCAGCCCGGTGCGGGTGTCCACCCATTTCACGGGCCGGCGCAGCGCCTTGGAGAGCAGCAGGACCAGCGCCATGTCGGGGTAGAGGTACCCCTTGGTGCCGAAGCTGCCGCCGACGGTCGGGGCGATCACCCGCAGTTTGTTGAAGGGGATGCCGAGGACCAGCGCGGCGAGCAGGAACCGGTGGTTGTGCGGGCCCTGGGTGGAGGCGTACAGCGTGTACTCGTCGGTGGCGGCGTTGTAGTCGCCGACCGCGCCGCGCGGCTCGATCGGGCTGTTGATCGTGCGCTGGTTGACGAGGTCCAGCTCCACCTTGACCTCGGCCTCGGCGAGGGCCGCCTCGGTGCGGTCCTTGTCGCCACAGGTCCAGTACGCGTTCAGGTTGCCCGGTACGGCCTCGTGCAGCTGGGGCGCGCCCTCGGCGAGTGCCGCGTCGGCCCGGGTGACCACGGGCAGCGGTTCGTACTCGACGGCGATGGCGGCCAGCGCGGCGGCGGCCTGGCGCGGGGTCTCGGCGACGACCACGGCGATCGGGTCGCCGACGTGCCGGACGGTGTCGCCGGTCAGGACCGGGCGGGCGCCGGGGAGCCCGTAGGGGTGCGGCGGGAAGTGACTCTCGACACCGCCGGGGATCCAGATGCACGGCAGCGGCATCACGTCGGTGAAGTCCGCCGCGGTGGCCACCTTCAGTACACCGGGCATCTGCTCGGCGGCCTTGGTCTCGATGGAGAGGATCTTCGCGTGGGCCACCGGGCTGCCGAGGATCGCCATGTGGGCGGTGCCCGGGAGGTCGATGTCGGCCACGTACGTGGCCTCGCCGCGCAGCAGCTGCGGATCCTCGCGGCTGTCCAGCGGCTGACCGAGCAGGCCCGGTCCCTGGAGGGGAACCTCCCCCGTCACTGCGGTCATCTCCCTCACACCTCCTTGCCGGACGCGGAGGCCGACGCGGTGGACCGGGCGGACGCCGAGACGGTGGCTGCGCCCTCGCCGGTCTCCTCGGGCAGCTCGGCCCGGGCGGCGGAGCAGGCGCGCTGCACGCCCCGTACGACGCTGTGGTAGCCGGTGCAGCGGCACAGGTTGCCGGTGAGCCACTCGCGGATCTCGGGCTCGGTCGGCGCCTCGCGGTCCGCGGCGTTGTCGTTGAGCGCAGTCTCGACGAGTTCACCGAGGGCCATCACCATGCCGGGGGTGCAGAACCCGCACTGGGTTCCGTGCTCCTGGCGCAGGGCCTCCTGGAGGCCGGTGAGTTCGCCGCCGCGCGTGGTGACACCTTCGATGGTGGTCACCCGGGAGCCGGCGGCCGACGCGGTGAGGATCAGGCAGCTCTTGACCGAGCGGCCGTCGAGCTGGACGACGCAGGTGCCGCACTGGCCGGTGTCGCAGCCGACCTTGGTGCCGGTCAGCCCGAGGCCGTCGCGGAGCCGTTCCACCAGCAGTTCGTTCGGCTCGGCCGAGAACTGCTCGGGTCTTCCGTTCACGTTCAGTGAGATATCCATGCCAGCGCCTGCGCTTCCGTGAGCGGCCGGTTGTAAAGGGGCCCGCCGGGCTGCTGGAGAATTCCTCCGGCGTGCAGCGAGCCGGTGTCGACGGGGGCGAATCCCAAATCCGAGATGATTCCCGCGACGATTTCCTTCGCCTTCTCGTCGTCACCCGCCGTGAAATGGGCAAGGCGTTCGCCCCCCGCGGCGCTCCCCCTGGACTTCGTCACGGAGGCGCGTCCGGCAACGGCGAGAGTCTCGAAATGCATGGTGTTCAGGGATTTCACAAGCCGGGCGCCGGGGTACCAGTCGGCGACCAGTTCGCTGGAGGTGCGCCCGTCCGGGTCCGGCGGTGCGCCCGCGCCGCTGAACGTGTTGGTGGCGTCCACCAGCACCTTGCCCTCCACGGACGCGGGCGCCAGGAGTCCCCGGACGCTCGCGTGCGGCACCATCAGCACCAGCAGGTCGGCCCGGTCGGCGACCTCGGCGGGGTACGCCGCCGAGGCCGCCGGGCCCAGTTCGGCCAATAAGGGGCCGATCGACTGCGGTCCGCGGGCATTGGCCAGCACGACCTCGTGCCCGGCCGCCACCAGGATCCGCGCGAGGGTGGAACCGATCCGCCCGGTGCCGATGATGCCTGTGCGCATTGCCGCTCCTACTCCGTCGGTGCCCGGTCGGTCAGCCCGTACGGGCACTCAGTCCATGCCGATCCAGACCGACTTGGTCTGGGTGTAGCTCTCCAGGGATTCCGGTCCGCACTCGCGGCCGTATCCGGAGGCCTTGTAGCCGCCGTACGGCACGGAGGGGTCGTACTGGTTGTAGCAATTCACCCAGACCGTGCCGGCCTTGATCTGGGAGGCCACCCGGTGGGCGCGCCTCAGGTCCTTGGTGTGGACTCCGGCGGCGAGCCCGTACGCGCTGTCGTTGGCGATCCGGATCGCGTCGTCCTCGGTGTCGAAGGGGATGATCGACAGCACCGGACCGAAGATCTCCTCCTGGGCGATCCGCATGCCGTTGTCGACGCCGGTGAAGACGGTCGGCAGGAAGTACAGGCCCTGGCTGGAGGCCCCGTCCGGGGTCCAGCCGGTGCCGCCGGTGCGCAGGACCGCGCCTTCCTTCTCGCCGATCTCGATGTACGAGCTCACCTTGTCGAACTGCCCGCGGTGGGCCAGCGGACCGAACAGGGTCTCGGGGTCGCGAGGGTCGCCGGGCTTCAGGGCGGCGGCCCGCCGGACCAGGCGTTCGACGAGTTCGTCGTGGATCGGGCGCTGGAGCAGCAGCCGGGAGCCGGCGGTGCAGATCTCGCCCTTG
This sequence comes from Streptomyces sp. NPDC086989, assembly GCF_044745505.1. Taxonomy (NCBI): domain Bacteria; kingdom Bacillati; phylum Actinomycetota; class Actinomycetes; order Kitasatosporales; family Streptomycetaceae; genus Streptomyces; species Streptomyces sp. NPDC086989. Next base: position 104,030 of record NZ_JBIVAL010000019.1, read on the forward strand.
TTGTAGTAGATGCCGAAGAAGGCGAGTTCCTCGGCGGCGTCCAGGTCGGCGTCGGCGAAGACGATGTTGGCGGACTTGCCGCCGAGCTCCATCGTCACCTTCTTCAGGGTGCCCGCCGACTTGCGGATGATCGACTGGCCGACCGCGGTGGAGCCGGTGAAGGCGATCTTGTCGATGCCCGGGTGGTCGGTCAGGGTCTCGCCGAGTTCCACGCCGGGTCCGGTGATCACGTTCAGCACGCCGTCGGGGATCTCCGCCTCCTGGAAGAGTTCGGCGATCTTCAGCGCGGTGAGCGGGGTGGCCGGGGAGGGCTTGTGGACGACCGTGTTGCCCGCCGCCAGCGCCGGTGCGATCTTCGTCATCGACAGCAGCAGCGGGAAGTTGAACGGGGTGATCGCGCAGACCACGCCCAGCGGCTCGCGCAGGGTGTACGCGAGCTGCCCGCCGGCCGGGGCCCGCGAGGAGCCGTCGACCCGGGTCACGGCGCCGGCGTAGTAGTGCATGAGCTGGGCGGCCATGGGGGCGTCGACCGTGCTGGAGAAGGCGAACGGCTTGCCCATGTCCACCGTCTCCAGCAGGGCTATCTCCTCCAGGTCGCGCTCGATGAGCTCACCGACCCGGTTCAGCCTCAGCGCGCGCTCCTGGGCGGAGAGTCTGCTCCAGGGACCTTCCTCGTACGCCTGGCGGGCGGCGGCGACGGCCGCGTCCGCGTCGGCGGCGGTGGCCTGTGCCACCGGTACGATCTCCTGTCCGTCCACGGGGCTGATGTCCGGCTCGGTACGGCCGTCCTGGGCCGGAACCCATGTGCCGCCGATGAACAGCTTCCCGGGGTTGGCCAAGGGCTGGTCGCTGAGCGCGCGCTTGGTCATGGCTGCCTTCCGGTGTCGGATGCGGGGGCGTTCTAGCCCTTGGCGAGCTGCGTCAGGAACGTCTCGGCAAGGGCCTTGGAGGAGTACGGGTTCTGGCCGGTGGTGAGCCTGCGGTCGACGACCACGTGGGAGTCCCAGATCTTCTCGGCCTTCTCGTAGCGGGCGCCGAGCCGGGTGAGCTCGGCCTCGAGGATCAGCGGGAGCCGGCCCGCCATGTTGGTGACCATCTCCTCGCTGTGCGAGAAGGCCGTCATCCGGTAGCCCTCGAACGGCCAGCGGCCTTCGCCGTCGCGCAGTGCGAGCAGCGCGGTGTGGCCGTGGCAGACGGTGGCGAGCGGCTTGTCCTGGGCGATGGCCCAGCGCAGGACCTGCGCGAGTTCGGCGGAGTGGGGCAGGTCTCCGATCGCGCCGTGGCCGCCGCTGACGTAGATGCCGTCGTACTCGGCGATGTCCTTCTCACCCAGGGACTCCAGGGCGATGGGGGTGCGGAGCTGGGGGGTGTTCTCGATGACTCTCACGTACTCGGCGGCGTTGGCCGCGTCCTCGTCCGGCGAGCCCTGGGGGCGGACCCACTGGAGGAACTGGGGGTCGATGCTGGTCTGGTCGACCGTGGGGGCCCGGCCCCCGATCGTCGCCACGTCCACGGTGTGGCCTGCGGCCTTGAAGAGGGTGTAGGGAACGACGAATTCCTCGGCCCAGAAACCCGAGGGATGCTGTTCGCCGTCCAACAGATGGAGCGTTGCCTTGGCCGTCATGACGACGAGAATCTTCATGACTGTTCTCCTTGTTCTGGAATCGCTGCCGATTCAACACGCCCCCCGCAGGGGGCGTAAGGGGGGGAGCGTCAGGCGCGCGATACTTCGTGAGGTGCGTCCAACGCCGAGATGATGGTGCGGAATTCACCGACCAGGGGATGGTCGGGATGCGCTTCGGCGAATATGCGCTCGCCGTACAGGGCGGCCATTTCCGGCACATAAGGAAGGATTCCGGCCAGGGGGGCGCCGTACACCTCCTCCGCTCGGCGGCGCAGGTGCTCGCCGTCGACGCCCTCGGGGGCCATGCTCATGACCAGGGCCCGCCGGCAGGCCAGCCTTCCGGCCAGGGCGATGGTCTCCTCGACTCCGGACAGGTCGATGCGGTCGGCCCGGGCCAGGATCATCAGCACGTCGGCGCTCGCCATGGCGGTCACCGACTCGTTGTTCAGCCCGGCGTGGGTGTCGAGCAGCAGCACGTCGAGCGCGTGGTGCCCGGCCAGCCGGTCGAAGCCCTCCGGCAGCAGCCCCACGTCGTAGCCGCTCGTCATGAGCTCGCGCAGGGCCGCCGTCCCGGTCCGGGCCGGTACGACGTACAGCCCGGGCACGCCGACCTGCTGGGCCGTGGCCTCGATCTCGCAGCGTCCGAGCAGGTAGTCGGCCAGGGAGGGACCCGGGCCGAGCCGGAAGAGCAGGTCCAGGGTGGGCGACTGGATGTCCGTGTCGACCACCCCCACCCGGCGTCCCCCGCCCGCGATGAGCAGGGCCAGGTTCGCCAGTACCGAGGACTTCCCGGTGCCCCCGCGGTGCGAGTGCACCACGATGGTCCGGGTCATCTAGGCCACCACCCGGTGCCCGGCACCGTCCGCGTGCGGCCCCCGCGCCGCGCGTGGCCGGTGCAGGGCCAGCATGGTGACGTCGTCGTGCTGTTCGGCTGTGCCGGTGTGCTCCCGTACGGCGGTGTCCATCCGGTCGACCACCTCCCTGCCGCTCGCCGGGGGGCCGGCGAGCAGCTCCAGCATCCGTTCGTCACCCAGGAAGCTGCCGCTGGGGCAGCGGGCCTCCGGAACTCCGTCGGTGAACACGAACAGGGTGTCGCCGGGGTCCAGCTGGGCGTAGCCGAGGGTGTAGACGCAGTCCGGCAGCACCCCGACGGCGGGTCCGGTGACCTCCAGGGCGAGCGGGTCGCCGCCGTCGGCGCGCAGCAGCAGCGGTGCGTTGTGGCCCCCGTTGATGTACACGACGCTGCCGGTCAGCGGGTCGAGCACGCCGAAGAAGAGGGTGGCGAAGTAGCCCTGCCTCAGGTGGTTGCGGGTCAGGTAGCCGTTGGTGGCGGTGACCGCGTTCAGCAGCGGTGTCGCGCCCACCACCGGGATCCGCCGGCTGCCGCCCGCCCGTCCGGCGGCCACCAGGTGCTGGAGCCCGCTGTTCTCCGCGGTGTGCCGCAGCAGCGAGCGGATCAGCGCCATGAACAGCGCGGCGCCGACCCCCTTGTCGCAGACGTCGGCGACGACGAAGGCGATGCGGCGCCCGCGGGAGATCTCGAAGACGTCGTAGAAGTCCCCGGCGACCTGCCGGGCGGGCCGGAACCGGACGTCGATCTCCCAGCCTTCGGGGACCGGCAGCGATTCGGGCAGGAAGCCCGCCTGGATCTCCCGGCCGATCTCCAACTCCTTTTCATAGCCCATGAGTTCGGCGCGGGCATCGGCTTCGCGCAGGTTGCGGCCGAGTCCGGCGCGCTCCGAGCAGCTGTGCAGCCGGGCCCCGACGAGGGTGGGCAGGAAGGGCGGTACGAGGTAGTCGTGGCCGAGCCGGACGTGCGCCTCCAGCGCGGCGAACTCCGTCACCGTCCAGACGACCACGATGGGTGCCCCGGCCCAGCGGCGCAGCCGCCGCACCGCGAGGCGCACCGACTCGCCGTCGGCCTCGGCCGGGACGAGCAGTACGTCCGCGACGGGCAGCCCGTCCAGCGGGCCGCTCCGCAGCTCGCTCAGGGTGCGGGTGACGAGCTCCGCGTCCATCGACCGCAGCGCGTCGAGCAGCTCGAGCGGCGGTGGCGGGTACTCGTCAAGGATGATCACGGTCGTGGAGGGCATGGGTCCGTCCCCTCGGCGTTCACAGTCAGCGTGCTGATGTTGCGGCCGTCCCTGCGTACGTAGCTGAATTCGTCCACGCTGGTCAGCGCCAGGTGGATGCCGAGTCCGCCGACCCTGCGCCGCTCGGGTGGAGTCCCGGGGGCGGGGGGCAGACAGCCTTCGACGGGGTCGAAGGCCGGCGCGGAGTCCGCTATGGAGATCTGCACCCGGCCGGGACCGGAGCGGCCGCGGACGGTGATCCGCCCGTTGCCGCCCCGGTACCCGTGCATCACGATGTTCGTGGCCAGCTCGTCCACGGCCAGCCGGATCCGGTACGAGGGGCCCTTGCCCAGCCCCGCCATGCCGGTCAGCCGCAGGACGAACGAGGCGATGTCGCCCAGTGCCCCCAGCGTGGCGGGCACCTCCAGCTCGGCGGGCGTCCTCGCCAGTTCGACCATCTCACTCATGCGATTCACTCATCGGAGAGCACGATGCTGCGGTCCAGCCCGGCCGTCCGGATGGTCCGGGACACGGGCTCGATCGCGCCGACCACCTTGATGGTCACGTGGTTCGCCACCTTCTGCTGGGCGAAGACCAGGGACCGCAGTCCGGCGCTGGCCATGTAGCCGACACCGGCCATCCTGATCTCGACCGTGCCGGTGCCGTGCCCGGCGGCCTTCTCGATGGTCTGGTGGAAGTCCGGAGCGGTGTTGGCGTCCAGCTCGCCCGCCAGCTCGATCACGGTGGTGTCGCCCTCGATGCTCAGGGACACGGAAAGCGGCATGTGAGGTCTCCTTCGGCCGTTCGGTTGGGGCGTTCGGTCGGGCAGGTGCTCCTAGAGCTCGGGATCGGGCGTCCGGCCGACCAGGATCACGACCGAGCGCGGCCCGATCAGGTACTTGCCGGCGTTGTCCAGCTCGGTCTCACCGCCCGGGGTGCGGATGTCGTGCGGGGCCTCGGCCCCGGTGTCCGCGAACAGGTGCCAGCTGCGCCCGTGCGGCAGCACGGGCAGCTCCAGGTCGTGCGCCTCCCAGTGCGCGTTCATGGCCACGTACACCACGTCGTCGTCACCGGTGCCGCAGCGGGCCACGGCCAGCAGCCGGCTGTCCGCCGACCAGTCGGGCTGCCAGGCCCGCTCCCCGTGCCAGCTGATGTCCGGCAGGCCGAGGATCTCGCGGACCTGACCGGTGGGGTGGGAGGTGGAGCGCAGTTCGCGGTGGCGCCCGCGGAAAGCGATCATCTCCCGCGTGAACCGGAGCAGTTCGGCGTTTTCGTCGACCTGGTCCCAGTCGAACCAGGAGAGTTCGTTGTCCTGACAGTAGGTGTTGTTGTTGCCCTGCTGGGTGCGGGCCACCTCGTCGCCGGCGAGCAGCATCGGGATGCCCTGGCTGGTGAACAGGATCGCCAGGGCGTTCTTCATCTGCCGCAGGCGCAGCCTGTTGACCTCGGGGTCGTCGGTCGGCCCCTCCGCACCGCAGTTCCAGCTGTTGTTGTCGTTGGCCCCGTCGTTGTTGCCCTCGCCGTTCGCCTCGTTGTGCTTGTCGTTGTACGAGACGAGGTCGGCCAGGGTGAAGCCGTCGTGGGCGGTGAGGAAGTTGACCGAGGCGGAGGTGCCGCGGGTGGAGTACAGGTCGGGCGAGCCGGCGATCCGGGTGGCCAGGTCCCCGGTCACCCCGGGGTCGCCCTTGAGGAAGCTGCGCACGGTGTCGCGGTACTTCCCGTTCCACTCCGCCCAGCGGCCGTACGCCGGGAAGTTGCCGACCTCGTAGAGGCCGCCCGCGTCCCAGGCCTCGGCGATGAGCTTGGTGTGCCTCAGGACCGGGTCGTAGGCGAGCATCTCCAGCAGCGGCGGGTTGGGCAGCGGAGTGCCGTCCAGGTCCCGGCCGAGGATGGCCGCGAGGTCGAAGCGGAAGCCGTCGATGTGGTAATCGGCGACCCAGTGGCGCAGGCAGTCGAGCACGAAGTTGCGCACGACGGGGTGGTTGCAGTTGACCGTGTTGCCCGTGCCGCTGAAGTTGAAGTAGTACCCCTCGGGCGTGAGCATGTAGTACGTGGCGTTGTCGAGCCCCTTGAAGGAGATCGTCGGGCCCTGCTCGTTGCCCTCGGCGGTGTGGTTGAAGACGACGTCGAGGATGACCTCGATGCCGGCCGCGTGCAGGTCCTTGATCAGGGTGCGGAACTCGTCGCCCTGCATCCCGTAGCGTCCGGTGGCCGCGTAGCCGGCCTTGGGCGCGAAGAACGAGATGGTGTTGTAGCCCCAGTAGTCGTAGAGGTGCTCGCCCGTCTCCGGGTTGGAGCGCATGTTGTCGCTCTCGTCGAACTCGAACACCGGGAGCAGCTCGATGCAGTTGACCCCGAGCTCCTTCAGGTACGGGATCTTCTCCCGCAGCCCCGCGAACGTGCCGGGGGCCGTGACCCCGGAGGAGGGGTGCCGGGTGAAGCCGCGCACGTGGGTCTCGTACACGACGAGGTCCTCGGCGGGCAGCCGCAGCGGGGTGTCGTCGCCCCAGTCGAAGTCCTGGAGGCAGACGCGCGAGCGGTACTGGTAGCCGCGGCTGCGGTCCGGCTCCACGCCCCACACGTCGCGGCCGGCGATCAGCCGGGCGTACGGGTCGGACAGGACCTGCCGGGCGTCGAAGCGGTGGCCGGTGACGGGGTCGTACGGGCCGTCGGCCCGGTACCCGTACTCGATGTTCTCGTGGTCGAGGCCGAAGACCGTCATGGCGAAGACGCTGCCGGTGCGGAACTCCTCGGGGAATTCCAGCTCGGCCATCGGCTCGGGCTCTCCGCGCTTGAAGATGACCAGGGTCATGGAGGTCGCCTGGTCGGAGTAGACGGAGAAGCTGACCCCGCCGGGGACCACGTTGGCCCCGAACGGGAACGGTTTGCCGGCGCGGACGCGGTACCCGCCCACTTCGTGGGTCGGGTACGCGTCGACGCGCAGGACCTGCTCGGAGCGGGCCTCGGTCATGGTGCGACCACGCCGGCGACGGAGCCGGCCTTCGCCGTCTGCCTGGGCCGCGACTTGGCCTCGGCGGCCGCCGCCTCGCCCGTCTCGAAGAAGTCGAGGAAGCCGGTGGCCGACATGACGAACCGGACTTCCTCGCTCACCCCGTACAGGGTGACCGCGACCCCGGCGTGCTGGGCCTCGCGGTAGACGACGAGCAGGGTGCGCAGGCCCGCGCTGGACACGTACGTGACGGCCGTGAGGTCGATGCGCAGCGGCCGGCCCTCGCGGACCAGCGGCAGCAGGGCCTGCAGCAGCTGTCCGGAGGTCTCACTGTTGATCTCGCCGGTGGCGACGAGGACGGTACCGCCCTTGTTGCGGCGTTCCTTGACGTTCAGAGACATTGCTTTCCCCTCTAGTCGGGGCGCCCCCCGTTGAGCGCTATGAAGTCACCGGGCGCAGCCGGACCTTGACCTTGACCCGCCCCTGGACGTCCGGCAGCTTGACGGTCAGACCGTCCGCGTCGAAGTCCCGGTACGGCTTCTCGTCGATCTCGACGGACGCGATCTGCACCGATCCCGCGGGCAGCAGGTCGGGCGAGACGCGCAGCACGCGGTCGGGCAGGTTGGTCGGGTCGGGCTTGAAGTGGAAGTCCATCTCCCGCCCGTTGATGAGCAGGTTGTTGTAGACGGCGGACAGGTAGCAGAGCTCCGCCGAGTGGTACATGGACATCGAGTGGCTGCCCTTGAGCCGCTCCGTGCCGAGCAGGTACGGCGTACCGCTGGCGAGCACGTTGAAGTAGACGGCTCCCTCGTCGTGGTCGAGGAAGAACGTGTTGTAGAAGGCCTGCGCCTGCCGGGCCTCGCGCAGGAAGGCGTCGCCGCCGACCGTGCCGTTCAGGATGAGGTAGGCCAGGATCGCCTGCTCCTGCTGCCACCAGGCCTTGCGGTCGTGCCAGGCGAAACGATACGTCTCCTGGTCGCCTTCCTTGACCCGCTCGACCACGTCGTACCAGCCGCCGCGCTGCACGTCGCTGCCGACGGCCGGCATGATCTCGCCGATCTTGCGGGCGAGCTCCTCGTAGGCCGGCTTCGGCTTCAGCGAATTCATCCGCATCAGGTTCCAGGCGATCTTCAGGTTGTGCCCGACCACCGCGCGGTTCTGCTGCCAGCTGTGCGCGGTGTCGTGCGACCAGTCGCGGAAGAAGCGCTCCTGGACGAAGGGGCTGTTCTTGTAGTCCGGGAACTTGTCCGCGATGGTGTCGAAGGTGTACTCGAGGAAATCGGCGTACTTCTGCTCGCCGGTCGCCAGGTACAGGTTGATCAGGTACGCGGGGGCGTGGTCGCCGACCGAGTTCCAGTTCTTGCGCTCGGCGTTCTCGCCGAGGGACTCGTGGTCCGCGCTGAACAGGATCGGGTCGATGTGCGAGTAGTAGCCGCCCTGCTCGCGGTCCAGGAAGAACTTGTCGAACAGCCGGATCGTGGCGTCCGCGTCGTTCTTGATCCGGACGTCACCGGTGACGCGGTAGGTCTGGATCGGGCCGGCCAGCGCGTAGATCTGCTCGTACATCGGGATCGCGTCGTAGTCGTCGGAGAACTCCGAGGTGAACAGCTTGCGCTCGCTGTCCCCGTCGACGCTGATGCCGTGGTACCAGAAGACCACGTCCTCCTCGCTGTCCACGACCCGCATGTGCTTGCGCAGGTACTCGGTGCCGCGCTCGGCGACCTCCAGGTACTCGTCCTTGCCGGTCAGCAGGTAGGCCGAGGCCATGCCGTAGACCAGCCGGGAGATCGTGTCGGTCTCCTGGACGTGGCTGGCGGTCTTGTCGCCGCCGAGCCGGATCTCGGTGCGGTACTCGGAGAAGTCCACCGGGCCCTCGCCGAACTGCGCCCGCTTGTAGAAGTCGGCCAGCGACTCGATCTGCTTGACCCACCAGCTGGGCTCCTCGAAGCGGTAGTCCTCGGCGCCGCGGCCCAGGAACACCAGGCGCTTGGCGTCGAAGCGCCCGCCGTGCTCCGGGTAGTGCACGCCGTAGACGAAGAGGAACCGGCCCGGCGAGAGCATCTCGTCGATGTGCCCGGAGGCGTCGATGTACGGCTCGTCCAGGTTGCGGACCAGCTCGGCGCTCGGGTCCCCGGCGAGGGAGACGTCGAACTCGCGGCCGTCCGAGGTCTTCAGCCGCAGCAGGCGGGACCCGGAGTCGAAGCGGCCGACGTAGCCCGCGATGGTGTCGGAGAAGGAGAAGCTCACGGCGTCCGCCATGTCATGCACCGTCCTTGTCGTGTGAGCGGTCGTCCTCGAATCCCTGACTGACCTCGACGATCACCCCGTCGGGATCGCGGACCCACACGGTCCGCCAGCCGCAGATGAAGTCGTCGAAGTCCAGCGGCCCCAGGGTCACTTCGGCCGCGTCGCCCAGCTCGGCCAGGAACGCGTCCACGCTGTCGGTCTGGAAGGCCAGGTGGCGCATCCGGCCCGGGGCCTGTGGCCCGTCGTCGTGCGCGGTACGGGCCGGCTCGGTGCCGGCCGCGAAGAGCTCCAGGTACGCGTCCCCCTTGCGCAGGAACACGATCTGCGACTCCCCGAGGTCGACCACCCGGGCCCGGGTGAAGCCGAAGTACCGGGTGTAGAACTCCTCGGTCGTCTTCTGGTCCGTGCAGTTCAGGCCCACGTGCGACCAGACCATCGCGCGCTCCCCGGCGCCGGGCATCAGCCGGCCCCCCGGCCCCGCCCCGCCGCGACCAGCTCGATGATCCGGCGTGCGAAGAGGTGGTGGTGGGCTCCGGTACGCCCGGTGACCAGGTCGCCGTCGACCACCACGTCCTCGTTGACGTACTCGGCGCCCATGTTGCGGACGTCGCCGATGAGGTTGTTGTGACAGACCACCTTGCGGCCCCGGATCTTGTCCGGGATCGAGGAGGCCAGCCACATGCCGTGGCAGATGATCCCCTTCAGGACCGTCGGCTCCTCGAAGGCCCGCCGCAGCAGCTCCGTCGCCGGAGCCAGCACGTCCACGTCCTCGGTGTAGCGCAGCCGGTCGGCCACCATGCCCGAGGGCACGATGATCGCGGCGTACCGGCGCAGCTCCTCGTCGCTCAGCCCCTCCAGGGACTTGTCGGCGGTGAACGGCGCCCGGTACTCGTGGCCGGAGAAGGTGATGGAGTCATTGCCCCACAACCGGGTCAGGAAGTCGACCTCGGCGCCCTCCTCGGCGAAGCGGTGCTGGTAGTAGAAGATCTCCGGCTCGTAGAAGTCGCTCTCGACGAGGACCGCGATCCGGGTCCCGCTCAGCGCACCCTCGCGCAGCACGGCGTCAGGCACGGGACACCCCCCTCAGGAAGTCCGCCGCGCGCTCGGCGATCATCGCGATGGCGGTGTGGCAGTTGCCCGACGGGACGGCGGGCATCACGCTCGCGTCGACGACGCGCAGGTTGCGTACGCCGTGCACCCGCAGCTCGGGGTCGACGACGGCGAGGTCGTCGATGCCCATGCGGCAGGAGCCGGCCTGGTGGTGGTAGCTCTCCGACTTCTGCCTCGCGAAGGTCCGCAGGTCCTCGTCGGAGACGAAGCCGGGACCGGGCTGGAGCTCCTGCTTGTACCAGGGCGAGAAGGCCGAGGTCGCGAAGATCTCCCGGGCCAGCTTGATGCCCTGCACCATCCGCTCCAGGTCCCAGCGGTCGCCCAGGTAGTTCGGGTTGATCAGCGGGTGGGCCAGCGGGTCGGCGCTGGCGAGCCTGATCCAGCCGCGCGAGACGGGCCGCACGACGCCGGGCAGGATGCTCACCGTGTTCGGGTGGTCCTTGCCGACGATCACGTCGAACGGCACGTGGACGAAGGCGATCTGCAGGTCGGGGGCGGGCAGGCCCGGCTGCGAGGACAGGAACAGAGCGCTCTCCGACAGGTTCTGCGCCGGGGGCGGGAGCTCCTGGGTGACCTCGGCCATCAGCCCGGTCAGGACGTGGTTGTGGAAGTTCTCGCCGACGCCGGGCAGCGCCGCGACCGTCTCGATGCCGTGCTCGCGCAGCTGCTGGGGGTTGCCGATGCCCGAGAGCAGCAGCAGCTTCGGGGACTCGATCGCCCCGGCCGCCACGACCACCTCGCGGCGGGCCCGTACGGAGTGCGGCCCCGGCTCGGCGCTCGCGCTGTGGCCGTCGCGCACGGTCCGGCCGGGGAACTCGGCCGGCGGCGCCGACTGCACGTACTCCACGCCCGTGCAGGTGTCGCCGTCGAACAGCAGCCGGGTGCTCTGCGCGCTGGTGCGCAGCGTCAGGTTGGGGCGGTCCAGGGCCGGCTCCAGATAGGCGGCCAGCGTGCCCTGGCGGCGTCCGTCGGCGACGTCGATGTGGTGCCAGCCGGTGCCGAAGAGGCCGCGCCGGGGCCCGTCGGTGTTGAAGTCGGCGATCTCCTGGTGGCCGAGCTCGACCGCCGCGTCGATGAAGGCGCGGGAGACCGGGTTCGGGCCGTGCTGCCCGGCGTTGGTAATGCGCTGCGGTCCGCGGGTGCCGGTGGTGGCGGCGGTGGCGTCCTCCTGGCCCTCCAGGAGCGCGAAGTACGGCAGGACGTCCTCGTACGCCCAGCCGGCGGCGCCCTGGTAGGCCCAGTTGTCGAAGTCCGAGGCGTGGCCCCGGATGTGCATCATGATGTACAGGTTGCTGCTGCCGCCGGGGGCCTTGCCGCGCGGTTCGTACGTTCGGCGGCCGTCGAGCCCGGGCTGCGGGACGCTGGTGTAGCCCCAGTCGACGGGCCCGCCGAGCAGCTTGTACCAGGAGGACGGGTCGTCCACCTCGGGCGGGATGCGGTTGCCGCCCGCCTCCAGGACCAGGACGGAGACGTCCGGGTCCGCGGAGAGCCGGTTCGCGAGGACGCTGCCCGCGGTGCCGGATCCCACGATGACGTAGTCGTACTCTTCTCTCTCTGCGATCGCCACGTCCCGGCCCCCTCAGCCCTGGCCCAGCACCTGGAAGGGGACGGTGTCGTGGTAGTTCGCCATGTAGGCGATCTTTCCGTCCACGATCTTGAAGAAGTTCATGACCTCGGCCTCGATCGCCTCGCCGGAGGCGCTGACGGCGCTGAGGTGGGAGACGGCCGCGGCCTTCTCCCCGTCGACGAGGAAGTGCACGGGCTCGTTTCGGAAGACCCGGTACATCGTGCCCATGCCCTTCATCATCGAGCGCAGGACCTCCAGGCCCTCGATGTGGCCGGCGAGCTGCTCGTCCATGACCTGGTCGTCGGCGAACAGGTCGCACCAGCGGTCCCAGTCCCCGGCGTTGGCGTACTCGTAGTACTTCTCAAGGATCTGTCGTGCGTCCACAGCGCTCATCGCGCTCCTCCCCCTATCGGTCCCTGCGCGTTCCGTCCGGCGCGAACGGCGCCCAGAACTGGCTGAAGGCGGTCGCCGAGTCCCCGAAGAGCCCGTCGCGGCCCTCGATGATCCGGCCGTCCCGCCACCGCATGAAGTGGAAGACGGGGTAGTCCATCCGCTCGTACGGGGACCCGCTCGCCTCGTCCGCGCCGTCCCGCACGGCGACGTTGCGGCACACGTCGGCGCTGCAGTCCTCGCCGACGAGCACGGCCTGGATGTCCATGCGGAAGGTGCCGCCCGTGAGCTTGTGCGTCTGGCCCATCAGCTCCAGGAAGGCGTCCAGGCTCTCGTACCAGCCCGCCAGCGGGTGGTTGCCCGGCACCAGCCAGCGCAGGTCCTCGGAGTAGTACTCCAGGATGCGGGCCCGGTCGCCGGAGCCGAGGGCGGCGTAGGCCGCCTCGACCCGCTCCCGTGTCACTTCGGTCATCGTCGCTTCTCCTTCGCCGGCGCTCAGAGCGAGGCGGAACCGGGCATCGGAGCCAGGTCGTTGACGGTGTACTGCTTGATCAGCGGTCCGTCGGGGCCGGCCACGACCGTCCAGGTCTGGTCGGCGTCGAAGCCGAGCCACTGGCTGCGGGCGGCCGGCGGGTCCCAGATCTTGGCCTGCCAGTTGACGAGGACCCGGACGATCGCCCGGTCGCCCTCGATGACGGGCTCCACCTTCGTGACGGTGTGGACCTCGTCGAAGAAGCGGTTCGTGACGGCGGTGTACCAGCGGCCGAAGCCCTGGTGTCCGAGGAAGGTGTCCTCGGGGACCTTGAACTCCAGGTCCTCGGTGATGAGGGCGAGCACCTGCTCCTGCGGCAGGTGCTGGTCCAGGGCCACGTACCAGTTCTCCGCGAAGGTGCGGATCGCGTCCTCGGTCAGCCGCTCGGCGGGCATGCGGTCTCCTCCTGTCCGTGGTGGTGTGCGGTGCGGTGCGTCAGATCTGTACGTCGACGAGGAACGGTCCGGGGTGCTCCAGCATCCGGGCCACGGCGGCGACCGCCTCGTCCGGCTTCTCCACCCGCACCCCCTCGGCGCCGAGCGCCCGCGCCAGCCCGGCGAAGTCGATCTCGGGGTGGGAGAGGTCGAAGGAACCCGGGAAGCCGTGCTGCGGAATGTCCCGCTCCCGCCAGTACTGGGCGATGTTGTCGTCCAGCAGCCGGTACTTGCGGTTGTTGCAGACCACGAACTTGGCGTCGATGCCGTGCCGGACCGCGGTCCACAGCGCCTGGTACGTGTACATCGACCCGCCGTCGCCCGCGAAGCCGACGACGAGGCGGTCCGGACGGGCCAGCTTGGCCCCGACCGCCCCCGGGAAGCCCACGCCGAGCGAACCGCCGCGGGTGAGGTGGTAGTCCCCGGGCCGCTCGGGCGGCAGATACCGGGTGACCAGCGGCGAGGTGGTCAGCGCCTCGTCGAAGACGATCAGGTCCCCGCCGGTCCGCTCGGCCAGGGTCCGTAGGAAGACGGCCATCGGCGTGCCGTCCTGGTCGGCCTCCCCGGACCGGGCGGACAGCGCCCGCTCCCGGGTGCGGGCGTCGAGCCGGGCGGCCGCGGCCGCCCGCCGCTGCGGGGTCAGCAGCCGCTCGAGCACGGGGGCCAGGGCGTGCAGCGCCTGCCGGGGGTCGGCGGCCAGCCCCAGGTCGACCGGGTGGTTCTTGGCGATCTCGTAGGCGTTCAGGTCGATGTGGACGACCTTGGCACCGGCCCGGAAGGGGCTCTCCAGCTCGGGGAACACCTCGGGGAAGACATAGGTGCCGACGATCAGCACCCCGTCCGCCGCGGCGACGAGCTCCCTGCTGTGCGGGCCGAACATGTGCCCCGTCTGACCGCGGCGCAGCGGGTGCGAGGCCGCGATGTTCACCTCGGAGGAGTCCACCTCGTACACGTCGGCGCCCAGCAGCTCGGCGACGGCGGCCAGTTCGCGCTGGGCCCCGGAGAGGGAGACCCCGTCCCCGACGAGGACCACGGGCCGCTCCGCGGAGGCCAGCAGCTCGGCCGCCCGCCCCACCGAGGCCGGCGAGGGCGCCACGTCCGTGAGCGGCACCGCGGCGGGCAGGACGGGCTCGGAGTTCAGCTCGTCCAGCACGTCCATCGGCAGCGCCACGAAGACCGGACCGCGCGGCGGCGTCAGGGCGATCTTGACGGCCCGCCGGATGGTGCGCAGTACGGAGTGCCGGTCGGTGACCCGCGTCGCGTACTTCGTCACCGGCTTCGCCATGGCCACCAGGTCGGACGCCATCTGCGCGTCCATCGCGTCGTAGCGGACGCCGGCGTCACCGGCGACCACGACGAGCGGGGTGTGGCCGCGCAGGGACTGGTAGAGCATCCCGATGCCGTTGCCCAGCCCCACTCCGGAGTGCAGCTGGAGCAGGGCCGCGCCGCCGGTGGCCCGGGCGTAGCCGTCGGCGATGCCGGCGGCCACCGTCTCCTGGAGGGCGAGGACGTAATGGAAGTCCTCCGCCGCGTCCACCGCGTCGAGGAATCCCTGTTCCACCGTCCCCGGATTTCCGAACATCACATTCAGGCCGTCGGCCTTGAACTGCTCGATCAGCCTTTCCCGTCCGGGAGTGGCTTCGGAACTCATCGAAATCCCCCTCGTTTCCACGGGTTTTTGGATCACCACCCGTAGCGGGTGAGGCCTTCCTCCAGGACTTCCACGATCTTCTGCCCCGTGAGATACGAATCGGGGGTGGAACGGCCGGTCACGAACGGGTAGTCGACGATCACCGAAAGCGGGTGACCGAAATTCCCGTGGTACGCCCCGCGCGGCCCGGTGGCATCGCGCAGGATGTACTCCAGCGGGTACGGCGGCGGGCCCATGTTGAAGTCGGTACCGAGGAATCCGGTGCCGTCCTTGTAGTCGTACTCCTTGCAGTGCCCGGTGACGTGCTTGCCCCAGATGATGCTCCTGCGGTCGCCCCAGTCCCGGGCGAAGGCCAGGCAGGCCACGCCGTAGCACTCGGCCGCCACGACCTTGCCGGCCTTCTTGAAGGCCAGGATGAGGGCGTGCACCCGCTCGTTGTTGGCGAGGTCGACGATGGGGCCGCTGCCGCCGACGATCAGGACCGCGTCGTAGCCGGCGATGTCCGACTCCAGCTTGTCCAGATCACGGTGGTACTGCTCCAGCTTGCGCAGATAGCCCTCGTCGCTCGTGTACGGGCGCTCCGGGACCCACGCCTCGATGTCGAGCGGCGAGTCCAGCCGGCTCGACTGCTCGAACTCCCGCCCCAGCCGGGCGTTCTCCTCGGTGGTGACCGAGCGTCCCAGTGGAGGGTCGATGAAGTTCGCGTCGAGGCTCGGCGGAAGAGCGTGCGCACGCTTTCCGGTCGGCGTGGCGAATACGACTTCGTAGCCCCGCTCATCGAACTTCGATACGGGGCCTATCAGTTCTTCGGCCCAGTAACCGTGTTCGGAGACAATGACCAGAATCTTTCTGCTCACGGATTCCTCCAGGCGCCGCCTGTTGTCGTTGGCGTCCACCACACTGCTTGTGCCCGAGGGCTCCGTCAAAGCGCCCGTACGCGACTTCGTGAGGTAGGCGGGCAGGTCGCAGGGGCACCTCAGGTAGTCACTTCCGGAGGTCATGAAGTAGCCGCGAGACTTCATGACTTCGGCCGAATCGCTGAACCATTACGGGGGCCCCGCCCTATGGTCTGGACGCGCCGTGAATCACGGGTGCGCGAAGGACCGAGGAGAGGGACGGGGACGATGACGACGGACCTGTTGTGCACACACACCGATCAGATACGTCCGGTGAAGCCGGGCACCGAGGGCTGCGAGGAGTGCCTCGTCCTCGGCGACACCTGGGTGCACCTGAGGATGTGCCTGAGCTGTGGGCACGTCGGATGCTGCGACTCCTCCAAGAACCGCCACGCCACGAAGCACTACCGCACCACCGAGCACCCCATCGCCGCCTCGCACGAGCCCGGCGAGACCTGGGCCTGGTGCTACGCCGACAAGCTGATGCTGGACGCGGCGTGAGCGCGGCCCCGGAGAGCGCCACCGCCCCCGCCACGGCGGCCGCGGCCGAGCGCGCCGAGAGCAGGAAGCCCGTCATCCTGGCCGTGGACGACGATCCGCAGGTGCTGCGGGCGGTCCGCCGCGACCTGCGCAGCGCGTACGGCGACCGCTACCGCGTGCTCGGCGCGTCCTCCGCCGCCGACGCGCTCAAGATCCTGGACTCCCTCGACGAGCGCGGCCACGACCCGGCGCTGTTCCTCGTGGACCAGCGGATGCCCGACGTGACCGGCGTGGAGTTCCTCCTGGAGGCCGTCAGCCGCTTCCCGGACGCCCGCCGCGTCCTGCTCACGGCGTACGCGGAGACGGACGCGGCGATCACCGCCATCAACCGGGTCCGGCTGGACTACTACCTGCTCAAGCCGTGGGACCCGCCGCACGAGCGGCTCTTCCCCGTCCTGGACGACCTGCTCTCCGACTGGCTGGCCACCTACCGCCCCGCCTACGACGGCATCATCGTCGCCGGCCACCTCGTCGCCCCCGGCACCCACGCCGTCCGGGACTTCTTCACCCGCAACGGCCAGCCGTTCCGCTTCCTCAACGTCGAGCGCGACCCCGAGGCCCTGACCCTGATCGCCGCCCAGCCCGACGCGGCCCTCCCCCTCGTCCGCTTCCCGGACGGGGCGGTGCTCTCCGCGCCGTCCGACACCGAGCTCGCCCAGCGCCTCGGGCTGGCCACCACCGCCTCGCGCCCGCACTACGAGTGCGTCATCGTCGGAGCGGGCCCCGCGGGCCTGGCGGCCGGTGTCTACGCGGCTTCGGAGGGCCTGTCGACGCTGATGCTGGACTCCCGCGCCCCGGGCGGCCAGGCCGGCACCTCCAGCCTGATCGAGAACTACCTCGGCTTCCCCTCGGGCCTGTCCGGCGGCGACCTGACCCGGCGCGCCACCATCCAGGCCTCCCGGTTCGGCGCCGAGATCCTGCACCCGGTGGAGGTGGTCTCGCTGACCCGGGACGACCCGGCGAAGATCCTGACCCTGGCCGACGGCACGGAGATCAGCGCCGAGACGGTGCTGCTGGCCACCGGGGTCTCGTACAACCGCCTGGAGGCCCCGGGCGCGGACCGCTTCGAGGGCGCGGGGCTCTACTACGGCGCGGCGACGACGGAGAGCTCGGCGTGCATCTCGCAGCACGTGTTCATCGTGGGCGGCGCCAACTCGGCCGGGCAGGCGGCGGTGCACTTCGCCAAGTACGCTGCCCGCGTGACCATCCTGGTCCGCGCCGAATCGCTGGACGCGAGCATGTCCCGCTACCTGATCGACGAGATCGACCGCACCCCGAACATCGAGGTCAAGGTCCGCACGACGGTGGTCAGGCTGGACGGCGGGGAGCACCTGGAGGAGCTGACCCTGCACGACGCGACGACGGGTGAGGACACCCGGGTGCCGGCCCGCTTCATGTTCACCTTCATCGGCGCCCGCCCGCACACCGACTGGCTGTCGGGCGTGGTCGAGCGGGACGAGTACGGCTTCGTCCTCACCGGGTCCGACCTGATCGCGAACGGCGGCGAACTCCCGGCGGAGTGGAGCCTGGAGCGCGCCCCGTACCCGCTGGAGACCAGCGTCCCGGGCGTCTTCGCGGCCGGAGACGTCCGGGCCCACTCGGTCAAGCGCGTGGCGTCGGGCGTCGGCGAGGGCGCGATGGCGGTCTCGTTGATCCACCGGTACCGCTCGATGGGCTGAGAGCGAACACGATTCCCTTGCGATCAAGCGGGGGCCGGATGCAACGTTGATTACATGATTACAGCCGAGCAGAGCGAGCAGCTTCGCACGTGGTTCGCGGACCGCCTCCCGGTGGACGTGTACGAGTCCCTGATCGACGTGACGGTCGACCGCGAGGAGATCACGGTCGTCGGCGCCATCCCGGCGACCGAGTCGGTCAAGGAGTTCCGCGAACGCACCCGCGAACAGCGCATCGAGGTCGCACGGGAGGCGGAGGAGCTCTACCGCCGCAAGGTCGCCTGGGCCGTCCAGTCCGGCGACGACCGCATCCTGTTCACGCACCTGGCGGTCCCGGTCATGACGCGTCTGCGCCAGCCGGAGCGCCAGGTACTCGACACCCTGGTCGCGGGCGGCGTCGCCCGCAGCCGGGCCGACGCCCTCGCCTGGTGCGTCCGACTCGTCGGGCGCAACACGGACGAGTGGCTCACCGAACTCCGCGACTCCCTGGCCAAGGTCCAGCAGGTCCGCGCGGCGGGCCCCGACGTCGCCGACGCCACGGGCGCGTCCGACGCGTCCGACGCCACGGACTCCCAGAAGTCTGAGTCGGAATGACGAAAGCCCTCCCCACCGGGGCATGATCACGCAAGTCTGACAGCGAGCCGACCGGCACCGATCACAGGGAGAGGCACGCCCCATGACCACCACCGTCGAATACATCCGCTACCGGATCGCATTGGACGACCAGCAGGCCTTCGAGGACTCGTACCGGCAGGCCGCGGAGGCCCTGGCCGCCTCACCCGAGTGCATCGACTACGAGCTGGCCCGCTGCGAGGAGGACAACGACCGGGAGCGCTACATCCTCCGCATCCGCTGGACGTCGGTCGACGCCCACCTCAACGGATTCCGCAAGGGCGAGCACTTCCCGGCGTTCTTCAGCGCGATCCGCCCGTACGTGAAGGCCATCGAGGAGATGCAGCACTACCGCGTCACCGACGTGGCCGGCCCCGGAAAGGCCGCACCCCAGTCATGAGCACCACACCCGGCACCACCCCCACCATCTACGAGTGGATGGGCGGAGCGGAGGCGATGAACCGCCTCACCGACGCCTTCTACGGGCACGCCCTGCAGGACGAGATCCTGGCCCCGGTGTTCGCGGGCATGGACTCGGAGCACCCCCAGCACGTCGCCGTCTGGCTGTCGGAGGTCTTCGGCGGCCCGACGGAGTACACGGCCCACCACGGCGGCCACCAGCACATGGCCACCAAGCACCTGGGCCGGGGCATCACCGAACGGCAGCGCCGCCGCTGGGTGGACCTGCTGATGGACACGGCGGACGAGGTCGGTCTCCCGACGGACCCCGAATTCCGCGCGGTGTTCGCGTACTACATCGAGTGGGGCACCCGCATGGCCCTGATCTACTCGGGCCCCAACCCCCCGCCGGTGGACGCGGCCAAGATCCCCGTCTGGTCCTGGGGCCAAACGCCCCCGTGGATCCCGAAGAGCTGATCCCGTGCGGGGCAGAGCCGACCCCTCTGCCCCCACGAACCGCCCCCCCCGGCCCGCCCGCCCGACCTGCCCGCCACGTCAGGCCCGGGGTCCGGGCCCTTGAGCGCGTCCGGCGTTCGAGGACCGGGGTCCGGGGCGGAGCCGCACGGCGAAGGGGCGGGGCGGGGAGAGCGCCGCGCAGCGGCACCCCACCCCAACTCACCGGCCCGACGGCCTCCGCGGACCGCCCCCGCGGACCGGCGGTCCGTCCGGCGGCGGCCCGGCGGCAGCCCCCGGCTCGGCGACGAGTACGGCCAGCGCCCCCTCCTCCGCGTCACGCCAGAACTCGACGGCCCCCTCCAGGACCTCCCCGAGCGTCGCCCACTCCCCCGGACGCTCCGCCGCGTACGACGACCACGAGATCACGACCAGCAGCCGCCCCGGCGCATCCGGCAGCCACGACAGGTCGCGCAGCGCATCGGCCAGCGCATCCCAGTTCCCCCCGAACCACGCCGGCACGTGCAGCGCCGCCCCCCACCGCCGCAGCAGCTCGGCCTTGCCGTCCACGCCGGCCAGGTCCACCCGGAGCGTCGTCCAGCCCGCCTTCTCGGCCGCGGCCAGGGCCGGAGCGGGCGGCTGCGGTTCCAGGGTCATCGCAGGACCGCCTTGAAGGTCTCGTAGTGGTCGTCCGTGTAGAAGAACTCGCCACCCTCACCGGTGACGATCCGCCGCGCTCCACGGTCGCGCTCACCGGGGGTCTTCACGGTGAACTCGTGGTAATAGCCGCGTTTCTGCTGCGGCAGGACCTTCTCGAAGTTCCCGAAGACGGTCCCGTCCTGCCGGTACGCGTACGGCCCGCCCCTGTCGATCAGCGCGAGCACGTCCCGGGCCTGCGCGGGCAGCGCATCGGCCCGTACGGTGGCCATCCCCTTGGCCCACGCGGGCACGGAGGCCCGCCCCGGGGCCGGCACCGCCCCGGTGGCATCAGCCCCTGAGCTCACTCCGGCCACGGCGGACGGCGACGCGGTCTTTCCCCCGCCACACCCCGCCACGCCGATCAGCGCGACGCACAGGAACAGCGCGCCCACCACGCACCGCAGCAACGACCGGGGCACGTCCCTGAAGATCATGCACCGATCGTGCCAAATATCCGATTCGCTCGCGAATCGCGCGGTGCCGGTGGCCCCGAGGACGACATCCTCAGAGCGCGGACATCTTGGTGTATGGACTCAGGATTCTCTTCTGGACCGACCCGAAGTCGACCAGGACGGCGATCCCCTCCTCGATACCGACGACACGGCCCAGGCCGTGCTCGTCGTGAGAGACCCGGTCGCCGACGCTGAACTGCCGGAGCGGCGGTTCCACGGGGGCCTTGAACGGGCTGGACGGCAAATGGCGGCGAGGTACTGCTGACTTTGTCATTGGGACCAGTATGCGCCCCGCAGGCCGCCCCACGGGCCGCCGTTCGGATCTCAATTGCGGCACCATCCGCCCCGGCGCACCCGAGAGGACCGCGCGGCACCCGAGAGGACCGCGCGCCGCGCCGCCCGCCGGCCCGGATCAGTCGTCCGGGTCGGCCCGGTCCAGCGCGGGCCGCAGCCCCGGGGCCGACTCGGTGAGCAGGTAGTCCGCGACGGCCGTGTCCGTGACCAGGCTGGTCACGAGCCCCGACCGGAGCACGGCCCCGATCGCGGAGGCCTTGCGGAGCCCGCCGGCGATGGCCACGACCTCGGGGATGCGGCGCAGCCGGTCGGCCTCGACGGTGATGCAGCGCTCGCCGAGGTCCCGTCCGACACGCCGCCCTTCGGCGTCGAACAGATGGGCGGACATTTCGGCTGCGACGCCGAGCGAGGCGTAGTGCGCCCGCTCCTCGTCGGTGAGCATGTCGTGGACGGTCGAGATGCCGGGCTCCCACGAACCGATCGACACCGCCGCGACGGTCACCTTGTCGAAGTACTCGAAGGCCCGGGCGATGCCCGTCTGGCTGCGCAGCGCGGCCGCGGTGGCCGGGTCCGGGAGCAGCATCGGCGCGTAGATCGGGTGCGCGTCGCCGCCCGAGACCTGGGCGGCCCGCCGCACGGCCTCCACGGAGCCGCGCTCGGCCGTGCCGGCGTCGTACACACCGGTCAGCTGCACCACGGTGCACTGGGGCAGCCGGTGCAGGGAGGCGGCCATGTGGATGGTCGACCGCCCCCAGGCCAGACCCAGTACGTCGCCCTCGTTGACGAGCTCGCCGAGCAGGTCGGCCGCGACCGCACCCAGGTTCTCCGGGTCCGGGGCGTCCTCGGTCGCGTCGGCCGGGGACTCGACCACCACCGCGTGCCGCAGCCCGTACCGGGCCCGCAGCGCGTCGGAACGCTCCGCGTCGAGCTCGGCGGGCACCCGGATCTCGATCCGTACGAGGTCACGCTCCAGGGCGGTCTCCAGGACCCGGGCCACCTTGAAGCGGCTCACGCCGAACTCCTCGGCGATCTGGATCTTGGACTTTCCCTCCAGGTAGAAGCGGCGGGCCATGGCCGCCGCCTGCACCAGCTCCGCGGGTCCCATCCGCAGGGCTGACCGTCCCGCCGACATTGCAGACACCGCGTTCTCCTCACTGCTGTTCACATTCTCGACTCGCCGTTCATCCTGTCAGATCCGGCGGCCGTTGATCAGCCTGGACAGCTCCCGTTCACCGAGCTGTTCACCAACCCTCGTCTCAGTGGTCACACGCCCAGGGCGCCGCGGCGATCGCGACGTCGGCCTGCTCACGCAGGGTACGCACGGCTGCGGCCGGGTCGACCGCCCCGTAGACGGCGCTACCCGCGACGAACACGTCGGCGCCGGCCTCGGCGCAACGCTCGATGGTCGTGGCCGAGACCCCGCCGTCGACCTGGAGCCACAGCTCCAGGCCGTGCTTGGCGATCAGCTCCCGGGTACGGCGGATCTTGGGGAGCATGATGTCGAGGAAGGGCTGGCCGCCGAAGCCCGGCTCGACCGTCATGATCAGCAGCATGTCGAGCTCGGGGAGGAGGTCCTCGTACTGCTCGATCGGCGTGGCCGGCTTGAGCGCCATGGACGCCCGCGCCCCCTTGGCCCGGATCTCCCGCGCGAGCCGCACGGGCGCGGCGGCGGCCTCGGCGTGGAAGGTGACCGATCCCGCCCCGGCCTCGACGTACTGCGGCGCCCAGCGGTCCGGGTCCTCGATCATGAGGTGCAGGTCCAGCGGGATGTCCGTGGCGCGGCTCAGGGACTCCACGACGGGCATACCGAGGGTGAGGTTCGGGACGAAATGGTTGTCCATGACGTCGACATGCAGCCAGTCGGCCCCCTCTACGGCCTTCGCCTCCTCGGCGAGGCGGGCGAAGTCGGCGGACAGGATGCTGGGATAAATCTGAGCGGCCATGCCCCAAGCCTGCCATGCCCCCGCGCACTTCCGGCCACGACCCCGCATCTCGAGACTCCGGTAGCCCCACTTAACGGATCACGCGGAACGCTCAAGCAGTGCTTGGAGATCGAGGTGGGGCGGGGGCGGGGGCGGGACGGGGGGGGCGGGACGGGCGGGGCCGGGTCGGTGGGGCGGGGCGGGAGCCAAGGGGCAGGCACAGGCGGGACAGGGGCCGAAGGGTGGGGCGGGACTCCCGGGGGCGGGGACGGGCGGGACAGGGGTCAGAAAGGTGCGGCGGGACTCCCGGAGCGGAGACAGGCGGGACAGGGGCGGGATTCCCGGGGGCGGGGTCCGGGCGGGGCGGTGTCGGAGTGGGTCCGGGGGCGTCCCGTCAGTCCACTGTCCTTCCGTGCCGTGCCGGCCCGTCAAGGGCGCTCCTCCTTCGTCGTCGCGTCGCTTCGCGATG
>NZ_JBIVAL010000020.1:0-93752 GCF_044745505.1 Streptomyces sp. NPDC086989
CGCGCGGGCCCGCGCCCCCTGGGGGGGCGCGGCGGGCCCCCACCCGCCCCCCGCGCGCGGCTCCCCCGCCGGGGCCGCCCGCCCCGGCCCCGCGGCCGCCCCCGCCGCATGCCCGGCGGCCGCGGCCTCTTCGCATTCAGGAATTAGGGGCGTCCGCGCAGTGCGGGCATACCGGCCGCGGGTGAATTCAGCCGACGCCTTTCCTTTTCAAATTAATGCACCTCTGTTAAAGGCGACCGCCCGCAGTGTTTACGGCATGTTGCGAAGTCCTCACCCGCGGCCGGTGCGCCCGCGCCGCGCGGTCCGCGTGGACGGCCGCCAGCGCCCGCGCCCGCTCGGCGTCCCCGCGGGCGACGGCGTCCACGATCGCCCCGTGCTCCGCCCAGGACTCCACCGGCCGCTCCGGCGCCTCCACCACGTACATCCAGGCGATCTTGTGCCGCATCTGCGTGAGCAGCGCGATCAGCCCGGGGCTGCCGGAGGCCTGGGCGAGGGTCTCGTGGAACCAGCCGCCCAGCGACCGCAGATCCTCCCCCTGGCCCTGCCTGGCCCGTTCCTGACCCAGCCTGACCAGACCGCGCAGCACCTTGAGATGGCCCTCGGTGCGCCGCCGGGCGGCCCGGGCCGCGGCCAGGGGCTCCAGCAGCATCCGCAGCTCCAGCAGGTCGGCCGCCTCCTGCTCGGTGGGCTCGGCGACGCAGGCGCCCGCATGCCGGCGGGAGGTGACGAACCCCTCGGACTCCAGGGTCCGCAGCGCCTCGCGGACCGGGACGCGGGAGACCCCGTACCGGCGGGCCAGCAGTTCCTCGGTCAGCCTGCCGCCCGGCGCGAAGACCCCGGAGACGATGTCGTCGCGGATCGCCGTGCATACCGCGTGCGCAGGAATACGCAAGTCCGGACCTCCGCCTATTTCCGATTGCCGACGCCATTACGCGACCGTGTTGGGATCGTATCGGGACTCTATTGCAATGCGCGATGTTTTCCGAGCCCGGGCGGAAATCGCGGAGGTTTACGGCCACAACGCGAAGGCCCCGGCTCGGGGAGCCGGGGCCTTCGGTGGAGTGCGCGGGTCAGACGTCGACGCCGTGGCTGCGCAGGTACGCGACCGGGTCGATGTCGGAGCCGTACTGGGCGCCGGTGCGGGCCTCGAAGTGCAGGTGCGGGCCGCTGGAGTTGCCGGTGGAGCCCGACAGGCCGATCTGCTGGCCCGGGGTGACCTGCTCGCCGACGGAGACGTTCAGCGAGGACATGTGGCCGTACTGCGTGTACGTGCCGTCGTTGTGCTTGATGACGACGTTGTTGCCGTACGCGCCGCCCCAGCCGGCCTCGACCACGGTTCCGGCGCCCACCGCGTGCACCGAGGTGCCGGAGGCCGCGTGGAAGTCGATGCCGGTGTGGCTGCCGGAGGACCACATGCCGCCGCCCGCGTGCCACTGGGTGCTGATGTAGGAACCGTCGACGGGGGCCACGAAGGTGTTGAGGCGCTTGCGCTCCTCCTCGCGGGCGGCGCGCTCGGCGGCCTCGCGCTCGGCCTTCGCCTTGTCCTCGGCCTTCTGCTTGGCCTCGGCGGCGCGGGCCTTCGCGTCGGCCTCGGCCTTCGCCTTGACGGCCGCGGCGTCGGCCGCGTTCTGCTGCGCCTCGGCCTGGGCCTCGATCTCGCCCGCGAGGTCCTCGGCGGTGACCACGGCGTTCAGGCCGGTGTCCTCCATGGAGGGGGCCTTGTCGGACGCGGCGAACGCCGGTCCGGCGAGGGAGCCGACGACACCGGTGGTGGCGAGGGCGGCTATGCCGGCATAACCGGCGGTCTTGCGGCTCAGACGGCTGGAACCACGGTGCTTGCCGGCGGCACGACTGCCAAACGCCATGAAGGGGCTGATCCTTTCCTTCCTTCTCGCCTACCGGGTTAGCTGACGGGTTCGGAGCAGGAAGGTCTCCTACGGGCCCCCTCTGGCGAGGCGGTCCGATTCACCCCAGGGACGCATGTGGGTCCCCGGCTCCCCAGGCTCGCGCCTGACGGGGACTCGGCGATCGCTGCCCGGTGCCGCGGATGCGGCGCGTACAACTGACGGACAGCACGGCCGACGCTAGGCGGATCATCAGTCAATCGCCAAACAGACGCGCCTTTTTGTTGCGTACGCCACATCCCATACAAGCAACCTCTCTACTAAACGGACAAAAGGGGCCCCGGTGGGCAAGCCACCGGAGCCCCTTGGGCCGTCCGTCAGTTGGTGACGACGGTGACCTCACCGATCCCCAGCGCCCGCACCGGCGCCTCGATCTGCGCAGCGTCGCCCACCAGGACCGTGACCAGGCGGTCCACCGGGAAGGCGGCCAGCACGGCCGAAGTCGCCTCCACCGTGCCCGTCTGGGCCAGCTGCGCGTACAACTGCGCCTGGTAGTCGTCCGGGAGCTCCTGCTCGACCTGGTCGGCGAGCGTGCCGGCGACGGCCGCGGCCGTCTCGAACTTCAGCGGGGCCACGCCCACCAAGTTCTGCACCGCCACGTCCCGTTCGGCGTCGGTCAGGCCGCCCTCCGCGAGGGTGCGGAGCACCTTCCAGAGGTCGTCGAGCGCCGGGCCCGTGTTGGGGGTGTCCACCGAGCCGCTGATGGCGAGCATCGAGGCGCCCTTGCCGTCGGCCGTGGAGCGCAGCACCTGGCCGAAGGCGCGCACGCCGTACGTGTACCCCTTCTCCTCGCGCAGCACCTTGTCCAGCCGCGAGGTGAGGGTGCCGCCCAGGCAGTACGTGCCGAGCACCTGCGCCGCCCAGACCCGGTCGTGCCGGTCCGGCCCGATCCGGCCGATGAGCAGCTGCGTCTGGACCGCTCCGGGCCGGTCCACGATGACCACGCGCCCCGTGTCGTCGGCGGTCACCGGCGGTACCGGCAGCGCCTCGGCGGAGTTGCCGGTCCAGGTGCCCAGGGTGTCCGCGAGGACGGCGTCCAGGTCGATGCCGGTCAGGTCGCCGACGACGACCGCGGTGGCCGTGGCGGGGCGTACGTGGGCCTCGTAGAAGGCGCGTACGGCCGCGGAGTCGATCCGGGCGACCGTCTCCTCGGTGCCCTGGCGCGGCCGGGACATCCGCAGCGTCGCCGGGAAGAGCTGCCTGGAGAGCTCCTTGGCGGCGCGGCGCTGGGGGTTGGCCAGCTCGTGCGGGATCTCGTCGAGCCGGTTGCGCACCAGGCGGTCGACCTCGGCGTCGGCGAACGCCGGCGCGCGCAGCGCCTCGGCGAGCAGGCCCAGCGCCTTGTGCAGGCGGGAGGCCGGGACCTCCAGGGAGACCCGCAGGCCCGGGTGGTCGGCGTGCGCGTCGAGGGTGGCGCCGCAGCGCTCCAGCTCGGCCGCGAACTCCTCGGCGGAGTGCTTGTCGGTGCCCTCGGACAGCGCGCGGGCCATGATGGTCGCCACGCCGTCCAGGCCCTGGGGCTCCGCGTCCAGCGGGGCGGCGAGGTTGACCTCGACGGCGACGACCTGCTGGCCGGGCCGGTGGCAGCGCAGCACGGTCAGGCCGTTGGACAGCGCGCCGCGCTCGGGGGCCGGGAAGGCCCACGGCCGGGCCTCGCCGGCCTGCGGCTGCGGGTGGAAGGTCATCGTGACGGCTGCGGTGTCGCTCACTGCTCCGCCCCCTCGTTCTCGTCGTTCTCGTCGGCCGCGTCGGCGTCGGCCGCTGCCGGCAGCGGCTCGTACACCAGCACCGCCCGGTTGTCGGGGCGCAGCCGGGCCGCGGCCACGGCCTGCACCTCCTCGGCGGTGATGTCGAGGACCCGCCGGACGGCGGTCAGGGCCAGCTGCGGGTCGCCGAACAGCACCGCGAACCGGCACAGTTCGTCGGCGCGGCCGGCCACCGTGCTCAGCCGGTCCAGCCACTCGCGCTCCAGCTGCGCCTGCGCGCGCTCCATCTCCTCGGCGGTCGGGCCCTCGGCGGCGAACCGCGCGAGCTCCTCGTCGACGGCAGCCTCGATGGCGGGCACCTCGACCCCGCTGGAGGTCTTGACGTCCAGCCAGCCCATGGAGGGCGCACCGGCGAGCCGCAGCATGCCGAAGCCGGCGGCGACGGCGCTCTGGTCGCGGCGCACCAGTCGGTTGTGCAGGCGGGAGGACTCGCCGCCGCCCAGGATGGTCAGCGCCACGTCGGCGGCGTCGCACTCGCGGGTGCCGTCGTGCGGGAGCCGGTAGGCGGCCATCAGCGCGCGGGCCGGTACCTCCTCCACGATCTCCTCGCGCAGCTGCTCGCCCATGATCTCGGGGAGCGCGCCGTCGCGCGGCGGCTGCTTGCCGTCGTGCCCGGGGATGGTGCCGAAGTACTTCTCGACCCACGCGAGCGTCTGCTCGGGGTCGATGTCGCCGACGACCGCCAGCACCGCGTTGTTCGGCGCGTAGTACGTACGGAAGAAGGCGCGGGCGTCCTCCAGGGAGGCCGCGTCCAGGTCGGCCATGGAGCCGATCGGGGTGTGGTGGTACGGGTGGCCCTCGGGGTACGCCAGCGCGGTCAGCCTCTCGAACGCCGTGCCGTACGGGACGTTGTCGTACCGCTGGCGGCGCTCGTTCTTGACGACGTCGCGCTGGTTCTCCATGGACTCGTCGTCCAGGGCGGTGAGCAGCGAGCCCATCCGGTCCGCTTCCAGCCACAGCGCGAGCTCCAGCTGGTGGGCCGGCATGGTCTCGAAGTAGTTGGTGCGCTCGAAGCTCGTGGTGCCGTTGAGCGAGCCGCCCGCACCCTGGACCAGCTCGAAGTGCCCGTTGCCGGGTACGCTCGCCGAGCCCTGGAACATCAGGTGCTCGAAGAGGTGAGCCAGACCGGTCCGTCCCTTGACTTCGTGGCGCGAGCCGACGTCGTACCAGAGGCAGACCGCGGCGACCGGGGTCAGGTGATCCTCGGAGAGCACCACGCGCAGGCCGTTGGCCAGCCGGTGCTCGGTCGCTGTCAGGCCGCCGGAGCCGGCCTGGGCTGTGGCCGTGTGACCCATGGGCATGTGGTCCCTTCGATCGCGATGCAGATATTTCCGTCAGACCTGCCACTGTATGCAAGCGC
Organism: Streptomyces sp. NPDC086989; assembly: GCF_044745505.1. NCBI lineage: Bacteria > Bacillati > Actinomycetota > Actinomycetes > Kitasatosporales > Streptomycetaceae > Streptomyces > Streptomyces sp. NPDC086989. Next base: position 5,031 of record NZ_JBIVAL010000020.1, read on the forward strand.
GTCGGTGACCGGAGAAGTTCCCGGCGCACACTCCCCCGCGACTCCGTCCGGGGGCGACCGCCAGGGTCGGGGTCGGCGTTGTCGGTGCCTCGGGCCACAATGGTGCGCGACACCCCCGTCAACCCCGCTCGGATCACCCGCCAGATCACCCGCCAGACCCCCAGCACACCCTTTCTTGGTTAAGGAGCCGCGCAGCGATGGCCCGCCGCAGCACGAAGACCCCGCCGCCGGAGGATTTCGAGGAGAAGATCCTCGACATCGACGTCGTCGACGAAATGCAGGGCTCCTTCCTCGAGTACGCGTACTCGGTGATCTACTCCCGCGCCCTGCCCGACGCCCGGGACGGCATGAAGCCGGTGCACCGGCGCATCGTCTACCAGATGAACGAGATGGGCCTGCGCCCCGACCGCGGTTACGTGAAGTGCGCCCGCGTTGTCGGCGAGGTCATGGGCAAGCTGCACCCGCACGGCGACGCGTCGATCTACGACGCCCTCGTGCGCATGGCCCAGCCCTTCTCGATGCGGCTGCCGCTGGTCGACGGCCACGGCAACTTCGGTTCGCTCGGCAACGACGACCCGCCGGCCGCGATGCGCTACACCGAGTGCAAGATGGCGGACGCCACGTCACTGATGACGGAGTCGATCGACGAGGACACCGTCGACTTCACCGCCAACTACGACGGCCAGGAGCGGGAACCGGTCGCGCTGCCCGCGGCGTACCCGAACCTGCTGGTCAACGGCTCCTCCGGGATCGCGGTCGGCATGGCCACCAACATGCCCCCGCACAACCTGGGCGAGGTCATCGCCGCCGCCCGCCACCTGATCCGCTACCCGCAGGCGGACCTGGAGGCGCTGATGCGCTTCGTGCCGGGTCCGGACCTGCCCACGGGCGGCCGGATCGTCGGCCTCTCGGGAATCAAGGACGCCTACGCGAACGGTCGCGGCACGTTCAAGATCCGCGCGACGGTGGCCGTGGAGAACGTGACGGCGCGCCGCAAGGGCCTGGTCGTCACCGAACTGCCCTTCACGGTCGGCCCCGAGAAGGTCATCGCGAAGATCAAGGACCTGGTGGGCTCCAAGAAGCTCCAGGGCATCGCGGACGTCAAGGACCTCACGGACCGCTCGCACGGCCTGCGCCTGGTCATCGAGATCAAGAACGGCTTCCACCCCGAGGCCGTGCTGGAGCAGCTGTACAAGCTGACGCCGATGGAGGAGTCCTTCGGCATCAACAACGTCGCCCTCGTCGACGGCCAGCCGCTGACCCTGGGCCTCAAGGAGCTGCTGGAGGTCTACCTCGACCACCGCTTCGAGGTCGTGCGGCGGCGCAGCGAGTTCCGCCGCGGCAAGCGGCGCGACCGGCTGCACCTGGTCGAGGGACTGCTGGTGGCCCTGGTCGACATCGACGAGGTCATCCGCATCATCCGGGACAGCGACAACTCGGCGCAGGCGAAGGAGCGGCTCATCGAGCGCTTCTCGCTGAGCGAGGTCCAGACCCAGTACATCCTGGACACCCCGCTGCGCCGGCTCACCCGCTTCGACCGGATCGAGCTGGAGTCCGAGCGCGACCGCCTCACCGGCGAGATCGACGAGCTGACCGGCATCCTGGAGTCCGACACGGAGCTGCGCAAGCTGGTCTCCACGGAACTGGCCGCGGTCGCGAAGAAGTTCGGCACCGAGCGCCGCACCGTCCTGCTGGAGTCGGCGGGCACCGCGGTCGCCGCGGTTCCGCTGGAGGTCGCGGACGACCCGTGCCGGGTCCTGCTGTCCTCGACGGGCCTGCTGGCGCGCACCGCCAACGGCGACGCGCTGCCAGAGGAGGAGGGCGGCGCCCGCGCGAAGCACGACCTGGTCGTCTCGCAGGTCGCCGCGTCCGCACGGGCCGACGTCGGCGTGGTCACCTCGTACGGGCGGCTGCTGCGGCTCCCGGTGATCGACCTGCCGCAGCTGCCGGACACCCACGCCGCGCCGAACCTGGCCGGCGGCGCCCCGGTCTCGGAGTTCCTCTCCGGGCTGGAGGCGGACGAGAAGGTGATCTGCCTGACCTCGCTGGACGAGTCCTCGCAGGGCCTGGCCCTGGGCACCGAGCAGGGCGTGGTCAAGCGGGTCGTGCCGGACTACCCGGCGAACAAGGACGAGCTGGAGGTCATCACCCTCAAGGAGGGCGACCGGGTCATCGGCGCGGTCGAACTGCGCACGGGTGAGGAGGACCTGGTCTTCCTCACCGACGACGCCCAGCTGCTGCGCTACCCGGCGGCCCAGGTGCGCCCGCAGGGCCGCCCGGCCGGCGGCATGGCGGGCATCAAGCTCTCCGAGAACGCCAAGGTGATCCACTTCTCGGCGGTGGACCCGGCGCGGGACGCCGTGGTGTTCACGGTGGCGGGCTCGCACGGGACTCTGGACGACTCGATGCTGTCCGGCAAGCTGACCCCGTTCGACCAGTACCCGCGCAAGGGCCGGGCCACCGGCGGCGTGCGCTGCCAGCGGTTCCTGAAGGGCGAGGACCTGCTGGTGCTGGCCTGGGCCGGCAACGCTCCGGTCCGTGCGGCCACGGCGAACGGCACCCCGGCCGAACTCCCGGCCGTGGACCCGCGCCGCGACGGCTCGGGGGCCGCCCTGCCCGCGGTCGTCGCCGCTCTGGCGGGGGGCGCGCTGTAGGACGTACGGCGGCGTTCGGGTGGTGCGACCGGGGGGACGTACCATCCGAATGCCGACTAGTGTTTTCCCTCCGGGTGTTGGTGGGGGGAGTACACAGCTGATGAGTCGTCGGCCGGGCGGATTGATCGGTGACTGGGCCGAGGCCCAGCGCCGGCAGCAGCAGACACAGGTGATCCAGCAGCGCGAGGCGGAGCGCCGGCAGCGGGCGTACGAGCGGGACGCGAACCGGAGCCACCGGCAGTACCGCGAGGCGGAGGCCCTGCGGCGCACCGCGCAACTCGACGCCGAGGTCGCGGCCCTCAAGGGCCTGCTGGTGGCGGGCTGCCGGGCACCGGCGTTCCGGATCTCCGCGCTGGCCCGGGGCGAGCAGCTGGAACCCTTCAACCCCGGAGCCCTGGCGCAGCCGGTGCCGATGCCGCGCATCGAGGACTTCCAGCAGCAGAGCAGCGGCTGGACGCTGGGCTCGAACCACCGCGCGCAGGCGGAGCGGGAGGCGCACGCCCGGTACACACAGGCCTGGCAGGCCGCGAACGCCGCGGAGGCGCAGCGCCGGCAGCAACTGGAGGCGTACCGGCAGCAGTACGACCGGTGGGCGGCGGAGCAGCTCGCCGGGGTCCGGGCGCAGAACAGCGGGCTCACCGAGCTGGCCGACGCCCTGCGCGCGGGGCAGGCGGAAGCGGTGGTGGAGTACTTCTCCGCGGCCCTGTACGCCTCGGCGGCCTGGCCCGAGACGCTGCCCAGGCAGGTGGCGGCCGCATACGACCCGGCGGCGCGCCAGCTGGTGCTGGACTGGGAGCTCCCCGGGTACGCGGTGGTGCCGGAGGCCAGGGCGGTGCAGTACCTGCCGAGCACGGACCAGGACAAGGTGAAGCCCCGTCCGGTCACGGAGCGCCGGGCGCTGTACCGGGACCTGTTGGCGCAGTGCGTGCTGCTGGTGGTCCGCGAGCTGTACGCGGCTGACGAATTCGGGGTGCTGGACTCGGTCGTCGTCAACGGCTTCGTGGACTGCCACGATCCGGCGACGGGGCAGGAGACCCGGATCGTCATGGCCACGGTGCCGGCGGAGCGCGCCGCCTTCGAGGGGCTGCGGCTGGAGCAGGTCAGCGCCGTGGACTGTCTGGTGTCGGGGCTGGGCGGGCAGCTCTCGGCGCGCCCCGACCAGCTGACGGCGGTGCGGCCCGGCCGTCGGCCCGACGAGGTCGGCGGCGGGGTCGTCAGCCACGGCGGGCACGCGGGCGGCGCGTTTGACGACGAGCCGGACCTCTTCGCGATGGATCCGATCGCCTTCGAGAACCTGGTCGCCGAGCTGTTCCGGGCGATGGGAATGGAGGCGGTGACCACGCAGCGGTCGGGCGACGGCGGGGTCGACGTGGAGGCTCTGGACCCGGCGCCGATCCGGGGCGGGCGGATCGTGGTGCAGGTCAAGCGCTACCGGAACACGGTGCCGCCGACGGCCGTGCGTGATCTGTACGGCACGGTCCAGGACAAGGGGGCGAACAAGGGGGTGCTCGTCACCACCGCGTCCTTCGGTCCCGGGTCGTACACCTTTGCCAACGGCAAGCCGCTGGAGTTGGTTCCCGGGGCGGACCTGGTCGATCTGCTGCACCAGTACGGGCTCCGCGGCCGGCTCGGCGGGGGTGCGGCGGCCCCGGCGGCCCCCGCGCGGCGGACGCCCGAGCCGGCGCCCCCCGCGGACCACAACGTGCTCGGCATGTCCTGGTCGGGTTCGGTCGTGCTGGACGTCTGCGCGCTCGTCTGCCAGGGCGGGCGGGTGCTGAGCGAGGAGCACTTCGTCTTCTTCAACAACCCGCGGACCCCGGACGGTTCGGTCCGGTCCCGCGCCCACGCGGCACCCGACAAGGCCGCCCTGGAGGTGTCCTTCGACGCCCTGCCCGAGCGCGCCGACCGGCTGGTGCTCGTCGCCGCGATCGACCCGGAGACCGACCCCCGCGCCGACCTCGCCGGGTTCACCGACGCCCACATCCGTCTGCTGTCCGCGGGGGGCGAGGAACTCGGCCGGCTGGACGTCTCCGACGGGCGCGCCGGGGAGACCGCGCTGGTCCTGGGCTCGTTCCGGCGCCGGTCCAACGGCGACTGGGACTTCGTGATCGGCGGCAAGGGCTACCGCGGCGGCCTGGAGGACCTGCTGGGCGAGTACGGCGTCGAGGTCGCCTGACCCGGGGCCGCCGGGACGGCCCCGGTGTATCGCCTAGGGATCTTCCGGACGGAGATCCGGGTCGGGCTCGTACGGCTCCGGGTCGGGCTCGTACGGCTCCCGGTCCGGCTCCGCCCCGTCCCGCGCGGGGCGGTCGACGTAGCGCAGGACGCCCCACATGCTCTCCGGCGGTGCGTGCTGCGGGGCCGGGTCGCGGCAGGCCTCCAGTTCGTGGAGCAGGGCGGGTCCGTCCGTACCGGCGCCGATCAGGACCAGCTGGCTCCGGCGCGGCTCGCCCCGGCCCCAGGGGCCGGGCACGAAGCGGAGGAAGCGGCCGACCGCGTGGACCTCGTAGCGCTCCTCGTGGCCGGGGACGCCGAAGTGGACGAAGCCCTTGATCCGGTAGAGCCCGGCCGGGCGGCGGTCGAGGAAGTCGATGAACCGGCGCGGGTTCAGGGCCTGCTCGGACACGAACTCCGTGCTCTCGTACAGCGTGTGGGCGTGCCCCCTGTGGTCTTCGTGGCGCCCGTGGCCCTCGTGCTCCGCGTCGGCCTCCGCCGCGTCCCCGGCACCGGCGTCCCTGGCCTGCGAGATCAGGTCCTCGAAGGACAGCTGGCCCTGGGTCTCGGTCCACGGGCGCCGGTCGAAGAGCAGCTCCGGGTCGATCCGGCCGTGGTCGGCGGCCACCACCGGCGTGCCGGGGCAGAGCGCGCCCAGCTCGGTCTCGATCCGGGTGAGGGCGGCCGCCTCCACCCGGTCGGTCTTGTTCAGCACCACCAGGTCCGCGACGGCCAGGTGGCGGTCGGTCTCGGGGTGCCTGGCCCGGGTCGCGTCGAACTCCGCCGCGTCCACGACCTGTACGAGTCCCCCGTACCGGATCGCCGGGTTCTCGCTGGCCACGAGCATCCGGATCATCTCCTGGGGCTCCGCCAGCCCGCTCGCCTCGATGACGATCACGTCGATCCGGTGGACGGGCGCGGAGAGCTTCTCCAGGTAGGCGTCCAGCTCGCTGCCGTCGACCGCGCAGCACAGGCAGCCGCCGCCGAGGGAGACCATGGAGTCGCCGACCTGGCCCGCCACGGCCATCGCGTCGACCTCGATCGAGCCGAAGTCGTTGACGACGACGCCGATCCGGGTGCCTCCGCGATGGCCGAGGAGGTGGTTGAGCAGCGTCGTCTTGCCGGATCCGAGGAATCCGGAAAGCACGACGACGGGAATCGGCTGGACGGCCTGACTGCTGTTCACACAGCCGATCGTAGTCAGATGAGGGCCGGAACCGGTTCGGGCGGCGTCGGACCGACATACCGGGCCGCCGGACGGATGATCTTCGAATCGGCGGCCTGTTCGAGGATGTTCGCGCTCCAGCCGACCACGCGGGCCGCGCAGAAGGTCGGGGTGAACATCTCGCGCGGCAGGCCGCACAGCTCCATGACCACGCCCGCGTAGAACTCGACGTTGGTGTGCAGTTCCCGCCCCGGCTTCAGCTCGGCGAGGATCTCCTCGACGTGCCGCTCCACCTCCACGGCGAAGTCCACGAGCGGGCCGCCGAACAGCTGCGCGATGTCCCGCAGCATCCGCGAGCGCGGATCCTCGGTCCGGTACACCGGGTGCCCGAAGCCCATGATCCGGTCCCCGGCGAGCACCCGCTCCCGGATCCACGGCTCGATGCGGTCCGAGGTGCCGATGGCGTCCAGCGTGTCCAGGGCGCGGCTGGGAGCACCGCCGTGCAGCGGGCCGGAGAGCGCGCCGACGGCCCCGGTGAGGCAGGCCGCGACGTCCGCGCCGGTGGAGGCGATCACGCGGGCGGTGAAGGTGGATGCGTTGAAGCCGTGGTCGACGGTGGAGATGAGGTACTGCTCGACCGCACGCGCCTTGACCGGGTCGGGCTCCCGTCCGGTGAGCATGTACAGGTAGTTGGCGGCGTACGGGAGGTCCGAGCGCGGTTCGACCGGCTCCAGGCCCTGCCCCAGCCGGTGCAGGGCGGTGAGCAGGGTCGGTACGGCGGCGCAGGCGGCCAGCGCGTCGGCGGTCCGCCGATCGGGGTCGATGTCGTAGACGGGACGGAATCCGGCGCAGGCGCCGAGCAGCGAGAGCGCGGTCCGCAGACCGGCGAGGGGGCCGGAGAGCGCGGTGGCCCGGGCCAGGGCGGGGAGTGCCTCACGGACGGCGTCGGGCAGCCGGCGCAGCGGGGCGATCTCGGCGGCGAACGCGTCCCGTTCGGCGGCGTCGACCGGAAGGGCGCCACGGAACATCAGGTGCCACACGTCCTCGAAGGTGCGGCTCGCGGCGAGCTCGACGGCCGAGTACTGGCGGTAGTGGTAGAAGCCCTCGCGGCCTCGGACGTCACCGAGCTCGGTCTCGGTGACCACGACCCCCGCGAGACCGCGGGGCACATCGACGGTGGTGTTCATGCATCGACCATCCATGATGGATTGAATCGTTGTCAATGTTGATTGGATCAATATATGTAGGGTGGGCGTCATGAATGACCAGGCGGACGGCGCGGACGGCACGGGCGGAGCGGACGGCGAACGCCGGATCAACACCCGGCAGGCGGCGGAGCTGCTGGGGGTGAAGCCCGCGACCGTGTACGCGTACGTCAGCCGCGGCCAGCTCGGCAGCCGGCGCGACCCGGTCGGCCGCGGCAGCAGCTTCGACGCCCGCGAGGTGGAGGAGCTGGCCCGGCGCAACCGGCGCGAGGCGGCGGCGCCCCCGGGAGCGGAGCTCGCCGTACGCACCTCGCTCACGCTCATCGAGCCCGACCGGTACTACTTCCGCGGCGTGGACGCGGTCGCGCTGGCCTCCCGGCACCCCTACGAGGAGGTCGCCGAGTGGCTCTGGACCGGGACGCTGCCGCGCGGCGTCCGGTTCACCGCTCCCCCGCAGGCTCTGGCCGCCGCGCGGCACGCGGTGACCGCGCTGCCCGAGCACAGCGGGCCCATCGACCGGCTGCGGGTGGCGACGGCGGCGGCCGCGGTGACGGATCCGCTCCGCTTCGACCTGTCCGCGGAGTCGGTCCTGGGCTCTGCGCGCTGCCTGATCCCGACACTGGCAGCGGCCCTGCCGGTGGCGGGAGGGGCGGAGCCGGGGACCGGGACGCTCGCGGAACAGCTGTGGTGCCGGCTGACGGAACGGCCGGCGGACCCTGCGGCCCTGGGCACCCTCGACCTGGCGCTCGCGTTGCTCATCGACCACGATCTGGCCGCCTCAACCCTGGCCGTACGGGTGGCCGCGTCGGCGCGGGCCCATCCGTACGCGGCGGTCTCGGCCGGCCTCGGCGCGCTGGAGGGGCCCCTGCACGGCGCTGCCGGACGGCTCGCGCACCGGATGCTGGAGGAGGCGCTGGAGCGGGGCGGGGCCGCACCGGTGGTCGCCGACCACCTGCGGGCCGGCCGGCGGGTCCCGGGGCTCGGACACCGGCTGTACGCGGGCGAGGACCCGCGGGCCACGGCGCTGTTCGCCCGGCTGGAGGGCGTGCCGCAGGCCGGGCCCGCGCTGGCGGCGGCCCGGGAGGTCGTCGCGACGGCGGCGGCCCGGCGGGAGGGCCTGCACGCCAATGTGGACCTGGCCCTGGCGGTGTTGACGGTGTCCTGCGGGATGCCCGCGGAGGCCGGGGAAACGGTGTTCGCGGTGTCCCGGACGGCGGGCTGGATCGCGCACGCGCTGGAGGAGTACAGGGAGCGGCCCCTGCGGATGCGACCGAGCGGGCAGTACCAGGGGCCGCGCCCGCCACAGCCGTTGCCGTGACGCCGCCGACGGGCCGGTGGGACGGGTCGCCGCAACGCAGGGGGCTCTAGGCCACGCACTTCGCCCGGAGCGGGACGTGGAACCCGGCCCGGCGGCGACGGAGGACGGGGTGCCCGGGCAGCTCCCCGGGCACCCCACGCCCGCCCCGTACCGCCGCCCCTCACCGGCCGAGCCGGAGATCTGCGGATTCCGCTCGGGCCCAAGGCGACCTACGGTTGCTGGTCATGCGGTTCCCCCACATGAGCGCTCGGCGCCTCGGGCTGCCCAGACGGGCCGTCTCGCAGATCCTGCTGACCCAGCTGGCCATCGCCGCCGGGGTCGCCGTGCTGGCCACGGGGCTCTTCCTGGCCCCGCTCGGCGCGCAGCTCGACGACCAGGCCATGCGGCGCGCGCTGGCCATCGCCCAGAGCGCGGCCGCGGACCCCTCACTGGCCGCCGAGCTCCTCGACTCCGGGCCAACCGCCGACAGCCCGGTGCAGGCCTCCGCCGAGCGGATCCGCCGGGCCACCGGCGCCGAGTACGTGGTCGTCATGGACCTGGACGGCATCCGCCGCTCACACCCCGCAACCGACCGGATCGGACGGCCCGTCTCCACCGACCCCAGCGACGCCCTCGCGGGCCGCGAGGTCATGGAGATCGACGAGGGCACGCTCGGCCGGTCCGCCCGCGGCAAGGTCCCGCTGATCGCGGCCGACGGGGAGATCGTCGGCGCCGTCTCCGTCGGCATCGCCTACGACAGCGTGCGCGAACGGCTGCTCGGCGCCATCCCCGGCCTGCTCGCCTACGCGGGCGGCGCCCTCGCGGCCGGCGCGCTCGCGGCCTACCTGCTGTCCCGCCGGATCCAGCGGCAGACCCGCGACCTGGCCTTCTCCGATATCGCCGGCCTGCTCGCCGAACGCGAGGCGATGCTGCACTCGATCCGCGAGGGCGTGATCGCCCTCGACCGCGACGGCCGCGTCCGGCTGGTCAACGACGAGGCCGCCCGCCTCCTGGGCCTACCGCAGGACTGCGCCGCCACCGTCGCCGGACGCCCGCTGGACGACGTACTGGGTGCCGGCCGCACCACCGACGTCCTCGCCGGCCGCGTCACCGGCCGCGACCTGCTCACCGTCCAGGGACCCCGGGTCCTGGTCGCCAACCGGATGCCCACCGAAGACGGCGGCGCCGTCGCCACCCTGCGCGACCGCACCGAGCTGGAGCACCTCGGCCGCGAGCTCGACTCCACCAAGGGCCTGATCGACGCCCTGCGCGCACAGGACCACGAGCACGCCAACCGCCTCCACACCCTCCTCGGCCTGCTGGAGCTGGGCCTGCACGAGGAGGCCGTGGAATTCGTGACCGAGGTCGTCGGAGTGCACCGCAGTACCGCCGAACAGGTCACCGAGAAGGTCCACGACCCGCTGCTGGCCGCCCTCCTCGTGGGCAAGGCGACCGTCGCGGCCGAGCGCGGCGTGCCGCTTCGCCTCGCCGACGCCACCTTCCTGCCCGACCGCCTCGTCGACCCCGGCGGCCTCGTCACCATCACCGGCAATCTGGTGGACAACGCCCTGGACGCGGCGGCCGGCTCCGCCGCGCCCCTGGTCGAGGTCGAGCTGCGCGCCGAGGGGCGCACGGCGATCCTGCGCGTACGGGACAGCGGCCCGGGCGTCCCGGCGGCGCGCCGCGAGGAGATCTTCACCGAGGGCTGGTCGACCAAGCAGCCCGAGGCCCACCGCGGGCGCGGGCTGGGTCTGGCGCTCGTACGCCGCCTCGCGGAACGCCAGGGCGGCACGGTCCGGGCGGGCGGGACCGCGGGCGCAGGGGCGGAGTTCTCCGTCGTGCTCCCGGAGGCGCTGCGATGAACGAGACCGCGAACAGGGTCTATGACGTACTCGTCGTGGACGACGACATGCGTGTCGCCCGGATCAACGCGGCGTACGTGGCGAAGGTTCCCGGCTTCCGCGTCTGCGCCCGGGCCCATTCGGCGGCCGAGGCGCTGGACCTCCTCGCCGCCCGCCCCGCGGACCTGATACTCCTCGACCACTACCTCCCGGACGAGAACGGCCTGGACCTGGTCCGCCGGCTGCGCCAGCTCGGCCACCACACCGACGTGATCATGGTCACGGCCGCCCGCGACCTGGCCACCGTCCAGTCCGCCATGCGCCTCGGCGCCCTCCAGTACCTCGTCAAGCCCTTCACCTTCGCGGGCCTGCGCACCCGGCTGGAGGCGTACGGCTCCTTGCGCCGCACCCTGGAGACGGGCGGCGAGGCCGAACAGGCCGAGGTGGACCGGATCTTCGGGGCCCTCGCCACGGCCGGCGCACCGAACGAGCTGCCCAAGGGCCACTCCGCCACCACCGCCGAGCTGGTCCGCCAGGTCCTGCGCTCCGCCGGGGGCCCGCTCTCCACCCAGCAGATCGCCGACCGCGCCGGCATCAGCCGCCAGACCGCCCAGCGCTACCTGAAGCTCCTGGAGCGCACCGGCCGGGTCACCCTGGCCCTGCGCTACGGCGAGACGGGCCGCCCCGAACACCGCTACTCCTGGCTCCCGTCCGAGGGCGCATGACCCGGCCGCCGGCCGACGGGAGCCGCGCTCACACGGCCCCGGCGCCGGTCAGGGACCGGACCTCCGTCTCCGCGTGCTTCGCCACGTCCGGCTCCTCCGTCGAGGTGACCGTGCCCATCCAGCCGGCCAGGAAGCCCAGCGGGATCGAGACCAGGCCCGGGTTCTGGAGCGGGAAGAACTGGAAGCTCACCCCCGGGAAGAGGGATTCGGGACTGCCGGAGACCACCGGGGACAGGACGACCAGCACCACCGCCGGGATCAGCCCCCCGTACACCGACCAGACGGCGCCCCGCGTGGTGAAGGAGCCCCAGAACAGCGAGTACAGCAACACCGGCAGGTTCGCCGAGGCCGCCACCGCGAAGGCCAGCCCGACCAGGAACGCCACGTTCAGGTCCTGGGCGAGCAGCCCCAGCGCGATCGCCACCGCCCCGATCCCGACCGCCGCGACCCTGGCCACCGCCACCTCGCTGCGCTGGCGGGCGTGGCGGCGCTTGAGCGAGGCGTACAGGTCGTGCGCCACCGAGGCCGAGGACGCCAGCGTGATCCCTGCGACCACGGCCAGGATCGTGGCGAACGCGATCGCGGCCACGAAGGCGAACAGCACCGCTCCCCCGGTCGAGCGGGCCCCGCCGCCCAGGAACGCCGCGAGCAGTGGGACCGCCGTGTTCCCCGAGGCGTTGGAGGCCCGCACTTCGTCCGGACCGACCAGCGCGGCCGCCCCGAACCCGAGCACGATCGTCATCAGGTAGAAGCCGCCGATCAGCGCGATCGCCCAGACCACCGACCTGCGGGCCGCCCGCGCGGTCGGCACCGTGTAGAAGCGCGACAGGATGTGCGGCAGCCCGGCCGTCCCCAGCACCAGCGCGAGACCGAGGCTCATGAAGTCGAGTCGAGAGGTCCAGTCACCCCCGTACTTGAGTCCCGGGCTGAGGAACCGCCGCCCGTGCCCGCTGCGCTCGGCGGCGCTGAGCAGCAGCTGGTCGAAGTCCCCGTGGAAGCGCAGCAGGACCAGCACGGTGAGGGTGACGGCCCCGCCCATGAGCAGCACGGCCTTGACGATCTGGATCCAGGTGGTGGCCCGCATGCCGCCGAAGGACACGTAGACCACCATCAGCGCGCCGACCCCGATCACGGTCAGCGTCCGGGCGGCGGTGCCGGAATCGCCGAGCAGCAGGCCCACCAGGCTGCCCGCGCCGACCATCTGTGCGACCAGGTACAGCACCGAGACCGTGACGGAGGCGGTCCCTGCGGCGATCCGGACGGGCCGCTCGCTCATCCGGGCCGCCACCACGTCCGCGAGGGTGAACCGCCCGCAGTTGCGGACCAGCTCGGCGACCAGGAAGAGGACGACGAGCCAGGCGACGAGGAAGCCGACCGAGTACAGCAGGCCGTCGTAGCCGAAGAGGGCGATCAGGCCGGAGATGCCGAGGAAGGAGGCGGCGGACATGTAGTCGCCGGCGATGGCGAAACCGTTCTCCAGCGGGGAGAACAGTCGGCCTCCGGCGTAGAACTCCTCGGCCGAACCGTGCCGGTTGCGGCTGACCCAGGTGGTGATGCCCAGGGTGACGGCGATGAAGAGGCTGAAGAGGATCAGCGCGAGGGTCTGGTGCTCCCTGGTCACCGGCCGGCCCCCCGGCTGCGCCGGCGCTCCTGGCCGCGCTCCTGCTCGAAGACCGTCCAGCGCAGGTCCAGCGCGGCCCGGTCCCGGCGCAGGCGCGCGTGCCGGGCGTACGCCCACGTCAGGAGGAAGGTGCTGAGGAACTGGCCGAGGCCCGCCAGCAGCGCCACGTTGACCGCCCCGACCACGGGCCGGGCCATCAGGCCGGGCGCCATGGTGGCGGCGACCACGTAGACGACGTACCAGAGCAGGAACCCGGCGGTCGCGGGGACGACGAACCTGCGGTAGCGGCTGCGGACCTCCTGGAAGGCGGCGCTGCGCTGCACTTCGAGGTAGATGTCGGCCGCCCCGGGCGCGCCCCGGCCGCCGGCGGCCGGACGCGGGGGCGGCGGGTCCTCGCCCTCGCCCTCCCCCCAGCCGACGGCGAGCGCGTCGTACCAGGGGTCGTCGAGCCGGATCGTTCCGGCGTCGGGACCTTCGTGCTTGTCCACCGAACTCTCCTTGTCCGCTGCCGCATTGGCCGCGTGCCCACAAGGATGTGCGGTATGGACGTATTCCGGACTGGTGTCCCGGTGCTCTTCACTCCAACAGGTGATGGAGTGAAGAGCACCGGTGTGCCGGTGCGCCCGTCAGGCGTCGATGCGCGAGCGGTCCAGCGTGGCCGCGGAGCTCGTGATGAACTCCTTGCGCGGCGCCACCTCGTTGCCCATCAGCAGGTCGAAGACCTGCTCGGCCGAGTCCAGGTCACCGATGTTGATCCGGCGCAGGGTGCGGAACCGGGGGTCCATGGTGGTCTCCGCCAGCTGGTCCGCGTCCATCTCGCCGAGACCCTTGTAGCGCTGGATCGAATCCTTGTACCGGATGTTCTTGCGCTGGAATTCGAGCAGGGTCTGGCGCAGCTCGTTGTCCGAGTACGTGTACACGTACTTGTCCTGGCCCTTCTTGGGCTGGACGAGTTCGATCCGGTGCAGCGGGGGCACGGCGGCGAAGACCCGGCCCGCCTCGACCATCGGGCGCATGTACCGCTGGAAGAGCGTGAGCAGCAGGATGCGGATGTGCGCGCCGTCGACGTCGGCGTCCACGAGCAGCACGATCTTGCCGTAGCGCGCGGCGTCGATGTCGAAGGTCCGGCCCGAGCCGGCCCCTATGACCTGGATGATCGCGCCGCACTCGGCGTTCTTCAGCATGTCCGAGACGGACGCCTTCTGAACGTTGAGGATCTTGCCGCGGATCGGCAGAAGCGCCTGGAATTCGGAGTTCCGCGCGAGCTTGGCGGTGCCGAGGGCGGAGTCCCCCTCGACGATGAAGAGCTCGCTGCGCTCCACGTCGTCGCTGCGGCAGTCGGCCAGCTTCGCGGGCAGCGAGGAGGTCTCCAGCGCGGTCTTGCGGCGCTGGGCCTCCTTGTGCTGGCGGGCGGCGATCCGGGTCCGGGCGGCCGCGACGATCTTCTCCATCACGGCGCGGGCCTGCTGCTTGTCGTCGCGCTTCGTGCTGGTCAGGAAGGCCTTGAGCTCCTTGGCGACCACGGCCGCGACGATCCGGGCGGCCGCCGAGGTACCGAGCACCTCCTTGGTCTGGCCCTCGAACTGCGGCTCGGCCAGCCGGACGGTGACGACCGCCGTCAGGCCCTCCATCGCGTCGTCCTTGACCACGTCGTCCTCGGCGACGCGCAGCAGCTTCGCCGAGCGCAGCACCTCGTTCACCGTTTTGGTGACCGAGCGCTCGAAGCCGGTGATGTGGGTGCCGCCCTTGGGCGTGGCGATGATGTTGACGAAGGACTTGACCGTCGTCTCATACCCGGTGCCCCAGCGCAGGGCGATGTCCACGCCGAGCTCGCGGGTGACCTCGGTGGGGGTCATGTGGCCGCGCTCGTCGAGGACGGGGACGGTCTCCTTGAAGGTGCCCTGGCCGCTCAGGCGCAGCACGTCACAGACGGCCTTGTCCTGCGCGAGGTAGTCGCAGAACTCGCTGATGCCCCCGTCGAAGCGGAAGGTCTCCTCGGTCTTGCCGGCGCCGTCGATGGCGCGCTCGTCGCGGACGACGATGGTCAGGCCGGGCACGAGGAAGGCGGTCTGGCGGGCGCGCTGGTAGAGCGTCTCCAGCGAGAGCCGGGCGTCCTTCAGGAAGATCTGCCGGTCGGCCCAGTAGCGGACCCGGGTGCCGGTCCTGCCCTTGGCGACCCGCTTGACCTTGCGCAGGCCGTTGGCGGGGTCGAAGGGGCTGTCGGGGCCCTGCTCGGTGAACATCCCCGGGACGCCGCGGCGGAAGCTGATCGCGTGGGTGGAGCTGTTGCGGTCGACCTCGACGTCCAGACGGGCGGAGAGCGCGTTGACCACGGAGGCGCCCACGCCGTGCAGGCCGCCGGAGGCCGCGTACGAGCCCCCGCCGAACTTGCCGCCGGCGTGCAGCTTGGTCATGACGACCTCGACGCCGGACAGCCCGGTCTTGGGCTCCACGTCGACGGGGATGCCGCGGCCGTTGTCGCGGACCTCGACCGAGGCGTCCTCGTGCAGGATCACCTCGATGTGGTCGCAGTAGCCGCCGAGGGCCTCGTCCACGGCGTTGTCGATGATCTCCCAGAGGCAGTGCATGAGGCCTCGGGAGTCGGTGGACCCGATATACATGCCGGGGCGCTTGCGGACGGCCTCAAGACCTTCGAGGACGAGCAGGTGCCGCGCGGTGTAGTTGGAGCCGTCCCGGTCTGCTCCGGACAGCAGCGCGCTGGAAGGCACGGACGTGTCGGCGGTCACGCAGTTCGCTCCTCGCTGAATTTCTTTTTCTGGCCCGTCGGGCGCAGGGTGGCTCGGTTGCCCGTCGAAGGGTACCGAGGCCTGGTAGAGCCGATGCAACGCCACCCTCGCGCTTCATCAGCGTAGTGCAGGACCGCACGGATGTTCGATCCCTCGCAGGGGTGAAGCAAACATCACGTTCCCTTCCAGGCATGAACCATTTAGTGTTCGGGCACGTCCTCATGCACAACCGGCACTCACGCCGGGGAGGACGGAACTGCTACAAGCGAACGACTGACAACGCGAAACCGTAAAGCAACGCAATACGGCTCCTTCGCCGCCAACCGGCAGCAGCCGGCCAGCTTCGGAAGGAAGTTTCGAGGAAAAGCCGCGAGCGGGAACGTTTTCGGCCTGGTTGGATGTTGACCCTGGTACGACAGCTCGTCGAGCTAGAGAAGAGGCGACGTGACTACTGTTCTGACACCCGCGACCCCGCTGACGGCCGCTGACCGATGCGACCGTTGCGGCGCCCAGGCATATCTGCGCGTCGTTCTGCTGAGCGGTGGTGAACTGCTGTTCTGCGCCCACCACGGGCGTAAGTTCGAGCCGGAACTCAAGAAGATCGCCGCGGATATACAGGATGAGACCGAGCGGCTCACGTCCGCTCCGGCGGCGAATGCCGACACCGAGGACCGCTGACACAGGCCTGTACCTCGCATCCGACGAGCCAGGACCGGCCAGGCCGGTCGACGGGCGGCACCCCCTGCGACCCAGGGGGTGCCGCCCGTCCTCACGTCCGGAGCCCAGCGGGCTCCCCGCCTAACCGTTCCCATGCCCCCGTACGGGCCGTGCAGCCGGTCCGGAGTGCCTTCGGGCGCCCCATGCGACGTCCTGGCCGCCGTCCGTCCGCGGAGCCGTCTCCGGGGCCGTGACGAAGTCGGTGAGCGGCGCGATCTTCGTGTACACCCCCGGGCTGTCCGGGCGCCCGCAGCCGCGCCCCCAGGAGACGAGCCCGATGAGCTTGCCCTGGGCGACCAGCGGGCCGCCGCTGTCGCCCTGACAGGCGTCCCGGCCGCCGTCACGGTGTCCCGCGCACACCATGGAATCGGGCCGGTACTGTCCGTCCGCGTCCCCCGGGTACGCGCGCAGGCAGACCTCGTCCGCCAGCACGGTCACCCGCGCGGCACGCAGTGCGTACGCGTAGTCGCCGAACCCGCTCGTGTCGCCCCAGCCGTACACGGCCGCCTCACCGCCCGGCGCGTAGCCGGGATGCCCCGCGCCAGCCATGGGGAGCACGTACCGCGCGGGCACCGCCTCGTCGAGTTCCAGTACGGCCAGGTCGCCGGCGTTGCTGCGGGAGTCGTACGCCGGGTTCACCCGGGCCGAGCGCACCGCGATCTCCCTGCCCTCGGACGCCCGCAGCTCCGTACGTCCGGTGATCACCCGGAAATCCGGAACGGACTCCACCGGGCCGCCCAGCACCTGGCGGCCCAGGCAGTGGGCCGCGGTCAGCACCGTCGTCGGCCCCACGATGACGCCCCCGCAGAACTGGCCGCCCCGCGTACCCCCGAACCGGTCACGGCTGGCGAGGGCCACCACCCAGGGACTGTCGGCCGCCTTCACGGGCCTCCCGCCGATCACGACACTGTCAGCGGCTGCGTGCGGCGCCTGGGCCAGCGGCGCCGCAGCCGCTCCCGCCACCAGGGTCAGCGCGCCCGCCAGAGCACGGGAAAAGGGACGACGCATGAGGCCTCCTGACTCTGTGTGTGCATGACTCCACCCAGAGTGGGACGCCAAGTGGCCGTGCGCATTCGCGCACGGCCACCTTCGGTTCGGCCCCCGGCCGCGGTCAGTCCAGGTAGTCGCGCAGCACCTGCGAGCGGGAGGGGTGGCGCAGCTTCGACATCGTCTTGGACTCGATCTGACGGATCCGCTCGCGCGTGACGCCGTAGACCTTGCCGATCTCGTCGAGGGTCTTCGGCTGGCCGTCGGTGAGGCCGAAGCGCATCGAGACCACGCCGGCCTCGCGCTCGCTCAGCGTGTCGAGGACCGAGTGCAGCTGCTCCTGGAGGAGCGTGAAGCTGACGGCGTCGGCAGGGACGACCGCCTCGGAGTCCTCGATCAGGTCACCGAACTCGCTGTCGCCGTCCTCGCCGAGCGGCGTGTGCAGGGAGATCGGCTCGCGGCCGTACTTCTGGACCTCGATGACCTTCTCGGGGGTCATGTCGAGTTCCTTGGCCAGCTCCTCCGGAGTGGGCTCGCGGCCGAGGTCCTGGAGCATCTGGCGCTGCACGCGGGCGAGCTTGTTGATGACCTCGACCATGTGGACGGGGATGCGGATGGTGCGGGCCTGGTCGGCCATGGCGCGGGTGATCGCCTGCCGGATCCACCAGGTCGCGTACGTGGAGAACTTGTAGCCCTTGGTGTAGTCGAACTTCTCCACGGCGCGGATCAGGCCCAGGTTGCCCTCCTGGATCAGGTCCAGGAAGAGCATGCCGCGGCCGGTGTAGCGCTTGGCCAGCGAGACCACGAGGCGGAGGTTGGCCTCCAGCAGGTGGTTCTTGGCGCGGCGGCCGTCCTCGGCGATGATCTCCAGCTCGCGCTTGAGCTTGGGGGCCAGCTTGTCGGAGTTGGCCAGCTTGTCCTCGGCGAACAGGCCCGCCTCGATCCGCTTGGCGAGCTCGACCTCCTGCTCGGCGTTGAGGAGGGGCACCTTGCCGATCTGCTTCAGGTAGTCCTTGACCGGGTCGGCGGTGGCACCGGCCACGGCGACCTGCTGGGCGGGGGCGTCGTCCTCGTCGTCGGAGATGACGAAGCCCTTGCTCTCCCCGCCGTCCTCTTCCTCCTCGCCCTCCGCCTTGACCGGGCCGGGGCCCTCCTCGACGGGCTCCTCCTCGCCGGCCTCGTCGGCGTCCTTCTTGGCGGCGGTCTTCTTCGCGGCCGTCTTCTTGGCGGCGGTCTTCTTGGCCGGGGCCGCCCTCTTGGCCGCCGTCTTCTTCGCCGCGGTCTTCTTCGCGGCGGGCTCGGTTCCGGACTCCTCCGCGGGAGCGTCCAGGGGCTCCGGTTCCACCGTCTCGGCCGCGGGTGCCGCAGCGGCGGTCCGCGCAGCCGTCGTCTTCGCCGCGACGGTCTTCGTGGCCGTCCGCTTGGCCGGGGTCTTCGCTGCGACGCTCTTGCGGGTGGTGCGCTTGGGCGACTCCGCGGCACTGACCATCAGCGTCACACCCTCTTCCTCGAGGATCTGGTTGAGGCTGCGCAGAACATTCTTCCACTGGGTCGCAGGAATCTGGTCAGCCTCGAAGGCCCGACGCACGTCATCGCCGGCGATCTGCCCCTCGGCCTTGCCCCGCTCGATGAGCGCCATCACGGACTCGGAATCAGCGATCTCCGGCGGGAGCGTACGGGATGTGCTGGCCGACACGAACAACCTCTCGGAAACGATGGAAACGGCTTCCGACCCCGGCCGGATGGTGCTGGACCGGAGCCGACGACCACCGACTGGGAATGGGCCGGGGGCGCGGGCAGGGGCCGGGGAGCTGCACAGCACCCGCAAGGGCTGCTGTCTTCCCTCCGTCGGCCATCACCTCTCTAGGTCATCGCTTGACCTCGCGGAGTGTTACGCCCAATTCTTCGTGGCCCCAGTCACACCCTGGTCACGCTCCGGTCGCCACGGGGCGCAGAGGTGGGCCGGTCACGCGCCCGGTCGCCACCGGGAGGTACCCCGCCGGACTGCGTCCCGGGTACCTCCGGGGCCCGGCGGCACGTGCGAGTACCCCGCGCCGCCGTCCGCCCGCCCGTCAGTGCTCGCGCGGGGCGGGGACCACGCGCTCGACCTCCGGGTGCACCGTCAGGAGCTGGCGCATCGCGTTCTCGGCGCCCGTCGCGTCGCCGGCGGCGAGGGCCTCGACGATCCGCGCGTGGTGGGCGACGCACGCCTCGCTGGGTCGGTCGCAGGCGGTGACGGGGCTGCCGGACACCTGGAGCGCGGAGGAGACGATGCCGGAGAGGTGCTCCAGCATGCGGTTGCCGGCGACCTGGATGAGGAGCCCGTGGAACTCGTTGTCGGCGCGCCCGAACGTGATCGCGTCGCCCTGGCCGAGCGCGTGGCCCATGATCTCGACCATGTCGGCGAGGCGCTGCTGGACGTCGGGGCGGCCGTGGCCGGCGGCGAGGCGGGCGGCCAGCGGCTCGATGGTCCAGCGGAGCTCGTTGAGCTCGCGGCGCTGGTCGTCGCGCTGGGGGCCGAAGGCACGCCACTCGATGATGTCGGGGTCGAGCAGGTTCCAGTCGGCGACGGGGCGGACGCGGGTGCCGACGTTGGGGCGGGCGCTGACCAGGCCCTTGGCCTCCAGCACGCGCAGTGATTCGCGGACCACCGTGCGGGAGACCTCGAAGCGCTGGCCGATCTCCTCGGGGACCAGCGGGCGGTCCGCACCGAGGTCGCCGGAGACGATCATCTGGCCCAGCTGCTGGACGAGTTGGCCGTGCAGGCCGCGGCCGCGGCTGCCTGCCGCGCGGCGCCCGACCCGGCTCAACTCGACTTCGGCGCCGTCCCAGTGGGGCGCCGCGACGCGGTCGGTGCCGGAGGCCTCGGCGTAGGGGTAGCGGTCGAGTTCGCCCGGGCCGGCGAGGCCGGAGTCGGCATGGCGGGCGGCGGTCATCATGGTGTGCGCAAGGGTACTCACGAATCCTTTGTCGGCCGTGCTTCGGCGACCCTTGAGGTCTTTGGTGAAAAGCACACGAAAGGGTGATCGGTACCACCTGCGCAATTGACGCCTTATCGTAAAGAACCGGGCCCTTTGCGGGGAGTTGTGGTCCGGTTCATGTGATGAAGGCCGGATCGGTCGCGTTCCGGCCGCGCCCGGCACCGGAACGATCACCAACGGTCCTTTACCAACGGACGCGGCTGCGCAGTCCTGTGAACCCATAGGCGCACAACAGGACCATCAGCGACAACACCAGTGCGGTGCCGACGGGTTGGGCCATCACCCGCAGGGCGCCCAGGATCAGGCGGTCCGCCTCCGGGGGCCACTGCGCCCAGGCCAGCCCGCGCAGCCGCGCCGCGAGCCCGCTCGCCGGGTACGCGGACGGCCCGTCCAGCGCCTTGCGCACGAGCGGAACGACCATGAGGGGTACGGCGAGCACGGCGGCCAGGCCCGCGGTCGCCGTCCGGAAGACGCCGGAGGCCAGGACACCGGCCCAGGCGCAGCCGATCAGCAGGCCGGCCCAACTCGCGGCCGGGGAGGCCCATTCCCCCGGGTTGTGCAGGGGGCCGCGGCCGAAGACGAGTTCCAGGGCGGCGGCGGCGGCCGTGACCGCAAGCGCGCCGAGGGCCAGGGCGAGACCGGCACAGACCGCGAGTTTGGCGGCGAGCAGGCCCATCCGGCGCGGCACGGTGCCGCGGTCGGCGGCGAGTGCGGGGTAGCGGTACTCCTCGCCGAAGGCCAGCGCACCGAGCAGTCCGGCGCCGAGGGCGGCGGGTGGCAGGGGCATCAGCTGCGGCCAGGCGGCGAGCAGCCGGGTCTGCGGGGTGCCGCCCGCCCGGGCCAGCACCAGCGCCGTGACGGCGGAGACGGCGACGACGACGGCCGCGGTGAGGACGGGGGTGGCGGTACCGAAGACGCGGCACAGCTCGTAGCGCAGCGGCCGCAGCGGACCGCCTACCCGGCGCACCGTCGAGGCCGGCCGCCCGGCGCAGGCGGCGGACCGGCCGATTCCGGAGGCGGACGGGGCGGTGCCGGAGGCGGAGGGGATGGCGCCAGTGGCCGAGGCGGACGGGACGGTGCCGGAGGCGGGGGCGGACGGGGCCGGGGCGGGCGGGGATCCGGCCTCGCCCGGGGCGGCCGCAGCCGCCTGGCCGTCCGTGCCCGCCGGGTCCCCTGGGGCCCTCGGGGCGGCCGGGGCCGTGAGGGCTGCCAGGGCCGCCGGGTGCGCCCCCGGTTCGGTGCGCGCCTGCGGGACCGGCGGGCGGGGTGCTCCGGTGGCCCCGGTCTCGTCGGCGAGCTGGTGGACCAGCACGCCGTGCCGGAACGCCGCCTCACCCACCTCCGCGCAGCTGCTGCCGTACACCGACAGGCGGCTGCCGCTCTCCTCGACGATCTCCACCGCGCGCTGGGCGGCCCGGGCCTCCCGGCCCAGTACGTCGGCCAGGCGGGCGGCGTGCGGGCTGCGCACGGCGACCCGCGGCCGCAGCCGGGTCCGGGCGAACTCGGCCGCGTCCTGGTCGGCGACGAGCCGGCCGGCCTCGATGCTGACGACCCGGTCCGCGGTGCGGGCCGCCTCCTTCGCGTCATCGGTGGTGAAGAGCACCGCGCCGCCGAGGGAGGCGTGACCGCGCAGCAGCCCGTGGAGCCAGCCGCGCTCGCGGGGCGAGAGCCCGGCGGCGGGCTCGTCGAGGAGCAGCGTGCACGGGTCGGAGAGCAGGGCCGCGGCCAGTCCCAGCCGGCGCTCCATGCCGAGCGAGAGCGAGCCGAGCCGCTGGTCGCGCAGGCCGGCGATGCCGACGACCTCCAGCATGGTGTCGGCCCGTGAGGCCGGCACCCCGGCCGCGGCGCACAGCATCCGCAGCTGACCGCGGACGGTCCGCGACGGGTTGCCCGGGACGTCGCCGAGCAGTACGCCGACTTCACGGCCGGGATGCGGGATCCGGTGCAGCGGCCGGCCGCGGAAGTAGGTGACGCCGCGGCCCGGTTCGAGTTCGAGCATGAGCCGCAGTGCGGTGGTCTTGCCCGATCCCGGTTCGCCGAGGAGGGCGGTCACGGCTCCCGGGCGGGCCTCGAACGTGAGGTCGTCCACCAGGGGCGGGAGGTCTCGACGGGGGGTGCTGGTGAGTCCGATGGCCTGGAGCATCGCTTCTCTCGCGGGGTGTGAGACCGCTCTGCGGCAGTGTAAGTACCGCAAACAAGATAACGCGATATGTCCGATTTTCTGCGTACGCGGGGCGGGTGTGCGCCCGTGTCGACGCGTCAGACTTCGGGGCGCAGCATCGGCGGGTTGAGCAGGGTTGCACCGCCGGCCCGGAACAGCTGGGCGGGTCGGCCGCCCTGACGGGTCGTCGTACCGCCGGCCGGTACCAGGAAGCCGGGGGTTCCGGTGACCTTGCGGTGGAAGTTGCGGGGGTCGAGGGCCACGCCCCACACGGCCTCGTAGACCCGGCGGAGCTCGCCGACGGTGAAGGCGGGCGGGCAGAAGGCGGTGGCAAGCGAGGAGTACTCGATCTTGGAGCGGGCCCGCTCGACTCCGTCGGCGAGGATCCGCGCGTGGTCGAAGGCGAGCCCGGCGGCCGCGCCGTCCTCGGCGCCCAGGAGTTCGTCGATGGGGGCCCAGCGCGCGCTGTTGGCGTCCCCGCCGGCCCGGGGGGCGGGGAGGTCCGGAGCCAGGACCAGATGCGCCACGCTGACGACGCGCATCCGCGGATCCCGCTTCGGATCGCCGTACGTGGCCAGCTGTTCGAGGTGCGCCCCGTTGTCCGCTCCCGGTTCGGCCGGGTCGTGGGCGCACAGGCCGGTTTCCTCGGAGAGTTCGCGGGCCGCGGCCGCGGCGAGGTCCTCGTCTCCGCGGACGAAGCCGCCGGGCAGGGCCCAGCGTCCCTGGAACGGCTGCTCACCCCGCCGGACGACCAGCGCGCAGAGCGCGTGACGCCGGACGGTGAGCACGACCAGGTCGACGGTGACAGCGAAGGGCGGATAGGCCGACGGGTCGTAGGGCGACATGCCGCGATCATAGTCGTCTGCCTGACGATAAACAGAGCTTTGGTGATCCCGGAGGGGGTGATCGGCAGGCTACCCGCCGAGTTGGAGCGCATCGGCCGCCTCCTCCACCATGCCGAGGCCCATCCGGCTGATCCGGACGGCGAACGGTTCCCCGGAAACCCGCAGGCCGGAGAAGCGGAGGGCGCCCAGGGGAGCTCCGGACAGCGGGACGAGAGCAACCGTGCCCGCCGGTGCGTCGGGTCGCAGCCCTGCGAGGGCGGTCAGGGCGTGGATCCCGGCGGCGGCGGCCACCGCCGCGGGCCGGCAGGCCGCCGGGTGCGGGAGCGGGGCACTGCCCGCCGTGCGCTGCTCGGCGGCGTACATCTCGGGCAGCCGGTACCCGAAGCTCTCCGCGGCGTCCAGTAGACCCCGGAGCAGTCCGGCGGCCTCCTTCTCGAAGCCGGCCTGGGCCAGCCCGGCGACCGCCACGGCGCTCTCGTACGCCCGCACCGCGCCCGAGCGGTGACCGAACGGGTTGTGGCCCGGCTCCCGGAAGGCCATGCTGCGCAGCCCCCATCCGCAGTCCATGGCGGGGGCGCCGAGGAGGCGGGCGAGCTGTTCGGTGCGGATCCGGTCCAGCAGTCCGGGGGCGAGCTCTCCGCCGCCCAGCAGTCCCGTGTCCAGGAGGTGGGCGGCGGCCCCCGTCAGCCGGGGCAGGGGCCGTCCGTCGGGGTGCAGGGCCGCCGCGGGCCGCCCGCCGTCCGGGCCGTCGATCCAGAACGCGTCCCGGAACCGCTCCCGCAGTGCGGCGGCCCGATCCCGCCACTCCTCGGCGCCGGGCCGCCCGCAGCCCGCGAGCAGGTCGGCCCCGAGCAGCGCGGCGCGGTGGGCATGGGCCTGGGTCTCGCAGCGCCGCGGCCCGGGATCGGGGTCGGCCAGGAAGCCGTCCTTCCCCAGGGCGCCGCGCAGCCAGTCCAGGCACCGCTCGGCCGCCGGGAGGAGCCTGGCCACCTCCTCCTCGGGCAGGCCCCACCGCCGGGCCTCGGCGAGCACCGCCGGGAAGGCGAGTGTCGCCTCGGTGCCCGTGCACCCGGGCGGCAGCTGCGGGCCGGCTCCGCGCAGCGGCCCCGGGATCTTCCCCCCGTCGGGCCCGCGACCCCCGGTCTGGGTCCGGGCCAATGTGCGCAGCGTGGCCGCGGCGAGGCCGGTGCCGAGCGGCAGCGCCATCCTGGCGGCCCAGAGGGATTCCGCCGGGGCCAGCCCGAGCCGCCACGGCACCCCGGCTGCGGCGAAGGCGTCACCCGGTTCCTCGCGGTCCCGCATCAGCAGTGCCCCGAGGTCCCCGACGCTGCTGCGGAACCAGGCCTCGACCCGCGGGTCGTCGCCCTCGGCCCGGGCGTCGGCCAGGGGGTTGGCCACCTGTCCGGCCGGAGCCCGCGCCGTGCGGTCCTGCGTGGTGCGCAGCTCGATGGTGCGGGATTCGCCGGGTCCCAGGTCGAGCTGCCAGCGCAGCAGCCCCGCCGAGGCGAGCGCGTCGTCAGGGGCCGGATCGGCCGCGGTGACGGCCTGCACCTCCCCACTGCTCCAGCGCAGCCCGGCGGCGTGCACACCGGCGGGCAGTTCCGGCCCGGCCCGGCCGGCGGCCACCGCGGCCAGCTCGGCCAGGTCGGTGCCGAGCAGCACCTCCACCGGCAGGCGCATCGGCCGGGCCGCGAAACTGCGTACGGTGATCCGCTCGGTGCCGTCCGCGTGCCGGACCCGCTCCACGCCGACGTCGGGATCGGGGCCCGCCTCCGCCCCGGTCCGCACGGTCGCGGTGAAGGCGGCCCGGTCGGAGCCGAGGCTGCGGCCCTGGACGGCGACCGGGTCCCGGCCGCCTACCCGGAGCACGCAGCGGGAGAGGAGCCTGCGCCCGGAGCGGTAGATCCCGTCGATCCCCCGCCCCGTCAGCTGGCCGTGCTCCGGGGAGATGACCAGGCAGGGCGCGGCGACGCAGATGACCGCTCCGTGCACGGGCGGCAGCTCGGTCCTGCGGGCGGGCGGTACGGAGTGGGCCATGGGTCGCCTTGTCTGGGCTGTCTGCGCTCCGGCCGGTGTCGCTGGGCGGCGGCGCGGCCGGGCCCGCGCCACCCTCCAGCTGAACGCCCCCGCCCCCGCCCGGGTCACGGGCCCCGGTGGCGGCTGCGCCCGTACTGGGCCGTGCCGGTGACGCGTACACCGCCACAAGGTGGTCACGGCGGCGTCCCGGATCCGCCGCACCGGCCCCGGCGTCCGACCAGGCCCCGCACCCCGGCCCCGGCCCCGGATCACTGGTCGCTCCCCGTGGTGCGGCGGGACTCACGGCGGAGCTGCGTGTCCCGGCGGCCCGGCGGGCGGGTCGGCGCGGTCCGGCGCTTGCGGCGGGGCTCACGGCGCCGGCGCTCCTCCCGCAGGCAGGCCCGCAGCCCCTCCGGATCGATGCCCTCGTTGCAGGCGTGGTGGAGCAGTTGGGCGAAGCGGTACTCGGCGTCGGCCCGCAGGGCCAGTGCGAGGGCGATCCGGGCGGTCGGCTCGTCACCGGTGGACCAGGAGACCCAGCCGGCGAGGGTGAGCGGGGCCGCCGCGTGCTCGCCGTAGGCCCCGACGCAGCGGCGGGCCAGCGCCCGCCACAGCCGCAGGGCCGGAGCCGCCTCCTCGCCCTCCATCCACTCGGCCGCGACGTCCCGGATCTCGCGGTCCTGAAGGCCGAGGATCAAGGAGGCGGCTTCGTCATGGCCGAGCAGCGCATCGTCCCAGTCGTCGGCTCCGGGGCCGCCCGGGACGGGCGGGGCGAGCGTCATCCGCTGCATCAGCGTGCGCGCCAGTGTGACGGTCTCCGTGCCGACCTCCTGCCGGGTGGCGCCGTCGAGGATCTTCGGGACGAGAGCGGCGGCCGCCCGGTCCAGGGCCCGCTCCATCTCCACGGCCACTCCCCCGCGCAGCGGTGCCAGCCGGCCCTCGATCTCCCGGAGGGAGCCCCTGACCTGCAGCCCGGCGAAGGTGGCCGTCGCCGCCATCACGGAGGTGCCAGTCGCGGCCAGGGGGCTGCCCTCGGCCGGGCAGCACCGCTCGTCGGGGCAGCAGTAGGACCAGTACCGGCCTCCGGAGATGCACAGGGCCTCCATCACGGGCACGTCGAGCGCGCCGCAGGCCTGCCGGATGCGCTGGGCCAGGGGCCGCAGTCGGGTCATCACGCGCTGGGCGCTCTCGCCGCCGACCGGATCCTGACAGAGGAAGACGACGATCCCGTCGGGCTTGGCGCCGTGCCGCTCACTGCCCCGGACGAGGCAGTCGGCGACCTGGCGGGCGGTGTCCTCCCATTCGGCGGGGAGCGTGGGAATGCCGACGCGGAGCCGGCCGCCGAAGCGCCCGCCCTCGCCGTGCACGGCGACCATGACGAGGGAGTCGGTCGGATGGAAACCGAGCATGTAGGGCAGCGCGTCGGCCAGTTCCGCCGGGCTGCGCAGGGTGATCCGGGGGTCGAGGGCGGGTCCGGACGGGCTGGTGGAGGGCCGGTCGGACGGGGTGCGTGATTCTCGGTCGTTCGTCATGCCCCGACGGTCCCGCGGACGATCACATAGCGAAACCCCTGTGGATAACCATTGACCGTTCAACATCCACAGGTTCAGGGGCGCCATTGGCGCGATGTCGGAGCCATCGGGTTGCATGGGGGCATGAACGCAGACCTGAGGACCTCGGCCGACTCCGTACTGGCCCGGCTCGTGGGGGATCCCACGGGCACCGCCCGCCTGCGCGAGGACCAGTGGCTCGCGATCGAGGCCCTCGTCGCGTACAAGCGGCGGGCTCTCGTGGTGCAGCGCACGGGCTGGGGCAAGTCCGCGGTGTACTTCGTCGCCACCTCGCTGCTGCGGGCGAACGGCGCCGGCCCCACCGTGATCGTCTCCCCGCTCCTCGCCCTGATGCGCAACCAGGTCGAGGCCGCCGCCCGCGCCGGGATCCGCGCCCGCACCATCAACTCGGCCAATCCCGAGGAGTGGGAGGCGATCCAGGCGGAGGTCGCGGCGGGCGAGGTCGACGTGCTGCTCGTGAGCCCGGAGCGGCTCAACAACCCGGATTTCCGCGACCAGGTGCTGCCCAAGCTGTCCGCCGCGACCGGCCTGCTCGTCGTGGACGAGGCCCACTGCATCTCGGACTGGGGTCACGATTTCCGCCCCGACTACCGCCGGCTGCGCACGATGCTGGCCGACCTTCCACCCGGCGTCCCCGTGCTGGCCACGACCGCCACGGCCAACGCACGCGTGACCGCCGACGTCGCCGAGCAACTGGGCACCGGCGCCGGCACGGACGCACTGGTGCTGCGCGGCCCGCTGGACCGCGAGAGCCTGAGCCTCGCGGTGCTGACCCTGCCCGACGCGGCGCACCGGCTCGCCTGGCTCGCCGACCACCTCGGCGAACTGCCGGGCTCCGGAATCATCTACACGCTGACCGTGGCCGCCGCCGAGGAGGTCACCGCGTACCTGCGCCACCGCGGCCACACGGTCTCCTCGTACACCGGCAAGACGGAGAACGCCGACCGCCAGCAGGCCGAGGACGACCTCCAGGCCAACCGGGTCAAGGCGCTGGTGGCCACCTCCGCGCTGGGCATGGGCTTCGACAAGCCCGACCTCGGCTTCGTGGTTCACCTGGGCTCCCCGTCCTCTCCCATCGCCTACTACCAGCAGGTCGGCCGGGCGGGCCGCGGCGTGGAGCACGCGGAGGTGCTGCTGCTGCCCGGCCGGGAGGACGAGGCCATCTGGCAGTACTTCGCCTCGGTGGCCTTCCCGCCGGAGCAGCAGGTGCGCCGCACCCTGGAGGTCCTGGCCCAGGCGGGCCGGCCGCTGTCGCTGCCGGCCATGGAGCCGCTGGTGGACCTGCGGCGCACCCGCCTGGAGACGATGCTCAAGGTCCTCGACGTGGACGGCGCGGTGCACCGGGTCAAGGGCGGCTGGACCTCGACGGGCGAGCCGTGGGTGTACGACGCCGAGCGCTACGCGTGGGTGGCCCGTCAGCGCGCCGCCGAACAGCAGGCGATGAGGGACTACGCGGGGACGACGGGGTGCCGGATGGAGTTCCTGCGCCGCCAGCTGGACGACGAGGAGGCCGCGCCCTGCGGCCGCTGCGACAACTGCGCCGGAGCCCGCTTCACGGCGGACGTCTCCACCGCCTCCCTCGACACCGCCCGGGGGGAGCTCGGGCGCCCGGGCGTGGAGCTGGAGCCGCGCAAGATGTGGCCGACCGGCCTGGCCGCCGTCGGAGTGGACCTCAAGGGCCGCATCCCGGCGGGGGAACAGGCCTCCACCGGGCGGGCTCTGGGCCGGCTGTCCGACATCGGCTGGGGCAATCGGTTGCGTCCGATGCTCGCGGCGCAAGCTCCGGACCAGCCGATTCCGGACGATGTGGCGCAGGCCGTGGTGGCCGTGCTCGCCGACTGGGCCCGGGGCCCCGGTGGTTGGGCCTCCGGCGAGGCGGACGCGCCCGCGCGGCCCGTGGGCGTCGTCGCCCTCCCCTCGCACAGCCGCCCCCAACTGGTCGGCTCCCTGGCCGCGCGGATCGCGGAGGTCGGGCGGATGCCGCTGCTCGGGACGCTCTCGTACACAGACCAGGCCCCGCAGTTCGGCCTGCCCTCCTCCAACAGCGCACAGCGGGTCCGCGGGCTCCACCAGGCCTTGACCGTGCCCCCGGCACTGGCGTCGAGTCTGGCGGAGGCTGCAGGGCCCGTACTCCTCGTGGACGACCGCGCGGAGAGCGGCTGGACCCTCGCGGTGGCCGCCCGGCTGCTGCGGCGGGCAGGCGCGAAGGGGGTGTTCCCGCTGGTACTTGCGCTTCAGCCGTAGTCGGATGAGTCATCATCGGCGTGTCGGGGCAAGGATATGAACGGCATACCGGCGAATTCTGGTCGGCGGCGGCAATTGCTCGTTGCCGCATGCTCACGGGCCACGCGAGAATCGGAGTGCTCCCGCTCGGCTCGACGGCGCTCTCCACAGCCGTGCCCGCGGCGTGCCCGCACCCCAGCTGTGCCCGTCCGCGGGCGTGTACCCGAAGGGAGGACCGTGACCTTCGGATACGCCCCGGCCTCAGCCACCTCGCTGACAATGGCAGCCGGCGTCGCCAGCCGGCACGGCAGACTGCTGGAACCCGCCGAATGGACGGCGGCGGGTGTGCCGCTGCTCTCCAATCCGCGCGAGGTCGTCAGCGGGCTGCACTCGCGGCACACCCCGGTGCCCTCGACCGCCGTGATCGCCGTCCTCGGTCCCGAGGAACGGCTCGTCGCCAGCGCCTCGTTCGTCCACCGGTCGGCTTCGGCCGACGGCTGGGACTACCGCAACGCCCTGCTCGCCGGGCTGCGCCGGGTCATCCCGCACGACCTGCGGCGCCGGACCCCGGTGCGGACCGCGGTCCTGCTGTACTGCCGCGAGGGCGACGAGCGGTGGACCGAGGAGGACGGTGCCTGGATGTGGGGACTGCGGGACGCCTGCACGCTGCACGGCCTGCGGTGCGGCGCATACATCACGCTGACCCGCGGCGGCTGGCAGGTCCTCGGCGAAGGCCGGGGCGGCCGGCACCCCAGCTCCGAATCCCGGCCCGAGCACCTCGGCGACACCGTCGCCGAGTTCCCCCCGGTGACCCTGCGCACCGGCGGCGGGGCGACCGAGGTCATGCGGCGGCGAACCGCCGCACGCTGAGCCCGGCGGCCCGCCCGCACCCGCGCACGGACCCGCCCGCACCCGCACGCGCCCCGCCCGAGGTGCACGGTGCACGGCGTCCCCGGATGCGGGACATGCGGGACAGCCCTCACAGCCGTACACCCTGGAACGGGCGTACGGCAGGTCAGGCCTCGGGCTTCAGCGGGGCCGGCACCGGCCAGCCCCGCCCCTTGCCCGCGCCGGGGTACGGGGCGTCAGACGCCCGCGCCCAGCACGGAGTTGATCTGCTTCGGGTCGCCGCACACGATGAGCAGCGCACCGGCGCGCGTGAGCGCGGTCGGCAGGGCGGCGGCGGTCGCCTCGACCGGACCGCCGTTGGCCGCGAAGACCACGACGGGCCGGCCCGCAGCGCGCTCGACCTGCGCCGCGTCCGCATAGAAGACGTCGTCCCCGGCGTCGTGCAGGGCCCAGTAGGCGGCCTCGCCGAAGGACAGCTCGTGCGCGGCCCACGGGTGCGGGTCGCCGGTGGTGAGCACCAGGATGTCGCCGGGCGCGCGCCCGGTGTCGAGCAGCAGGTCGACGGCCTCCTCGGCCGCGTCCAGCGCGCCCTCGGCGGAAGCCGGGATCAGCTGGACCTGCGGCACCGCCGCGGAGACGGACGGTGCGGTGGGGGCTGCGGGAACGGGCCCGGGGGTGGCCTGCGGCGCACGCGGTGCGGGCGGTGCGGGCCTGGGGGCGCCTCCTGCGCGGCTTGCCGCTGCGGGGGAGGGACCGGGGCGCCCGGGCCGCGGAACGGCGGCGGGACGCGGACCAGGTACGGGGCGGGGGGTCTGCGCGGTGCGGCTCGCGGCCGGCGTGACGCGGGGACCCTGGGCACTCTCGTGAATCTGAGGCTCCTCGGGGGTGAGAGGCATGAGTTGATGTCTATCAAACACCGGTACGAAACGTACCGGCGGGTGGCACGTGGGCGCGATCAGAAATCGAAGCCGAGTTGGCCTCCGTTTTCCAGCTCCACCGCTTCCTCGCTGCGCCGCACCTTCTTGAGGTGGCGCCACCGGGGCAGCGCGTCGAGGTACGACCACGAGAGCCGGTGGTACGGGGTGGGCCCCAGTTCCTCGAGCGCGGCCCGGTGCACGGGCGAGGGGTATCCGGCGTTGTCACCGAAGGCGAAGTCCGCGTACCCGCCGCCGCGTTGACCGAGGTCGGCCATCATCCGGTCGCGTCTGACCTTGGCGATCACCGAGGCCGCGGCGACGGCGACGCAGGACTGGTCGCCCTTGATCACCGTACGCACCCGCCAGGGCGCGCCGAGGTAGTCGTGCTTGCCGTCGAGGATCACCGCGTCGGGCCGCACGGGCAGCGCCCCCAGGGCGCGCTCCGCTGCGAGCCGCAGCGCGGCCGTCATCCCGAGTTCGTCGATCTCCTCCGAGGAGGCGTGACCCAGGGCGTACGCGGTGACCCAGGCCTCCAGGACGTCGAGGAGCGCGTCACGTCGCTTCTGGGTGAGCAGTTTGGAGTCGGTGAGACCTGCCGGCGGCCGGCGCAGTCCGGTGATCGCCGCGCACACGGTGACCGGACCGGCCCAGGCCCCTCGTCCGACTTCGTCGACCCCGGCGATGACCTTGGCGCCGGTGGTTGCACGGAGGGAGCGTTCGACGGTGTGGGTGGGTGCTTCGTACGGCATGGCGCCAGCAAGGGTACGCCGCCCCGCGCCGCCTGCACACCCCGGCCCGGGCGGAGGCCGTACCGCGCCTCACGCCCTGAGCAGCGGCACCATCACCCGGTCGATCATTTCCGCGAGGTCCGGATCCGTCCATTCGCTGCCGCACACCTTTGCGCGGTACATCATGATCGCCGGAATGACGTCGGCCACGAACGGACTCGTCGCATCCACGCGCACGTCACCCCGCTCGATCCCGCGCTCCACAAGCTCCCTGATCAGCTGATGGGCAGGGTCGTGCAGCCCGGCCCGGACGACGTCGTGGAACCACCCCGCGTGGGCATGGTCGCACTCGTGAAGGACCGCACGCAGGGCCTGACCGGCGCGCGACTCCATCACGTCCCGCATCCGCACACACAACCGGAACAAGTCCTCCCGGACCGATCCGCCATCGGGGATGTCACCGATGGGCGGCAGCCCGGTGCGCAGCACCTCGGCCACCAGGTCCGCCTTCGAGGCCCAACGCCGGTACACCGCCGCCTTGCCGGTGTGCGCGCAGGCCGCGACCCCCTCCATGGTGAACGCGTTCCACCCGACGGTGCTCAGCTGCTCCAAAGCCGCGTCGAGAATCGCCCGTTCGAGTTCCGGCCCCCGCCTGCGCCCCGGTGACGTCGCCGACCAGCGCGAACCCGCCATCACCCCTGACCTCCGACCGACTCACGCGCCCCTCGCACGCAATTCCAGCCCTAGTGAACGGTTGCGTTCACTATCAGGGGCCTCCTACCGTGGACGCGCAGTGAACGAATACGTTCACTATTTCACTATGGGGGGTTCCACGGTGAAAGGTTCTCAACTCGCCACGCCCCGGATACCGGGCGCTGCCCGCCGGGAAGGGCGCCCCGGCGTGGCACTCACGGTCATCGCCGCCTGCCAGCTGATGGTCGTCCTCGACGCCACGATCGTGAACATCGCACTCCCGCACATCCAGACCGCCCTGTCCTTCTCCACCACCGACCTGTCCTGGGTGATCAGCGCGTACACCCTGGCCTTCGGCGGCCTCCTGCTCCTCGGCGGGCGGGCCGGCGACATCCTCGGCCGACGCCGGGTGTTCCTGACCGGAATCCTGCTCTTCACCCTGGCCTCCCTCCTCGGCGGTTTCGCCCAGGAGCCCTGGCAGCTGCTGGCCGCCCGGGCCCTCCAGGGGGTCGGCGGCGCGATCGCCTCGCCGACCTCGCTGGCCCTGATCACCACGACCTTCGCCGAAGGCCCCGAGCGCAACCGGGCGTTCGGGGTGTTCGCCGCCGTCTCCGCGGGCGGCGGCGCGATCGGTCTGCTGGCGGGCGGCATGCTGACCGAATGGCTCGACTGGCGCTGGGTGCTGTTCGTGAACGTGCCGATCGGGCTCCTGATCGCCGTGCTCACCCCGCTCTACATCACCGAGTCCTCGCGCCATCCGGGGCGCTTCGACATCGCCGGGGCCCTCACCTCCACGGGCGGCATGGCCTCGCTCGTCTACGGCTTCATCCGCGCCTCCGAGGACGGCTGGCTCGACGGGCTCACCCTCGCCTCGTTCGCGGCGGCCGTCCTCCTCCTCGCGCTGTTCGCGGCCGTCGAGTCGCGGGCGCACGAGCCGATCGTCCCGCTGCGGATGTTCGCCGACCGCAACCGTGCCGGCACGTACCTGATCATGCTCGGCCTCGCCGCCGCGATGTTCGGCATGTTCTTCTTCATCGTCCAGTTCGTCCAGAACGTGCTGGACTTCTCCCCCATCCGGTCCGGGCTCGGCTTCCTGCCCGTGACCGTCGCGATCGTCACCGCCGCCGGTCTCTCGCAGCGGTTCCTGCCGCGCTTCGGCCCCAAGCCGTTCATGGTCACCGGATCCGCCCTCACCGGCACCGGGCTGGCCTGGCTGACCCTCATCCGCACCGACAGCTCGTACGTCTCGGGGGTCCTCGGACCGATGCTGCTCTTCGGCTTCGGCATGGGGCTGAACTTCGTGACCCTCACCCTCACCGCCGTCTCCGGGGTCGCACAGCGGGAGGCGGGGGCGGCGTCCGGGCTGCTCAACGCCAGCCAGCAGGTCGGCGGCGCGCTCGGCCTGTCGATCCTGGTCACCGTCTTCGGCACGGCCAGCCGCAACGAGGGCGAGAAGCAGGTCCCGGACTTCCTGGCCCACGCGGACCCCGGTCAGCTGGCGGCGTTCAAGGAGACCGGGAGGCTGCCCGACCCGTGGGGCGATCTCGTCCTCACCCAGGGGATGTCCACCGCGTTCCTGGCGGGCGTGGCCATGGCCGGGATCTCCCTGGCCACCGCACTGCTGGTCATCCGGGTCCGCAAGAGCGACCTGGAGGCTCTGAGCGGCGCGGCCGCGCAGGCGGGTCCGGCGGCCTGAGCCCTGTGGGGCGTGCGGGGGCCCGGGCGCGCGGTCACCTTACGCGCGCCGGGCCCCGTACGGAGTGCCCACGGGATCCGGTCCTTCGTACGGAGTCCCCAGGGGATCCGCGCCCGGGCTACCCGATGCTGCGCGTGGCGAAGGTCCCGAGGTCACGGCAGACCTCGTACGAGGCGGTCACCGGACGCTCACGGAGGATCTGCCGGGCCCGGTACTCGCCGAGGCTCATCGCGTACCACGGCAGCCGGCCGCCCTTCGACAGCTCGTTGTTGATCCCGCGCAGGGCGCAGGAGCGGCGGGGTTCGGGCAGCCGGTCCAGCGCGGGCACGGCGTCCGCGGACAGGGACTGGAAGTAGGCCAGGTCGATCTTGCCCGCCTGCTCGAAGCGGGCCACGTTCCTCTCCGCGACCATCCCGTCCGGGGACAGCAGCCCGAACGCCAGGACGGCGGCGGCCGCGCTCCCGGCGACGGCCCGCGGCAGCCAGCGGGCGCCGAACACGCCGGCAGCCATGATCAGCACGATGACCAGTCCGAGCCAGAGCTCCATCGCGGCCACCGACACGCGTAGCCGCGTCAGCCCGTACGCCTCCACGTACAGGTCCATCCGGCGCAGCGCGGAGGCGACGACGACCAGGGTCAGGGCGCACAGCGTGCCCAGGACGACGCGGACGAACCGCCGGTCGCCGGCGCCTGAGCGCGGGGCCCAGCGCAGGGCGAGCGCGATCACGGCAAGGGTCAGCAGCGTGGCCCAGAGCAACTGCCAGAAGCCCTGGCGGGCGTACTGGGAGTGGGTGAGCCCGGTGCTCTCCAGGACCTTGTCGTAGCCGCCGAACAGGACGGCCAGCTGGACGGTGTTGAAGCCGGCAAAGAGCAGGTCGAGCACGACCAGCGGCAGGGCCCATTCGACACGGGAGCGCGGCTTGCCGGGCCTCACCCGGATCCGGTCCCAGCGCGAGGGCGCGGCGGCGGCGCGCGCGGCGGCGAGCGCGAGCACGGCGCCGAGCAGGAAGAGCACGAGGCGCAGCGGGCCGTCGCCCACGGAGACATCGGGGGTGAGCCCGCCCAGCAGATCCGCGAAGGCGGCGTCGGCGGACGCGAACAGGGCGCCGAAGAGCACCAGCAGCACGACGGCCACCACAGCGGCCTTGGCGACGGGCACCCAGCGGTCGCGGTCGACCCCGCTGCCGCGCGAGCGCAGCCCGCTCCAGGCCCAGCGGATCCCGAGCACCCCGGCGTCGACGAAGCCGAGCGGGCTCAGCAGGACGCCGGGCCAGGTGCGGCTGCCGTGCAGGGCCAGCGCGCCGAGCAGGACGGCGGCGAGCAGCGCGAGGGCGGACGGCCAGCCGGCGTCGCGCAGCGCGGGTACGGCGAGCAGCGCGACGCAGCCAATCGCCCAGGCCACGGTCCAGGGGCGGGCGGTGCGCCGGGCGGCCCGGGCGGCGGCGTACGCGGCGGCGATGGCGGGAACGACGGCGAGCAGCAGACCGGGGCCGAGGCCGTCGCCGAGGAAGAGGGCCGCGGCGAGGCCGGCGGCGACGGCGCAGAGCAGGACGGCGGTGGGCACGGGCGCCGCCCGGGCGGGGCGGGCCGCTTCGGCCCACGCGACCGGTGCGATGGACCAGGCCCCGGACTTGGCCCGCTGCTGCCGGACTTGATAGGCCTCCCACGCTTTGGGGTCCCAGCCGGTCGGCGCCTTCGGGACGGCCTGTGCGTCGGCCTCCGCGGCCGGGCCTGCGGGCGGGTCTGCAGGCGGGTCTGCAGTCGCACCCGCGGTTGCGGCGCGGGTGTCAGGTGCGGCAGGTGTGTCAGCTGTGGCCTTGGTGGCGGGCCCGCCCGTTGCCGGCGTCGGCCGCGGCGAGTCCCCGGTCGCGTCCCCGCGCGCGCCGTCGGAGTTTTCTGACATCGGGTTCCCCTCCCCTGTCGGCCGCCCCCGTCGTCACGACGGAGACGGCGAAGCGGACAGGGTAGGCCCGTGACGTGCGGCTTCAGCCATACCGGACGAGCCCCTGTGGCAGGACCGTGACAATCGGAACGGGGCATGTCGCCCGATGGGGGGACGCCCGCTCGCCCGGCCGGCAGACCCCTCGGTCGGCCGTCGACCGCCGGGCCGCCAGACGTGGACCCGTCGGGCCGCCAGACCCCCCGGTCGGCCGTCGACCGCCGGGCCGCCAGACGTCCACCGCCGGGCCGCCAGACGTGGACCGCCGGTTGCCGACCGTCGGCTAGTGCGCCGCCGTCTCCGGCAGCCAGGCCGGCAGGGCCTCCGTACGGGCCAGCCAGGCCGCGGGCAGCACCGCGTCGCCACGCGCCCCCAGCACCCCGCCGACGATCGCGCAGGTGGTGTCGACGTCCCCGCCCACCTGCGCGGTGGTCCAGAACGCCCGCTCGAAGTCCTCCAGCGACCGCGCCGCCGACCACAGGGCGAACGGCACGGTGTCATGGGCGCTGGTGCGCCGCCCGCAGCCCAGCACCGCCGCGACCGTCGTCGCGTCGCCGTAGTCCAGCATGTCCCGCGCGCGCCGCAGTCCCGCGCCCACGGCGCTGCGCGGCACCAGGGCGATCACGCCGTCCAGCAGGTCCGCGGCCTTCGGCGGACCGGCCGGAGCCGCCGCCAGGCTGGCTGCCGCGGCGACGGCCATCGCTCCGCAGACCGCCTCGCGGTGCTGGTGGGTGGTGTAGGCGGAGATCTCCGCCTGGTGGATGGCCTGCTCCGGGTCGTCTGCGTACCAGGCGCCCAGCGGTGCGATGCGCATGGCCGCGCCGTTGCCCCACGAGCCCTGCCCGTTGAACAGTTCGGCGGCCAGCGTGCGCCAGTCCTCGCCCTCCCGGACGAGGCGGAGCATCCGGTTCACGGCGGGCCCGTAACCGCGGTCGAAATCGTGGTGGTGGGCGAAGGAGCTCGCCAGGGCGTCCTGGTCGATGCGTCCGTGTGCGGCGAGGACGGCGACGACGGAGCAGGCCATCTCGGTGTCGTCGGTCCACTGCCAGGTCCCGGTGCCCGCG
Source organism: Streptomyces sp. NPDC086989 (assembly GCF_044745505.1). Lineage (NCBI taxonomy): Bacteria > Bacillati > Actinomycetota > Actinomycetes > Kitasatosporales > Streptomycetaceae > Streptomyces > Streptomyces sp. NPDC086989. The sequence continues at coordinate 41,887 of NZ_JBIVAL010000020.1, forward strand.
GGCAGCTCGCGGCGCTTGAGGAGGGGGTAGTTCACGGGGACGAAGTACTGGGAGCCCAGGGCGTCACCCAGAGCCAGCCCGCGCAGGCTGGCCATGGCGCGTGCGTAGCGCCTTTCGGAAGAGGAGTCAGCGGTCATCCCGGGCCACTCTAGCCGTCCAGGTCATAAGGCTCAGGTGTGGTCCACCGCTCAAACGGGCGGTCCATGCGGTACCGGCCGTCCGGTCCCAGCAGGAGCACCCGGAATTCGCCGTTCCCTGGGTTGGACAGGGCCTCGAACTCGGCCACCGACCAGTGGAACCAGCGCATGCAGAACAGCCGCATGGTCAGCCCGTGCGTCACGAGCAGCACGTTCGGCGGGTGGTCCGGGGCCTCGAAGCTGCGGTACAGGCTTTCCAGGAAGGAGCCGACGCGGTCGTACACGTCCGCCCCCGATTCGCCCTGCGCGAAGCGGTAGAAGAAGTGCCCGTACGCGTCGCGGTACGCCTTCTGCAGCCGTACGTCGTCCCGGTCCTGCCAGTTCCCCCAGTCCTGCTCGCGCAGCCTCGGCTCCTCGCGCATCCGGACCCGCCCCGGATCCAGCCGGAGCTCCCGGAAGGTCTGGAGGGTCCGGCGGTACGGGGAGACGTACGCGCTGATCGACTCCTCGCCGAACAGCTCGCGCAGCCGTACGCCGGCCTCCGCGGCCTGTTCGCGCCCCTGGGGGGTCAGCCGCAGGGCGTGGTCGGGCTCCCGTTCGTACACCGTGTCATCGGCATTGCCCTCCGATTCTCCGTGCCGGACAAGGACGATGCGCCGTGGTCGTGCCATTCCACGACCCTATTCGGCCACCGGCGAGCAGGTCACCCGGGCTCGCCGGTCGACCGGTCGTTCGTCGTACGGTCATACCGTCCAGGCGGGTTCGAGGTCGACGACGTCACCGGTGAGGGCTTCCACGTCGGCCTCGGTCTGGGCGCGCAGCGAGAGCCGCTCGACCCGCTCCTGGCGGTATTTGCCGTGCTCGCCGGCGGCGTGCCACATCGACAGCACCAGGAACTCCCGCCCGGGGGCCTCTCCGAAGAGGCCCCGGATCATTCCCGGCGAACCGGCCATGGCCGGGTTCCACACCTTCTCCTGCATGAGGGCGAAGTGGTCCACGCGCCCCTCCCGGACCCGTGTGTGGGCCACGCGTACGACGTCCGCGTCGGTGAACCGCGGCTCGAAGCCGGTCTTCACGTCGAAGCGGTGGTCGAAGAGCGTGACCCGCGCATTGGTGTAGGTGCCGGCCTGGGACGCGGCCAGCCGGTCGTGCGACCGGGCCATGAAGGAGTCGTAGAAGGAACGGCTCTCCCAGAACGCGAAGACATGCGCGACCCCCTGACGCCCCCGGCTCCAACCGCCGCCCTGTCCCCGGAATCCCGGCTCGCCAGGCAGCCCCGCCCATTTGCGCTGCCCGCGCTCGAACCCGCGTCGGTCCGTCACCGTGCAGCGAATCCACTTGACCAGCACCGCGCCATCGTACGGGCCCGGCGCGGCCCCGGTCAGTCCCCAGCGCGGTTGATCCGCACCAGTACCTCCGCATCCCGCCCGGACAGCCGAAGCCCGAACTCCCGGTCGAGCAGCGCGAGCAGCCCGTCGGGGTCCACGGAGTGCCGCTCCACCCGCCCGTCGGAGTGCAGGCGGGTGAACTCCCGCCCCACGAGCGCCCTGCGGACGGGAGCGCCCGGGTGCTGGACGACGATCCGTCCGACGAAGGCGGAGCGGGGGTGGGTGGAGCTGTAGTGGTTGAGCAGTACGTAGTCGACGGGGTGGTAGCGCTGCGGGGAGAACGCGTACAGGTCCCGCCAGGCGCCCTCGCGCAGCATGCTCAGCGCCAGGATCCCCTCGCCCTCCTCCCGGACGGCGTAGGACCACTCCCCCTGGACCACTTCGGTTCCGGGCCGCGCCAGCGGGACGGGCTCGCGCGGCCCCTGGTGGCCGAACCCGGCGTCGCAGAGCCAGCGTTCGCCCTCGACGGTGACGACGAGTACGGCGTGCGTCACCGCGAGCAGGGAGTCGCCCCGGGTGCGGTTGCGGGCGCCGCGACCGCAGACCTCGAAGCCGATCCGCTCCAGGGCGGCGGCCAGCAGCGAGTTCTGCTCGTAGCAGTACCCGCCGCGGCGGCCGTGCACGAGCTTGTCCTCCAGGGCCTTGACGCCGAGCTCGACGGGGCGACCGAGCAGCACGTCCAGGTTCTCGAAGGCGATGGCATCGGTGTGGGCCCGGTGCACTGCGTACAACGTCCCGAGGTCCGCCCGGAGTTCCCCGTCCTCCCCGACGGGCCCCTCGTAGCCGATCCGTTCCAGATAGGCATCCAGATCCAGCTGGTCACCGCTCCACATGTCTCCCCGCTCCCGCTCACCGGTCCGCGGACGCCCACCGGCCCCGCTCCGCCCAATGATCACCACGGCGGCACCGCGCGCCAACCCCACGACGAAGGGGACCGGCATCGGCCGGTCCCCTTCGTGAACTGCTGGTCAGCTACTTGTGCGGGCTACGCCCGGTGTCAGCTGCAGCCGCTGGTCGAGCCGCAGCCCTCGCAGATGTAGCAGGAGCCTGCGCGCTGCATCTTGGTACCGCAGGAGAAGCAGAGCGGGGCGTCGGCGGAGACGCCGAGCTGCATCTCGACCAGTTCGGCGTTCGAGTGCGCCGTCTTCGGGGCCTGGACCTCGACGACCGCGACCGGCTTGGGGGCAGCCGGGACGGCGGCCAGCGGGGCGGACTGGGCGAGGGACTCCGTGTCGAGGTCCTCCTCCAGCGGCTCGTACGAACCGGTGTCGAGGTGGCGCTGACGCTCCTCGGCGGTGTGGATGCCGAGCGCCGAGCGGGTCTCGAAGGGCAGGAAGTCCAGCGCCAGGCGGCGGAAGATGTAGTCGACGATCGACTGTGCCATCCGCACGTCCGGGTCGTCCGTCATGCCGGCCGGCTCGAAGCGCATGTTCGTGAACTTCGAGACGTACGTCTCCAGCGGGACGCCGTACTGCAGACCGACCGAGACGGCGATCGAGAAGGCGTCCATCATGCCCGCGAGGGTCGAACCCTGCTTGGACATCTTCAGGAAGACCTCGCCCAGGCCGTCGTCCGGGTAGGAGTTCGCGGTCATGTAGCCCTCGGCGCCACCGACCGTGAAGGAGGTGGTGATGCCCGGGCGGCCCTTGGGGAGGCGCTTGCGGACCGGGCGGTACTCGATGACCTTCTCGACCGCGGCGCGGATGGTGTCCTCCGCCTTGGCGGTGACCTCCTCCTTCTCCTCTTCCTTCTTCTTCGCGGAGAGGGGCTGGCCGACCTTGCAGTTGTCGCGGTAGATCGCGAGCGCCTTGACGCCCATCTTCCACGCCTCGAAGTAGATCTCCTCGATCTCCTCGACGGTCGCCGACTCCGGCATGTTGACCGTCTTCGAGATCGCGCCGGAGATCCACGGCTGGATCGCGGCCATCATCCGGACGTGGCCCATCGGGGAGATGGCGCGCTCGCCCATGGCGCAGTCGAAGATCGAGTAGTGCTCGGCCTTCAGGCCCGGGGCGTCGACCACCACGCCGTGCTCGGCGATGTGGGCGACGATCGCCTCGATCTGCTCCTCCTGGTAGCCCAGGCGGCGCAGGGCCTGCGGGACGGTGCCGTTGACGATCTGCATCGAGCCGCCGCCGACGAGCTTCTTGAACTTGACCAGGGCCAGGTCCGGCTCGACACCGGTGGTGTCGCAGGACATCGCGAGACCGATGGTGCCGGTCGGCGCGAGGACGGAGGCCTGGGAGTTGCGGAAGCCGTTCTTCTCGCCGAGGCGCAGGACGTCCTGCCACGCCTCGGTGGCCGCGGCCCAGATCGAGTTGTCCAGGTCGTCGGTGCGCGGCGCGACGGCGTTGGCGTCGGCGTGCTGCTTCATGACGCGCTTGTGCGCCTCGGCGTTGCGGGCGTAGCCGTCGTACGGGCCGACGATGGCGGCCAGCTCGGCGGAGCGCTTGTACGCGGTGCCGGTCATCAGCGAGGTGATCGACGCGGCGAGGGTGCGGCCGCCGTCCGAGTCGTAGGCGTGCCCGGTCGCCATCAGGAGGGCGCCGAGGTTGGCATAGCCGATGCCCAGCTGGCGGAAGGCGCGGGTGTTCTCGCCGATCTTCTGCGTCGGGAAGTCCGCGAAGCAGATCGAGATGTCCATCGCGGTGATGACGAGCTCGACGACCTTGGAGAAGCGCTCCGCGTCGAAGGACTGGTTGCCCTTGCCGTCGTCGTTCAGGAACTTCATCAGGTTCAGCGAGGCGAGGTTGCAGGACGTGTTGTCCAGGTGCATGTACTCGCTGCAGGGGTTGGACGCGGTGATGCGGCCGGACTCGGGGCAGGTGTGCCAGTTGTTGATCACACCGTCGTACTGGATGCCCGGGTCGGCGCAGGCCCACGCGGCCTCGGCGAGCTTGCGGAAGAGCGCCTTGGCGTCGACCTTCTCGATGACCTCGCCGGTCATGCGGGCACGCAGACCGAACTCGGTGCCGTTCTCGACGGCCGTCATGAACTCGTCGTTCACACGGACGGAGTTGTTGGCGTTCTGGTACTGGACGGACGTGATGTCGTCGCCGCCCAGGTCCATGTCGAAGCCCGCGTCACGCAGGGCGCGGATCTTCTCCTCTTCCTTCACCTTGGTCTCGATGAAGGCCTCGACGTCCGGGTGGTCCACGTCCAGGACGACCATCTTGGCCGCGCGGCGGGTGGCGCCGCCCGACTTGATCGTTCCGGCGGACGCGTCGGCGCCGCGCATGAAGGAGACCGGACCGGAGGCGTTGCCGCCGGAGGAGAGGAGCTCCTTGGAGGAGCGGATGCGGGAGAGGTTCAGGCCGGCGCCGGAGCCGCCCTTGAAGATCATGCCCTCTTCCTTGTACCAGTCGAGGATCGACTCCATGGAGTCGTCGACCGACAGGATGAAGCAGGCGGAGACCTGCTGCGGCTGGGGCGTGCCGACGTTGAACCACACCGGCGAGTTGAAGCTGAAGATCTGGTGCAGGAGGGCGTAGGTCAGCTCGTGCTCGAAGATCTCCGCGTCGGCGGGGGACGCGAAGTAGTCGTGGTCCTCGCCGGCCTTCGTGTACGTCTTCACGATGCGGTCGATGAGCTGCTTCAGACCGGTCTCGCGCTGCGGGGTGCCGACCGCGCCGCGGAAGTACTTGCTGGTGACGATGTTGACCGCGTTCACCGACCAGAAGTCGGGGAACTCGACGCCGCGCTGCTCGAAGTTCACCGAACCGTCGCGCCAGTTGGTCATGACGACGTCACGACGCTCCCAGCTCACCTCGTCGTACGGGTGCACGCCGGGGGTGGTGTGGATGCGCTCGATCCGAAGGCCGCTCTTGGCAGTCTTGGTCCCCTTGGCGCGGGAACCTCGTGCCGAGCCGCTCGCCGTCTCTGTCATGCCGCTTCCTCCCATATGCGGGCAAAAACGCCCTAAAGTGCCAGCGTTATTCCGCGGCACGGTCTGACTTGTATCTACGTGTCTTCACCTGAGCTGCCCGGGCGGCCGCGCTGCACTGCGGCCGGACGGTCAGTCGGCGGCGGAGGCGGGCACGGGGACCGCACCGGTCCCGCGGGGCTCGCACTCTTCGGGGTGAGTCCGTGGCACGCGGAGTTCCGCGATGGCGGTCTCGAAGTCTTCGAGCGTGTCGAACGCCTTGTAAACGGACGCGAACCGGAGGTACGCGACCAGGTCGAGCTCCTGCAACGGGCCGAGTATGGCCAGACCCACGTCATGGGTGGTCAGCTCGGCGCTTCCGGTGGCGCGCACCGCCTCCTCGACCCGCTGGCCGAGCTTGGCGAGGGCGTCCTCGGTGACCGGCCGCCCCTGGCACGCCTTGCGCACGCCGGAGATGACCTTGGTCCGGCTGAAGGGTTCGGTCACCCCGCTGCGCTTGATCACCATCAGCGAGGCCGTCTCCACCGTCGTGAAGCGACGGGAGCAGTCGGGGCACTGACGGCGCCGACGGATCGACGTGCCGTCGTCCGTGGTGCGGCTGTCGACGACGCGGCTGTCAGGGTGCCTGCAGAAGGGGCAGTGCATGGTTCCCTCACCCTCCCTCTTGGCACGACTGAATCACCTCGCGAGGCCCCTGAACGACGGAGACGGGTCTACGTCGGGGGCTTGCGAAGCAGCCACCAGCATATGCGATGCCGAGGACCTCGGAAGACCGAGGACCACAACTTCTGGGCGGCAGCGCTCATCCAACCACTAGATCTTGGGTTGTGGTGGATTTGCTTCGTTCCGCGTGTCGCCCCGCCCGATGACCGGGCCGAGGCCTTCCCGGTGCCACACTGGGCACAGGACCGGAAGGCGGCGATCCGACCGGGAAGGGTACCGTAAACAGCGGATGCGGGACCGAACCCGCGTTCGGCGGACCGATCGTCCATACACCTCTTGATGTGACCGCGGTGGGCGATCTGCGATTTTTCACTCGAACGTGTGTTTGGCGCAACCTTTCGAAAGCAACTACCGTTGTCCAGCTAGGGAGAACATTTCGAGAGGGGCCGCCGACGTGACCACCACCGCAGACAGTGCCACCATCACTGCCCAGAACCGCTCCCAGAGCCGACTCGAGCCGGTGCATCCCATGAACGACGCAAGTCTGAACCAGGAGGCGGAGCCCGCGCGCCCCGCTCGCTCCCTTCCAGGGCGACCTCCAGGCATTCGCGCCGACAGCTCCGGCCTCACGGACCGGCAGCGGAGGGTCATCGAGGTCATTCGCGACTCCGTGCAGCGGCGGGGCTACCCGCCGTCGATGCGGGAGATCGGCCAGGCGGTCGGCCTCTCCAGCACGTCGTCGGTCGCCCACCAGCTCATGGCCCTGGAGCGCAAGGGCTTCCTCCGCCGCGACCCGCACCGCCCCCGGGCGTACGAGGTACGCGGCTCCGACCAGCCCAGCTCGCAGCCCACGGACACCACCGGCAAGCCCGCCGCCTCGTACGTTCCCCTGGTCGGCCGGATCGCCGCCGGCGGACCCATCCTCGCCGAGGAGTCGGTGGAGGACGTGTTCCCGCTCCCCCGCCAGCTGGTCGGTGACGGCGAACTGTTCGTCCTCAAGGTCGTCGGCGACTCGATGATCGAAGCCGCCATCTGCGACGGCGACTGGGTCACGGTCCGTCGCCAGCCGGTCGCGGAGAACGGGGACATCGTGGCCGCGATGCTCGACGGCGAGGCCACCGTCAAGCGCTTCAAGCGGGAGGACGGCCATGTGTGGCTGCTCCCGCACAACGCCGCCTACCAGCCGATCCCCGGCGACGAGGCGACGATCCTCGGCAAGGTCGTCGCCGTACTGCGCCGCGTCTGACCCGGCGCCCCCATCCGGCTCCGGGACCCACTGCGCCGGTCCCGGAGCTGCTGTTTCCCTCTGCCGCTCGGCCGCCCGCCCACCCTTAGGTCTGGCCAGGCCCCGGCCCAGCCCCTGCCCGCACTCGACGGCAGGGGCTCTTTGGGTTTACCCCCCTGGGGGGAAACCCAAAGGTGGGCTATTTGCCGTCCGCCTGCGCGGCCGCGTCGATCGCCGCCAACGAGCGCCGCGCCTGGTTGCGGTCCGTGGTGTACCAGAAGTCCGGCAGCGTGGCCCGCAGGAAGCTCCCGTACCGGGCCGTGGCCAGCCGGGGGTCCAGGACGGCGACGACACCCCGGTCGCCGCCGGCCCGGACGAGACGGCCCGCTCCCTGGGCCATCAGCAGGGCGGCGTGCGTGGCCGCGACGGCCATGAACCCGTTGCCGCCGTGCTCCTCGACCGACTTCTGCCGGGCGCTCATCAGCGGGTCGTCGGGGCGCGGGAACGGGATCCTGTCCATGACCACCAGCTGGCAGCTGGGACCGGGCACGTCCACGCCCTGCCAGAGCGACAGCGTTCCGAACAGGCAGGTCTTCGGGTCCGCCGCGAACGCCTTGATCAGCTCGCCCAGCGTCTCCTCGCCCTGGAGCAGGATCGGGTTGTCGAGCCGGCCGCGCAGTTCCTCGGCGGCCGTCTTGGCGCCCCGCATGGAGGAGAACAGTCCGAGGGTGCGGCCGCCGGCCGCCTCGATCAGCTCGGCGAGCTCGTCCATCATGTCGCCGCGGGTGCCCTCACGGCCTGGCGTCGCCAGGTGCTTCGCCACGTAGAGGATGCCCTGCTTGGGGTAGTCGAAGGGCGAGCCGACGTCCAGGCCCTTCCAGACCGGCGCGTCCTCCCCCTCGACCCCCTCCGGGGACAGGCCCAGCGAGGCCGCCACTCCGTTGAAATCGCCGCCCAGCTTGAGCGTCGCCGAGGTCAGGACCACCGAGCGGTCCTCGAACAGCTTCTCGCGCAGCAGCCCGGACACCGACAGCGGAGCGACCCGGAGCGTGGCCCCGAAGCGGTCGTGCCGCTCGTACCAGACGACGTCGTACTCGGAGCCGAGCAGGATCCGCTCGGCCACGCCGTGGACGCTCTCGACCGCGGCCAGGGCCTGCTTGCGGACGGCGTCCTCGTCGTGGACGGACTTGTCGCGGGTCGCGCCGATCGCCGAGATGACGTTGCGGGCGGCATCCCGCAGGGCCGCCAGCGCGTACCCGAGGTCCTCGGGGACCTGCTCCAGCCGGCCCGGAAGGGCCAGCTCCATGACCCGCTCGAACGACTCGGACGCGGTCTGGAGCGCGTCCGCGGTCTTCTCGTCGACCAGCTTGGCCGCTCGCTTCACGGCGCGGTTGACCTGGCCCGGGGTGAGCTCGCCGGTGGCGACCCCCGTCACCCGGGAGACCAGCTCGTGCGCCTCGTCCACGATCAGCACCTCGTGCTGCGGCAGCACCGGGGCGCCCTCGATCGCGTCGATGGCCAGCAGCGCGTGGTTGGTGACGACCACGTCGGCGAGCTTGGCCCGCTCGCGGGCGGCCTCGGCGAAGCACTCGGCGCCGTACGCGCACTTCGTCGCGCCCAGGCACTCCCGGGAGGAGACGGAGATCTGTGACCAGGCCTTGTCCGAGACGCCGGGCGTCAGATCGTCACGGTCGCCGGTCTCGGTCTCGTCGGCCCAGTCGCGCAGGCGCAGCAGGTCCTGGCCGAGCTTGCTGGTGGGGGCGGCCGCCTCGAACTGGTCGAAGAGGCCCTCCTCCTCGTCCTGCGGCGCTCCCTCGTGCAGCCGGTGCAGGCACAGATAGTTGGACCGGCCCTTGAGCATGGCGAACTGCGGGCGGCGGCGCAGCTGCGGATGCAGCGCGTCCACCGTCCGGGGCAGGTCGCGCTCGACGAGCTGCCGCTGGAGGGCGAGGGTGGCGGTGGCCACGACCACGCGCTCGCCGTGTGCCAGGGCCGGCACCAGGTAGCCGAGGGACTTACCGGTGCCGGTGCCTGCCTGGATCAGCCGGTGCGTGTTGTCGTCGATCGCTTCGGCGACGGCTTCGGCCATGGACACCTGGCCGGGCCGCTCCGTGCCGCCGACGGCGGAGACGGCGGCATGCAGCAGGTCGGTGAGGGAGGGCTTCGTCATAGCACTCCCAACCCTACGGGTCGCCACCGACAGCGATCGCCACGACGACGGTTCACGGCCGGTACAGGGGGTTGGGCACGGTGCCGTACTCCACGGCGTGCGGGCGGTCGGGTCGGTCGCGGTAGCCGTCCTCGTACAACCGGTTCCGGTTCAGGCAGAGCCTGCCGATGCGCTCACCGAGCAGGTCGAAGAGCTCGTAGCGCTCCTTGAGCTCGGGAAAGCGGGCCTGGTGGCGCAGGATCTCCGCCCGTACGAGCGACCAGAACTCGTCCTCCGGGACACCGAGGCGGTCCTCGCACAGGGCGGACAGGTAGCGGAAGACCCCGACGAAGAGACCGGAGTGGATGTACTGGGGCAGGAAGTCCGCCGGCTTGTCGCGCAGTGCGGCGCGTACCTCCGCGGGCACGGAGGCGAGCTCCGGCAGCGGCTCGCGGCAGATGTTGACCTCGCCCACGAAGTCCTTGAGGGCGAGCCGGACCGGGACGTCCTGCTCGTCGAAGATCACGGTGGTGTTCTCGCCGTGCGGGGAGAAGACGGTGCCGTAGCGGTAGAGGAAGTGGAGCAGCGGGGGCAGCAGGGCGCCGAAGAGCCGCTGCAGCCAGCTGGTCGGCGCCAGCCCGGACCGGGCGACCAGCTCGGCGGTGAAGGACCGGCCGCGCGGGTCGACGTGGAGGAGGGAGGCGAGGGTGCGGGCCCGCTCCCCGGGGGCGAGCCGGCCGGTCAGGGGTTCGCGCCAGATCGCCCCCAGGAGCTCCTTGTACTGGTACGGGGCCTCGGGGAGCTCGTCGTAGACGGAATGGCGGACGGTGACCGAGGCGACCTCGCCGAGGAGGACGACCGCGCACTCCTCGCGGAGGAAGGGATCGGCGTCGTGCAGGGACCGGATCCAGGAGGTGACGGCGGGCGCGGCGGCGGACTGGTCGGAGGGCAGACCCCGCCAGACCAGGGTGTTGAAGACGGAGAGCGGCAGTTTGACGCTGTGCCGGTCCGGCCGGGTGAGGTTGAGGAAGGTGCGGACGGACTGCTGCGGGATGCGTATGTCGGGGTCCGCGGGGAGCGGGACCAGGGCGCCGGACGCCAGGGCGGGTGCGAACAGCGGGAGCACGATCTCGTCCCACTGCCAGGGGTGGACCGGGAGGTAGAGATAACCGAGCGGATCGAGGCCACGGGCCCGCAGGGTCCGGTCGAAGACGTCCCGGGTGACGGGGTCGAGCTCCTGGGCGTAGAGCCGCGCCGGGTCCTCCAGGCCGGCCGTGCCGCGGTAGGCCGCGAGGGAGACGTGGACGGCGAGCCAGGGCAGCCGCTGGCGGGTGCGGGCTTCGGGGGCCCAGGCCGCGGTGTCGGCGGCGGACAGTCCCAGGCGGCCCTTGTTGAGGACGAGCCAGGGATGGCCGGTCTGGTGGCCTTCGAGCTCGGCGTGGTCGAGGTCGGCGAGGACGTCGGCGGTGAGCGCGGTGTGGTCGATGCGGGCGTCGGCGGCGAGGGTGGCGCTGAGCTCGCGCACCAGGTGGCCGAGGGTGGCACCGTCGAGGCCGAGGAGGGTGCGGCTGCGGACGAGGAAGGCGTACGGGTCCGAGAACGCGGTCGGCGGCTCCGTCGACGGGGGCGGCGGGGTGAGCGTGATGGTGTCGGGGGCGACGTGCCAGCTGCCGTACGCGCGTCGGCGGGCCCGGAAGCCGAGGCTGCTGCCGTCGTCGAGGGTCAGCTGCCAGGCGCCGCCGGTGGAGTCGGCGGTCGCGGTGGCGGCGCTGCTGCCGGTGGAAGCGCTCCCGGTGGACGTCGCGGAGGCGCTGCCGGCCGGGGCGGGACTGAGGATCTCCTCGTAGGCGAACTCGCCGAGCATTTTGGCCAGCAGGCGGCGGGCGGCCCCTTCCCAGGTGGCGGTGTTGAGTTCGGGCGGAGTGCAGGGGTGTTGCGGGGACAGCGGAACGGCAGCGTCCGAGTAGGGGGTACCAGTGGAGTCGGGGGTGGCGGGGAAATTCGGCACGGGACTCCTCAAGATCGGGAACTTTGCTGCGCGACGCAGAGTTTTCGAAGGGTGAGGCGTGAACGCGAGGCCTGAAGGGGGAGGGGTGGAAGGCGAAGTGGACAGAGGGGAGGGGAGCCGGGCCGGGCCGGATGCGGGTGGGTGCGGCGGCGGGTTCCGGGCACGCGGGGCGGCGGTTCAGAGCAGATTGCGCAGCGCCCGCTCCCGGATCATCAGGGCGGCACGCTTCCCGGGAAGGTCGATCTCGGCGGAGCAGCGGAATCCGGAGTTGAGGAAGGCTGAGACGGAGGGGGTGTTGCGGATGTCCGGTTCGGCGAGGACGCGCGTGCAGCGGGGGCGGTTGTCGAGCACCAGGTCGGCGACGGCGCGCAGCAGGATGGTGCCCAGACCGCGGCCGCGGTTCGTGCCGTCTCCGATGAGCAGGTGGATACCGGTGTCGTGGGGGCGCGCCGGGTAGTGGCGGGAGAGCGGGTCGAGGTCGGCCCGGTAGATCTCCCAGTAGCTCATCGGGGTGCCGTCGAGGAGGCCGAGGCAGGGGATGCTGTGGCCGTTCCCGTCGAGCTGGGCCCGTACGTGGGCGGCGGTGACGGCGGCAGGTCCCGCGAGCTCCCAGTAAGCGGCGACTTCGGGGTCGTTCATCCAGCCGGTCAGCAGCTCCAGGTGGCGGCCGAGCCGTACGGGTTCGAGTCGGAAGGCTCCTGCTGCGGTGGCGGCGGGGCCCCATCCGGCCGGGGAGTCGAGCAGTTCGGCCTCGGCGAGCAGGGGAAGCAGCCCGGCGGTGAGCCGTCGTCCGGGGATACGGGTGCCGATGACCCCGGTGGCGGTGACCGTGGCGGTGGCAGCGGCCTTGGCCTTGCTCTTGCTCTTGCTCTTTCTCTTGGGAGCGACGGCCACGAAGTCGACCGGGGCGGTGGAGGTGTCGGTGAAGGGCATCGGCACTCAATCGTGGAGGGGGTTGGTGAGGGTGACGTAGACGGACTGGGAGTCCACGGGGCCGACGAGCTCGTCGAGGCCGCCCAGGCGGGTGAGCAGGTTCGCCTTGCAGCGCAGGGTGGGTGAGTCGAGCAGCCGTGCGGGAAGCGGTCCAAGTCCGGAGGCTTTGCCGAGGAACCGGCGGAAGCCGGCGAGCAGGACGCGCTCGTCGGCGAGCCGCTGGGACCCGAAGGCGCCGACGAGGCCGAACACGTTGTTGATCCCGAGGTAGTAGGCGAAGCGTTCGTCGGTGACGGCGTCGGAGACGAAGGTGTCGCTGGCGCTGCCGATGCCCGGGAGCCGGCGCTCCAGTTCCGCGCGGCGGGAGGCGCGGAAGTAGTAGCCCTGGTTGTCGCGGTAGCGGCCGCCGACCGGCCAGCCGGCCGGGTCGAGGAGGACCAGTGTGTTCTGCTGGTGCGCTTCGAGGGCGATGCCGGCGAGCGCGTCGAAGGCGAGGACCGGCAGGACGACGTGTTCGAGGTAGCGCAGGAACCACTCGGCCGCGACGGCGGAGGTCGGGCGTCCGGTGGTGGCGGCGAGCCGGGAGACGGTCTCGGCGAGCCGGGAGCGCATACCGGTCCGGCCCGGCCACGGGCGGGGCGCGGTGAGTGCGGCGATGCAGACGGCGTCGTCGTGGAAGCGGAAGGGGTTGTGTCGCAGGACGGTGTCGAGGCCGGGGACGGGGGTTCCGTCCGGGGCGTCGACGGCGATCCAGGCTGGGTCGCGCACGATGTCGAAGCCGGGGTGGGCCGCCTGCCACTGTTCCGCGAGGCCGGTGCGGAGCAGTCGGTGCACCTCGACGCCACGGTGGAGTTCCTTGCGGAGGTTCTCGCGGCGGGAGTTGGTGATGCGCAGGCCCAGGGAGAGCTTGAGCATCGCGGGTGCGCCGGGGCGGTGGACGGTGCGGACGGAGGAGGTGGGGTACCAGGGCTCGCCGTACGGGCCCAGGTCGTGCAGGAGTCCGGCGTCGCGGAGGGCGGCGACGCCGGGACGCTGGAGCAGGTCGCGGGCCTGCCACGGGTGCAGGGGAAGGGGGGTCGCGCCGTCGGGCAGCGGTAGCCCGGGGACGAGCCGGCCCAGGAGCCGGGCGGCGGAGACGGGGCGGCCGCGTTCGGTCCAGGCGGAGTCGGTGGCGAGGGCGGACGGGGCGATGGCGAACCAGTGCAGGGGGAAGGAGCCGTGGAGTTCGGGTGAGTACCGGCGTACCTCGGCCTCGGAGAGTCCTTCGCGGCTCTTCGGGTCCGGTTGGAGGGGGTGACCGAGGAGGAGGGACTGTTCGGCGGTGAGGAAGAGGTCACCGGCGACGGGTTCGGGCGGGGTGGGCCGCTCGCGCCGGTCGGCGATGAACTCGGTCGTGCGGCGGACGGAGTCGGCGACCCGGCCGACGAGATCGGCTGCGCCGCGGCCGGAGTTGTCGCCCTCGCGGGCGAGGAGCGAGGCGAGGGTGACGGCGTCCAGCGCCGGGGCGTGTGCGGGCGCGCCTTCGAGCCGGGCGGGGGCGAAGCGGTGCCAGCCGGCGGGGGACCAATGGCGGACGGCGACGAGCAGTGCGGTGCCGGATGCGGGGAGGGGGATGCGCAGGAGGGTCCCGACGGGCCCGTCGGGACGGCCGATGCCGCTTTCGCGGACCCAGCACCGCAGCAGGTTCTCCACGGTCGCGGCCTCGGCGGCGACGGCCGGGTCGGGGTGGTCCAACAGGTCGGGCAGCAGTGCCGGTTCGGGTCCGGCCGGACCGGCTGAGCCGACCCGGGACCGGAGCGTGCCGTCCTTCTGCCGCGGGACGGTGGGCCCGCCCGCTTCCGGGCCCGCTGCCCCGCCCTCTGCCGGACCCGCCGCCGCACCGGGACCGGATACCGCCAGGTCGCCTTGGCCGACCTCCTCGACGGGCTGTTGCGGGACGAAGGCCGCCCCGGCGGCACCTGCCGTGCCCGTCTCACCCGTCTCACCCGTCGCGCCCGTCGCGCCGGGCGGCTCCTCGCCGCCGCCGAGGGCCTGCAAGGGCGCCGCCTGCGGGTCCGGGGCGGATCCCGCCTCCGTCTCGTGGTGCCCCCCTGCGCCGGGCGGGAGCTCCGGCTCGGGCGTGGTCCCCCCGAGTCCGTGGTCGGCCGAGCCGGGGCCCGGCGGGGGCGGCGGTGCCTGCGCGGAGCCCGCCGCCTGCGGCTGCGCGGCCGCGCCGCCGGGCGCGGGAGCCGTTGCGGGGCTCGTGGCGCTGCCGGTACCGGCGGGCAGCCAGGGGCCGGCCGGGCCGGGGCCCGCCGGTTCCGGCTGCGGTGTGGGATCAGCGGGGCCGGTGGGGGCCGTGCCGGGCCTGGGGGCGGGTGCGCCGGCCGGGGCGGAGTCCATGGCCTTCGGTTCCGGCTGCGGGGGCTCGGCGGGCGGCCACGGCGTTGCTGGGCCGGGGAGGCCCGAGACGGCAGTTCCCGCGTCCGGGGCGTTCCGGGCGGTCCCGCCGAGACCGGCGGGGCCGGGGGATCCGGGCTCCGGGTTCCGGGTGATCCCGGAGTCGGGGGCGGCGCTTCGGGCGGCGCTGTCCGTGGCGGGGGGCGTCCAGGGGGGTTTCTGCTCGGGGGCGCGGGCGGTCCTGCCGGGGCCGGCGGGGGCTTCGGGGTGCGGGGTGGTTCTGTCCGGGCCGTCGGGCTTGGCCTGGGGGTCGGTACCGCTGGTCCGGGCCGGGCCCCCGGGGGTGGGGGGCGGGGTTCCGGCCTCCCGCCACGGAGTGGTCGGGGCGTGGGTGGCGGGGTGCTGGGAGTCGGGCATCGCGGGTCCTTGCAGTCAGTGGGGCCGGCAGGCTGAGGCGGCGGCGGGGATGGCGTCGGCCAGCCGGTCGAGCACGGCGGAGGCCTGTTCGTCGGTGATGGTCAGCGGGGGCAGGAGGCGCACGACGCTGGAGTGGCGGCCGCCGAGTTCGACGATCAGGCCGCGGTCCAGGCACTCCTGGCGCACGGCGGCGGCCAGGGCCTGCGCCGCCGCGCCGGTGTCGGGGTCGACGAGTTCGACGCCGATCATCAGGCCGCGGCCCCGGACGTCCCCGATGCACGGGTGGGCGGCGGCCAGGCCGCGGAGCGCCGTCAGCATCCGCTCGCCCAGGGCTCCGGCGCGCTCGGCGAGACGGTTCTTCCGCACGTGGGCGAGGGTCGCCGTCCCGGCCGCCATCGCCAGCTGGTTGCCCCGGAAGGTCCCGGCGTGGGCCCCCGGGGCCCAGACGTCCAGGTCCGACCGGTACACGATCACCGCCAGCGGGAGGCTGCCGCCGATGGCCTTGGACAGGACCATCACGTCCGGCACCACCCCGGCGTGGTCGACGCCCCAGAAGGCGCCGGTGCGGCCGACGCCGGTCTGGACCTCGTCGGCGATCAGCGGGATCTCCCGGGCCTCGGTGATCTCGCGCATCCGGCGCAGCCATGCGTCCGGGGCCGGCAGGACCCCGCCCTCGCCCTGCACCGGCTCGACGATCATCGCGGCGGGCGTCGGCACCCCGCCCTTGGGGTCGTCCAGCAGGCTCTCGGTCCAACGGGCCCCCAGCCGGGCGCCCTCGGGGCCGCCGACCCCGAACGGGCAGCGGTGGTCCTGCGGGAACGGCAGCCGGGTCACCCGTACGTCCGGTGCTCCGCCCGAGGCGCCCAGCGCACCTGCGGTCATCCCGTGGTAGGCCCCGGTGAAGGCCAGCAGCCCCGCCCGCCCGGTGGCGGTGCGGACCAGCTTGAGCGCGGCCTCCACCGCGTCCGTGCCGGCGGGCCCGCAGAACTGGATGCGGGCGTCGGCGGCCAGTTCCGGCGGGAGGCAGGCGAACAGCTCGGTGGTGAAGGCGTCCTTGACCGGCGTCGCGAGGTCCAGGACGTGCAACGGCGCCCCGGAGTCGAGGACGCCCCGGACGGCTTCCAGCACCACCGGGTGGTTGTGCCCCAGGGCGAGGGTGCCGGCTCCGGAGAGGCAGTCCAGGTAGCGCCGCCCGTCAGCGCCCTCGATGGTCAGGCCCCGGGCGCGCACGGGGACGATGGGCAGCGAGCGCGCGTACGTACGGGCGGCGGACTCGCGCATCGCCTGGCGGCGCAGGATGCCCTCCGCCCCGGACGCCCCGGCCCCGCCGGCCGGCCCGCCGGACTCCGCTCCCCTGCCCCCCTGAGCCGGAACCAGAGGGGCCTGCGCGCCCGGCGGCGGAACCGGCGCGGCGGCCGCGCCCTGCTCGGTCAAAGCCACGACTGTCGGACCTCCCGCACGGACTGCTCCACCGGATTGCGCCTCGAACATGAACGCTGCTCCCCCATCCCCCGTACGTACCAACGACGGTGACGGCGGCGGATCACGGGTGGACCCAAGATCCTTGTTCTGCTCCCGAGTGCGCGGCTTCCTCCGGTTCCGGAACCGCGGCCCCGGGCTGTGCCGTCCCCAACCACAGCGGCATAGTGGGGTGCTGCACTCGGCGGCACGCACCTCGCGTGTCCCGTGTACCTCAACTGCACCGCGTCTGACGCCCAGAATCACCAGGGGGATTCACGACATGCGACCGAACCGACCGGTCACCGCGATCCTGTGCGCGGCGGCACTCGCCCTGACCGCCGCGGCCTGCGGACCCGGCGACGGGGAGGCCGGCGGCGACGCCAAGCCGACCGCGGCGGTGAGCCTCCCCACCGGGGACGACGGGACGATCAAGATCCCGGACCAGCTCAAGGAGAAGCTCAAGCAGCACGGCATCGACATGGAGAAGTGGAAGGGGGGTGCGTGGAAGAACTGGAAGCGGGAGGACTGGCTGCGCGAGGCGGGCGACTACATCAACCCGATAATCGACGGCCTGTGGGACCCGGACCGGATGCGTGAGGCCGACAAGACCCCGCAGTCCCCGGCGGTCGACCCGGACGCCGGCAAGGACCAGGGCGTCACGGACCCGACCCCGGCTCCGGTGCAGGCCAAGGCCGCCACCGCGCCGTACCACACGAGCGTTCCGGTGTCCGGCAAGGTGTTCTTCGACGGCCCCGAGGGCTCGATGGTCTGCTCGGCGACCGTGGTCAAGGACCCGGCCCACCCGGGCAAGTCCAACATGGTCTGGACGGCCGGTCACTGCGTGCACGCGGGCAAGTCCGGCGGCTGGTACCGCAACATCGCCTTCGTCCCGTCGTACAACAACGCGGGCAGGCCGGCGGCCCAGCTCAAGGGCGCCCCGCGCGACCAGGTGGCCCCGTACGGCGTGTGGTGGAGCGACTGGGCGCAGACCTCCGACCAGTGGATCGCGAACGGCGGCCCGACCGGTGGCGCGGGTGCCCCCTACGACTTCGCCGTCCTGCACGTGACGCCGGAGAAGAGCACCGGCAAGTCCCTGGAGGAGACGGTCGGTTCGGCGCTCCCCGTGGAGTTCAACGCGCCGGCGGTACCGAAGGTCGCGGGCATCACGGCGACGGGCTACCCGGCGGCGGCCCCGTTCGACGGGCAGAAGGCCTTCCAGTGCTCCGACAAGCCGGGCCGGCTGTCGCTGGCCGCGAACGCGCCGGTGATGTACCGCATCGGCTGCACCATGACCGGCGGCTCGTCCGGCGGCGGCTGGGTGGCCACGGGCAGTGACGGCAAGCCGGCGCTGGTGTCGAACACCTCGATCGGCCCCGCCAAGGCGGGCTGGCTGGCCGGGCCCCGGCTGGGCCCGGAGGCCAAGGGCGTCTTCGACGCGGTGAGCGCCAAGTTCAAGTAGGCCCCTGCATGACCGAGGGCCCCCTGCGTGCAGGGGGCCCTCGGTCTTTCCGGAGCGTCGCGCGCCACGCTTCGCCGGCTCCGTGTGTCACCGCTTCGCCGGCGTCGTGCGTCACCGCTCGCCGGCGTCCTGCGTCACCGCTCGCCGGCGTCGTGCGTCACCGCTTCGCCGGCACGTACGGCGCCAGGTCCGCCGCGAGTTCCTGGTGGACCCGCGCCTTCAGCAGGGTGCCCTCCGGGGTGTGCTCCTCGGAGATCACCTCGCCTTCGGCGTGTGCCCGGGCGACGAGCGAGCCGTGCGTGTACGGCACGAGGGCCTCGACCTCGACCTCGGGGCGCGGCAGTTCGGTGTCGATGAGCCCGAGGAGCTCCTCGATGCCCTGCCCCGTGCGCGCCGAGACGGCGATGGAGTGCCGCTCGATCCGCAGCAGCCGCTGGAGTACGAGCGGATCCGCGGCGTCGGCCTTGTTGATCACCACGATCTCGGGCACGTTGACCGCGCCGACCTCGCGGATGACCTCGCGCACGGCCGCCAGCTGCTCCTCCGGGGCCGGGTGCGAGCCGTCCACGATGTGCAGGATGAGGTCGGAGTCGCCGACCTCCTCCATCGTGGAGCGGAACGCCTCGACCAGGTGGTGGGGCAGGTGCCGGACGAAGCCGACCGTGTCGGCCAGGGTGTAGATCCGCCCGCTGGGCGTCTCGGCCCGGCGCACGGTCGGGTCGAGGGTGGCGAACAGTGCGTTCTCCACCAGCACGCCCGCGCCCGTGAGGCGGTTGAGCAGCGAGGACTTGCCGGCGTTGGTGTATCCGGCGATGGCGACCGAGGGCACCTTGTTGCGGCGCCGTTCCTGCCGCTTGATGTCGCGGCCGGTCTTCATGTCCGCGATCTCCCGGCGCATCTTCGCCATCTTCTCGCGGATCCGGCGCCGGTCGGTCTCGATCTTGGTCTCACCGGGGCCTCGGGTGGCCATGCCGCCACCGCCGCCGCCGCCCATCTGCCGGGACAGCGACTGACCCCAGCCGCGCAGGCGCGGCAGCATGTACTGCATCTGCGCGAGGGCGACCTGTGCCTTGCCCTCCCGGGACTTGGCGTGCTGGGCGAAGATGTCGAGGATCAGGGCGGTCCGGTCGACCACCTTGACCTTGACGACGTCCTCGAGGGCGATGAGCTGGCCGGGGCTGAGCTCACCGTCGCAGACGACGGTGTCGGCGCCGGTCTCGACGACGATGTCGCGCAGTTCGCGGGCCTTGCCCGAGCCGATGAAGGTGGCCGGGTCCGGCTTGTCACGGCGCTGGATGACGCCGTCGAGCACGAGGGCGCCCGCCGTCTCGGCGAGGGCCGCGAGCTCCGCGAGGGAGTTCTCGGCGTCCTGCACCGTTCCGGAGGTCCAGACGCCCACCAGCACGACGCGCTCCAGGCGCAGCTGCCGGTACTCGACCTCGGTGACGTCTTCGAGCTCGGTGGAGAGGCCGGCCACACGGCGCAGTGCGGCGCGCTCGGAGCGCTCGAACTGATCGCCGTCGCGGTCTCCGTCGACCTCGTGGCTCCAGGCGACGTCCTCTTCCATCAGGGCGTCGGCCCGGAGGCTCTCGGTGAAGCTCTGCGAGTCCTGCACGTCCCGTGCGTCCCGCGCGTCCTGGGAAGGGGAAGAAGAGGAGGTCATTGGATCCTTACGTCGATATCGAATGCGGCCGCGTCGCGCGCGGCCGGGGCCAGGCGTGACAGTGACATAACACTGTCACGTCCAACGTGTCACATCGCCGGGAGATTCCCCAGGCGTGCGGCCCCGTCGATGGTGACATGCCCGTTCCCCGCCGGTCACACGCTTTTCGGGCCGCCCCATTCCGGGTGCCCGGGCATCGCCGGGGTCGTCTTCCCGTACAGCCACGGACTCAGGAAGGCCTCCAGGTCCCGTCCGGCCACCTCCGAGGCCAGGCGTACGAAGTCCGCGGTGCCGGCGGTGTCGTCCCGGTGCCCGGCCACCCAGTGCCGCTCGACGAGGTCGAACGCCTTCTCGCCGATCTCCTGGCGCAGCGCGTACAGCACCAGCGCCGCGCCGTCGTAGACCACCGGGCGGAACAGCCCGATCTTCTCCCCGGGGGCGGCGGGCTTGGGGGCGGCCGGGGGGCCGCCGGCCGCCCGCCACTGGTCGGAGCGCTGGTACGCCTCGCGCATGCGCCGCTCCAGGGAGTACTTGCCGAGGCCGTCCGCGTACAGGGCCTCGTACCAGGTGGCGTGCCCCTCGTTCAGCCACAGGTCGGACCAGGTGCGGGGGGTGACGCTGTCGCCGAACCACTGGTGGGCGAGCTCGTGGACCATGACGGCCTCGACGTACCACTCGGGGTAGCCGTCACCGGAGAACAGGCCGTTCTCGAAGAGAGAGAGGGTCTGCGTCTCCAGCTCGAACCCGGTCTTCGCCCGCGCGATCAGCACCCCGTAGTTCTCGAAGGGGTACCGGCCGACGCGCTGCTCCATCCACTGGACGTGCCCGGCGGTCTTCTTCAGCCAGGGTTCCAGCCGCTTGCGGTCGGCGGCCGGGACGACGCTGCGCAGGGGCAGGCCGTGCGGGCCGGCGCCCTCCACCACGGTCGAGGAGCCGATGGAGACCTGGGCGAGCTCGGTGGCCATGGGGTGCAGGGTCCGGTACGTCCACGTCGTCGCGCCGGCGGCGCGGGGAGCCGGGAGGGCGCCGGGCACCCCGTTGGCCACGGCGGTGAGACCGGCCGGGGCGGTGATCCGGAAGGTGAAGTACGCCTTGTCCGACGGGTGGTCGTTGCACGGGAAGACCCGGTGGGCGGCGTCGGCCTGGTTGGCCATGGCCAGGCCGTCCTCGGTGGGCACCCAGCCGCCGTCGGCGATGCCGCGCGGGTCGCTGGTGTGCCGGATCTCGATGTGGAGCGGCACGTGCGCCGCGACCGGCCTCGCCGGGGTGAGCACGAGGTCCTCCCCGGCGCTCTCGAAGCGCGCCGCCTCGCCGTTGACCTCGGCGGACGCCACCGTTCCGTGGGTGAAGTCGAGGTTGATCCGCTCCAGCGGCTCCAAGGCGCGGGCGTCGATGACGGTGACCGCGTCGAGCGGGCTCTTGTTGTCCTTGTACGTGAAGGACAGGTCGTACGAGAGGACGTCGTACCCGGGGTTCCCGAGCTGCGGGAACAGCGTGTCGCCGATGCCCAGCGGCTTCGGCGGGGGCAGCACGGCGGCGACGAGGGTGAGGGAGGCCGCGGCGAGCAGGGCGGCGCGCAGGCGCGGGGAGGAGAGCTGCATCCCCCACCGCTACCAGCGCCCGACGCGTGCCCGGGCACGACGCGCGACGCTTCCACCCGAACGGGACCTTCCGGCAGCGCCCGGCCCAGTCGGGAAGCGCCGCGCGGCCGATCCCGCCCAAGGGCCGGGCGCTCAGGCCCGGCGGACGTCGTAGACGCCCGGCACGTCCCGCATCGCCCGCATCAGGGCGGGCAGTCCGGTCGCGTCGGGCAGTTGCAGGGTGTACGTGTGGCGGACCCGCTGTTCGACGGGCGGTTCCACGGTCGCGGAGACCACTTCGACCCCTTCACGGGCGATGGCCTCGGTCAGGTCGGCCAGCAGGTGCGGGCGGCCGAACGATTCGGCGAGCAGGGTGACCCGGCAGTCGGCCGTGGCCCGCCAGTGCACCGCGACGGAGGTCCGGCCCAGCGCGCGCATCTGGGCCACGTACGCGCAGTGGATGCGGTGGACGGTGACGGCCCCGCCCCGTACGACGAACCCGGCGACGGCGTCCGGCGGTACGGGGGTGCAGCAGCCGGCCAGCCGTACGGTGGCGTCCGGGAGGTCGGCGACGGCGTTGCCGCCGCCGCCGCGGGCGCCGACCACGGACAGCGGTGCCCGGGCCGGGGTGGTGGTGGGGTTGGCCGAGTCGGGATGGGCCTGGAGCCAGCTGCCGATGGCGATCCGGGCGGCCGGGGTTTTGGCGTGCTCCAGCCAGTCGGCGGCGGGGCCCGAGGAGGCGTCGTGGGCCAGCAGCAGCTGGACGGTGTCCCCGTCGGAGAGCCGGGAGGCCAGTGAGGTGAGGCGCCCGTTGACCCGGGCGCCGATACAGCCGTGGGCCGCCTCGCCGTACTGGGCGTAGGCGGCGTCGATGCAACTGGCCCCGGCGGGCAGGCTGATCGTGCCGGGGGTGCCGCCGTCGGCGCGGAAGACGGTGATCTCCCGGTCCTGTGCCAGCTCGGCGCGCAGCACGCTCCAGAAGGTGTCGGGGTCGGGTGCGGACTGCTGCCAGTCGAGGAGGCGGGAGAGCCAGCCGGGCCGGGTCGGGTCGACCCGCTCCTCGTCGCAGTCGGAGGTGTCGGCCGGGGAGCCGGGGTCCGCGGGTGCGGTGGCGTACGGGTTGCCGAGGGCGACCACGCCGGCCTCGGCGACCCGGTGCATCTGGCGGGTGCGGACGATGACTTCGGCCACGTACCCCTCGGGCGTGGCGACGGCGGTGTGCAGCGACTGGTAGAGGTTGAACTTCGGGGCGGCGACGAAGTCCTTGAACTCCGAGACGACCGGGGTGAAGCAGGTGTGCAGCTCGCCCAGGACGGCGTAGCAGTCGGCGTTCTCGCCGACGAGCACGAGGACGCGGCCGAAGTCGGAGCCCCGCAGCTCGCCGCGTGTGCGGGAGATCCGGTGCACGGAGACGAAGTGCCGGGGGCGGACGACGACTTCGGCGGCGATGCCGGCCTCCCGCAGCACGCCGCGTACGGAGTCGGCGATGGCGGGCAGCGGGTCGCCCTCCCCGGCGTGGGCCGCGATCAGCGCGCGGGTCTGCTCGTACTCCTCGGGGTGCAGGATCGCGAAGACGAGGTCTTCCAGCTCGGTCTTGAGGGCCTGGACGCCGAGCCGTTCGGCGAGCGGGATCAGGACGTCCCGGGTGACCTTGGCGATGCGCGCCTGTTTCTCGGGGCGCATCACGCCGAGGGTGCGCATGTTGTGCAGCCGGTCCGCGAGTTTGATGGACATGACGCGGACGTCGTTGCCGGTGGCGACGAGCATCTTGCGGAAGGTCTCGGGTTCGGCGGCGGCCCCGTAGTCGATCTTCTCGACCTTGGTGACGCCGTCGACGATGAAGGCGACCTCGTCGCCGAATTCGGCGCGGACCTGATCGAGGGTCACCTCGGTGTCCTCGACCGTGTCGTGGAGCAGAGAGGCCGTCAAGGTCGTGGTCTCGGCGCCGAGTTCGGCGAGGATCAGGGTGACGGCGAGCGGATGTGTGATGTACGGCTCACCGCTTTTGCGCATCTGGCCGCGGTGCGAGGACTCCGCGAGCACGTACGCGCGGCGCAGGAGGGACAGGTCCGCGTCCGGGTGATGGGCGCGGTGCGCCTCGGCGACGTGGCCGATGGCATCGGGGAGCCGGTCTCGGGATGTGGGCCCGAGAAGGGCCGCGCGCCCGAGTCGTCGCAGGTCAAGGCGGGTCCGGCCTCGTCTGCGGAGTTCGGGGCGCGCTTCGGGACGTGCTTCGGGGTTCGTGGCCTCTGCACTCATGGGCACCTCCGGCGGCTTCGACCGGCGGTGGCGGGCATGGGGTGAGCCCTCAGGGCCGGTGTCTGATGTTACCGACCCCACCACGTGGCGCAGTCCGCCTCTCGCTCAGCGTGAAACGGATCACCCCTTAGAGGGAAGCTTCAGCCGAAAGCCGTTTCGGTGAGCCAGGCCGCGTCGAACTCGCCCGCGGCGACGATGACGGCCGGTCCGGTCATGTCGATCCGGCCGTCGGGGTGTTCGGTGATGAGCAGGGTGCCGCCGGGGAGGTCGACGGTGTACGTGACGGGCTCGCCGGTCACGGCCGGGTCGACTCCGTCGCGGCGGATGGCGGCAACGGCGACGGCGCAGGCGCCGGTGCCGCAGGAGCGGGTCTCGCCGGAGCCGCGCTCGTGGACGCGCATGGCGACGTGGCGGGGGCCGCGGTCGACGACGAACTCCACGTTGACGCCCGTCGGGTAGACCTCGGCCGGGCTGAACGGGGGCGGGTCGAGCAGCTTTCCGGCGTGGTCCAGGCTGTCGACGAACGCGACGGCGTGCGGGTTGCCCATGTTGACGTTGCGGGCGGGCCAGGCGCGGTCGTCGACCGTCACGGTGACCTGCTCCTCGGGGAGGACGGCGCGGCCCATGGAGACGGTCACGTCCCCGCTCTTGTCCAGGTGCACGCGCTTGACGCCGCCGCGGGTCGCGACGGTGAGGTCGCCGGGCTCGACGTGGCCGGCGTACTGGAGGTAGCGGGCGAAGACGCGGACGCCGTTGCCGCACATCTCGGCGACGGAGCCGTCGCTGTTGCGGTAGTCCATGAACCACTCGGCCTCGTCGGCCATGTGGGCGGCCTCGGGGTGCGCGGAGGACCGGACGACGTGCAGGATGCCGTCGGCGCCGATGCCGGCGCGCCGGTCGCAGAGCTTCGCGACGGCGGTCGCGGGCAGGTCGACGGCGTTGTCCGGGTCCGGGACGATCACGAAATCGTTCTCGGTGCCGTGGCCCTTGAGGAAGGAGAGGCTCGTCTGCGTCACCCGGCCATGGTACCGAGCGGGGCGTCCGTGCAGGTCGGCGGTGTCTACCGGAGCCGTGCGACGCGGTACACGGCGAGGGCTACGACGGCCAGCGCGACCAGGGCGTACAGCGCGGCCATGCGCCAGTCGGAGCGGCGGCCGCTGCCGCGGGGCGGGAACCCGGGCCAGGTGTGGCCGACGCGGCGCGCGGCCATCATCCCCCAGCCGCCGGCGCAGCAGCAGATGAGGAAGCCGAGCATGGCGACCACGGCTCCGCCGTCGCCGAACTCGAAGGCGAGCGGGAAGGCGAACATCAGGGAACCGGCCGCGGCCAGCATCACGATCGGGGCGATCTGCCAGATGCGCAGGCGGCGCTGCGGGCGCAGCTCGACCTCGAACTCGGGACCGGCGGCGGCCTCCGCCTCGGCGGTGTCCGGTACGTCCGGGCCGTCGGGGGTCAGGCGTGCGGGATCGGCGGGCAGGCCGAGGGCCTCGGGCTCGGGAACGTCTCCCGCGGCGACCGGGGGCTGGTTCCCCCAGGGCTTCGGGTCCGTTTCCTGCCTCGTGCCGTCCTGCCCGGTGTCGCGAGGGCCGGCCTCCATCGCCACGCGCCCTCCCCACTCGGACTTCGTACGCCGTTGTTCACCGCCGGTGACCGCACCCGCGGAATTTGATGATGGCACGGCTCAGGGCCCCGAACGGGCGCTCGGGGCGTCCCGATGCCATCACGTGATCAGGCTGTAACCGCTCGTTCGACCAACGACTGCGCAAGTCCGAGGAGTTCCCCGCGGTCGGCGACGGCACCGCTGAGCCAGTGCACGCGGGGGTCCCTGCGGAACCAGGAGTCCTGGCGGCGGGCGAAGCGCTTGGTCGCCCGTACGGTCTCGGCCCGGGCCTCGTCCTCCGTGCACTCGCCGGCGAGGGCGGCGAGCACCTGCTGGTAGCCGAGCGCCCTGGAAGCGGTGATTCCGTCGCGCAGGCCGCGGGCCTCCAGCGTGCGGACCTCGTCCACCAGCCCGGCCTCCCACATCCGGTCCACGCGCAGCGCGATCCGCTCGTCGAGCTCCGGCCGTGCCACGTCGACGCCGATCTGCACGGTGTCGTAGACGGACTCGTGACCGGGCAGGTTGGCGGTGAACGGCTTCCCGGTGATCTCGATGACCTCCAGGGCGCGGACGATGCGGCGGCCGTTGCTGGGCAGGATCGCCTGGGCGGCGGCCGGGTCGGCGGCGGCGAGGCGGGCGTGCAGGGCTCCGGGGCCGCGCAGGGTGACCTCCGCCTCCAGCCGGGCCCGGACCTCCGGGTCCGTGCCGGGGAACTCCATGGCGTCGAGGGCGCCGCGCACGTACAGGCCCGATCCGCCGACGAGGACCGGCGTACGTCCCTGGGCGAGCAGTCTGTCGATCTCGGCGCGGGCCAGCCGCTGGTACTCGGCGACGCTCGCGGTCTCGGCCACGTCCCAGATGTCGAGGAGGTGGTGCGGAACGCCACCGCGCTCCTCGGTCGTCAGCTTGGCGGTGCCGATGTCCATCCCCCGGTACAGCTGCATGGAGTCGGCGTTGACGACTTCGCCGTCGAAACGGCGGGCCAGGGCTACGCCCAGATCGGACTTTCCGGCCGCGGTGGGACCGACGACGGCGATGACCCGCGGGGCGGGGGCTGCATTCCTCACCGCCCCAGTCTCGCAAACGTTGCTGCATGTACCCGATCGAGTTACGTGACGGGGCGGCGGCGGGGTCGTTGCCCTGGCGAGGTTCCGCCGGGCGTACGCCCGGCGGAGGCCGGGCCGCACAGGGCGGAACTTCACCCGCACGAGTAACGTTATGGGAGTAGACATGGGCGTTTTTGATCGGTTTTTTCGTCGTAAGGGCGAAGGTGCGACCGCGGAAGTCACGTCCGAGGACGTGACCGCGGAGTCCGAGGCTGCGGTCACCCGGACCGGCGCCGAGGGCGAGCCGGCGGCGGAGGCCCCCGCGGCGGAAGCCGTGGAGATCCCCAAGCAGCAGTCGGCGGAGGCCGCCGCGGACAGCGAGACCGGCGAGAGCGCCCGTACGTAGCCACCGCCACTGGAAGGTGACCCATGGGCCTGCTGGACACTCTGAAGGCCAAGCTCGCACCGGCGAAGGAGAAGGTCGGCGACCTCGCCCAGCAGCACGAGGGCAAGATCGGCCAGAACCTCGACAAGATGGCCCGGGCCGTGGACTCCAAGACCAAGGGCAAGTACCACGGCAAGATCGAGACCGGTACGAGCAAGGCGAAGGACGCCCTGGGCAAGATCGCGCACAAGGACGCCCCCGGCGGGTCGACGCCGCCGACGGCTTCCTGAGGCGGTCACGGAGGAGGACGGGGCGCGGGTTCACCGAACCCGCGCCCCGTCCTCCTCCGTGTCTCCGTACCTGCCGGGGCGCTGCTAGGACCAGGCGGCGACGAAGTAGCCGACCCCGTACGGGGCGTCCTCGTAGAGCAGCCGCCCCTCGAGTCCGGCGCCCTCGGCGGCGCCGGCCAGCACCTGCCAGGGCGCGCGGCCGGCCGCCTTGAGCTCGTACGCGAGCCCGGCGTCGAGGGCGGCGAGGGCGGGCAGGTCGGCGGCGGCCAGCGCGCGGGCGGCGGCGTCATCGAAGGCGGCGGCCCGGTCGTCGAGGTAACCGGGGGCCTTCAGGGTGCGGCAGGCACTGCCGTCACCCATGACGAGGAGCGCGACGCGCTCCTCGCGCGCGGCGAGCCCGCGGCCGGCCTCCAGGCACCGGGCGGGCTCCAGTGACTCCCCGACCCCGAGGCCCTCGACCGGCGCCGCGCCCCAGCCGGCGCGCCCCAGCAGCCAGGCGCCGACGGCGAGGGACGGTGGCAGGAGGCGGGGGCCTTCGTCCCCGGCGCCCAGCTGTACGTCGGCATCGACGCCGAACCCGCGGAACGTGCCGCGGGCGCCCTGGGGGTACGGGCCGCGGTGGTCCTCGTCCGCGGCACCGACGACGACCAGCAGGTCGGGGCGGGATGCGGCGAGCACGGCGAGCGCGTCGGAGCAGGCGGTGCGGGCTTCGCCGAGTTCGGCGGCGGCACCTGCGGCGACCTCGGGGACGAGGAGCGGCGGGGCGGGGCAGACGGCGGCGGCAACGAGCATGCCCCGCAGCCTAGCCGCCGCACGGCGCACCGGACCCCGGACCCCGAACCCGGGCCGCAGGCCCGGCCCCAGCCCCCAGCCGCCGGCTCCCGTCTCCCGGCTCCCGCTCCCGGCTCCCGGCTCCCGGCTCCCGGCTCCCGGCCGTAGCCTGCGGAGCCCGG
The DNA here is from genome assembly GCF_044745505.1 of Streptomyces sp. NPDC086989. Lineage (NCBI taxonomy): Bacteria > Bacillati > Actinomycetota > Actinomycetes > Kitasatosporales > Streptomycetaceae > Streptomyces > Streptomyces sp. NPDC086989. The sequence goes on from NZ_JBIVAL010000020.1 coordinate 69,765, forward strand.
CGTACGTCAGGTGCCGCGCGGGCGGGTCAGGAAGACGTGGCGGGCAGGGCGCAGCCCGACGTCGTCGGCGGGAGGGGGGCCGGGACACCCAGCGTGGGAATGCCCAGCATGACCCCCTGCGGCTGCGCCGGGGCCGCGTTCCGCTTCTCCCAGGCGTCGCCCGCGCGGGTGCGGCGGACCGTCAGGGTCGGGCCCTCGGCGAGCAGGTGGTGCGGGGCGGCGTACGTGATGTCGACCGTCACCACGTCGCCCGGGCGGACCTCCTCCTGCGGCTTCGTGAAGTGGACCAGGCGGTTGTCGGGGGCGCGGCCGGAGAGGCGGTGCGTGGTGCCGTCCTTGCGGCCCTCGCCCTCCGCGACCATGACCTCCAGCGTGCGCCCGACCTGCTTCTTGTTCTCCTCCCAGGAGATCTCCTCCTGGAGGGCGACCAGCCGCATGTACCGCTCCTGGACGACCTCCTTCGGGATCTGCCCCTCCATGTCGGCGGCCGGGGTCCCCGGACGCTTGGAGTACTGGAAGGTGAACGCGTTCGCGAAGCGGGCCTCGCGCACCACGTGCATCGTCTGCTGGAAGTCCTCCTCCGTCTCACCGGGGAAGCCCACGATGATGTCGGTGGAGATCGCGGCGTGCGGAATGGCGGCGCGGACCTTCTCGATGATGCCGAGGAAGCGCTCCTGGCGGTACGAGCGGCGCATCGCCTTCAGGATCGGGTCCGAGCCGGACTGCAGCGGCATGTGCAGCTGCGGCATCACGTTCGGGGTCTCGGCCATCGCCGCGATCACGTCGTCCGTGAAGTCCCGCGGGTGCGGGGAGGTGAAGCGGACCCGCTCCAGGCCCTCGATCGCGCCGCAGGCGCGCAGCAGCTTCGAGAAGGCCTCGCGGTCGCCCAGGTCGGAGCCGTAGGCGTTCACGTTCTGGCCGAGCAGGGTGATCTCGGAGACGCCTTCGGCGACCAGGGCCTCCACCTCGGCGAGGATGTCGCCGGGGCGGCGGTCCTCTTCCTTGCCGCGCAGCGCCGGGACGATGCAGAAGGTGCAGGTGTTGTTGCAGCCGACGGAGATCGAGACCCAGGCGGCGTACGCGGACTCGCGGCGGGTCGGGAGCGTGGAGGGGAACGCCTCCAGCGACTCGGCGATCTCGACCTGCGCCTCCTCCTGGATGCGGGCGCGCTCCAGCAGGACGGGCAGCTTGCCGATGTTGTGGGTGCCGAAGACCACGTCGACCCAGGGGGCCCGCTGGACGATCGTGTCGCGGTCCTTCTGTGCGAGGCAGCCGCCGACGGCGATCTGCATGCCGGGGCGCTTGGTCTTCATAGGGGCGAGCCGGCCGAGGTTGCCGTACAGCTTGTTGTCGGCGTTCTCGCGGACGGCGCAGGTGTTGAACACCACGACGTCGGCGTCACCGTCGGAGCCCTCGGGCGCCCGCGTGTAGCCCGCGCCCTCCAGCAGACCGGACAGCCGCTCGGAGTCGTGCACGTTCATCTGGCACCCGTAGGTGCGCACCTCGTATGTTCCCTTGACGTCCACTGCCGTGCTCCGGTCGCTGCTGCTGGTCATGCAACAAGGGTAGGCGGTACCCGGAAGCCCTCCGGCCCCCCGTGCAGCCGGCCTGCGGGCAGGCGGCGGCCGAAGAGGACGAGCAGCAGGTCCTGGGCGGCGCCGTGGACGGGTGCTGCGGCGCCGTGGACGGGTGCTGCGGCGCCGTGGGCCGCGGCGGGGGGCCCGTCGAACGACCAGTCGAGGTCGTCGGCGCACAACCGGATGCCGCTCAGGTCCGCTCCGAAGAACCGCAGGCCGCGCGGGGTGACCGCGGAGAGCAGCAGGCGCAGCCGGTCCTCGGGGACGCGCCGCGGGTGGCCAAGGGCGACCGTGATGTCGAGGCCGTGGACGACGTCGTGGGCGAGCCCGGCGGTGGGTCCGCCCACGGGCGGCTTCCACGGGTGGCCGGCGTTGTCGCGCAGCAGGGCCGCCAGTTCGGGCGGGGTGAAGGCGGCGGCGTCGCGGCGGGCGGCGCGGTCGGTCATGCGGTGCAGGCTGCCACGGGCCCGGGCGAACTCGGCGGCGAACCGGGGCACGGAGTAGCGGAAACCCATCGACAGGTGCGCGGCGACCTCGCGGACCCGCCAGCCCGCGCACAGGCTCGGGGCGTCCCACTGGCCGGGGGTGAGGGTGTCGAGTACGTCGGCCAGTTCGCGGCGTTCGGCGGCGGTGGCCGCGGCGATGTCGGTCATGGATTCAGGGTGGGCGCGGCGGTGGCCATAAGTCCAAGAGCGGGTTCTTCTGCGATCTAGAATCCGCAGTTATGGAATTGGGTCAGCTGCGGTACTTCGTCGCGGTGGTCGAGGAGGGCGGGTTCACCCGGGCAGGGGCCCGGCTGCACGTGTCCCAGCCGGGGGTGAGCGCGCAGGTCGGGCAGCTGGAACGGGAGCTGGGGCTGCGGCTGCTGGACCGGTCGGGGCGGCGTGTGACCCCGACCGAGGCGGGCGAGGCGGTGCTCTCGTACGCGCGGGCCGCACTGGCGGCGGTGGAGGGCATCCGGCGCACCGCGGACGAGGTCCGGGGCCTGCTGCGGGGGCGGGTGGCCATCGGGCTGATCCCGGGGGCGGCCGGTGCCGTGGTGGGCGGCTTCGACGTGGTCGGGGTGCTCGGCGACTTCCACGATGCACACCCGCAGGTGGAGATCGCGCTGGCCGAGGACACCTCGGAGCGGATGCTGGCCGCCCTGCGGCGGGGCGAGCTGGACCTGGCGGTGGTCGGGCTGGGCGGGGAACCGCCCGCCGGGGTCTGCGTACAGGTGGTGCTGGACGAACCGCTGGTGGCCGTCGTGCGGGCCGACGATCCTCTCGTACGGGAGGGCGCCGACGGCCGGATCGCGCTGTCGGCGCTGCGCGGACGGGCCCTGATCGGCCTGCCGCGCGGCACGGGGCTGCGCGGGGTCCTGGAGCGGGGCTGCGCCGAGGCGGGGTTCGCGCCGCGGGTCGACTTCGAGGCGGCGGCTCCGGAGGTGCTGGTGCGGCTGGCCGCGCGGGGGCTGGGGGTGGCGGTGGTGCCGGCTGGCGCGGAGTCGGCGGTGGCGGGCACCGGACGGGAGCTGGTCGCGCTGCGCATAGCCGGGCCGGCCCTGCACGGGCGGGTCGCACTGGCCTGGCCTGCCGACGGCCCGGCGGGACCGGCGGCGCGCACTCTGCTGGAACGGCTGCGGAGCAGGTTCGCGCCGGGAGCAGGAGCCGGATCCGGGACGGGATCAGGGGCCGGATCCGTGGCCGGCTCCGGGACGGGTCCCGGAGCCGGAGGCGGGTCCGGAGCCGGAGGCGGGTCCGGAGCCGGTTCCGCGGCCGGGTGCGGGACCGGCGAGGCGGGCGGGCCGTGACAGGGCGGCGGGTCGGTGGCAGGATCGCGGCCATGGCTCACGTACCGCCCCGCATCCGCAGGCGCACCGCCCTCGGGGGGCTGGTGGCCGTCCTCGCGGTGCTCGGGCTGCTCGCGTGGTGGCTGAAGCCGTTCGGGGAGCCGGAGCTCAAGGGCGGGCTGACGTTCAGCACGGGCGTCCGCACCGGCGTCTACCACCGCTACGGGCAGCTGCTGGACCAGGCGCTCGCCCGGGACATGCCCGGGGTGAAGGTACGGCTGGAGACCAGCGAGGGCTCGCAGGAGAACCTGCGGAGGGTGGCGACCGGCGGGGCCGACTTCACCATCGCGACGGCCGACGCGGTCTCCAAGTACCGGGTCGACGGGAAGCCGGGCGCGGAGGGGCTGCGCGGGGTCGCGCGGCTGTACGACGACTACGTGCAGCTGGTCGTGCCGGCGGGGTCGCCGGTGCAGTCGGCGCGGGACCTGAAGGGCAAGCGGGTCGCCGTCGGCCAGCCGGGCTCCGGGGTCCGGCTGATCTCGGAGCGCCTGCTGACGGCGGCCAAGCTGGACCCGGCACGGGACATCACCCCGGTGTCCATCGGCATCGACACCATGCCGGCGGAGCTGCAGGCCGGCCGGATCGACGCGTTCTTCTGGTCCGGAGGCCTGCCGACGAACGCGGTGCGCGAGCTGTCGGAACGGTTCGACATCCGGCTCGTGCAGCTCGGCGACCTGGTGGAGCAGCTCCAGGCGAGCGGAAGCCCGGCGCGCTACTACCGGGCGGCCGTGATGCCGCAGGACGCGTACACCCGGGCCCGGAACACCTCGTCGGTGGCCACCCTGGCCGTGCCGAACCTGCTGGTCACCACCGAGAACACGGACCCGGAGCTGACCGAGCAGTTCACGCGGACGGTGATCCTCAGCCGCGACCGGATCGGGCACGAGGTGCACGCCGCGCAGCTGGTGGACCTGCGCACCGCGATCTACACGGACCCGCTGGACCTGCACGAGGGCGCTCAGCGGTACTACCGCTCGGTCAAACCCTAGGCCGGGGCCTGGGGCCGGGGCCTGGGGCCGCGGCCCGGCGCGGGGAAGGTCAGGCCGAGGGCAGCAGCATCTGCGCCGCCGCGGCCGCGCCGATCAGCCCGGCGTGGGTACCCAGGGCGGCCGGGACCACCGTGAGGCCGCCGACGAACGAGAGCGTGGCGTAGTCGGCCAGGTGGGCGCGGATCGGCGCGAAGAGGGTGTCCCCGGAGGTGGCGACACCCCCGCCGATGACCGCGATGTCCGTTTCGACGAGGGTCGCGGTGGCCGCGATGGCGGCGGCCAGGGCGCGGCCCGCACGGTCGAAGGCGGCCACGGCGACCGGGTCCCCGGCCTCGGCGGCCCGGGCCACGCCTGCCGCGGTGGCGTCCCCGCCGGGGTCGCCCGGGGTCCAGCCGTGGGCCCGGGCCCACTGGGCGATGGCGGTGCCGGAGGCGATGGACTCCACGCAGCCGTGGCCCCCGCAGACGCACCGCTCACCGTCGAAGGCCACGCTGATGTGGCCGATGTGCCCCGCGTTGCCCGTGGGCCCGGGGTGGAGCTGGTTGTTCAGGATCAGCCCGCCGCCGACCCCGGTGGAGACCACCATGCACAGGGCGTTCGCGTACCCGCGGGCGGCACCCAGCCAGTGCTCGGCGGCGGTCATCGCCACGCCGTCGCCGGCCAGCACCGTCGGGAGCGCCGCGCCGTGCCGTGCCAGTTCGGTCTCGACCCGGGCCTGGACCGGGAAGTCCCGCCACGCCCCGATGTTCACCGGGCTCACCGTGCCGCGGGAGGTGTCGACGGGCCCCGCGCTACCGATGCCGCAGCGCACCGCCGAGGGCCACAGCGGCGAGGCGGCGAGTTCGGCGACGACCTCGGCGACGGCGGCGAAGGCCCCGTCGCCGTCCGTGCCCCGCGGGGTGGGGCGCCGGGTGGTGGCCGTCATCGTGCCGTCGGGGTGCACCAGCGCGCCGGCGATCTTCGTACCGCCGATGTCGATGGCCACCGTCAGGCCGGCGGCCGGGTCGGCAGCCGGGCCGGCGGCCCGCGCTGCGGTGGAGGCGGAGGAGGGACTGGTCACGGAAGCGGCTCCAGGATGGGGTCGGGATTCAGTATGCGGCCGGTGGCGGGGCCGAACTCTCCCGGGGCTCCAGCCGGGGCCGTTCGCCCTCACGGGCCCGGGGCGGGCCACCGCCGAGCACGGCGAGGAGCTCCTCGGCGGCGAGCCGGCCGAAGCCCGCGGTGTCGCGGACGAGGGCGGTGAGCCGGGGGTGGGTGACCCGGCACAGCGCGGAGTCGTCCCAGGCGACCACGGAGATCCGGCCGGGGACCGCGATGCCCAGTTCGGCGGCGACGGCGACGCCCGCGACCGCCATCACGTCGTTGTCGTAGACCAGCGCGGTCGGCGGTGCGGGCTCTGCGAGGACCCGGCGGGTGGCGGCCGCCCCCTCGGTGTCGGAGTAGTCGGTGACCACCGAGCGCACCTGGTCCGGGCCGAGCCCGCGCGCGTCGGCCTCGGCGCGCAGCGAGGCGATCCGGCGGGCGGTGTGGGCGAGGCCGGGCAGCCCGGCGATGTGGGTGATCCGGCGGTGGCCCAGCTCGTACAGGTGGTCCAGGACCTGGGCCATGGCCCGGGCGTCGTCGGCCCAGACCGAGGACAGCGGGCCGGTCCCGCCCGTACCGCCGATCATGACCGCCGGCAGGCCGAGCCCGGCGAGGAGCTCCGGGCGCGGGTCGTCGGTGCGCGGGTCGACGACGAGGACCCCGTCCACGCGCCGTTCGGCCCACCAGCGGCGGAGAACGGCGCATTCGGCGTCGATGCCGTCCACCACCTGGAAGAGCAGGGCGACCCGGCCGGCGGACAACACCTCCTGGATGCCGGAGACCAGTTGGAGGAAGAAGGACTCGACGCCGAGGGTCTGCGCGGGCCGGGCGAGGACCAGACCGACCGCGCCGGAGCGTTCGCCGGACAGGGCGCGGGCGGCGCTGTTGGGCTGCCAGCCGAGTTCCTCGGCGACCCCGCGGATCCGGGCGCGGGTGTCGCGGGAGACGCCGGGCCGGTCGTTGAGCGCGAAGGACACGGCGCTCTCGGACACCCCGGCCCGGCGGGCGATGTCCTTGATGGTGGGTCTGCGGGCCATGGCCTGCCTGCCTCTTCCTTCGTTCCTGCGGTACGTCCGGCACATCCGGTACGTCCGGTGCACCGGGTGCGCCGCACACGTGGACGGCGATGGCGGGACCGTACGCGATCCTGCCCCGGCAGGCAGCCTTGACCAGCATTCAGATACGCACAGGGCCGCGCGGCGGGACCGTGACGAGCCTCGGACCCGTGAGGTCCGCGACCGAAATACCACTGTCCATTTCGGCACTCTTCCGCAGTCGGACCACAGCCGGAACTAAACCGCATTAGCTCCCGCAGCTTGAGAGGCCGGAGGCCTTCTGTCAACGGGACTGAAGCGCATAAGTCGGAGCGTTGGAGGCCCTGTTGACTTACCCCGTGCCACCCGGCAGGTTGTGCGTCACCCGGCGGAATTCCCGAGAACTCCAGGACGCCTTATGCACGACGAAGCCGCCCCTCGTCCGCTCCGTTTCGGCGCCAACTACACCCCGGCCCGCGGCTGGTTCCACCACTGGCTCGACTTCGACCTCGGAGAGGTCCGGGCGGACCTCGACTCCGTCGCCGCGCTCGGGCTGGACCACGTACGGGTCTTCCCGCTGTGGCCGGTGTTCCAGCCGAACCGCACCCTCATCCGACCGCGCGCCGTCGAACAGCTCGTCGCGCTCGCCGACGCGGCCGCCGAGCGCGGGCTCGACGTCAACGTGGACGGTCTGCAGGGGCACTTGTCGAGCTTCGACTTCCTGCCCGCCTGGACCGGCACCTGGCACCGGCGGAACATCTTCACCGACCCGGACGTCGTCGCCGCGCAGGAGGAGTACCTGCGCACGCTGGCCACCGCCCTCGCCGACCGGCCGAACTTCCTCGGCATGACCGTCGGCAACGAGATCAACCAGTTCTCCGGCGACCCGCATCCCGACCCCGACCGGATCACCCGGGAGCAGGCGGGCCGCTGGCTGGAACGGATGCTCGCCGCCTGCGAGAAGGGCGCTCCCGGCCGGTCCCACGTGCACGCCGAGTACGACGCCGCCTGGTACCGGGACGGGCATCCGTTCACCGGGGCGCAGGCGGCCCGGCTGGGCGCGGCCACGGCCGTGCACTCGTGGGTGTTCAACGGGACCGCGCAGCGCCACGGCCGAAGCGGGACGGCGACCGAGCACCACGCCGCGTACCTGGTGGAGCTGTCGAAGGCCTGGGCGCGCGATCCGCACCGGCCGGTGTGGCTCCAGGAGGTGGGGGCGCCGGCGCCGCTGATCCCGGCGGAACACGCGGCCGCGTTCACGGAGGCGACCGTCTCGAACGCGCTGGACTGCCCCGGCCTCTGGGGCGTGACCTGGTGGTGTTCGCACGACGTGTCCCGGGAGCTCGCGGACTTCCCGGAACTGGAGTACGGGCTGGGGCTGCTGACCAACGACGGGCAGGTCAAACCGGCCGGCGCTGCCGTCGCCCGGATCGCCGCCCGGTGGCGGGGCCGGGAGCACCGGCCGGCCGTCCGGTCCACGGCGCTGGCCCTGGACGTCGGCGGGGCTGAGGACGCACCGAGGCGTTCGGTGTGCGCCCCCGGCGGCGCGTTCTTCGACGCCTGGGCCGCGCTGACGGCGCAGGGGGTCCGGCCCGCGGTGGTCCTGGCGGAGCTCGCCGAGGACGCCGCCCATCTGGCCGCGCGCGGCATCACCGAGGTGCTGCGCGTGCACGACGTCACCTGATCACCGCCCACCGCCCCTCGCCCGCTCCCCTCGCCTCCCCCTCCCGCCCATCGCCCATCGCCCATCGCCGACACGTCAACGAGGAGCCCCGCATGTCCGAGACCGGCAACGGCGCCGACCCTCGCACCGCCCGCTCGTCACGTCAGGCCCGTCATGCACCTCCCGCATCCCGGGGGCTTCCCGTGCCTCCGGCGCCGCCGGCCCGTGTGACGCCGCCGGCCCGTGTGACGCCGCCGTCCCGGCGCGGGGTGCTCGCCGCCGGGGCCGGGGCGGGCGCCGCCGCGCTGCTCGGCGTGACCGGCACGGCCACCCGGGCGCAGGCCGCGCAGGCCGCGCGGGTCTCCACGGCCCCGGTGCCGGGCGCCGCCCCGGCCGGCCTGGCCCCGTACGCCTCCTACTGGTTCCCCGACACGCTCCCCCAGGGCGCACCCGGCCCGGGCATCACCTGGCGCTCGCTGAAGCAGTGGACCCCCGAGTCCGATCCGGATCTCGCCCACAACACCGCGACCGTGCCGCTCGCGCCCCGCTTCACGCCCGTTCCGGCGAACGCGGGCGGCCGCGGCGGCCAGGCCCGGATCTCCTCGCTCGTCTCCTTCGGCCCGACCGCGCAGAACCCCTCCCAGGGCTCCGCGACCGCCGACCACTACGCCCTCACGCACTGGGCGTACCTCGACGAGCTGGTGTTCTGGGGCGGGTCCTCGGGCGAGGGCATCGTGCTCGCCCCCAACGCGCCGGTGATCGACGCGGCCCACCGCAACGGCGTCCCGGTGCTGGGCAACGTCTTCCTGCCGCCCGTCGCGTACGGCGGTGATCTCCAGTGGACGCGGGACCTCGTGCAGCGGGACTCCGCCGGCCGGTTCCCGATCGCCGAGAAGCTCGTGCAGGTGGCGCGCACGTACGGGTTCGACGGCTGGTTCGTGAATGCCGAGACCGATGGCGGGGACAGTTCGCTCGCCTCCCGGATGCGGGAGTTCCTGCGCGCGCTGCGGGCGGCCGGCGCCCCGCACGGGCTGCGGATCACCTGGTACGACGCCATGAACAGCACCGGGCGGGTCGGCTGGCAGGGCGCGCTGAACCAGCTCAACCAGGAGTTCTTCGAGGACCGGGCGGGCCAGGTCTCGGACACGGTGTTCGTCGACTTCCGCTGGACCCCGCAGTCGCTGGCCGCCTCCGGCGCGCTCGCCGACCGGCTGGGCCGGTCGCGGCACGAGCTGTGGGCGGCCCTCGACGTGGAGTCCAACGGCTGGAACTCCGGCGTCCGTTGGGATGCGATCATCCCGCGCGACCGCGACCACGTCGTCAGCTTCGGCTTCTACCGGCCCGAGTGGACCCGCAATCACCTCACCGACCGCTCCCCGGGCGCCTTCCACCGCGCCGACGACCGGTTCTGGACGGGCGAGTCCCTGGATCCGGCGCATCCCGCGCCCGAGCGCGGCTGGCGGGCACCCGCCACGGCCGTCGCCGACCGGTCCACCGTCGCCGCCCTCCCCTTCGCCTGCGCGTTCAACACCGGGCACGGGGAACGCTGGTACGAGGACGGCGAGGTCACCTCCGACGTCCCCTGGAACCACCTCGGGCTCCAGGACCGGCTTCCGGGCCGCCGCTGGGCCGTGGACTGCGCGGGGCCGCGCCCGTCCGTCACCCTGGACTTCGCGAAGGCCTGGCGCGGCGGATCCAGCCTCCTCGTGGCCGGCTCCCTCACCGCCCCGGCCGTCGTCGGCCTGCACTGCACGCGGCTCCCGCTGACCCGGTCCGCGGTCCTGGAGCTGGTGCACGCCACCGAGGCGGGCACGCCCGGCATCGAGGTGGGGGTGGCCACGCGCGAGCCGGCCGCTGCGGGCGAGCCGGTCCCGTACACGTGGCTGAAGGCGCGGGCCGGGGCCTCCGGCCGGGCCGGCTGGCACACCTCCCGGGTCGGGCTCTCGGCGCTGGCGGGCCGGACCGCGTACGGGCTGGCCGTACGGATCACGGCCGGCGGGAACAGTGCGGTGGCGTGGCGGCTCGGCGCCCTGTCGGTACGCGACGACACCGCGCGGCGGCGCCCGACGGCTCCGGACGCACTGACCGTGGACGCCTCGGCCCAGCAGGACGGCAAGGCCGCCGTCCGGCTGTCCTGGCGCCGGGCGACCGGTCCGGTCCGCCACTACGAGCTGCAGCGCCTGCTCCCGGACGGCACCCGCCGCTTCCTCGGCGGCACCTGCGGCACGGCCCTGTACCTCTCGGCCGTCACCCGCGCCGGCCGGGAGCCGGCGGCCGTCTTCGAGGTCCGGGCGGTGGACGAGCTGTACGCGGCCTCCGCCCCGGCGGGGACCACCCTCACCTGGACCTGACCGGCGCCCCGGCCCGGACCCGGCCGGGCCCGCCCGGGACCGTCTCCCCGGGCGGCGGGTCAGGGCGTGTGCGGATCGCTGCGCGGGACGACCACCGTCACCCGCAGCCCGTGCGGCGGGTTCGTCTCGTACGCGAGGGACCCGCCGCCCGCGGCGAGCAGTGCCCGGGAGATCGACAGGCCGAGTCCGGAGCCCTTGACGTTCTGGTGGCGGCCGCTGCGCCAGAACCGGTCGCCGACGCGCAGCAGCTCCTCGTCGGTCAGGCCGGGCCCCCGGTCGGCGACGACGACGTGCACGAAGGGCCCCTCCGCGGCGACCGACACCTCGACCTCCTCCCCTTCCGGCGTGAACTTGAGGGCGTTGTCGATGACGGCGTCGAGCGCGCTGGAGAGCGCGATGGGGTCGGCCCAGCCCGTGACGGCGGTGCGGCCCGTCTCGGTGAGCCGTACGCCCTTCTCCTCGGCGTACGGGCGCCAGGACGCCACCCGTTCGGCGGTCAGTGCCGCGATGTCGGTCAGGCTGAGCTCGGCGGAGGTGTGCTCGGCCAGCGCCAGGTCCAGCAGGTCGTCCAGGACCTGGGTCAGGCGCTTGCCCTCGGTCCGCACGGAGGCGATCTCCTCGTTGCCCTCGGGCAGTTCGAGGGCGAGCAGCTCGATCCGCAGGAGCAGCGCGGCGAGCGGGTTGCGCAGCTGGTGGGAGGCGTCGGCGACGAACGCCCGCTGCTGCTCCAGGACCTCTTCCACGTTGTCGGCCATCTCGTTGAACGAATGGGCCAGCCGCCGGAGTTCCGGAGGGCCCCCGGCGGCCGCGACCCGGGAGTTCATCCGTCCCGTGGCGATGCCGTGGGCGGCCGCGTCGAGGGTGCGGACGGGCTTGAGCACCCACCGCGTCAGCACGAGGGCGGCGCCGAAGGCCACGAGCATCGCTGCGGCCAGCCCGGCGATGATGATCATCCAGCCGCTCAGGATCCGGGCCCGCATCTGATCGGTGGGCGACTCGGTGACGACGACCGCGACGACGTCGCCGTCGAGGACGACCGGGGAGGCGACGAGGAGCTTGCCGTGGGTCTGCCAGGGCCACACCTGGGCGGGGTCGTGGCTGCGCCGTCCGGCGAGGGCCTCCTGGAAGGCGCGCCGGCCCTCGCCCTGCTCGGGGAGCTCCCACCAGCCGGGGGCGCGGGCCATGGCGTTGTCGTCGCGCAGGAAGATGCCGACGCGGATGCCGTACAGCTGCTGGTAGCGGGCCAGTTCGAGCTGGAGGGTCTCCAGGCGCTCGGTGGCGCCGGTCGAGCCGGAGCCTTCGGCGTCGATCACGAACTGGGCGAGGGCGGCGAAGCGGGCGCTGTCGTCGATCCGGTCGACCACGACGCGCTGCTGCTGCCCTGCGGCCAGGCTCACGGCGAGCGGGAAGCCGAGGGCGAGCAGGACGCCGGCCATGAGGATGACGAGCAGGGGGAGGAGCCGGGCGCGCACGTCAGGGGCCCCGCTAGGAGGCGGCCGGGGTGACGAGCCGGTAGCCCACCCCGCGGACGGTCTCGATGAGGGCGGGCATGCGCAGCTTGGAGCGCAGCGAGGCGACGTGGACCTCCAGGGTCCGTCCCGTCCCCTCCCAGCTGGTGCGCCAGACCTCGCTGATGATCTGCTCGCGGCGGAAGACGACGCCGGGCCGCTGGGCGAGCAGCGCCAGCAGGTCGAACTCCTTGCGGGTGAGCGGTACGTCGGCGCCGTCGACGCTGACCCGGCGGGTGGCCAGTTCGATGCTGACCGGGCCGAGCCGGACCACGCCGGGGCCGCCGCCCGTACCGGTGGCGGTCTCCTCGGGGGCGCCGGTGCGCCGGGCGACGGCGTGGATCCGTGCGAGGAGTTCACCGGTGTCATAGGGCTTGACCACGTAGTCGTCGGCGCCCATGTTGAGGCCGTGGATGCGGGACCGGACGTCGCCGCGCGCGGTCACCATGATCACGGGCGTCGAGGTGCGCTTGCGGATCTTGCCGCACACCTCGTACCCGTCCTGGTCGGGCAGGCCGAGGTCGAGCAGGATGACCCCGTAGGGCGTGACGTTGCCCGGCGCTCCTGCGGGCAGCAGGGCCTGCAGGGCCTCCTCGCCGCTGCGGGCGTGGGTCACCTGGAAACCGTGCCGGGCGAGGATCGCGGACAGGGCGGCGGCGACGTGGTCGTCGTCTTCGACGAGCAGCAGTCTCATGGCGTCCCCCTTTCCTGATCTGGGCCCGTGGTCAATGGGCCACCATGCATCCACGCCGATGAAGAGGCCCACGTCAAGGGGGTACCGGTCCGGCGCGTCTTCCGTTATGCACCCGGTACGGGCATCCTCGCCCGGACCACGGCGGTGCGCACGGAGCGTATCGGGGCGAGGCCGTATCGTTATGCTCAATTCTCCCTCAGATGTGATGACGGTGTGCGCGCCACGTCACTACTGTCCTCCCAACCGAGGAGGACGGAGCTAGAAGCCGATGAGCGGAGTATCAGTGACCAAGGACGTGCAGGATGCGGCCGGCACCGCGGACGACCTGGTCGTACTGAGCAACGTCAACAAGCACTTCGGCGCGCTGCACGTGCTTCAGGACATCGATCTGAGCATTGCCCGCGGTGAGGTCGTGGTGGTGATCGGTCCTTCGGGATCGGGCAAGTCCACGCTGTGCCGGACCATCAACCGCCTGGAGACGATCGACTCGGGCTCCATCACGGTAGACGGCAAGGAACTGCCCTCGGAGGGGCGGGAACTGGCCCGGCTGCGTGCCGATGTGGGCATGGTCTTCCAGTCCTTCAACCTGTTCGCGCACAAGACGGTGCTGCAGAACGTGATGCTGGGTCAGCTCAAGGTCCGCAAGACGGACTCGGCGGTCGCGCTCGAGAAGGCGAAGTCCCTCCTGGACCGGGTGGGCGTCGGCTCGCAGGCCGACAAGTACCCGGCGCAGCTGTCCGGCGGCCAGCAGCAGCGCGTTGCGATCGCCCGCGCACTGGCGATGGACCCGAAGGTGATGCTGTTCGACGAGCCGACGTCGGCGCTCGACCCGGAAATGATCAACGAGGTGCTGGAAGTCATGCAGCAGCTCGCCCGGGAGGGCATGACGATGGTGGTCGTCACGCACGAGATGGGCTTCGCCCGCTCCGCGGCCAACCGGGTGGTCTTCATGGCCGACGGAAAGATCGTCGAAGAGGCCGCGCCCGAGCAGTTCTTCAGCAACCCGCGCAGTGACCGCGCCAAGGACTTCCTTTCGAAGATCCTGCACCACTGACGTTCTCGTCTGGTAGTGATCCCCTGGCGACTCAGAGCACACGTGTCGCTCGTCGTCCAACAACGTCTCATCCGAGGGAAGTTCACCATGAAGGTTTTCAAGGCCGGTGCGGCCGCGGCCGTGGCCGCAGTCCTCGCTCTGACCGCGACCGCCTGCGGCGGAAGCAGCGACAAGGCGAGTGACGGCGGCGCGTCCGCCGGCGGCGGCAAGGACAAGATCGCCATCGGTATCAAGTTCGACCAGCCGGGCCTGGGCCTCAAGACGCCGGACGGCAAGTTCACGGGCTTCGACGTGGACGTGGCGACGTACGTCGCCAAGGAGCTTGGCTACCAGCCGGACCAGATCCAGTTCAAGCAGGCCGTCAGCGCCGAGCGCGAGAACATGCTCGCCAACGGTGACGTGAAGCTGGTCGTCGCGACCTACACGATCAACGACAAGCGCAAGGCGAAGGTTGACTTCGCCGGCCCGTACTTCAAGGCCCACCAGGACCTGCTGGTCCGCGCCGACGAGTCCTCCATCACCAAGGCCGAGGACCTCAACAAGAAGAAGCTCTGCTCCGTCACCGGCTCCACCTCGGCGCAGAACGTCAAGACCAAGCTGGCCCCCGAGGCCGACCTCCAGGAGTTCCCCGGCTACTCCGAGTGCCTCACCGGCCTGGAGAACAAGGCCGTGGACGCGCTGACCACGGACGACTCGATCCTCGCCGGCTACGCCGCGCAGGAGAAGAACAAGGGCAAGTTCAAGCTCGTCGGCCTGAAGCTGAGCGACGAGCCCTACGGCATCGGCCTGAAGAAGGGCGACAAGGACCTCCAGACGAAGGTCAACGCCGCCCTGAAGAAGATGGTCGAGGACGGCTCCTGGCAGAAGGCGGTTGACGCGAACTTCGGCCCGGCCAACTACAAGGCCGAGCCGGCTCCGCAGATCACCGAAGGCAGCTGATTCATCGGTGAGGCGCGCCGCCGCCCGCCTGTGACGGGCGGCGGCGCGCCTCACCGGCCATCCTGGGGAGAGCGCAGGGCAACGTGTTCGACTTTCTTAATTCCGGGCAGTACGACGTGCTCGGAGCCTTCTGGGTGACGGTTCAGCTCACCCTCTACTCGGCGGTCGGGTCCCTGGTCTGGGGCACCCTCCTGGCCGGGATGCGGGTCAGCCCGGTCCCGGTGATGCGGGCCTTCGGCACCGCGTACGTCAACACCGTGCGCAACACGCCGCTGACTCTGCTGATCCTCGGCTGTTCACTGGGCCTGTACCAGACTCTGAGCATCACGCTCGGCGGCGACGGCTCCAAGGACATCAGCTTCCGCCTCGCGATCCTGGGGCTCATCGCCTACACCGGAACCTTCGTCTGCGAAGCCATCCGCTCGGGCATCAACACCGTTCCGGTGGGACAGGCCGAGGCCGCCCGCGCGCTCGGGCTGAGCTTCTTCCAGGTACTCACCTTGATCGTGCTCCCCCAGGCCTTCCGCGCGGTCGTCGGACCGCTGACGAACGTCCTGATCGCCCTCACCAAGAACACCACGGTGGCGGCGACGATCGGTGTGGCCGAGGCGGCCCTGCTGATGAAGGAAATGCTGGAGAACGAGGCGGACGCGATCTTCGCCGTCTTCGCGGTCTTCGCTCTCGGCTTCGTCCTGCTGACCCTGCCCACCGGCCTGCTGCTGGGCTGGGTGGCCAAGCGAGTGGCGGTGAAGCGATGAGCTCCGTTCTGTACGACACCCCCGGCCCCAAGGCCAAGGCCCGCAACTGGGTCTACACCGGTGCCTTCCTGGTGGTTCTCGCTCTGGCCCTGTGGTGGGCGCTCTCCCTCATGGCGGAGAAGAACCAGCTCGACGCCGCCAAGTGGTCCCCGTTCGTCACCGACGGCCAGATCTGGACTACGTTCCTCCTGCCCGGCCTCGGCGAGACCCTCAAGGCCGGCCTGATCGCCATGGTGATCGCGCTGCCCCTGGGCGCGCTGCTCGGCATCGCGCGGCTCTCCGACCACGCGTGGGTCCGCGTCCCGGTCGGCGCGGTCGTGGAGTTCTTCCGCGCCATCCCGGTCCTGATGCTGATGTTCTTCAGCTCCGCCCTGTACGTGCTGCTCGGTACCGTCAGCTCCGACCTGCGGCCGCTGTACGCGGTGGTCACCGGCCTGGTCCTGTACAACGCCTCGGTCATCGCCGAGATCGTCCGCGCCGGCATCCTGACGCTGCCGCGCGGCCAGACCGACGCGGCCAAGGCGATCGGCATGCGCAAGGGCCAGATCATGACGTACGTCCTGGTCCCGCAGGCCGTCACGGCGATGCTGCCCGCGCTGGTCAGCCAGCTCGTGGTGATCCTCAAGGACACGGCGCTCGGCGGCGCGGCCCTGGGCTTCGCGGACCTGATGTCGATGAACCGGCAGATCTCCGCCAACTACAGCAACACCATCGCGACCATGGTCGTGATCGCCCTGATCTACATCGCGGTGAACTTCACGCTCACCACCGTCGCCTCCTGGCTCGAAGGACGGCTGCGGAAGTCGCAGAAGGGCACCGGCGCGGTCGTCGCCGGGGATGTGGCCGAGGTCGACGCGGGCGGCGCCGCCGGCGTGGGCGCGGCTCCCTGACGACTCTCCCCGGCTCGGGCGGCTGACGTCCGGTCAGTACACTTGTGTGACACCTGTGGTGCGGCGGAACTCATCCGCCGCACCACACGGCGTTGGCGGGGCCGGGTGTCACTTGACGCAGGCACCTCCAGTGGGTTGCATACGTTCTGTGATCACATACCGGACATCGGGAGCCGCATCATGGACCCGGTGATCGTCGTCGGCGCGGGGCCCGTCGGACTGTCGCTGGCCCTGGCCCTGGCAGGCTCGGGTGTGCCCTGCGTCGTGCTCGACGAGGGACCGGGCAAGGACCTGCCCCGACCTGCCCGTACGGTCGTCCTGCACGAGGACACCTCGGCCATGGTCCACCGGCTGGGCTGTACGACGCTGCGCGACGAGGGGGCGCTGTTCGCCGCCTGGCGCACCATGCGGCGCCGCAGCCGTGCCGACGACGCCCGGCGCATCACCTTCGAGGACCGCCAGGCGCCCCTGCACCTGCCGCAGCACGCCCTCACGCGCGGGCTGCGCGACACCGCGGCCGCACATCCGCTGGTCCAGATGGTCACCGACAGCAAGCTGGACTCCCTGGAGCAGGACGACTGCGGGGTCACCGCGCACACCCGGGGCGCCGAGACCACCTGGTGGCGGGGGAGTTATCTGGTCGGCTGCGACGGAGCCCGCTCCACCGTGCGCAGGCTGCTCGGCATCCGCTTCCCGGGCCGCACGGCCGTCGAACGGCACGCCGTGGCCGCCCTGCGCACCGAACTGCCCTGGCCCGGCGAGGCCCTGCTGCACCGCGACCCGCCGCAGGAGACCACCGCCCGGCCGCTGCCCGACGGGGTGTGGCGGCTGGACTGGCTGCTCCCGGGCCGCGGGGAACTGGTCACGCCCGACGTGCTCGTCACCCTGATCCGGGACACCCTGGCCGCGTGGTGCGGGGGCACCACTCCCCCGTACGAACTGCTCGACACCGGGGTCCACACGCTGCACCACCGGCTCGCCCGGCGCTGGCGTGACCGCCGGGCCTTCCTCGCCGGGGACGCCGCCCACCTGCTGGGCGCGCTCGGCACGCAGGGCGTCGACGAGGGGCTGCGGGACGCCGAGAACCTCGCCTGGAAGCTGTCCCTGGCCTGGCACCAGGGGGCTTCGGAGGCCCTGCTCGACAGCTACGAGGGCGAGCGCCGCACGGCGGTCGCGGCCCGGCTGCGCGCCGCCGACCAGGCGATGCCCGTACTGCGCGGGGGCGGCGGGCTGCGGACGTACCTGCCTGGCGCCACCCGCTCCGGGGAACTGCTGCTGACCGACGGCCACTTGGGGCGGGGGCCGCTGGGCGCGACGCCGACGTACGCCCCGCCCGTGGCCGTGCGCGAGGTGCCCACCGACACGGAGCCGGGCGGTCAGGTCGCCAACGTACCCGTGACCGCGCCCGACGGGTCGACGGTGCCGCTGCGCGACCTGCTGGGGCGCGGCCGCCTGCTGGTGGTGCTGGTCGCCCCGGGCACCGGGGTCTGGGACCGGCGGCACTGGCTGGGCGCCGGTCTGATGCCGCGGCTGGCGGCGGCGGTGAGCGCCCTCCCCGTCCGCACCGAACTGCTGGTCGCGGACGGCTACCCGGGGGCGCCCGCGCACACCGTGCTCCTGGTCCGGCCGGACGGGCACCTGGCGGCGACCTTCGCCGGCGTGCGCCCCGCGGAGCTGTACGAGGCGGCTGACACGGTCCGGGGCGGGGCGCCCGCGCCGCTCGACGAGTCTTCCGCCACACATCCAGCCGTGATCGATTGACCGGTCCGAGGTCCTCGTGCTTCACTCGCGGACATGACCGGCAACGACGTACGCCTGTGGCGGAGGGTCCATATGGACCTGCTCCGCTACGCGGGCTGCGTGTGTCGCCCTTCCTGCTGATTCGCCCTTCCCCCCGCGCGCTCCGCGCGCACTTTCGCGAACCTTCAGGACGGTCACGCCCTCATGTCTGCGCCCCTTGCACCCAGTGCATCCACTGCGCCCCCCGCACTTCCGCACGCCCCCGTGCACGCCCCCGCACGCTCCGCCGCGGTGACGGCCGCGGAACTCCTCGACTTCGCCCTGCGCACCGCCGCCGACCCGGCGGTCATCGACTCCCTCCCCCTCGACCCCGAGGGCCGCACCTGGATCCGTCTCGCCGGGCCGGGCGGCAGCGAGGCCTGGGTGATCGGCTGGCCGCCGGGCACCGGCACCGGCTGGCACGACCACGCCGAGTCGCAGGGCGCGTTCGTCACAGCCCGCGGCCGGCTCAGGGAGCACTCGCTGGCGGTGCGGCTCCCCTCCGAGGGCTGGCGGAGCCTGGAACTCGCCCCCGACCTGGACCGCAGCCGCAGTCTGGGCCCGGGCACGGGCCGGGCCTTCGGCGAGCACCACGTCCACGAGGTGCTCAACGAATCGGCGGCGGAGCACGCCGTCTCGGTGCACGCGTACTACCCGCCGCTGCCCCTGATCCGCCGCTACAGCCGCACCGGCCGGGTGCTCACGCTGGAGCAGGTCGAGCGTCCGGAGGACTGGCAGTGAGCGCCCCCGTCGGCATCGACGCCCTGCTGGAACGGATCCGTTCGGCGTACACCCGCATCGACGCGGCGCAGGCGTACGCGGCGTTCCGGGCGGGCGACGCCCTCCTGGTGGACGTCCGGTACCAGGCGCTGCGCGACCGCGACGGCCTGATCCCGGGTGCGCTGGTGGTCGAACGCAACGAACTGGAGTGGCGCCTGGACCCCCAGGGCTCGCACCGCGCCCCCGAGGCCACCTCGCACGACCTGCGGGTCGTGGTGATCTGCAACGAGGGGTACGCCTCCTCACTCGCGGCGGCCTCCCTCCACGCGCTGGGCCTGCACCGGGCCACGGACCTGACCGGCGGCTTCCAGGCCTGGAAAGCCGCCGGCCTCCCGGTCACCCCTGCCCCCGCGCCTTCCAGCCCGCCCGGCGTCTGAACACCGGGTCCGCGTCCCCTCCGCCGGAGCGGTGGGGACCCGGGCCACCGGGGCGCGGGCCGCTACCGCGAGGTGGCGACCTCCACCGGAGGCACCCGCAGCGCGACCCGCCCCGGCAGGGCGGTGGCCGCGAGGGCCAGCAGTCCCGCCACTCCCAGCACCCCCACGTACACCACCGGCAGCACCGCCGGCGCGGCCGCTCCCGTCATGCCCACGCTGAACGAGGTCAGGACGGCCAGCGCGATCCCCGACCCCAGAACCGCGCCGATCAGCAGCACCGCCAGCGCCTCCGTCCGCAGCATCCGCAGCACCTGGCGCCGCTTGGCCCCGGCCAGCCGCAGCATCGCGAACTCCCGCAGCCGCTCCGACGTGGACATCGCCAGGGTGTTGACCACCGCGATGGCGGTGAAGGCCAGCACCAGCCCCATCGCCAGCAGGTTGACCTCGGCGCCGGCCTGCTGCTGCTCCGCCCGCGCCGCGTCCGCGTCCCGCGCCGACAGCACCCCGACCCCCGGGAACGCGCGCACCGCCGCGGCCAGCTGTTCGCGACCGGTCCCCGGCGCGGCCGCCACGAGCACGCTGCTCGCCAGCGGATTGTCCACGTGCGCCGCGACCAGGTCGTGGGGCAGCGTCAGGTCACCGAAACCCAGCCCCCGCGCGTATACGGCCGAGACGGTCAGCGTGACGGGGGTCCCGTCGCCCAGCGACAGGTCCAGCGGACTCCCCGGCTTCAGCCCCAGCTGATCGGCGGCCACCTCGCTCACCGCCACGTTCTTCTCGCCGAACCCCTCCAGGCTCCCGCTCGTCACACCGGGGTCCCAGGTGCGGGTCAGCCCGGCCGGGGTGACGCCCTGCGCGCCGTACTTCGTCAGCCCCACCCGTACGGAGGTGCGCACGATCTCGGTGGCCGCCGTGACCCCGGGGGTCCGGCGGACGCTCTCCGCGGCACCGCCGGTGACGCCCGGCCCCTGCGCGGCCAGCACCCACCCCGCCCGGACCCCCTCTCGGGCCTGCGCCCGGCCGGCGTTGCCCAGGGTCGGGGTGATGAACAGGACGGTGCAGGTCATGCCGATCAGCAGGGCGAGCGGGGTGACCGCGGAGGCCATGCGGGTGGCGTTGCCGCGCAGGTTCGCGGCGGCCAGGTGCCCGCCCGGGCCGGCCAGCCGCAGCGGGCCGGCGAGCAGTGCGGTGGCGCCGCGGACCAGCAGCGGGCCGAGCAGCGAGACCGCCCCGGCCAGGACCACGACCGCGAGGAAGGTCACCGGGGTCGACGCCGGCTCGGTGCGCAGCGCGCTCAGGACGGCGACCAGCACGACTCCGCCGGCCAGCAGCAGCGCCCCGATCACGATCCGGATCCATGCGGGCCGGCCCCGTTCGACGGCGGCTTCGGCGAGCGCCTCGGCCGGGCGGATGCGGGCGATCCGGCACCCGGTGATCCGGGCCGCGGCCCAGGCTCCGAGCAGGCTCGCGCCGACGGCGGCGATCATCGGGAAGATCCCGGCGGAGCGCTCCAGGTTTGCGGGCACGACCCCGCTCTCGACGAACCGGCCGTGCAGCCAGGCGGCGAGCGGGAGTCCGGCGAGCGCCCCGGCGACACCGGCGGCCAGGCCCACGAGCAGGGCCTCGCGGCCGATCATGCGGCGCAGCTGCTTCGGGGTGGCGGCGATGGCCCGCAGCAGGGCGAGCTCGCGGTGGCGCTGCTGGACGGAGAGGGCGAAGGTGCCGACAACGACGAGGATCGCGACGAGCAGCGACGTGCCGCCCATGGCCCCGCCCATGGAGACCAGCTTGATGCGCGCACCGGCCGCGTCGAGGAACTCCACGGGCCCGCGGTCGTCGCCCGTGGTGACCTGTGCGCCGGTGCCCTCGAGCGCCCGGCCGATCCGCCCGGCCAGCTCACCGGGGTGGGTCCCGGGCGCCGGGAGGATCCCGACGGCGGTGACCTGTCCGTCGCGGGCGGCCTGCCGCTGCGCCTCGGCGTCGGTGAAGAACAGGGTGTGCTGCCGGGCGAGGTCACCGCGGGCGGTCTGCGCGATGCCGCTCACGGTGTACGTCCTGGGCTCGCCGGTGGCCTGCACGGGGAGGGCTGCGCCGATCTTCAGCCCTGCGCGGGCGGCCAGGTCGCGGTCGATGACGACGTCGCCGCCGCTCTGGGGGGCGTGGCCCTCGGCGAGGGTGAAGGGGGTGAGCACGGCGGAGGTCCAGGCGTGCCCGTACGAGGGCTTCGCGGCGCCGGGCGCCTTGACGAGCGGAACGGCCTGGAAGCTGAGCTCGGGCACGGCCCGCTCGACGCCCGGCACGGAGCGGACCGCTTCCACGGTGGCGGCGGGGAGCCAGGCCCGCTCGGCGACGGGCTTGGCCTTGTGCTTCGTCTTCGCCTTCTGCGGATCGCCCTTCTTCACCTTGACCGTGGTCTGGTGCACGTTCTGGTCCGCGGAGACGACGACGAGCGTGGCCGCGTAGCGCTCGGTGGCGATCTTTCCACGGAGTCCCGTCTCCAGGAGCGTGCCGCAGGCGGTGATCAGGGCGGCAGCGCACAGGAGCGCGACGAAGGCGCCGAGGAAGCCGGCTTTGCGGTCCCGGACGGTCTGGAGGGCGTAACGCAGCATCATGCGGTCAACTCTGGCGCCGGAAGAGCCTGTTGGCAGTGAAGCGCCCTGGCGTCCCGGCCCGGGGGCTAGCCCCACCCCCCGGGCCCCGCGGCCTGGTTCAGAACCGGGGGTACCCCGGGTCGTCGCCCGCGTCCGTGCCGTCGTCGGCCTCTTGTTCCAGCGCGCGCCGGACCACCCGCAGGGCCATGCCCTCCGGGTATCCCTTGCGGGCGAGCATCCCGGCGAGGCGCCGGATCCGCTTGTCCCGCTCCAGGCCCCGGGTGGCACGGAGCTTGCGCTCCACGAGCTCCCGGGCGGTCTGCTCCTCCTGGTCGGAGTCCAGCTGTTCCAGGGCCTCCTGGACGAGGGTGGCGTGCACCCCCTTGGTGCGCAGCTCCTGCGCGAGTGCCCGGCGGGCGAGGCCCCGGCCGCGGTGCCGGGACTCGACCCAGGCCCCGGCGAAGGCGGCGTCGTCGATCAGGCCGACCTCCTCGAACCGGGAGAGGACCTCCTGCGACACCTCCTCGGGGATGCCCCGCTTGTCGAGGGCGTCCGCGAGCTGCCACCGGGTGCGCGGCATCCCGGTGAGCAGGCGCAGGCAGATCGCCCGCGCCTGCTCCTCGGGACTCTGGGGCGGCAGTTCCGGGCGGGCTTCCCGGCCGCCTTCGCGACGGTTCTCCCGGCCGCCGGTTCCGCCGCCCCTTTCCTGCTCCCGCACGGTCAGCTCTTGGCGACGGCGGCCTTGGCCGTCGTCTTGGCCTTCGACGCGGGGGCGGGCACGGCCGCGGCGTCGGCCGGCGCAGCAGCGGTGGCCGCCTCGTCGGTGGCGGCGTCCTTGCGCACGCCCACGCCCAGCTTCTCCTTGATCTTCCGCTCGATCTCGTTGGCGAGGTCGGGGTTGTCCTTCAGGAAGTTGCGGGCGTTCTCCTTGCCCTGGCCGAGCTGGTCGCCCTCGTACGTGTACCAGGCGCCGGCCTTGCGGATGAAGCCGTGCTCCACGCCCATGTCGATCAGGCCGCCCTCGCGGCTGATGCCCTGGCCGTAGAGGATGTCGAACTCGGCCTGCTTGAAGGGCGGCGCGACCTTGTTCTTGACCACCTTGCAGCGGGTGCGGTTGCCGACCGCCTCCGTGCCGTCCTTGAGGGTCTCGATGCGGCGGATGTCGATGCGCACGGAGGCGTAGAACTTCAGCGCGCGGCCACCGGTGGTGGTCTCCGGCGAGCCGAACATCACACCGATCTTCTCGCGGAGCTGGTTGATGAAGATCGCGGTGGTCTTGGACTGGTTGAGCGCACCGGTGATCTTCCGGAGCGCCTGGCTCATCAGCCGGGCCTGGAGACCCACGTGCGAGTCGCCCATCTCGCCCTCGATCTCCGCGCGCGGCACGAGCGCGGCCACGGAGTCGATGACGATGAGGTCGAGGGCGCCGGAGCGGACCAGCATGTCCACGATCTCCAGCGCCTGCTCGCCGGTGTCCGGCTGCGACAGGATGAGGTTGTCGGTGTCGACGCCGAGGGCCTTCGCGTACTCCGGGTCGAGCGCGTGCTCGGCGTCCACGAAGGCGACGGTGCCGCCGGCCTTCTGCGCGTTGGCCACGGCGTGCAGGGTCAGGGTCGTCTTACCGGAGGACTCCGGGCCGTACACCTCGATCACACGGCCGCGGGGCAGCCCGCCGACGCCGAGGGCGATGTCCAGCGCGGTCGACCCGGTGGGGATGACCTCGATGGGGTCGTTCGGCTTGTCGCCGAGGCGCATGACCGCACCCTTGCCGAATTGCCGTTCAATCTGTGCGAGAGCGGCGTCGAGAGCCTTCTCGCGGTCGGTGCCTGCCATGGGTTCCACCCGGTTTGCTTGAGTCGATCGCTTCACGCCATTGACGCTAACGCCTGCCACTGACAATGCGCTCCCGCGCCCGTCTCGGCTGTGGATAACTCATCAGAATGGATGTTCGATTTCCCTGTCAAGCGCACCGGGGGGGGGGGGGGGGGGGGGGGGGGGGGGGGGGGGGGGGGGGGGGGGGGGGGGGGGGGGGGGGGGGGGGGGCGGGGGGCCGCGGCCGGGGGGGCGGCGCCGGCGCGGGCGGGGCGCGC
>NZ_JBIVAL010000020.1:93762-124525 GCF_044745505.1 Streptomyces sp. NPDC086989
CCCCTCCCCATAAAAATTCCGCCCCCGCCCCCTTCGGGGTTTTGTAAAAAAAACAATTTTGTTTTTTTTTTTCCGTGTACACCCCCCCCCCCCCCCCCCCCCCCCCCCCCCGCCGTGGCCGCCCCTTCCCGCCCGACTGACAACCCACGGTTGACACCCACGGACTGTCAACCTACGGTTGCACTCATGACGAACCCTTCGGTGGAACCCGTTCGCATGACCAATCCGGTACGCCTCGACGACCTGATCGAGGCCATCAAGAAGGCCCACACCGACAGCCTGGAGCAGCTCAGCGGGGCAGTCGTCGCCGCCGAGCACCTCGGGGACGTCGCCGACCACCTCATCGGCCACTTCGTCGACCAGGCACGCCGCTCCGGCGCCTCCTGGACCGACATCGGCCGCAGCATGGGCGTCACCCGCCAGGCCGCCCAGAAGCGCTTCGTCCCCAAGAGCGACAAGGGCGACGGCAACGACCTCGACCCCGGCCAGGGCTTCGCCCGGTTCACCCCCCGCGCCCGCAACGTCGTGGTGACCTCCCAGAGCGCTGCCCGCAGGGCCGGCGGCACCGAGATCCGCACCGAGCACCTGGTCCTCGGCCTGCTGGCCGAGCCCGAGGGGCTCGCCATGGTGGCCCTGGGCGCCCAGAACGTCTCCGCCGACGCCGTGCGCGCCGCCGCGACCGCCGCCCTGCCCGAGGCCGCCACCGACATCCCGGACCTGATCCCCTTCGACACGGGCGCCAAGAAGGCCCTGGAGCTGACCTTCCGCGAGGCGCTGCGCCTGGGCCACGGCTACGTGGGCACCGAGCACATCCTGCTCGCGCTCCTCGAACTGGAGAACGGCGAGGGCCTGCTCAGCGGCCTCGGCGTGGACAAGGCCGCCGTCGAGGCCACCGTCACCGAAGCCCTGGCGGCCGTACTCGGCGGGAGCGACGGGGAGTAGCGGACTCCGCGCCCTCCGCACCCTCCGTCAGCGCGTACCGCTTCACGTACGCGCCGAGGAAGGCCTGCAGCGTGGCGACGGCCGGAATCGCGATGAGCGCCCCGACCGCGCCCAGCAGGGCCGTGCCGGCGATGACCGAGCCGAAGGCCACCGCGGGGTGGATGTCCACGGTCCGCGCGGTCAGCTTCGGCTGGAGGACGTAGTTCTCGAACTGCTGGTAGATCACGACGAACCCAAGGACGTACAGCGCGTACCAGGGGTCGACGGTGAACGCGATCAGCATCGGCAGCGCGCCCGCCAGGTAGGTGCCGATGGTGGGGATGAACTGGGAGACCAGCCCCACCCACACCGCGAGGGCGGGCGCGTACGGCACGTCGAGGACCGCGAAGACGACGTAGTGCGCGATGCCGGAGACCAGGGCCATCAGGCCGCGCGAGTACAGGTAGCCGCCGGTCTTGGCGACGGCGATCTCCCAGGCGCGCAGCACCTCCGACTGCTTCGCCGGTGGCAGTACGGAACACAGCGCGCGCCGCAGTCGCGGCCCGTCGGCGGCGAAGTAGAAGGAGAAGAGACCGACCGTCAGCAGCCGGAAGAGTCCGCCGAGCACGGTGGCGGAGACGTCGAGCACGCCGGTCGCGCTGTTCTGCACGTACTTCTGGAGCCAGTCGGAGTGCAGCAGGCTGTCCTGGATCGCGAGCCGGGACAGCTTGGTGTGGAAGGTGGTGTTGATCGAGTCGATCACGCGGTCGAGGTAGCGGGGGAAGCCCTCCACCATGTCGACGATCTGCCCGGCGAGCATTGAGCCGAGCAGGACGACGAACCCGGCGGCGGCGATGAACACGCCGAGGAACACGAGGAAGGTGGCGAGCCCGCGGCGCATGCCGCGGGCCGACATCCGCGCCACGGCGGGTTCGATCGCCAGCGCGAGGAAGAACGCGATCAGGATGTTGACCAGCAGCCCGATCAGCTGGTGGAAGGCCCAGCTGCCGAGCTGGAAGCACGCCACGAGGGCCAGGGCGAGGACGATCGCGCGCGGCAGCCAGCGCGGCATCCGGGCCCCGGCCGCCACCGGTGCGCCGGCCCCGCCGGGCGGACCCGCCGGATCGGCGGGACCGGCCGGGCCCGACGGATCGTCGGCCGGTCCGGCCTGGCGCGTCACGGCGGCCGGGCCGCCCGTCCCCGTCGTCCCGGCGGTGTCGGTCGTCGTCACGGTCGTCTCATCGGTGGCTGCCACGCGCACCAGTTTGTCCCACCCGTCGCGCGGCGGGGAAACGGCCGCCGGCGTCAGCGCAGCGAGGCCGGCACGTCCATCGCCGCACACACCGCGCGCCACACGTCCTTGGCTTCCCAGCCCGCGTCGAGCGCCTGGTGGACGGTGCGCCCGCCGAGTTCCGTCATGACGTGGTCCCGCGCGAAGGAGTCCGCGTACGCCGCACCGAAGTGCTCGGCCATCCGCTCCCAGAAAATCGTCAACCGCATGTCCCCAGTATCCCGCCCCGCAAGAGTGCACCGGCGCCGTTCGCCCCCCGCCCCCTCGCCGCCGCGCCCTACGGTGCACGCATGCCTGGAGACGAAGCTTGCGCGCCGGCCCCGACCGGGCCGCCGTCCCCGCTGGCCCGCGCCGAGCGGTTCATCTGGCTCACGGCCCGGGTGCTGGAGCAGCGGCGGTTCGCGTTCCACTTCCTCGGCGGGGACCCCGACGCGGTGGACACCGCCCTCGGGTCCTACCTCAACGCCGACGGCGGCTACGGCCACGCCCTCGATCCGGACCTGCGCGGTCCGCTCAGCCAGCCGCTGCACACCGCGCACGCCCTGCGGGTCCTGGACGGCTTGGGTCGCTGCGCCGGACAGCGGATCGAGCGGCTCTGCCGCCACCTGACCCGTGTCTCCACCGCGGACGGCGCGCTCCCGGTGGTCCTCCCGGCGCCGCGCGCCTACCCCGCGGCCCCGTACCACCCGGTGTACGACGACCCGCCGGGGGAGCTGCTCACCACCGGCCCCGTGGTCGGCGTGCTGCACCGCAACCGGATCTGGCACGCGTGGCTGTTCCGGGCCACGGACTTCTGCTGGGAACGGGTCGAGACGATGCGCCACGCGAACCCGTACGAGGTCCAGAGCGCCGTGGCGTTCCTCGACGGCGCCCCCGACCGGGCGCGGGCGGTGGCGGCCGCGGACCGGCTCGGGCGGCTCGTGCGCGAGCAGCGGCTCGTCGTGCTCGACCCGCGCCGGCGCCGGGAGTACCCGCCGTACCCGGGCTGCGCACCGGGCGAGCAGCTGTTCCCGTACGACGTGGCCCGCAGGCCCGAGTCGCTGGCGCGCGGCTGGTTCACCGACGAGGAGATGAGGCGTTCGCTGGACTTCCTGGCCGCCGGGCAGCAGCCGGACGGCGGCTGGCCGGTGCGACGCCTGGCGTGGGCGCCCGGCAGCTCGCTGGAGCGGCGTCCGATCGCCACGCTGGAGGCCCTGCTGACGCTGCGCGCGTACGGGCGCCCCCTGGCCGGCGGTCCCGCGGCGGACGCTACCCGCCCAGGGCCCGCACTCCCGCGGTGACGACCACGGCGGCGCCGACGACCAGCAGGAACGGCGCCCGCAGCAGCAGCGCGAGCCCGGCGGCGGCCAGCCCCGCGGCGCGGGCGTCGAGCGCGAGGCCGTGCGCGGTGCCGAAGGTCTGCTGGGCGGTGAGCGCGGCGAGCAGCGCGACCGGCAGCAGAGCGGCGAGGCGGCGCACCGCCGGCCGCTCCAGGGCCCCGGCGGGCACGAGCAGCCCGGCGAGCTTGACGGCGTAGCAGCCGACGACGGTGAGCGCGATGGCGATCCAGACGTTCACGAGCGGCGTCCCTTCAGCCAGAGGACGGCGGGGGCGGCGAGCGCGGCGACGAGGACCGGCAGCCCGGCGGGCAGCACGGGGAGCAGGCCCAGTCCGAGGACGACGGCCAGGGCGGCGACGGCCCGCTCGGTGGCGGTCTTCAGCATCGGCGCGAGCAGGGCCAGGAAGACGGCCGGTCCGGCGGCGTCCAGTCCCCATGCGGCGGTGTCGCCCAGGGCCTCGGCGCCGAGGGCGCCGAGCAGGGTGGTCAGGTTCCACAGGACGTACAGGCTCAGCCCGGTCACGGTGAACCCGAGCCGCGCCGACCTGCGGCCCGGCTGGGCCAGTGCCACGGCGGTGGTCTCGTCGATCACCCAGTGGGCGGCGAGCGGCCGCACCGGCCCCGGCAGGGCCAGCAGCTGGGACAGCCGCAGCCCGTAGAAGGCGTTCCGCGTGCCGAGGAAGAAGGCACCGGCGGCCGCGGTGAACGGGTTCCCGCCCGCGGCCAGCGCCCCGACCAGCGCGAACTGGGAGGCGCCGGTGAACACCAGCAGGCTCAGGACGCAGGCCTGGAGCACGCTGATCCCGGCCCCGGCGGCGGTCACCCCGAACGCGAACCCGGACAGCCCGACGGCCACCCCGACCCCGAGCGCGTCGCGTACGACGGCGCCCCGCGGCCGCTCCGCCACCCCGTCCGGGGTCTCCTGTCCCACCATCTGACGTTCTCGCACGCCCTGACCGTAGGCAGGGCGGGCCGCCGGGGTCTTGTACGTTCTTGCGCGCGCGGCCGTAGCACGCAGGGCCCGGGCTCCCCCGGCCCACGGGCGGCGCCCGGCCTGCGCCTAACCCCCGGTGCGCTCGCGGCGGTACGCCCCCGGCGGGACGCCCACGATGCGGGTGAAGTGCCGGTTCAGGTGCGGCTGGTCGGTGAAGCCGACGGCGAGGGCCGCCTCGGCCGGCGGGGTCCCCGCGTCGAGCAGCCGGCGGGCCCGCCGTACCCGTGCGTCGGTCAGCCAGGTGTGCGGCGGCATCCCGTACCGCTCCCGGAAGGACCGCAGCAGGGCGAAGGGGCTGGTCCCCAGTTCCGCGGCCAGCTGTTCCAGCGACGGCGGCTCGGCCATCCGCTCCAGGAGCACGGCCCGGGCCTGCGCGGCGTCGACGGCGCCGGCGCTGCGCACCGTACGGGCGGACAGCGGTCCGGCGTGCCGGGTCAGCATCCGCGCCACGGCGCCGCGCAGCAGGGTGTCGGCGGCCAGTGCGTTGCCCTCCTCGGCGGCCCGGTGCACCTCGGTGATGGTGTGCGAGGTCTGCGGGTCGGTGACGGAGTCGGCGGTGAAGCCGGGGGTGCCGCGCAGGCGGCCGATGTCCGCGGCCACCTCGGCGATCAGCTCCCGCGAGGGGTACAGGGTGGCGTACGCCCAGCCCTCGGGGACCCCGGCGCGCGCGGTGTGCGGCACCTCGGGGTTGATCAGGACCACGCTGCCGGGTCCGGCGCGCACGGTGCCGCCGGGCAGGCCGACCTCCTCGATGCCGCCGGTGACGGCCGCGATGACGTACCCGTCGTGGGCGTGACGCGGGAAGGTGTGGCGTACGTAGTGGGCGCGCAGCAGGTCCAGGCCGGGCAGTTCCGCGTACCGCCAGTGCCGCGCCCACTCCCGCTCTCGCCCCATGCCCCCATTCTGCGCCCCCGCCCGGCCGGGGGTTTGCGCAGGTCCGGGCCGTTGTCGGTGGCCGGGTGCAGGATGGGGGCATGGCCGGCTCTGCACTCGAATCGTTCTCCCCCGCGACCCGCTCCTGGTTCACGGGGGCCTTCGTGCGGCCCACGTCCGCGCAGGAGGGGGCCTGGCGGGCCATCCGGGAGGGCTCCGACGTGCTCGTCGTGGCGCCGACGGGCTCCGGCAAGACGCTGGCCGCGTTCCTCGCCGCCCTCGACCAGCTCGCGTCCGTCCCGCCGCCCGCCGAGCCGAAGAAGCGCTGCCGGGTGCTGTACGTGTCCCCGCTGAAGGCCCTCGCGGTCGACGTGGAGCGCAATCTGCGCAGCCCGCTGACCGGGATCCGCCAGGAGTCGGTGCGGCTGGGCCTGCCGGAGCCGGAGATCCGGGTGGGGATCCGCTCCGGGGACACCCCGCCGGCGGAGCGACGGGCGCTGGCCACCCGGCCGCCGGACATCCTGATCACCACCCCCGAGTCGCTGTTCCTGATGCTGACGTCGGCGACGCGCGAGGCGCTCGCCGGGATCGAGACCGTGATCCTGGACGAGGTGCACGCGGTGGCGGGGACCAAGCGCGGCGCGCACCTGGCCCTGTCCCTGGAGCGGCTGGACGAGCTGCTGCCCCGACCGGCGCGCCGGATCGGCCTGTCGGCGACGGTCCGGCCGGTGGACGAGGTGGCCCGGTACCTCGCACCGCGCGGCAAGGTGGAGATCGTCCAGCCGCCCTCGGCGAAGGAGTTCGACCTGTCGGTGGTCGTCCCGGTCGAGGACATGGGCGAGTTGGGGGGCTCGCCGGCCACGGAGGGCAAGGAGGGCGGGGACAGACCGTCGATCTGGCCGCATGTGGAGGAGCGGATCGCGGATCTGGTCCAGGCCCACCGTTCGACGATCGTGTTCGCCAACTCCCGCCGCCTCGCGGAGCGGCTGTGCAACCGGCTGAACGAGATCGCGTACGAGCGCGCGATGGGCGAGAAGCTGCCCGAGGGTTCGCCCCCGGCCGAGATCATGGCCCAGTCGGGTGCGGCCCACGGGGCCCCGCCGCTGCTGGCTCGGGCGCACCACGGCTCGGTCTCCAAGGAGCAGCGGGCGCTGGTGGAGGAGGACCTGAAGGCGGGCCGGCTGCCGGCCGTGGTCGCCACCTCCAGTCTGGAACTGGGCATCGACATGGGCGCCGTCGACTTGGTGGTGCAGGTGGAGTCGCCGCCGTCGGTGGCGTCGGGGCTCCAGCGGGTGGGCCGGGCGGGGCACCAGGTGGGTGCGGTCTCGACGGGGGTGGTGTTCCCCAAGTACCGCGGGGACCTGGTCCAGGCGGCCGTGGTGACCGAGCGGATGCGCACCGGGTCCATCGAGTCGCTGCGCATCCCGTCGAACCCGCTCGACGTCCTCGCGCAGCAGCTGGTCGCGATGACCGCGATGGACACGTGGCAGCTGGACGAGCTGCTGGCGCTGGTGCGGCGGGCGGCGCCGTTCGCGGCGCTGCCGGAGTCGGCGTTCACCGCGGTCCTGGACATGCTGGCGGGCCGCTACCCGTCCGATGCGTTCGCGGAGCTCAGACCGCGGGTGGTGTGGGACCGGGTGGCGGGGACGGTCACCGGCCGGCCGGGGGCGCAGCGGCTCGCGGTCACCTCGGGCGGCACCATCCCCGACCGCGGGCTGTTCGGCGTGTTCCTCGCGGGCGCGGACCCGAAGAAGGGCGGCGGCCGGGTCGGCGAGCTCGACGAGGAGATGGTGTACGAGTCCCGCGTGGGGGACGTGTTCACGCTGGGCACGACCTCGTGGCGGATCGAGGACATCACCCGTGACCGGGTGCTGGTGTCCCCCGCGCCCGGGGTTCCGGGCCGGCTCCCGTTCTGGAAGGGCGACCAGCTGGGCCGCCCCCTCGAACTGGGCCGTGCGGTCGGCGCGTTCCTGCGCGAGCTCGGCGGCCTGTCCGAGGAGGACGCCCGGCTGCGCCTGGTGGCGGCCGGTCTCGACGCCTGGGCCGCGGAGAACGTGCTGGCGTACCTCGCGGAGCAGCGTGAGGCCTGCGGCCACGTCCCGGACGACCGGACCATCGTGGTCGAGCGGTTCCGGGACGAGCTCGGTGACTGGCGGGTCGTGGTCCACTCCCCGTTCGGCGCCCAGGTGCACGCCCCCTGGGCGCTGGCCCTCGGCGCCCGCCTCGCCGAGAAGTACGGGATGGACGCGCAGGTCATGCACGCGGACGACGGGATCGTGCTGCGGCTGCCCGATGCGGACCTGCTCTCGATGGACCTGCTCGACCACGACCCCGCCGCGGCACACGCCTTCGAGTTCGACGACGAGCAGGCCCCGCTGGGCGCCGCGGACGTCGCCTTCGAGCACGGGGAGGTCAACCGGATCGTCACGGACCAGGTGGGCGGCTCCGCACTGTTCGCCTCCCGGTTCCGCGAGTGCGCGGCGCGCGCCCTGCTGCTGCCGCGCCGCAGCCCCGGCAAGCGCACCCCGCTCTGGCAGCAGCGCCAGCGGGCCTCCCAACTGCTCCAGGTGGCCTCGGAGTTCGGGTCGTTCCCGATCGTCCTGGAAGCCGTACGGGAGTGCCTGCAGGACGTGTTCGACGTGCCGGGCCTCACCGAGCTGATGGGGGACATCGAGGCGCGCCGGGTCCGCCTGGTCGAGGTCACCACTCCCGAGCCGTCCCCCTTCGCCCGGTCGCTGCTCTTCGGGTACGTCGCCCAGTTCCTGTACGAGGGGGACTCGCCGCTCGCCGAGCGCAGGGCGGCCGCGCTCTCGCTCGACTCCCGCCTGCTGGCGGAGCTGCTCGGCCAGGCGGAGCTGCGCGAACTGCTCGATGCGGAGGTACTGGAGGAACTGGAGCGGGAGCTCCAGTGGCTGACCGAGGACCGGCGGGCCAAGGACGCCGAGTCCGTCGCCGACCTGCTGCGCCTGCTCGGCCCGCTGACCGGTGCCGAACTGGCCGAGCGGGGCGCCGACCCGGCCTGGCCGCAGGCCCTGGCCGCCTCCCGCCGGGCCATCGCGGTCCGGATCGGCGGCGCGGACCACTGGGCGGCGATCGAGGACGCGGGCCGGCTGCGCGACGCGCTGGGCACGGCGCTCCCCGTCGGCGTCCCCGAGGCGTTCACGGAACCGGTCAGGGACCCCCTCGGCGACCTCCTGGCCCGCTACGCCCGCACCCACGGGCCGTTCACCACGGCCGCCGCCGCCGGCCGCTTCGGCCTGGGCACGGCGGTGACGGAGGGCGCCCTGCACCGGCTCGCGGCGGCGGGCCGGGTCGTGCAGGGCGAGTTCCACCCGGCCGGCATCGGCCAGGAGTGGTGCGACGCGAGCGTGCTGCGCAGGCTGCGCCGCCGCTCCCTGGCCGCGCTGCGCCAGGAGCTGGAACCGGTCCCGCCGACCTCCCTGGCCACGTTCCTGCCGCAGTGGCAGCACCTGGGCGGCGCCCTGCGCGGCATCGACGGGCTGGCCAGGGCGATCGAGCAGCTCCAGGGCGCCCCGGTGCCCGCCTCGGCGCTGGAGCGGCTGATCCTCCCCTCGCGGGTGGCGGGCTACTCGCCGACGCTGCTGGACGAGCTCACCACCACCGGGGAGGTGGTCTGGGCGGGCGCCGGGGCCCTGCCGGGCAAGGACGGCTGGGTCTCGCTGTACCTGGCGGACGCGGCCCCGCTGCTGCTGCCGCCGCCGCACCCGCTGGAGTTGACGCCCCTTCACCGGTCGGTCCTCGAGACTCTGTCGGGCGGGTACGGGCTGTTCTTCCGTCAGCTCGCGGAGTCGGTGCGCGCCAAGTGGTCCGAGGCCACCGACCTCGAACTGTCCGACGCCGTATGGGACCTGGCCTGGTCGGGCCGGCTGACCAACGACACGCTGTCTCCGCTGCGCTCGCTGCTCGGCTCGGGCCGGACCGCGGGGGCCACCGCCCACCGGGCCCGGCGCACCGTCCCCCGCGGGCGGTACGGGACGCTCGGCGCACAGGTGTCCCGGCCGGGCCCGCCGACGGTCTCGGGCCGCTGGTCACTGCTGCCCGTACAGGCTCCCGACCCCACCCAGCGGGCCCATGCGCTGGCCCGGACCCTGCTGGACCGGCACGGCGTGGTCACGCGGGGCGCGGTGGCCGCGGAGGGCGTGGAGGGCGGCTTCAGCGCGGTGTACCGGGTCCTGTCGGCGTTCGAGGACAGCGGGCAGGCCCGGCGCGGCTATGTGGTGGAGGGCCTGGGCGCGGCCCAGTTCGCGATGGACGGCGCGGTGGACCGGCTGCGCTCGGCGGAGCGGACCCCGCCCCCGCTGGCGGCGGTGGTCCTGGCGGCCGCCGACCCGGCGAACGCGTACGGCGCGGCGCTGCCCTGGCCGGAACCCCCGGCCGGGGCCACGCACAAGCCGGGCCGCAAGGCGGGTTCGCTGGTCGTCCTGGTCGACGGTGAGCTCACCCTGTACGTGGAGCGGGGCGGCAAGACGCTGCTGGCGTGGCCCCCGGCGGAGGACCCGCGTCTCGCGGCGGCCACCGCGGCCCTGGTGGCGGCCTCCCGGGCCGGCACGCTCCCGGCGCTCACGGTGGAGCGCATCAATGCGGCCGCGGCGCTGACCTCCCCGCTGGGCCGGGCCCTGGAGGCCGCCGGATTCCACGCCACCCCGCGGGGACTTCGCCTGCGGACCTGAATCCGGCATTCCGGTCCCGACCATTGCACTTACGTCCCGCTTATGTATTGAGCATGTCACGAAGGCCCTCTCGGCTGGCCGACCCGCCACTTCTCGACTATCAAGATCCACGCAGGCACCGAAAGTGAAGGTGTCACGTCAAAAAATGAACACTCATGGGGGACCAGAAAAGTGAGCACCAACGGTATGCGACGAGCAGCAACGGGCGTCATCGGTCTGGCGGTTGCCGGAACCCTGACGCTGACCGGCTGTAAGAGCGGCAACGAGGAGGCCGCCCCGGCGCAGTCGAGCGCGCCGGCCACCCAGCCGAGCTCCCCGGAGGGCTACGGCTCCTCGCAGCCCTCCGCCCCGGCCAGCCCCGCCACCGGTGGCAGCGACGCCTCCGGCGGCGCCGCGGGTGGCGCCGCCGGCGCCCAGGCGAAGCCCGGCCAGACCTTCAAGATCGGCGAGACGGCGACCGTGCCGTTCAGCTACGGCAACACGAAGGGCGGCACCCTCGCCCTCACCGTCACCGCCGTCGAGCAGGGCCAGCCGGCCGACCTGGCGCCGCTCAACCTCGGCGACAAGGTGAAGGGGATGATTCCCTATTACGTCCGCTACTCGGTGAAGAACGTCGGCACCGTCGACCTCTCGTTCTCCTCCGTGGGCCACATGAAGGGCCTGCTCCCCGACGGTTCCGAGGCCCAGGGCGTCTCCGTCATCGGCAAGTTCGAGAAGTGCAAGGACGACGCGCTGCCGAAGGGCTTCACCAACGGCCAGACGCAGACCGGCTGCGCCATCGCCCTGGCCCCCTCGGCCCAGACGAAGGTCGTCGGCGCCGAGTACTGGGGCGACCCGTACAACAACCTGAGCAACGGCAAGGGCCTCTTCTGGAAGTAGTCGCCCGGCGGAAGCGCCGGCGGTCACCACCGCCCCTTCCCCCCGCCCGGCCGAAGCCCCCGCCGCGCCACCGCGCGGCGGGGGCTTCGCCCATCCCCGGGGCGACAATGGCGCCATGCCCGAAGGAGACAGCATCTGGCGCGCGGCGGCCCGTTTGCACTCGGCCCTGGCCGGACACGAGCTGACCCGCTGCGACCTGCGCGTCCCGCGTTTCGCCACCTCCGACCTGACCGGCCGCACCACCCTGGAGGTCGTCCCGCGCGGCAAACACCTCCTCGCCCGCTTCGAAGGCGGCCTCACCCTCCACACCCACCTCGGCATGGACGGCTCCTGGCGCGTCTTCCCCGCGCACGGGACGTGGCACGGCGGCCCCGAGTACGAGATCCGCGCCGTCCTCGGCACCGCCCGGCACACCGCGGTCGGCTACCGCCTCCCCGTCGTCGAACTGCTGCGCACGGCCGACGAGAGCCGCGCCGTCGGCCACCTGGGCCCCGATCTCCTCGGCCCGGACTGGGACGCCGAACGCGCCGCCGCCAACCTCCTCGCCACCCCCGGCCGCCCCCTCGGCGAGGCCCTCCTCGACCAGCGCAACCTCGCCGGCATCGGCAACATCTTCAAGAGCGAGCTCTGCTACCTGGCCCAGGTCACCCCCTGGACCCCGGTCGGCGACCTCCCCGACCCCGCCACCACCACCGTCCGCCTGGCCGCAGCCGCCCACCGGCTCCTGCGCGCCAACACCGGCGACCGCGGGACCCGCAACACCACCGGCATCCACCGCCGCGGCCAGGAGCTGTTCGTGTACGGCCGCGCTCGCCGCCCCTGCCTGCGCTGCGGCACCCCCGTCCGCGAGGCCCCCCAGGACGAGCGCCCCACGTACTGGTGTCCCCGCTGCCAATCCGGGCCGTCCCCCTAGTTGACGGTCCGTCAGATCCGGTCGTACGGTCCCGGCATGCCCACACCCAGAGCCCCGTACGACCTCAGCGGCAAGGCCGCCCTGATCACCGGCGCCGCGAGCGGCATAGGCCGGGCCACCGCCGTCCTGCTCGCCGGGGCGGGCGCCGCCGTGCACTGCGCCGACCTCGACGAGCCCGGCCTCGCCAAGACCGCCGACCTCGTCATCGAGGCCGGCGGATCCGCCACCGTCCACCCCCTCGACGTCACCGATCGGGCCGCCCTGCGTGCCGCCGTCGCCGCCGCCGGCCCCCTCGACATCACCGCCGCCATCGCCGGGATCATGCACACCAGCAGCGTCCTGGAGACCGCCGACGAGGACCTCGACCGGGTGCTGGAGATCAACTTCAAGGGGGTCCTGCGCACCTGCCAGGAGGCCGCACGGGCCATGATCACGGCCGGCCGCCCCGGATCGATCATCACCATGGCCTCCGGCGCCGTGGACGCCGCCCAGCCCGGCCTGCTCTGCTACAGCGCCGCCAAGGCCGCCGTCGTCCAGCTCACCAAGACCCTCGCCACCGAGGCCGGCCCCCACGGCATCCGCGTCAACGCCGTCGCACCGGGCTGGATCCGCACTCCCATGACCGGCCGGCACGGCCCCGGGGTCCAGGAACAGACCGAGGCCGCGATGATCCGGATGTCCCCCCTGCGCCGGGTCGGCGAGCCCGAGGACATCGCCCAGGCCGTGCTCTACCTCGCCTCGGACGCCTCGTCCTTCATGACGGGCCAGATCCTCCGTCCGAACGGCGGAGTGTCGATGCCCTGGTGACAGCCGCATCGGCCGCCGGTTCCCCGGCCGCCTCCGCCCCCTCGGGCACCTGCGCCCCCTCGGTCACCGGGGCGCGCCGGGCCCTGCGTACGGGCCCCTGCGTGCAGTGCACCGGCAGCAGCCCAAGTCCCCAGCCGCCCATGGCCACCGCGCCCTCGACCGGCCCGGCACCGCCGGGCACCAGCGCCAGCCGCAGCACCGCCCACCACCACAGCACGCCCAGCACCAGTGCGAACGGCGCCGCCGGGGGTATGTGTCGTAACGGCCGCACGGCTGCCTCCCGGGATCAGGGCCGCGATCCGGACGCGTCCCATACTCCCGTAAGCCCCCCGGCCGCGCACCCAGAACGACAGCCGGAACGGCAGCCCGAACGGCACGGAGCCCCGGCCGGCGCATCACACACCGGCCGGGGCTCCGGCCACGCTCATTTCTTCACAGCACGCGCATCGGGCTCACGCGGCTACGACATTCACCGCTTCCGCAGGCGCCTTGATGGTCACCCGCTCCGGCCCGCCCGCGACCGAAGTCACGGAGACCGAATTGAGCATCGGGCGGACCGGCACCGTCACCGGTTCGCTTGCCGCGGCCGACTGCGCCAGCTCGGCCAGCGACAGCTCGTCACTGACCTCGCGCATCAGCTCGGACATCCGTACGTCCAACGCGTCGCAGATCGCGGAGAGCAGCTCGGAGGATGCCTCCTTCTGCCCCCGCTCCACCTCGGAAAGATAGCCGAGAGAAACTCGGGCGGACGAGGAGACTTCGCGCAGAGTACGGCCCTGGCGCTGGCGCTGCCGACGCAGCACGTCACCCAGCAGGCGACGGAGCAGAATCATCGGTGGCTCCCTCCTCTGACCGTGTAGCCGCATCCTTCACGCCCCACCGTACCGCCTCGCGCCGCGGCCGTGCGGGGAGCTATGTCGTGTTCACTCAGGGCTGCAAACATCAAATCCCCCCGTTCTGTTCCGTATCCTGCCCCCGTGCATTCTCGCGCAGTTCGCTCAAGAGCAGTTCGAGCACTGTCCGTGCACTCTCCCTACGGATTTCCGTACGGGAGCCGTTCAACCTCAGCGGGACGGTTTTCCTGCCCGCCGGACCCGCCACGGCAATGAAAACGGTGCCCACCGGCTGCCCGTCCTGAGGGTCCGGACCGGCCACCCCGGTGGTCGCGATCCCCCACGATGCCCCCAGCACGCGCCGTACGCCGGCCGCCATGGCGGCCGCGACCTGGGCGTTCACCGCACCTTCGGCGGCCAGCAGCCCGGCGTCCACCCCCAGGATGCGGTGCTTGAGCTCCGTGGCGTACGCCGTGACCGAACCGCGGAAGGACCGGGAGGCACCGGCGACGCCCGTGATCTCCGCGGCCACCATCCCGCCCGTCAGTGACTCGGCGACGGCGAGGGTCTGGTCACTCTCCGCGAGGAGGCGCAGCGCCTCCGCGACGACGGCGGTGGTGTCCCCGGTCTCCGCGGCGGACTCCCCCGGGCCCGAAGACGCCACACCGGCCACCGCAGATTCCCCCACCGCGTCCGTCACCTTGCGGCCTGCTCCGCGGCCAGACCCTTGCGCCGGAGCACCACGGCCTGGCGGATGTAATCCAAACCGGTGACCACGGTCAGCACGACGGCGACCGCCATCACCCAGAAGCGCAAGGTCGCCAGCGGCCCGGTCAGCGCGAGCACGTACATGCCCACCGCCGTGCCCTGGGCCAGCGTCTTCATCTTTCCGCCGCGGCTGGCGGGAATCACTCCGTACCTGATGACCCAGAAACGCATGAGCGTGATCCCGAGTTCCCGCCCGAGGATCACCCCGGTCACCCACCAGGGCAGGTCACCCAGCCAGGAGAGACAGACCAATGCCGACCCCATGATCGCCTTGTCGGCGATGGGGTCGGCGATCTTCCCGAAGTCCGTGACCAGGTTGTACGTGCGGGCCAGGTGCCCGTCGAAGATGTCCGTGATCATGGCGACGGCGAACGCCGCCCATGCCAGCGCACGCCACACCGGGTCGTACCCGCCGTCGGCGAGGAGGAGCAACACGAATCCCGGCACCAGGACGAGCCGGATCATCGTCAGGATGTTGGCGATGTTCCACAGGCTGGCCTGATTGACCGCCGCAGCCCCCAGCTTCGCGCCGGGCGCGGGCCGACGGCCGGTCCCGCCCGCCGCAGATGCCGGGACTCCGGTCATCCGGCCGCCTCCTCGTCGAGGTGCAGGGGCTCGGCCACCAGGTCCACGCCCAGCGTGCCGACCACCTTCGCCGTCACCATGCGGCCGGGCACCAGCCCCGTGCTGTCCGTGAAGACGACCTGGCCGTCCGTCTCGGGGGCCTGGTGCGCGGCACGCCCGTAGGCACCGACCTCGTCGTCATCGGCCCCGCCGACCTCCTCCACGGACTCCACGAGCACCTCCAGGGTCTCCCCGATCCGCTCCTCCGCGCGCTGCGAGGTGAGCTCCTCGGCGAGCCGCTGCATGTGCGCCAGCCGCTCGGCGATCGTGTCCTCGTCCAGCTTGTTCTCGTACGTGACGGCCTCGGTGCCGTCCTCGTCGGAGTAGCCGAAGACGCCGATCGCGTCGAGCCGGGCGTGGGTGAGGAAGCGCTCCAGCTCCTTGAAGTCCGACTCCTTCTCGCCGGGGAAACCGACGATGAAGTTGGACCGGACGCCGGCCTGCGGCGCCTTGGTGCGGATGGTGTCCAGCAGCTCCAGGAACCGGTCGGTGTCGCCGAAGCGGCGCATGGCGCGCAGCACGTCGGGGGCCGAGTGCTGGAAGGACAGGTCGAAGTACGGCACGACCTTGGGGGTCGAGGTCAGCACGTCGATCAGACCGGGCCGCATCTCGGCGGGCTGGAGGTAGCTGACGCGGACGCGCTCGATGCCGTCCACCTCGGCCAGCTCGGGCAGCAGGGTCTCCAGCAGGCGGATGTCGCCCAGGTCCTTGCCGTACGAGGTGTTGTTCTCGGAGACCAGCATGATCTCCTTGACGCCCTGCTCGGCCAGCCAGCGCGTCTCGCCCAGCACGTCACTGGGGCGGCGGGAGATGAACGAGCCGCGGAAGGACGGGATGGCGCAGAACGAGCAGCGGCGGTCGCAGCCGGAGGCGAGCTTGACCGAGGCGACCGGGCTCTTGTCCAGGCGGCGGCGCAGCGGGGCGCGCGGCCCGGAGGCGGGCGCCACGCCCTCGGGGAGGTCCGCGGGGGCGGCCTCGGGCTCCTGGGCGTGGCCGGGCAGGGCCACCTCGGCGTCCTGGCGGGCCGCGGGGCTGATCGGCAGCAGCTTGCGCCGGTCGCGCGGGGTGTGGGAGGCGTGGATGCCGCCGTTGAGGATGGTCTGGAGGCGGTCGGAGATGTCGGCGTAGTCGTCGAAGCCGAGCACGCCGTCGGCCTCGGGGAGCGCTTCGGCGAGTTCCTTGCCGTAGCGCTCGGCCATACAGCCGACGGCGACGACGGCCTGGGTCTTGCCGTGATCCTTGAGATCGTTGGCTTCCAGGAGGGCGTCTACGGAGTCCTTTTTGGCGGCTTCGACGAAGCCACAGGTGTTGACGACGGCGACGTCCGCATCGGCGGCGTCCTCGACGAGCTCCCAGCCATCCGCCGCCAAGCGGCCTGCGAGCTCCTCCGAGTCCACCTCGTTACGGGCGCAGCCAAGAGTGACAAGGGCGACGGTACGGCGTTCGGGCATGGACTCAAGACTACTTTGTCCAAACGCCGACCCCCGCCCCAAGTCCCGGTAAACCAAGATCCCCGGGGTGCGGCGCAGCACCCCGGGGATCCGGAATCAAGCGTTCAGCGCGCTGTCAGCCCGCCTGGGCCGGTCCCTGGCGGGGATCGTCCTTGGTGTATGTGAGGCGTTCCACCTGACCCGGCTGGAAATCGTCCTTGATCTCCTTGCCGTTCACGAAGAGCTTCACGACCCCGGCGTCGCCCAGGACGAGGTCGATGGACTCCTTGTCCGTGAAGGTCTTGGACTGGCCGGGGGTCAGCGTCCCGTCGAACAGCAGCCTGCCGCTGTGGTCTTTCGCGGAGACCCAGCTCTCGCCCTCGTTGGCCGTCAGGACGACCGTGACGAGGTCCTTGGGCGCGGCGGCGATCGCACTGTCCGAGGGCTCCGGCGTGGGCGCCTTCGGGGTCTGCGGGGCCTGCGGCGGCTGGGCGGCCGGCTTCCCGGCCGACTGCTTGGGCGCGGCCTGCGGGGCGGAACCTTCCGCCACCGGCCGCTTGTCCTTCGCGTCGCCGCCGCCGAACGCGGTGAAGCCCACGAAGCCGATCACGGCGACGATGGCGGCCACCATGGCAGCGGTCCAGTTGGGCCGCTGCCGCTCGGGGCGGATCCGTTCCGCTTCGAACATGGGAGCGGCGGGTGTGGGCGCCGGCCGGCCGCCGTGGGCCGCGTCGTACGCGTCGACCAGGGGTTCCGGATCGATGTGCACGGCGCGGGCGAGCGTACGGATGTGACCGCGGGCGTAGACGTCGCCGCCGCACCGCGTGAAGTCGTCGGTTTCGATCGCGTGCACGATCGGGATGCGCACGCGGGTGGTGGAGCTGACCTCGTCGACGGTGAGCCCGGCGGCGATCCGGGCCGTCTTCAGGGCCGTCCCGATGGACGGTCCTTCGACGGGGGGTTCGATGATGCGGTCCTCGGACCGGTCGTCGGTCGAAGGCCGCTCGTCTTCGGGAGAGTTGGACTTGCCGATGGACACGAGGGCGCCTTTCGAGCGTGTAGCCACCTGCTGGATTCCCAGTCTAGGGGGGTGACGAAAGGGTGGAGCAACCGGAGGGTGGACTTCCTACGCCATCCGAATGGCGAGCGGTCGTCCGGGGCGGTGCAGCGGCCCGGCGCAGCACGCGGAGCCGTCGTCTCCCTCCACTAGACGCGGGCCCGGGGGAAACGGTTGCCCGCCCGATGACCGCCGATCCGGGCGTCTGCGGGCCGCCCGCGGGCCGCCCGTTCCGCTACGGAACGTCCTCTCCGCGGATGACGGCGAGGACCCCGTCCAGCTCGTCCGCCTTCACCAGGACGTCGCGCGCCTTCGAACCCTCGCTCGGGCCGACGACCCCCCGCGACTCCATGAGGTCCATGAGCCGCCCGGCCTTGGCGAAGCCCACCCTGAGCTTGCGCTGCAGCATCGAGGTCGACCCGAACTGGGTGGAGACCACCAGTTCGGCCGCCTGGCACAGCAGGTCCAGGTCGTCGCCGATCTCCTCGTCGATCTCCTTCTTCTGCTTCTGCCCGACGGTGACGTCGTCCCGGAAGACGGGCGCCATCTGGTCCTTGCAGTGCTGCACGATGCCGGCGATCTCGTCCTCGGTGACGAACGCGCCCTGGAGGCGGACCGGCTTGTTGGCGCCCATCGGCAGGAACAGCCCGTCGCCCTTGCCGATCAGCTTCTCGGCGCCCGGCTGGTCGAGGATGACCCGGCTGTCGGCGAGCGAGGAGGTGGCGAACGCCAGCCGCGAGGGCACGTTCGCCTTGATCAGGCCGGTGACGACGTCCACGGAGGGCCGCTGGGTGGCGAGCACCAGGTGGATGCCGGCCGCACGGGCCAGCTGGGTGATCCGGACGATCGAGTCCTCGACGTCGCGCGGGGCCACCATCATCAGGTCGGCGAGCTCGTCGACGATCACCAGCAGGTACGGGTACGGGCTGAGCTCCCGCTCGCTGCCCGGCGGCAGTTTGATCTTGCCGTCCCGGATGGCCCGGTTGAAGTCGTCGATGTGCCGGTAGCCGAAGGCGGCCAGGTCGTCGTAGCGCAGGTCCATCTCGCGCACGACCCACTGGAGCGCCTCGGCGGCCCGCTTGGGGTTGGTGATGATCGGCGTGATCAGGTGCGGGATGCCCTCGTACGCCGTCAGCTCCACCCGCTTGGGGTCGACGAGCACCATCCGGACGTCCTCCGGGGTGGCCCGGACCATGATCGAGGTGATCAGGCAGTTGATGCAGGAGGACTTTCCGGAACCGGTGGCGCCGGCGACGAGCACGTGCGGCATCTTCGCGAGGTTGGCCATGACGTAGCCGCCCTCGACGTCCTTGCCGAGCGCGACCAGCATCGGGTGGTCGTCCTCGGCCGCGTCCGCCAGCCGGAGCACGTCGCCCAGGTTGACCATCTCGCGGTCGGTGTTCGGGATCTCGATGCCGACCGCCGACTTGCCCGGGATCGGGCTGATGATCCGGACGTCCGGCGAGGCCACGGCGTACGCGATGTTCTTGGTCAGTGCGGTGATCCGCTCGACCTTGACCGCAGCGCCCAGCGTGACCTCGTACCGGGTGACCGTCGGGCCCCGGGTGAAGCCGGTGACGTCCGCGTCGACCTTGAACTCGGTGAACACGTTGCGCAGCGACGCGACGACCGCGTCGTTGGCGGCGCTGCGGGTCTTGCCGGGCCCGCCCTTCTCCAGCAGGTCGAGCGAGGGCAGGGCGTACGTGATGTCCCCGCGCAGCTGGAGCTGCTCGGCGCGGGGCGGCAGCGGCTGGGCCGCCGGAGGCGCCTTGGTGAGGTCCGGCACCGACAGGGTCCCGGACGCCGCGGCGGTGGTGTCGTGCGGCGGCTCGGCCCGCTCCGGCGCGGCGGCCTCGGGCTGCTCCGCCCGCGCGGTCGGCACCGCGGCGGTGACCTCCACGCCGTCGGACTTCGGGGAGATGCCGTGCGTGAGGTCGGCGACCACCGGGGAGGGCGGCATGCCGCCCAGCACCACACCGTCCAGCGCGGCGGCGGCCGCCGCGGCCACGTCGACGGCGTCCATCTCCCGGTCGAGGGCCGGCCGGGCCGTGGTCCGGCGCGGGCGCCGCCGCCGCGCGAGCGCCTGCTCCTCGGCGGCGTCGGCGGCATCCGCGTCCGCCGGACCGCCCGGACCGCCGTGCCCGGCGGCACCCGACCGGGCCCGCCACTGCTCGGGGTCGTGCCGCCTGGCGGCGTCCTCCCCGAACCCCTCGTCGTACGCGTTCGGAGCGATGATCCCGAGCCGGATCCCGAGCCGCCGCAGCCGCTGTGGGATCGCGTTGACCGGGGTCGCGGTGACCACGAGCAGCCCGAACACCGTGAGCAGCACCAGCATCGGCACGGCCAGCGGCGCACCCATGGTGAAGATCAGCGGCTTGGAGGCGGCCCAGCCGATCAGCCCGCCCGCGTTCTGCATGGCGGTGGTGCCCTCGTCGCGGCCGGGCGCTCCGCAGGCGATGTGCACGAGGCCGAGCACCCCGACGGCGAGCGCGGAAAGTCCGACGCCGATCCGGCCGTTGGCGTCGGGCTGCTCGGGATGGCGGATGAAACGTACGGCCATGACGCCGAGCAGGATCGGGACGAGCAGATCAAGTCGCCCGAAGGCACCGGTGACGAGCATCGTGACCAGATCCCCGACCGGACCGCTCAGGTTCGACCAGGTACCGGCGGCGACGATCAGCGCGAGGGCGAGGAGCAGCAGTGCGACGCCGTCCTTGCGGTGGGCGGGGTCGAGGTTCCTGGCGCCCTGGCCGATCCCGCGGAAGACCGCGCCGACCGCGTGCGCGCAGCCCAGCCACAC
The DNA here is from genome assembly GCF_044745505.1 of Streptomyces sp. NPDC086989. NCBI lineage: Bacteria > Bacillati > Actinomycetota > Actinomycetes > Kitasatosporales > Streptomycetaceae > Streptomyces > Streptomyces sp. NPDC086989. Next base: position 113,962 of record NZ_JBIVAL010000020.1, read on the forward strand.
GGCGCGCACCAGCCGCAGCACGCCCCCGGTCGGGGACGGTGCGGGCTTCGGTGCAGCCTTCTTGGCGGGGGCACGCCGGGGCGCAGCGGCCTTCTTGGCGGCGGGCTTGCGGGCGGGGGCCGCCTTCTTCGCCGGCGCCGTCGTCCGGCCGGTGCGGCCCTTCGCGGTGCCCGCCGTGCTCTGGGAACCCTTGCCGGACGTACGTGAGGCCATGGGGCCGAGGTTACCGGTGCGCGCGCCGGTGGACACGCGTGCCCACCCCTTCACCCGTTCGTGTCGCGTACCGCATCAGCGCTTTGACGGTCCGCCAGGCCCGGACGGCCCGCCGGGCGGCCCCGAACGCCCGTACACCGCCACGCTCGGCGGTCAGCCCTGCGCGGGCAGTACCGGCGCTCCCCCGCCGGTCCCGGGCTCCAGCGCGTCGAGCGCCCGCCGCAGGCCGGTGAGCTTGCGCTCCAGGTGGGCCGCGGTCGCCACGACCGCCGCGTCGGCAGACTCCTCGCCGAGCTGCTTGGTCAGCGCCTCGGCCTGCTCCTCGACCGCCGCGAGCCGTGCGGAGAGCTCGGCCAGCAGCCCGGCCGTGTCCTTGCTGCCGTCGCCGGTGGAGCCGCCGCCCTCCAGCTGGAGCCGCAGCAGCGCCGCCTGCTCCCGCAGCTGGCAGTTCTTCGTGTACAGCTCCACGAACACCGAGACCTTGGCCCGCAGCACCCACGGGTCGAAGGGCTTGGAGATGTAGTCCACCGCGCCGGCGGCATAGCCGCGGAACGTGTGGTGCGGACCGTGGTTGATCGCGGTGAGGAAGATGATCGGGATGTCCCGGGTCCGCTCGCGCCGCTTGATGTGCGCGGCGGTCTCGAATCCGTCCATTCCGGGCATCTGCACATCGAGCAGAATGACCGCGAAATCGTCCGTCAGCAGCGCCTTGAGCGCTTCCTCCCCCGACGACGCCCGGACCAGTGTCTGATCGAGCGCGGAGAGGATGGCCTCCAGCGCCAGCAGATTCTCCGGCCGGTCGTCGACCAGGAGGATCTTGGCTTTCTGCACCATGCCCTGTCCTCCTCGCCCCGGCGTGGGGCCTCCCCGGCTCCTGGCACCGGCCTGTACGCCGGGCCCCGCCCCAGAAGAGGACGGCATCCTTACGCCGTCCGTCCTTGTGCCGGTCATCGTAGCCCCAGTCCCGAGATCGCCACACCCTGTCACCAAGATGTCACTGTGCACGAAGCAGAAACGGTGTGGGAGAGCAGAAGGTTCCCCGCTTCCCGCCCTTCCACACCGCTTTCGCCACAGTCAGTCAGCAATTGGTATCAGAGCGCTCGCCCGCCGGTCACTTGCCCCGCATCCACTGTTCCATGACCGACAGCAGGTAGTCCGGGTCGACCGGCTTGGTGACATAGTCGGACGCTCCGGAATCGATCGCCTTCTCCCGGTCGCCCTTCATCGCCTTGGCCGTCAGCGCGATGATCGGCAGGCCGGCGAACTGCGGCATCCGCCGGATCGCCGACGTCGTCGCGTACCCGTCCATCTCGGGCATCATGATGTCCATCAGCACGACGGTCACATCATCGTGCTGCTCCAGGACCTCGATGCCCTCCCGGCCGTTCTCCGCGTACAGCACCGCCAGCCCGTGCTGCTCCAACACGCTCGTCAGCGCGAACACGTTGCGGACGTCGTCGTCCACGATGAGCACCTTCTCACCGTGGAAGTCGTACGTCCGGGGCACCACCGGAAGTTCCTGCTCCGGATTGGCCCAACCGTCCTCCGGTCCCTGCACGTTGGGCTGCCCCGGCACCGCCGTACGCGGCTCCAGGTCGCTCAGCGCCTTGCGCCGCCGCCGGAACAGCGCGGCGCCGCCCTGCCCCTGACCGGCCGGCTCACCCGTCGGCAGCCCGGGCCGCGCGTGCTGCGGCTGCGCCTGCGGTACGGGGACGGGCGCCGCCGGAGCCGCCGGGAGCGCGGGCCGCGCCGCGTCCGCCTGCCTGCGGTACACCTCTGCGCGCGCACCCCCCGGCGTGGGCGGCGCGTACCCCTGCGGCGGCAACTCGCTCGGGTGCAGCGGCAGGTACAGCGTGAACGTGGACCCGCGGCCGGGCTCGCTCGCCGCATGGATCTCACCGCCCAGCAGCCGGGCGATCTCCCGGCTGATGGACAGTCCGAGTCCGGTGCCCCCGTACTTCCTGCTGGTCGTCCCGTCGGCCTGCTTGAACGCCTCGAAGATCACCAGCATCTTGCTCGCCGCGATCCCGATCCCGGTGTCCGTCACGGAGAAGGCGATCAGGTCCGCGTCCGCCTCCCGCAGCGAACCGGCCTCCAGCAGCTGCTCCCGGATCGCCGTCGGCACGTCCGAACCGGCCGGCCGGATCACCAGCTCCACCGCCCCGGTGTCGGTGAACTTCACCGCGTTCGACAGCAGGTTGCGCAGCACCTGGAGCAGCCGCTGCTCGTCCGTGTGCAGCGTCGCCGGAAGCTCCGGGGAGACCCGCACCGAGAAGTCCAGCCCCTTCTCCGCCGTCAGCGGCCGGAAGGTCGCCTCCACGTAGTCCACCAGCTGCACGAGCGCGATCCGGGTCGGCGAGACGTCCATCTTCCCGGCCTCGACCTTCGACAGGTCCAGGATGTCGTTGATCAGCTGGAGCAGGTCCGAACCCGCCCCGTGGATGGTCTCCGCGAACTCCACCTGCTTCGGGGACAGGTTCTCGTCCGCGTTGTCGGCGAGCAGCTTGGCCAGGATCAGCAGCGAGTTCAGCGGCGTGCGCAGCTCGTGCGACATGTTCGCCAGGAACTCGGACTTGTAGCGCATCGAGACCGCGAGCTGCTCGGCACGCTCCTCCAGGACCTGCCGGGCCTCCTCGATCTCGGTGTTCTTCACCTCGATGTCCCGGTTCTGCTGGGCCAGCAGCTCCGCCTTCTCCTCCAGCTCGGCGTTGGCGGCCTGGAGCGCCTTCTGCCGGTTCTCCAGCTCGTCGGAGCGTTCGCGCAGCTGCTCGGTCATCTCCTGCGACTGTTTGAGCAGCATCTCCGTCTTGGAGTTGACGCTGATCGTGTTGACGCTCGTACCGATCATCTCGGCGATCTGGCTCAGGAAGTCCTTCTGGATCTGCGTGAAGGGCTGGAAGGACGCCAGCTCGATGACGCCGAGCACCTTCCCCTCGAACAGCACCGGCAGCACGATCACGTGCGCCGGCGGTGCCTCCCCGAGCCCCGAGGAGATCTTCAGGTAACCGGGCGGGGTGTTCTCGACGAGGATCGTCCGCTTCTCCTCGGCGACGGTCCCGATCAGTCCCTCCCCCGGCCGGAAGGACATGGGCATCTGACCGCCCGCGTACGCGTAACTCCCGCGCATCCGCAGTTCGTACGAGCCGTCCGGGCCGCCCTCCGCCCCGATCTCGGTGCTCCCGCCGGTGGGCAGGACGAGGAAGAACGCGCCGTGCTGCGCCGAGACCACCGGGGTCAGCTCGCTCATGATGAGCGAGGCCACGTCGTCCAGTTCGCGGCGGCCCTGCATCAGGGCGGAGATCCGGGCGAGGTTGCCCTTGAGCCAGTCCTGCTCCTTGTTGGCCAAGGTGGTGTCGCGCAGGTTGGCGATCATCGTGTTGATGTTGTCCTGGAGGACCTGGATCTCGCCCGACGCGTCCACGTCGATCTTCAGGTTGAGGTCACCGCGGGTCACCGCGGTGGCCACGGCCGCGATCGCGCGCACCTGCCGGGTCAGGTTCCCCGCCATCTCGTTCACGGACTCGGTCAGGTCGCGCCAGGTGCCGTCCACGTCCCGGACCCGCGCCTGGCCGCCCAGGATGCCCTCGGTGCCCACCTCGCGAGCCACCCGGGTCACCTGGTCGGCGAACGAGGACAGCTGGTCGACCATCGTGTTGATCGTGGTCTTGAGCTCCAGGATCTCGCCGCGCGCATCGATGTCGATCTTCTTGGTCATGTCGCCCTTGGCGATGGCGGTCGTGACCATGGCGATCTGCCGCACCTGACCGGTGAGGTTGGAGGCCATGAAGTTCACCGAGTCGGTGAGGTCCTTCCACGTCCCGGACACACCCGGCACGTGCGCCTGGCCTCCGAGCCGGCCCTCCGTACCCACCTCGCGGGCCACGCGCGTGACCTCGTCCGCGAACGAGGACAGGGTCTTCACCATCGTGTTGACCGTGTCGGCGAGCTGCGCGACCTCGCCGCGCGCCTCCACCGTGACCTTCTTCGTCAGATCACCGTTGGCCACCGCCGCCGAGACCTGCGAGATGTTGCGCACCTGCGACGTCAGGTTGTTGGCCATCAGGTTGACGTTGTCGGTGAGGTCCTTCCAGATGCCCGTCACCCCGCGCACCCGGGCCTGGCCGCCGAGGATGCCCTCGGAACCCACCTCACGGGCGACCCGCGTCACCTGCTCCGCGAACGAGGACAGCTGGTCGACCATCGTGTTGACGGTCGTGACGAGTTCGAGGATCTCGCCCTTGGCGTCCACGGTGATCTTCTTGGAGAGATCGCCCATCGCGACCGCCGTCGTCACCTCGGCGATGTTGCGCACCTGCGAGGTCAGGTTGTTCGCCATGAAGTTGACGGACTGCGTGAGGTCCTTCCAGGTGCCCGAGACGCCCTTCACCTCGGCCTGACCGCCCAGAATGCCCTCGGTGCCCACCTCACGGGCCACCCGGGTCACCTGCTCCGCGAAGTTCGAGAGCTGGTCCACCATCGTGTTGAGGGTGTTCTTCAGCTCCAGGATCTCGCCGCGCGCATCCACGTCGATCTTCTGCGACAGGTCACCGCGGGCCACCGCCGTCGCCACCTGCGCGATGTTGCGCACCTGCGAGGTCAGGTTCCCGGCCATGCCGTTCACCGAGTCCGTGAGGTCGCGCCACACGCCGGCCACGCCGGGCACCTGCGCCTGACCGCCCAGGCGGCCCTCCGTACCCACGTCCCGGGCCACCCGGGTCACCTGCTCCGCGAAGGCCGACAGCTGGTCCACCATCGTGTTGATGGTGTTCTTCAGCTCCAGGATCTCGCCGCGCGCATCCACGTCGATCTTCTGGGAGAGGTCGCCGCGGGCCACCGCCGTGGTCACCTGGGCGATCTGGCGCACCTGGGAGGTCAGGTTGCCGGCCATGAAGTTGACGGAGTCGGTGAGCTCCTTCCACGTCCCCGACACCCCCTCCACGCGCGCCTGGCCGCCGAGGCGGCCCTCCGTGCCCACGTCCCGCGCCATCCGTGTGACCTGGTCGGCGAAGCTCGACAGCTGGTCCACCATCGTGTTCACGGTGTTCTTCAGCTGGAGCATCTCGCCCGAGACGTCCACGGTGACCTTCTGCGACAGATCGCCGTTGGCCACCGCCGTCGTCACCTGCGCGATATTGCGGACCTGGCCGGTGAGGTTGCGGAAGGCCGTGTTCACCGAATCGGTGAGGTCCTTCCACGTCCCCGCCGCACCCGGCACCTGCGCCTGACCGCCCAGCTCACCCTCGACGCCGACCTCACGGGCCACACGCGTCACTTCCGCGCCGAAGGACTGGAGCTGGTCCACCATCGTGTTGACGGTGTTCTTCAGCTCCAGCATCTCCCCGGCCACGTCCACGGTGACCTTCTGCGACAGATCGCCGTTGGCCACCGCCGTCGTCACCTGCGCGATGTCCCGCACCTGCGTGGTGAGGTTGCGGAAGACCGTGTTCACCGAATCGGTGAGGTCCTTCCACGTCCCCGCCGCACCCGGCACCTGCGCCTGACCGCCCAGCAGACCCTTCGCCCCGACCTCGCTGGCCACCCTGGTGACCTCGTCAGCGAAGGTGCGCAGCGTCTCCGTCATCTGATTGATCGTCTCGGCCAGCTGCGCCACCTCTCCGCGCGCGCTGACCCGTACCTTCTGCGACAGATCGCCATTGGCGACGGCCGTCGTGACCTGCGCGATCCCCCGCACCTGGGCCGTCAGGTTGCCCGCCATCGTGTTGACGGAGTCGGTCAGGTCCTTCCACACGCCGGCGACGCCGGGCACCTTCGCCTGACCGCCCAGCTCACCCTCCGTGCCCACCTCGCGGGCCACGCGGGTCACCTCGGAGGAGAACGACGACAGCTGGTCCACCATCGTGTTCACGGTGTTCTTCAGCTGGAGCATCTCGCCGGCCACGTGCACCGTGACCTTGCGTGACAGATCACCCTTCGCCACCGCCGTCGTGACGAGGGCGATGTCACGCACCTGGGCGGTGAGCCGGTACGCCATCGTGTTGACGGAGTCGGTCAGATCCTTCCAGGAGCCCGACATTCCGCGCACTTGCGCCTGACCACCGAGCTTGCCCTCGGTACCGACCTCCAGCGCCACGCGCGTCACCTCGTCGGTGAACGCGGACAGCTGGTCGACCAGGTTGTTGACCGTGCGCCCGACCTTCAGGAACTCGCCCCGCAGCGGATGCCCGACCCCGTCCGGGCTCTGCGTCCGCAGGTCCATCCGCTGGTCCAGATCGCCCTCGGCAACCGCCGACAGCACCCGGCCCACTTCGGACACCGGCCGCGCGAGATCGTCCACCAGCTGGTTCGAGGCGTCGATCGCGGCCGCCCAGGAGCCCTCGCAGGCACCTGTTTCAAGCCGTTCACTCAGCTTCCCCTCGCGGCCCACCATCCGCCGCACCCGGGAGAGCTCTCCGGTCAGATGGAGGTTCCGGTCGGCGACCTCGTTGTAGACGGCGGCGATCTCCGCCATCACGCCCTCGCCGGACACCGTCAGCCGCTTGCGGAAATTCCCGTCCCGCATCGACACCAGGGCCGTGAGCAGCCGGTTCAGGGCGGCGGTGTCGACTTCCGTCGTGCCGTTCCGGCGGGACCTCCCGCCCTTCGGGCGCGTTCCCGTACGCCGCACCGCTGCGCCAGACTCCACCGTGTCCCTCCCGAAAGGGTCGACCGCTGTTCCACCGACACCCGGCGAGTCGCACGCCCGGTTGTTCCATCCTGCCCAGTGTTTCACCCTGGCCGAACCCGGCCATAACACTTCGGCACCATCGCACACCGGCCGCACCCTGCGGGTGGAATCCCGGACGACCGCACCATGCCGCCCGCGAAGGTAAGTAACCTGGCACCCGATGTCCAACCGCGTCGAAGGAGATTCGTGATCACCGCTCGGGCGGCTGCCAGCTTCGACCCCCTCGGGCGCTCGGTCGCCGCGGCCCGCGCGTTCGTCCGCGACACCCTCCAGGGATGGGGCTTCGCGGACATCGTCGACGACGCCGTGGTCCTCACCAGCGAGCTCGTCACCAACGCCGTGGTCCACGCCGGCACCAGGGCCGAGGTCCTGTGCCTGCGCTCCGGCGACGGGGTCCGGGTCGAGATCGCCGACCGGTACCCCGAACGCGAGCTGCCGCTCCAGCACCCCGGCGAGCGCCCGTACGCCGACCCCGACCGGGAGAACGGCCGCGGGCTGATGCTCTGCGCCGCCCTCGCCACCCGCTGGGGAGTCGAGTACACCGCGACCCACAAACACGTGTGGTTCCGGCTCGACCTCCCGGACCGGCCGGTCGGTACCCGCTCCGCCGGACCCGTCGTCCCCGACCGCCTGCTTCCCCTCGCCGACACCCGCGTCCGCGTCGCCGTCCTGCAGATCGACGCCTCCGACGCCGTCTCCGCGTGGAACGAGGACGCCGAGCACGTCTTCGGCTACTCCGCCGAGAAGGTCGTCGGCCGCCCGCTCGCCGAACTCGCCGCCTGGCCCCAGACCCCCGGCACCGGCACCGGCATCGCCGAGGCGCTGCGCCTGTCGCGCTGGGAGGGCAGCTACGGCATCCGCGGAGCCGACGGCAGGGTGATCCCCGTTTACGCCTCGCACCTGCGGGTACGCGATGCCCACGGAGAGCCCTCCGTCGTCTGCCTGCTGGTCCACGACGACGAGCGGGCCCTGCTCCAGACCCCCGTACGGGTCGCCTCCGCCGACAGCCTCCAGCTCACCGAGCCCCGACCCGTGGACCCCTTCGAGGTCTTCATCGGCTCCCCCGCCCCCGACGACCTCGACGGACTCCTCCAGCGCACCGTCGAACGCGCCCGCGACATGCTCGACGCCGACTCCGCGTTCCTGCTGCTGGCCACCGACGACGAGACCGAGCTCGAAGTACGCGCCACCACCGGGCTCCCCTCCACCCGCCAGCGCTTCGCCCGCGTCCCCGTCGAGGCCGGCACCAACCGGTACGGCTCCGCCCGCATGCCCGCCGTCCACGACGACCTCGCCGCCGTCCCCGGAGCCGTCCCGCTCCTGGAGGCCACCGGCATGCGTTCGGTGATCACCGTTCCGCTCAAGGTCGAAGGCCGGCTCACCGGCTCGCTCGGCGTCGCCGCCGAGAACCCGGGGCGCTATTCCAACGCCGAGGCCCTGCGTCTGCAGTTCGCCGCCGACCGCATCGCCCTCGCCGTCGAGTCCGCCCGCCTCGGCGAGCTGGAACGGCTGCGCCGCGGCTCACTGTCCTTCCTCGTCGAGGCCTCCGACCTGCTCGCGGGCACCCTCGACCGGGACCAGACCCTGGCCCTCATGGCCCAGATGACCGTCCCGACGCTGGCCACCTGGTGCGCCGTCTACACCATCGCCGACCAGTCCTCCGACCCCTACCTCTCGTACGTCCTGCACGAGGACGAGGAGCGCATCGACGGCCTCAAGGCCCTGCTGTCCCGCGTCAGCCCGCCCGAACCGGTCCGCGAGGCCGGCGCCCGCCCCTGGCCCGAGACGGCGCTCGCGGTCGGCGGGGAGACCGTCGTCCTGCCGCTCCTGGCCCGCAACCGCGTGATCGGCATGCTGACGCTCGGAAAGCCGTCCGAGGAACACTTCCGCCAGGAGATCCTCGAACTCGCCGAGGACCTCTCCCGCCGGGCCGCCCTCGCCCTGGACAACGCCCGCCTCTACTCCGAGCGCACCGCCATCAGCCGCTCCCTGCAGCGCAGCCTGCTCCCGCCCGGCTCGCCAGCGATCCCCGGCATGGAGGTCGAGGTCATCTACCGGGCGGCCGGCGAGGGCAACGAGGTGGGCGGCGACTTCTACGACGTCTTCCCGATCCGTGACGGCGCGTACGGCTTCGCCATCGGCGACGTCTGCGGTACGGGCCCGGAGGCCGCCGCCGTCACCGGTCTCGCCCGGCACGCCCTGCGTCTCCTGGCCCGCGAGGGCCTCGGCGGCCCCGCGGTCCTGGAACGGCTCAACGCGGCCATCCTCGACGAGGGCGCCCGCAGCCGCTTCCTCACGCTCCTGTACGGCGAGCTGCACCCGCAGCCCGACGGCGGCGCCCTGATGAAGGTCGTGTGCGCCGGGCATCCGCTGCCGCTCCGCCTGCGCCCGGACGGGCAGGTCACCCCGGCCGCTGACCCGCAGCCACTGCTGGGCGTGATCGACGACCTCGACCTCTACGAGCAGACCCTCACGCTGGACCCCGGTGACGTGCTCCTCTGTGTGACGGACGGCGTCACGGAGCGCCGTGAGGGCACCCGCATGCTCGGTGACGACGGCCTCGCGGACGTCCTCACCACCTGCACGGGCCTGACCGCCGGCGCGGTCGCCGCCCGCGTCCTGCGCGCGGTGGAACGCTTCGCGGCGGAACCCGCCTCGGACGACATGGCGATCCTCGCTTTCCGCGTTCCGCAGCCGCGCGAGGGCGAGTAGCCGGGCCGCGGCCGGGGCTCACGCCGGAGGCCTGGACCTGAAGCCGCGGGTGGCGGAACGCAGGGCGAACGCCATCACCACTTCGAAGACGCCGAGCAGGACGAGCCACAGCCCCAGCAGCCGGGTGAGGGCGACCGCGGAGTCGACCGGGAAGCAGAGCACGACGATGCCGGCGACGGTACCGAGGACGCCCAGGCCGAAGAGCAGACCCCGGTGGACGAGGCCCCGGTCGGCGATGGCGACGTACGCCGTGAGCACTCCGGTCAGCAGCCAGAACACTCCGAGGATCAGGGACAGTGCCCCGATCGTCTGCAGGGGATGCCGCAGTACGAGGACGCCGGCCAGGAACGCCAGCAGGGCGACCAGGACGCTCGCGACTCTGCTGCCGCCGTCGTTGCCGTGCGAGAAGGCCGTCACAAATCGGAAGACTCCTGCGACGAGGAGTTGCAGACCGATGATGACGGCCAGGATGTGCAGCGTCTCATCGGGCCATACGAGTACCAGAATGCCCGGGATCAAGGTCGCGAGGGCGAAGCCGAGCGCCCAGCGCCACGAGGCTCCGACCTGCTTGAGGACGTCTTCCGGGTCGCTCTGCGTGGGGTGCGGTACCGCCGCATCGGGGGGTAGGGACATCGCGCCTCCCAGGCCGGCCGGACGGGCCCAAGGGGCACGTCGAACCCGCCGGTCGTACCTTTCTTACCCTTCCAGCCCACTTTAGCCAGGGGTGGTGAGGTCCGCCAACGCAAAAAGGCCCCCGCCAGATGGCGGGGGCCTTTTCGATGGAGCCCTTTAACGGAATCGAACCGTTGACCTTCTCCTTACCATGGAGACGCTCTACCGACTGAGCTAAAAGGGCGGGTTGTTCGGCGGCGTCCTACTCTCCCACAGGGTCCCCCCTGCAGTACCATCGGCGCTGAAAGGCTTAGCTTCCGGGTTCGGAATGTAACCGGGCGT
>NZ_JBIVAL010000021.1:0-96457 GCF_044745505.1 Streptomyces sp. NPDC086989
GCCCGGTTACATTCCGAACCCGGAAGCTAAGCCTTTCAGCGCCGATGGTACTGCAGGGGGGACCCTGTGGGAGAGTAGGACGCCGCCGAACAACCATTGTGGGAAAGCCCCGCACCAGCCCTTAGCGGCTCGGTGCGGGGCTTTTCTGCGTTCAGCGCCCGTTTGGCGCGCAAGTGAGAGGTTCCGCCCTCCTCACCAGTCGGCGGGGTAGCTCTTGAGGCTGGTGGTGTCGAGCGTCCAGCGGCCGACGGTGACGGTGTCACCGAAGGCGTACGGGACCTTCTTGCGGTAGCGGATGCCGTCGGGCCCCTCCAAGGGCTCGCTGTGCACTGTGACGGTCTTCTGTTCCTTGCGGGGGTCGACGACGACGTAAAGAGGGACTCCCATCCGTGGGTAGTCGTGCAGCTTGTCGCGGATGCCGGTGTGGGAATTCGTGCGGGAGACGACCTCCACCACCATCAGGACATCGCGGGAGTTGACGACCTTTGCCGTGTCGTCCGTGTCTTCCTCCGCGAGAACCATGAGGTCGGGGATTTTGGTCAGGCCGGTCACCGGGTCGCCCATGTTGGTGTTGTTGAGGGCCATGACCTCGGGTGTCTGGGCCTCGATCTGGCGGCGCAGCCGCACCACGTTGAGCCCGTGCGGAGCCGTCGGGCTCATCATCGTGAGGAAGATCTGACCGTCGGTGGTCTGAACCTTCCACTGGTCTTCCTGGTGCTCGGCCAGCTCCGCGAGCTGCTCCGCGAAGTCGTGCATGCGGCGCATCTGCTCGGGGGTGAAGTCGCCCATGGCGGTCCTCCTAGTGGATGCCTGATCAGCGTATCCAGTCGGGGCACCCCCTAGGCCCTGTCGTCAAACTCCCGTCGTCGCGGGGCAGACGGCAGTTTGACGACAGGGCCTAGAGGCGTCCCGCGGCCTTCAGGGCCAGGTACGCATCGGAGAGGGCGGGGGCCAGGGCGTCCGGGGTGGCGTCGACGACGTGGACCCCGTGGCGGGTGAGCTGCTCCGCCGTACGGCGGCGGGCCGCCTGGGACTGGGTGCCGGCCGCGGCCTCGTAGACCGCGTCGAGCGTGCCGCGTGACTTTGTCATCTCCTCGACGCGCGGGTCCGCCACCGACGCCAGCAGAACCGTGTGGCGCTGCGTGAGGCGGGGGAGGAGGGGGAGCAGGCCTTCCTCTGTCGGGGCCGCGTCCAGGCTCGTCAGGAGCACCACCAGGGAGCGGCGCGGGGCATTGCGCAGGATCGTCGAGACCAGGGTGCGGGAGTCGGTTTCGACGAGCTCCGGTTCCAGGGTGGCCATGGCGTTGACGAATGCCGGCAGGACGTCGCCGGCCGAGCGGCCCTGGACCTGGGCGCGGGTTCGGCGGTCGTGGGCCAGCAGGTCGACGCGGTCGCCCGCCCGCGAGGCCAGGGCGGCCAGCAGCAGGGCCGCGTCCATCGCCGAGTCCAGGCGGGGGGCGTCGCCGACGCGGCCCGCCGATGTGCGTCCCGTGTCCAGGCAGATCAGGATGTGCCGGTCGCGTTCCGGGCGCCAGGTGCGGACGGCGACCTTGTCCTGGCGGGCGGTGGCGCGCCAGTCGATCGAGCGGGTGTCGTCGCCGGGGACGTAGTCGCGGAGGCTGTCGAACTCGGTGCCCTCGCCGCGGGTCAGGACGCTCGTACGGCCGTCGAGTTCGCGCAGCCGGGCCAGCCGCGAGGGGAGGTGCTTGCGGCTGGTGAAGGGCGGCAGGACGCGGACCGTCCACGGGACGGTGTGGGTGCCCTGGCGGGCGAGCAGGCCGAGCGGCCCGTACGAGCGGATCGTGACGCGGTCGGCCCGGCGGTCTCCGCGGCGGGTCGGCAGCAGCCGGGTGGTGATCCGGCGGCGTTCGCCCGGCGGGACCGTCAGCGTGTGCCGGGAGGCGCCGGCCTCGGTGCCCGGGGTCCAGCTGCTGGGGGGCCAGGCGTCGCGGACGCGGGCCCGGAGCGGGCGGGTGCCCGGGTTGGTGAGGGTGAGGTGGACCTGCGCGGGTTCGCCGAGGCGGACGGAGGAGTCGCCCGAGCGGGTGAGCGTGAGCCTGCGGACCGGCGCCGCGAGGGCGTAGTCCACGGCGCAGGCCAGGCCGAGGGCGCCGTTGACCGCGAGGATCCCCGTCCAGCTCGGTTCGAGCAGGCCGACGGGGAGGCTGCCGAGGGCCGCCAGCAGGGCGGCGCGTCCGGTGAGCGCCATCAGCGGGGTACGGGGACGTGGGACAGGATCGCGGTGATGACGGCGTCGGCCGTGACGCCCTCCATCTCGGCCTCCGGGCGGAGTTGGACGCGGTGGCGCAGTGTGGGCAGGGCGAGGGCCTTGACGTCGTCGGGGGTGACGTAGTCGCGGCCGGTCAGCCAGGCCCAGGCGCGGGCGGTGGCCAGCAGGGCGGTCGCGCCGCGCGGGGAGACGCCGAGGGTGAGGGACGGCGATTCGCGGGTGGCGCGGCAGACGTCGACGACGTACCCGGCGATCTCCGGGGAGACGGCCACCTTGGCGACGCCGTCGCGGGCGGCTTCGAGTTCGGCCGCCCCGGCGACCGGGCGCAGACCCGCGGCCTTAAGGTCGCGCGGGTCGAAGCCGCCGGCGTGCCGGGTCAGGACGCCGATCTCGTTCTCGCGGGAGGGCAGGGGCACGGTGAGCTTGAGGAGGAAGCGGTCCAGCTGGGCTTCCGGGAGGGGGTACGTGCCCTCGTACTCGACCGGGTTCATGGTGGCGGCGACCAGGAACGGCTCGGGCAGGGCGCGCGGCGTGCCGTCGACGGTGACCTGGCGCTCCTCCATGGCTTCGAGGAGGGAGGACTGGGTCTTGGGCGGGGTCCGGTTGATCTCGTCCGCGAGGAGGAGGTTGGTGAAGACCGGGCCGTTCTGGAAGGAGAACTCGGCGGTGCGGGCGTCGTAGACGAGCGAGCCGGTGACATCAGCGGGCATCAGGTCCGGGGTGAACTGGACGCGCTTGGTGTCGAGGGCGAGGGAAGCCGCGAGGGCCCGTACGAGGAGGGTCTTGGCGACACCGGGCACGCCTTCGAGGAGGACGTGGCCGCGGCACAGCAGGGCGACGACGAGACCGGTGACGGCCGAGTCCTGGCCGACGACGGCCTTTCCGATCTCGGTGCGGATCGCCTCCAGGGAGGAGCGGGCGCTGTCCGTGGTGGCCGTCATGAGGTGCGGACCTCTCTTTCGAGGGCGTCGAGGTGGTCGGCGAGCGCGACGAGGGCCGCGTCGTCGGCGGGCGTGGTGCCGAACAGGAGGGCGGTCAGGTCCCCGTGACCGTCGGTCAGGCGGGCGGACACGGCGGGGACCAGCGCCGCGGGTTCGTGGGCCCCGGTGGGCGGTACGCCGACCAGGGCGGCCAGGCGTTCGCGGGCGGCGGTGCGCAGCACGGTCGCGGCGCGGTCGCGGGCGCCGGCCTTGCGGTAGAGGCGGGCGCGGCCCTCGGTGGTCTCGGAGGCGCGGATGGCGACGGGCAGTTGCTCGGTGACGAGGGGGCCGAGCCGGCGGGCGCGCCAGAGGGCGGCGAGGGCCGCGGCGAGGAAGAGCTGGAGGAGGGCCCAGCCCCAGCCGCGGGGGACGAGCTCGAAGAGGCTCTTCTGCGCGGCGGGGTCCTCGTCCTGGACCTCCGTCAGGGAGGGCAGGTACCAGACGAGTTCGGGGCGGGAGCCGAGGAGCTGGAGGGCGAGGGAGGCGTTGCCCTCGGAGGCGAGCCTCTTGTTGAGCAGGATCGTCCCGGAGCCGAGGAGGACGGTGTCGCCGCCGGTCGTGCCGGAGGGCAGGACGAGGAGGGTGGGGTGGCCGTCGTCGGGGTAGCAGGCCGTGCCGGTCGCTCCGTCGGTGGTGTAGCGGTGGCCGCCGCCGGTGCCGGCGCGGCCGGCGGAGAGGGCGGCGGGCAGGGTGCAGCCGGGGTCGAGGTCCCGTTCGAAGGCGCCGCCCTTGGTGCGGGCGGCGGGGGCCAGGTCGGGCAGGCTGAGGCCGCCGGGGGCGAGCAGGACGGTCCGGCCGCCGGAGAGGTCGATGACGGAGCGGATGGTGCGGCGCTGGGTGTCGCCGAGCCGGTCGGGGTCGGTGACCAGCACGGTGGTGCCGGGGCCGGCCGCGGCGGCGGCCTCGCGGGCGGTGGTGACGACGCGGGTGGTGACCCCGCGGGCCTGGAGCAGCTCGGCGACGGCCCGGCTGCCGTCGGGGTCGGCGGAGCGGGGGTCGAGGCGGCCGTGGCGGCTCCCGGAGCCGAGGGCCGCGAGGGTGATCGCGGCGGCGAGCAGGATGGCGAGGCAGATCAGCGAGCCCCGGAACCGCCGCCACGCGAGGAGACCGGCCGGGCTGCCGCCGGCGGCGGGCGTCGGGGCGGCAGCCGCTGCCGGGGTGCCGGACCGGGGTGCGGCGGTGGGCGGGTCCGGGGTGGGGGCGGTCATGCCGGGGGTCCCGTCAGCAGCGGCTTCGTGCGGGTCAGGGCGAGGTCGAGGGTGCGCAGGCGGGCGTACGTGTCGGAGTCGGCGGTGCGGCCGCCGTAGGTGACGTCGTCGAAGGCGCGGGCCGCCGTACGGAGGGCCTCGGCGTGGTCCGGGAGGGACGCGGCGGCTTCGGCGGCGGCCTCGTCGGCGGTGCGGCCGGGGCGCGGGTCGAGGAGGGTGCGTTCCTCGAGGGAGCGGACGACGGCCCGCATGCGCTCCTGGACGGCTTCGGTCCAGCGGCCCGCGGCGGCGTGCGCGTCGGCGGCGGCGCGGTGGTCGGCGGAGCTGCGCAGGGCGTCGTCGAACAGGGTGGCGGCGCCGGTGGCGGTCCGGCGGGGGGCGCCGAGCCGCCACCACAGGGCGGTGACGGCCAGGGCGGCGAGGACGGCGATCGCGGCCAGGCCCAGGGTGCCGCCGGGGGTGGCGCCCTGGGCGCGGTCGAAGAGGTGGCCGACCCATTCCCAGAAGCGGTCCAGGGCGCGCTGGAGCAGGCCCGGGTCGTCCTGGTGGTACAGCGGTTTGGACAGTTCGCGTTCGGCCGCCTCGCGGGCGGGTTGCCGCGGTGTCGTCACCGGTGGTTTCTCCGCGGTCGGCAGGATCGCCGCGGCGCGTGTGATGAGGCCCCCCGTGCTCATCATCGGTGCATCACCCTCCGGTGGGCGGCGCGGCCGGGTCCGAGCCGTAGTTCTCCAGGCCCGCCGCCCGGGCGAGCTCCAGGTCGAGGGCTTCGCGGCGGATGCGCTGGTCGACGTACAGGAGGACGGTGACGCCCGCCTGGATCGGCATGGTGATCGTCTGTGCGATGACCGCGCCGACGGCGGCGAGGATCAGCGGGGCCCAGCCGGTGGCGGCGGTGCCGTTCTCCAGGCCGCTGACCCCGCCGTCGGCGAGGCCGATGGCCAGACCGAGGGCGGTCAGCGGGTAGACGATGACGGCCGAGACGAAGGCGGTGATGAGGCCGGTCAGGGCGGTGATCCCGAAGATGCGCCACCACGAGCCCCGCACGAGGCGGGACGAGCGGCGCAGCGAGGTGATGACGCCGGCCTTCTCCAGCATCAGGGCGGGCGAGGCCAGGCTGAACTTGATCCCGAGCCAGATGAGGAGGGGTACGGCGGCGAGGCCGCCGACGAGTCCGAGGCCGATGTTGCGCAGGAGGATGCCGGGCAGGAGCAGCACGACGACGAGGGCGGCGCCGCCGAGGCCCATCAGCAGGGTCAGCCCCAGCAGGTGGAGCAGCCGGGGGCGGGCCTCGCGCCAGGCCTGCCCGATCGTGGAGCCCTGGCCGAGCACGGCGCGGCTGAAGATCATCGTGACCATGGCGGTGGCGATGATGGTCCCGATGAGCTGGATGAACCCGTTGGCGACCAGGGCCGTCATGGCGCCGCCGAGGGTGTCGAGGAGGTCCTGGAGGCTGGCTTCGGGGTCGGTGGTGACGGCGAGGTCGGCGAGCGCGTACTTCTGTACGAGGACGCTGATGACCTGGACGACGGTGGCCACGACGAGCGTGATCGGCAGGACCGAGCGCCAGTGGCTGCGCACGGTGGCGACGGCGCCGTCGAGGATCTCGCCGAGGTCGAGGGGGCGCAGCGGGATCACACCGGGCTTGGCGGCGGGGGGCTTGCCCCACTGGCCGGGGCCGCCCGGGTAGCCGTACCGGCCGCCCTCGGGGCCCTGGGGGCCGCCGTACGAGCCCCAGCCCGGGCCGGGCCGGGGCTGCTGCGGCTGCTGCTGCGGGGGCTTCGGGGCCTGGGGTGCGCCGGGGCTCGACCACTCGCCGGGCGGTGGCTGCTCCGCGGACCACTTCTGTCCGCCGGCGGGCTGCGACGGCTGCGGCGGTGCGCCGTCGGTGCCGCCCTGGCCGTCGGAGGCGCCCGGCCGCTCGCCGTCGGACGGGGAGGGTCCGGGCACGGCCCAGCCCGGAGAGTCGTTCATCGTCGCTCCTTCACGTGCACTGCGGGGGGCGCTGGTCGGCTGCCATCGTGCCACGTGGGAACGTAGAGCGGACCGGCCGTCCCCCCGGATCTCCTGCGGCCCGCGCCTTCAATTGTCGCCCGGATCCGGGGCAGACTGGACGCCCTGATCTCCACGCAGGTCCGAGGGGCGATTTCCAGCCCTTTTGGCTGTGGGACAGCTCACCGCCAGGTAACGATTAGCTAATGGGATGATGTCAAGCATGAAGGGACGAGTCCTTGTCGTCGACGACGACACCGCGCTGGCCGAGATGCTCGGCATTGTGCTGCGTGGAGAAGGTTTTGAGCCGTCGTTCGTAGCGGACGGCGACAAGGCACTGGCTGCCTTCCGGGAGGCGAAGCCGGATCTCGTGCTGCTCGACCTGATGCTGCCCGGACGGGACGGCATAGAGGTCTGCAGGCTGATCCGGGCCGAATCCGGCGTGCCGATCGTGATGCTCACCGCGAAGAGCGACACGGTGGACGTCGTCGTGGGCCTGGAGTCCGGGGCCGACGACTACATCGTCAAGCCGTTCAAGCCGAAGGAGCTGGTGGCCCGCATCCGGGCCCGCCTGCGCCGCTCGGAGGAGCCCGCGCCGGAGCAGCTGGCCATCGGTGACCTCGTCATCGACGTGGCCGGGCACTCGGTCAAGCGCGACGGTGCCTCGATCGCACTGACCCCGCTCGAATTCGACCTGCTGGTCGCGCTCGCGCGCAAGCCCTGGCAGGTGTTCACCCGCGAGGTGCTGCTGGAGCAGGTCTGGGGCTACCGGCACGCGGCGGACACCCGCCTCGTCAACGTGCATGTGCAGCGACTGCGCTCCAAGGTCGAGAGGGACCCGGAGCGCCCCGAGATCGTCGTGACGGTGCGTGGTGTCGGCTACAAGGCCGGACCGAGCTGACGTGCAGCCCGGCAAGTCCCCCAGCGGCTCCCGCCGAGGAGTCCTGCGGGGAGGTCGCCAGCTCCGTCAGATGGCCGACGGAGCTCCTGGCGGCCCTGTGCTGCGGTTGTTCGTACGTCTCGTACGACGACCGCTGCTTCCGGCTGTCCGGCTGTGGCGGCGCAACATCCAGCTCCGGGTGGTCGCCGCGACGCTGCTGATGTCGCTGGCCGTGGTGCTCGCGCTGGGCTTCGTGGTGATCGCCCAGGTCAGCAAGGGTCTCCTCGACGCCAAGGAGGAGGCCGCGCAGAGCCAGGCGGCGGGCGGGTTCGCGGTCGCACAGGAGAAGGCCAACACGCCCTCCACGGTGGACGGGCCCGACGCCACCGACAACAAGGTCGGCCGGGACGCCAGTACCTGGATGAACTCGCTGGTCAAGCAGCTCGCCAGTGGCGGCCAGACCGCCTTCGAGGTCGTCGCGCTCGGTACCGGTCCCGGTGCGGGCGGTGAACCCGGCGGGCAGCCGGGCGGGCCGTTCGTCTCGGGCGTCAAGGGCGCCCGCGCCTCCGGCAACGTGGACCCGACCGCGAGCGTCCCCCCGGCGCTGCGCCGGTCCGTCAACCACACCACCGGGACGTTCCAGACCTTCTCGCAGATCCGGTACACCGCCGGAGCCGGGGACAAGGCGCCCGAGCCCGCGCTCGTCGTGGGCAAGCGGCTCACCGACATCAACGGGGACCCGTACGACCTGTACTACCTCTTCCCGCTCACGCAGGAGGAGGAGTCCCTCAACCTGATCAAGGTCACCATCGCCACCGCCGGCGTGTTCGTGGTCGTGCTGCTCGGAGCGATCGCCTGGCTCGTCGTACGGCAGGTCGTGACGCCGGTGCGGATGGCCGCCGGGATCGCCGAACGGCTTTCGGCCGGGCGGCTCCAGGAGCGGATGAAGGTCACCGGGGAAGACGACATCGCCCGTCTGGGCGAGGCCTTCAACAAGATGGCGCAGAACCTCCAGCTCAAGATCCAGCAGCTGGAGGACCTGTCGCGGATGCAGCGCCGGTTCGTCTCCGACGTCTCGCACGAGCTGCGGACTCCGCTGACGACCGTACGGATGGCGGCCGACGTCATCCACGACGCCCGGGTCGACTTCGACCCGGTCACAGCGCGCTCCGCCGAACTGCTCGCCGGACAGCTCGACCGTTTCGAGTCGCTGCTCGCGGACCTGCTGGAGATCAGCCGGTTCGACGCGGGTGCCGCGGCCCTGGAGGCGGAGCCGATCGACCTGCGGGAGGTCGTGCGCCGGGTCATCGACGGCGCCGAGCCGCTCGCCGAGCACAAGGGCACGCGGATCCGGGTCCTGGGGGACACCCAGCCCGTCATAGCCGAGGCCGACTCGCGGCGCGTGGAGCGCGTGCTGCGCAACCTCGTCGTCAACGCCGTGGAGCACGGCGAGGGCCGCGACGTGGTGGTCCGCCTCGCGTCCGCGGGCGGGGCCGTCGCCGTGGCCGTACGGGACTACGGGGTCGGGCTCAAGCCCGGCGAGGCCACCCGCGTCTTCAACCGCTTCTGGCGGGCCGACCCGGCCCGCGCCCGCACCACCGGCGGCACCGGCCTCGGCCTGTCGATCGCCGTCGAGGACGCCCGGCTGCACGGCGGCTGGCTGCAGGCCTGGGGCGAGCCGGGCGGCGGCTCGCAGTTCCGGCTGACCCTGCCGCGGACCGCCGACGAGCCGCTGCGCGGGTCCCCGATCCCGCTGGAGCCGGAGGATTCCCGGGCCAACCGGGCCAGGGCCGCGGCCGAGGCGGCCGGCTCCGGTACGGCCCCGAGGGCGCCCCAGGGCCCGCCCCGGCCCGACCGGTCGCCGATACCGCCCCGGTCGGCGGTCGCCGGCGCGCTGCCGGTGCCCGCGGACCCCACGGCCCTGCCGGGCAACGGGGCCCGTGTCGTGTCCCGCCCGGCCGACCAGGTGACGGCCCCCGGCCGGGCCGCCGCCGAGCAGGCAGCAGGAGCACAGGAGGATGGCGCAGGTGGAAGCTGAGCCCGCACGGGTGCGCAGGGACGGCCGCCGCCGCTGGCGGAGGGTGCGGGCGTACGCCTTCGGCGCGGCCGGGCTGCTGCTGGCGGGCTGCGCGTCCATGCCCGACCACGGGGAGATCCGTGAGGTGCGGGCCTCGCAGGGCGTGGACTCCCAGGTCCGGGTGTTCGGTGTGCCGCCGGCCGACAAGGCCGGTCCGGCCGACATCGTCGACGGCTTCCTGGAGGCCATGACCAGCGACGACCCGCAGCTGCAGACCGCCCGCAAATACCTCACCGAGGAGGCGGCGAAGAACTGGAAGCCCGGTTCCGCCGTCACCGTGCTCTCCGCCGGCATCGACCGGTTCTCCGTCGGCGGCGAGAAGGAGCCCTCGGGCCCCCGCTACAAGATGACCGGAACGAAGCTCGCGACGGTGGACGAGCGCAGCGCCTACCAGCCGGAGACCTCCGCGAACAGGCGCTACGAGGAGTTCCTCCAGCTGGTCCAGGAGAACAAGCAGTGGCGTATCGCGACGCCGCCGAGCAGTCTCGTGCTGAGCGAGTCGGACTTCCAGCGCATCTACATGCCGGTCAACAAGTACTACTTCGCGGGCGGCAGCCTCGTCGCCGACCCCGTGTACGTGCGCCAGCGCAGCGATCCCGACTCGCGGATGGACCCGACGACGCAGACCGTGCAGTCCCTGCTCGCCGGTCCGTCCAAGTGGCTGGGACCCGTGGTCACTTCGAGTTTCCCGACCGGGACCGAACTGCGGGAGGGCACCAAGTCCCTCACGTACGACGGCCAGAACGTGCTGAAGGTGCCGCTCAACGACAAGGTCGACAACGTCGCGCAGCCGCAGTGCGAGAAGATGGCCGCGCAACTCCTGTACACGGTGCAGGACCTGACGGCGTCCCGGCTGGCCCGTGTCGAGCTGCTGCGCGCGGACCGGTCCTCGTTGTGCTCGCTGACCGAGGCGGCTGCGGCGGCGATCGCCCACCGGCCGCCGGTTCCCGAGTACCAGTACTACGTCGACAGCGGGGACCGGCTCGTCCGGATGAAGCTCGACGTCACCAGTGAGGACCAGCAGTACCGGCCCGAGCCGGTACCGGGCCCGCTGTCCCCCACCTCCGCGAACCCCGGCTTCAAGGTCGGCTCGGCGGCCGTCTCGTACGACGAGAAGCGCGCGGCGGTGGTCTCCGACGACGGGCGCGGGCTGCACCTGGTGAACATGACGACGGCCGGGGCCGTGCCGGCGCCGGTGCTGGGCAGCAAGGGCAGCAAGCCGAACGGGCTGGGTGCGCCGAGCTGGGACGCGGCGGGCGACGTGTGGGTCGCGGACCAGGATCCGCAGAACGCGGCGCTGTACCGGATCCCGGGCGCCACCTCCGTCCCGCAGAAGATCGACGTGGCCGGGCTCGACGGGCGGATCACCGCGCTGAAGGTGTCGCCGGACGGGGTGCGGATCGCACTGCTGGTGGAGAAGGACAACCGCAAGAACCTGTACATCGGGCGGATCGAACGGCCCGAGGGCAAGGGCGACGCGGCGCCGGTGTCGGTGCGCGAGCTGCGCCCGGCGGCCCCGCAGATGGCGAGCGTGAACGCGCTCAGCTGGGCGCCGCGGGGCCGGCTGCTGGTGGTGGGCCGGGAGAACGGCGGTGTCGTGCAGGCCCGGTACATGCTGGCCGACGGTTCGATGATCGCGGCGAGCCTGCCCGGGGCGACCGGGCTGGTCGCGGTCGCGGCGACCGAGGACGAGAAGAAGCCGGTGGTCGCGTTCTCCGAGGACGACGGGATCGTGTGGCTGCCGCCGGGTGCGCAGTGGCGCACGGTGGCCGAGGGCGGAAGGGCCCCGATCTACCCCGGCTGACCTGTGCTTCCCCGCCCCGGACCGGGGTTGTCCACAGGGGTGGCGGGTGTCCGGCCCGCCCGGCACAGTGGGGTCATGCGGGGGTGGTGGCAGGAGCTCGCCGGGCTGGTGCTGCCGGCCGGCTGCACCGGCTGCGGGGCTGCCCGTGAGCTGCTGTGCGCGGGCTGCGCGCGGGCGCTGAGCGGGGCCGCGGCGGGGCGTGTGAGCCCGTCTGCGGGGCCCGCGGGGCTGCCCGTGGTGCATGCGGCCGCCGTGTACGAGGGGGCCGTACGGGAGGTCGTGCTGGCGCACAAGGAACGTGGGGCGCTGCCGCTGGCCGGGCCGCTGGGCGCCGCCCTCGCGGTGGCGGCCGGGATGGCCCTCGGGGTGGGCGCCGGGGTGCCGGCCGGGGTGCCCTGCGCCGTGCCCGGTGCGGTGTCCGGCGGCGGAGTCCGGGGCGCCGCGGCTGCGTTGGCGGGCGCCGGGCCCGTCCTGGTTCCCGTGCCCTCGGCGCGCCGGCAGGTGCGGGCGCGCGGGCACGATCCGGTGCGCAGGATCGCCCTGGCGGCCGCGGCGCGGCTGCGGCGGGCCGGGGTCCCCGCGCGGGTGGCGCCCGTACTGCGCCATGCCCGGCCGGTGGCCGATCAGGCGGGCCTGGGGGCCCGGGAGCGGCGGGAGAACCTCTCGGGGGCGCTGGCGGTGCGCCGCGGCGGCCGGGCGCTGCTGCCGGACGGGGCTCGGATCGTGCTGGTCGACGACGTGATCACCACCGGGGCCACGCTCGCGGAGGCGGCCAGGGCACTGCGGGCGGTGTCGGTGGCACCGGTGACGGCTGCGGTCGTGGTGGCGGCCCCGCCGGACTCTTTTTTGAGCAATTCGGCCGACAACCCGTACAGAGCAACGTTCTTGTGAATAGATTTGGAACTCTCGGGGAAGGCGCATCGTTGCAGGTAGTAAGAGGGAACAGCCACCTGAACGGAGGTACGGTCCGGTAGCGGGTGCCGACAACCGGCATGGAGGGATATGTTCGGTTGTATGGAAGTGGCGAGTCCTGGCCCCACGCATCGGATCGCACGTTTCGTCGTTTGTGAATCTTCGTGTCAGAGGCTGTCTCTCGACTCCGAAGTCGGTGGGGTGTAGATCTTGCCGATGGGGGAGGAGGAGGTGAAAGTCGCCAAGTCCGAGGCTCCGGTGTTCACCGGAGCCTGGTGCGAAAGGGAGACGCTTCGCCCCATCGGGCGGAGCCATCCGGGAACGGAGTTCTGCGTGGACATCGTCGTCAAGGGCCGCAAGACCGAGGTGCCCGAGCGGTTCCGCAAGCACGTGGCCGAGAAGCTGAATCCCGAGCGGATCCAGAAGCTCGACGCCAAGGTGATCAGCTTGGACGTCGAGGTGTCCAAGGAGCACAACCCGCGCCAGGCCGACCGTTCCGACCGCGTGGAGATCACCCTGCATTCGCGGGGCCCGGTGATCCGTGCCGAGGCCGCCGCCGCAGACCCGTACGCGGCGCTCGACCTCGCACAGGACAAGCTGGAGGCCCGGCTGCGCAAGCAGCACGACAAGCGCTACACGCGCCGTGGCAACGGCCGGCTCTCGGCGGCCGAGGTCGCCGACGTGGTCCCCGGCGTGGCCCGGCTGAACGGAAGCGGCCAGCCGGTGACGGAGGAGGCGGCGGACGCGATCCCGACCACCCGGATCGGATCGCTGGAGGTCCAGGGCGAGGGCCCGCTCATCGTCCGCGAGAAGACGCACTCGGCCGCACCCATGCCGCTCGACCAGGCTCTGTACGAGATGGAGCTGGTCGGCCACGACTTCTACCTGTTCGTCGACTCCGACACCAAGATGCCGAGCGTCGTCTACCGGCGCCACGGCTACGACTACGGCGTGATCCACCTCAACTCCGACCAGGCCTCCAGCTCGGGTGAGCCCGGCGCAGGCGCGGGCGGGGCGCTCGGCGGCTGACGCCGCGTCCTGAATTTCGGTGAAGCGCCCCCGGGGACACGGCAGCGTCCCCGGGGGCCTCTGTATGACTCGTATGCGCCAGGTGGCCGTCGGACGCTCCCCGCCGGAGGGCGCGGGCATGGAATCATGGCGGGCAGTCAACCGGCCGACGATCCCGTCCGGTTGACCCGCAAGCTCGTACATGCAGGGGGAGGAACGATGGCGGACACCTTCGGGCCGGTGCGCGGTGACGAAGGCGGCGAGCCGATCCGGGTGCTCGTCGTGGACGACCACGCCCTGTTCCGGCGCGGGCTGGAGATCGTCCTCGCGCAGGAGGAGGACATCCAGGTCGTCGGGGAGGCCGGCGACGGCGCGGAGGCGGTGGACAAGGCGGCCGACCTGCTGCCGGACATCGTGCTGATGGACGTGCGGATGCCACGGCGCGGCGGGATCGAGGCGTGCACCTCCATCAAGGAGGTGGCCCCCTCCGCGAAGATCATCATGCTGACGATCAGCGACGAGGAGGCGGACCTCTACGACGCGATCAAGGCGGGTGCGACCGGGTACCTCCTGAAGGAGATCTCGACCGACGAGGTCGCCACCGCGATCCGCGCGGTGGCCGACGGGCAGTCGCAGATCAGCCCTTCGATGGCGTCGAAACTCCTGACGGAGTTCAAGTCGATGATCCAGCGGACGGACGAGCGGCGGCTGGTGCCGGCGCCGCGGCTGACGGACCGCGAGCTGGAAGTCCTCAAACTCGTGGCCACGGGAATGAACAACCGGGACATCGCGAAGGAACTGTTCATTTCCGAGAACACCGTGAAGAACCACGTCCGCAACATCCTGGAGAAGCTCCAGCTGCACTCCAGGATGGAGGCCGTGGTCTACGCGATGCGGGAGAAGATCCTCGAAATCCGCTGAGGTCCTGGTCCTCTCCCCGTCTCAGAGCGCGGCGAGTTCCGCGGTGACCGCCGCCGCCTGCTCGGGCGAGGCCGCGCGTTCGATGCGGACGGCGTCGCAGCCGACCCAGCCGGCCGCCTCGCGCAGCGCCTCGGCCATAGGGCGGGCCGCCTTGGGGGTGGTCAGGGAGAGCTGCCGGGCCACCAGCGTGCCGCCCTCGCGGGCCGGGTCGACCCGGCCCTGGAGCCGCCCGCCCGCCAGCAGCGGCATCGCGAAGTAGCCGTGTATCCGCCGGGCCTTGGGGACGTACGCCTCCAGCCGGTGCGTGAAGCCGAAGATCCGCTCCGTACGCGGCCGGTCCCACACCAGGGAGTCGAAGGGGGAGAGCAGGGTGGTGCGGTGGCGCCCCCGGGGGATCGTCGCCAGCGCGGCGGGGTCGGCCCAGGCCGCCTTGGACCAGCCCTCGACCTCGACCGGGACCAGGCCGGAGTCGGCGATCACCGCGTCGACCTGTTCGCCCTTGAGGCGGTGGTAGTCCGCGATGTCGGCCCTGGTGCCCACGCCCAGGCTCTGCCCGGCCAGTGCCACCAGGCGGCGCAGGCACTCGCGGTCGTCCAGGTCGTCGTGGAGCAGCGCGTCCGGGACCGCCCGCTCCGGCAGGTCGTAGACCCGCTTCCAGCCGCGGCGCTCGGTGCAGACCACCTCGCCGGTGTCCAGCAGCCACTCCACCGCGATCTTGGTCTCGGACCACTCGAACCACTCGCCGCCGTTCTTGGCGCCGCCCAGCTCGGACGAGGTCAGGGGGCCGTCCGCCCGGAGGCGGTCCAGGACCGCCCGCGTCGAGCGCTCCTTGTCCTGCAGGACGTGCCAGCGGTGGCCGCGGGCCCGGCGCGCACGGCGCCGGAACGCGAAGTGCGGCCACTCCTCGATCGGCAGGATGCAGGCCGCGTGCGACCAGTACTCGAAGGCGTGCCCGTCCGACCAGTACGCCGACTCGACCGCGGGGCGGCCGACCGCGCCCAGACGCGCGTACGGGATGAGCTCGTGCGAGCGGGCCAGGACGGAGATCGTGTCCAGCTGGACGGCGCCCAGGTGGCGCAGCACGCCCCGCACCCTCCCGCTGGCTCCGCCGGGGGTACCCCCGCCCCGGCGGAGCGGCGTCCCGAGGAAGCCCTGTGCGCGCAGGGCGATCCGGCGCGCGTCGTCGGCGGACAGGGACACGGAGGCGGCAGACGTCATGGGCCGCAGCCTAGGCGGAGCCACCGACAGCGGGGAGGTACGGCAGCGAGGGCGTCAGGCCGAGGTCCGACGGGAGCAGGGCGCCCACCCAGGAGTCCCGCGCGGTGCCGCGCCGCAGCACCGCGCCCCGCAGCACGCCCTCGAAGCGGAAGCCGGTCTTCTCCGCGACGGCCCGGGAGCCGGCGTTGCCGACCTCGGCGCGCCATTCCAGCCGTACGGCGCCCACCGCGGTGAAGGCCCAGCGGGACACGGCGGCGACGGCCTCGGTCATGTAGCCGCGGCCGCGGTGCTCCTTGGCCGCCCAGTAGCCGATCTCGTACGAGCCCGGCCCGCGCACGTGCACGCCGACGGCCGCGACCAGCGGGCCGTCCGGGCCGAGGCGGACCGCGAAGCTGTACGCCGTGTCCTCGCGCCAGCCGGTGGGGACGGTCTCGGAGACGAAGCTGCGCGCGTGCTCGCGCTCGTAGGGGGAGGGCACCATCGTCCAGCGCTGGATGTCGGGGTCCTGCACCGCGGTGTACACCTCCTCCTCGTCACCCGGGACGAAGGGGCGCAGGTGCAGCCGGGCCGTGTTCAGTGTCGTGGGCTCCATGTACGGATTCTGCGCGGCCGCGGCGGGCCGGGCGAGCAGTTTTCGCGCAAGACGTGCCGCTGACCCCGGCACCTTCCAGGTGCCTCGTACGTTCTCATTCCGGGCGCCCGTGCCCTGCGGGATACGGCGGACCTCCCGACGCGACCGCGTCCTCGCTTACGATGGCCGTTGCGGTGGGGCCCACCCTCCGTGCCCGTGTACGAACCAGTGCCAGGCCCGACCGGCAAGGAGACAAACCTCGGTGTCCGTCTTCAACAAGCTCATGCGTGCAGGCGAAGGCAAGATCCTGCGCAAACTGCACCGCATCGCGGACCAGGTCAACTCCATCGAAGAGGACTTCGTCAACCTCTCCGACGCCGAGTTGCGTGCGCTCACCGACGAGTACAAGCAGCGCTACCAGGACGGCGAGAGCCTGGACGACCTGCTGCCCGAGGCGTTCGCGACCGTCCGCGAGGCCGCCAAGCGCGTCCTCGGCCAGCGGCACTACGACGTCCAGATCATGGGCGGCGCCGCGCTCCACCTCGGCTACGTCGCCGAGATGAAGACCGGTGAGGGGAAGACCCTCGTCGGCACGCTCCCCGCGTACCTGAACGCGCTGTCCGGCAAGGGCGTCCACCTGATCACGGTGAACGACTACCTGGCCGAGCGCGACTCCGAGCTGATGGGCCGGGTGCACAAGTTCCTCGGCCTGGAGGTCGGCTGCATCCTGGCGAACATGTCCCCGGCGCAGCGCCGCGAGCAGTACAACTGCGACATCACGTACGGCACGAACAACGAGTTCGGCTTCGACTACCTTCGCGACAACATGGCGTGGTCGGCGGACGAGCTGGTGCAGCGCGGCCACAACTTCGCCGTGGTCGACGAGGTCGACTCGATCCTCGTCGACGAGGCCCGCACCCCGCTGATCATCTCCGGCCCGGCCGACCAGGCCACGAAGTGGTACGCGGACTTCGCGAAGCTGGTCACCCGTCTGACCAAGGGCGAGGCCGGCCAGCCGCTCAAGGGCATCGAGGAGACCGGCGACTACGAGGTCGACGAGAAGAAGCGCACGGTCGGCATCCACGAGGCCGGTGTGGCCAAGGTCGAGGACTGGCTCGGCATCGAGAACCTCTACGAGTCGGTGAACACCCCGCTCGTCGGCTACCTGAACAACGCCATCAAGGCGAAGGAACTGTTCAAGAAGGACAAGGACTACGTCGTCATCGACGGCGAAGTCATGATCGTCGACGAGCACACCGGCCGTATCCTCGCCGGCCGCCGCTACAACGAGGGCATGCACCAGGCGATCGAGGCGAAGGAAGGGGTGGACATCAAGGACGAGAACCAGACCCTCGCCACGATCACCCTCCAGAACTTCTTCCGTCTCTACTCGAAGCTGTCGGGCATGACCGGTACGGCCATGACCGAGGCCGCCGAGTTCCACCAGATCTACAAGCTCGGTGTCGTCCCGATCCCGACCAACCGCGACATGGTCCGCAAGGACCAGCCGGACCTGATCTACCGGACCGAGGTCGCGAAGTTCGCCGCCGTCGTCGACGACATCGCGGAGAAGCACGAGAAGGGCCAGCCGATCCTCGTCGGCACCACCTCGGTCGAGAAGTCCGAGTACCTCTCGCAGCAGCTCTCCAAGCGGGGCATCCCGCACGAGGTGCTCAACGCGAAGCAGCACGAGCGCGAGGCCTCGATCGTCGCCCAGGCCGGTCGCCGCGGCGCCGTCACGGTCGCCACGAACATGGCCGGCCGCGGTACCGACATCAAGCTCGGCGGCAACCCGGACGACCTCGCCGAGGCCGAGCTGCGCCAGCAGGGTCTGGACCCGGAAGAGCACATCGAGGAGTGGGCGCACGCGCTGCCCGCCGCGCTCAAGCGCGCCGAGGCGGCCGTGAAGGCCGAGTTCGAAGAGGTCAAGGCGCTCGGCGGGCTGTACGTGCTGGGCACCGAGCGGCACGAGTCGCGCCGCATCGACAACCAGCTGCGCGGCCGCTCCGGCCGTCAGGGCGACCCGGGCGAGTCCCGGTTCTACCTGTCCCTGGGCGACGACCTGATGCGCCTGTTCAAGGCGCAGATGGTCGAGCGCGTCATGTCGATGGCCAACGTGCCGGACGACGTGCCGATCGAGAACAAGATGGTGACGCGTGCGATCGCGTCGGCCCAGTCGCAGGTCGAGACCCAGAACTTCGAGACGCGCAAGAACGTCCTGAAGTACGACGAGGTCCTCAACAGCCAGCGCGAGGTCATCTACGGCGAGCGCCGTCGCGTCCTGGAGGGCGAGGACCTGCACGAGCAGGTGCGGTTCTTCATGGACGACACGATCGACGCGTACATCGCGGCCGAGACGGTCGAGGGCTTCGCCGAGGAGTGGGACCTGGACCGGCTGTGGGGCGCCTTCAAGCAGCTCTACCCGATCAAGGTCACGGTCGCCGAGCTGGAGGACGCGGCGGGCGACCGTGCGGGCATCACCGCCGAGTTCATCGCGGAGTCCGTCAAGGACGACATCCACGAGCAGTACGAGGCGCGCGAGAAGGCGCTGGGCTCCGACATCATGCGCGAGCTGGAGCGGCGCGTGGTCCTGTCGGTCCTGGACCGCAAGTGGCGCGAGCACCTCTACGAGATGGACTACCTCCAGGAGGGCATCGGCCTGCGGGCGATGGCCCAGAAGGACCCGCTGGTCGAGTACCAGCGCGAGGGCTTCGACATGTTCAACGCCATGATGGAGGGCATCAAGGAGGAGTCCGTCGGCTACCTGTTCAACCTGGAGGTCCAGGTCGAGCAGCAGGTCGAGGAGGTTCCGGTGCAGGACGCTGCGCCTTCGCTGGCCAAGGAGCCGGCGGGCGTGCGTCCGGAGATCCGCGCCAAGGGCCTGGACGCCCCGCAGCGGCCGGACCGGCTGCACTTCTCCGCGCCGTCGGTGGACGGCGAGGGCGGCGTGGTCGAGGGTGACTTCGACGCCGACGAGGCGGGCGACGGCATGACGCGTGCCGAGCGCCGCAAGGCGCAGAAGGCCGCGGGCGGCCGACGCCGCAAGAAGTAACACCCGCCGTACGGGCACCCCCGCCGGGGCCGGACACCACACGGTGTCCGGCCCCGGCGGCGTCGGTGGCCGCTCACGCCAGCGGGGCCATTTCGATGGCTGCGCAGCGCCAGCGGAGGTCCGGTCCCTGTTCGAGGCGGAACGCCATCGCCGAGACGCGTTCGCCCGTCGCGATGCGGGCGAAGGCCTCGATGACGCCCGGTCCCGGGTGGAAGCGGCCGCACTGGCGCAGGACCGGGCGCAGGCGTGCGCGGAGCGGGGCCGTGGGGGCCAGGGTGACGAGCTGGTCGTAGGCCGGGCCGACCGTGAGGCCCAGCAGCGAGTGGACCGGCCGCTGGCCGCTGACCACCGCGAGGAGCCGCTCCGCGAACCAGTCGTGCGGGCCGCGGGGGGTGCGGGGGCCGCCGGGGCGGCGCTGGTCGTGGCGGCCGGGGGGCCGGGTGGTGTTCCTGGTCCTGGTCATGGCGGTCGTCCCCGAGAAGTCCGGGCCCGGTGCGGTACCGGGCGGTAACTTGGTAGGGGACTTCTACGGTCCGCGCCCACCCTCCGCAACGACGCCCGCGGGGCCGGGGTGGGCCGGGGCCCCTTCACCTATCCGGGTGGGCGGCGCGGGGCCACCGGCCGTGGCCCGCGGCGGCGCGGGGCGCGCCGTGGACGCCGCCGGGCCCGCGCCCGGCAGCCCGAAGGGGGACCGCCGCCGTCACCCGGCGCAGTCCCGTCAAGTCGTATCCTGAGGGCGTTTTCCGACTACCGAAAGCAGCCGGCCATGCGCGTGTACGTCCCCCTGACCCTCCTCGGGCTCGCCGAGGCGCACAAGGCGGGTGAGCTGGGACCGGCCCCGCTGCGGGCATACGCCGTCACGCCCGGCCTGCGCGAGTGGTACGTGTCGGACGACCTGGAGGAGCTGGAGTACGCCGCGCTCGGCCGGGCCGCCACGGCGTCCCTGCGCCTGCTCGCCGCGGAGGGGGACGCCCCGCGCAAGCGCGTCGTCGTGGCCGTCGACGTGGACGACAAGGCCGTCACCGCGGTCCCCGGGGCCGACGAGGCCGCCCTGGGCCAGGTGTCGCTCGCCGCGGCCGTACGGCTGTCCGTGGCCGCCGCCGTGCACGTGGACGCCGATGACGCGCTCGAAGACGTGCGCGCGGCCGCCGCCGCACTGGATGCCGCGGACGCGGGAGACGACGACGCGCAGTCCACCGTGGACGGCGCCGAGGACCACGAACTGCTGTGGTTCGGCGTCCAGGAGATCCCGGGGCTGCTGAAATGAGCGTCAGCCCCACCTCCGCGGCCGGCGCCCACATCGTCTGGGACTGGAACGGCACGCTGCTGCACGACATCGACGCCGTCATCGCCGCCACCAACGCCTCCTTCGCCGAGTTCGGCTTCGCACCGATCACGCTGGAGCGCTACCGCGAGCTGTACGTCGTACCGGTGCCGAAGTTCTACGAGCGGCTGATGGGACGGCTGCCCACCGATGCCGAGTGGGAGGTCATGGACGAGACGTTCCACCGGTACTACTGGGCCGCCGCCGACACCGCCGGGCTCACCGAAGGGGCCCGGGAGCTCCTGCGGGACTGGCAGGCGGGCGGACTCACGCAGTCCCTGCTCTCCCTCGCGCCCCATGAGAGGCTCGTACCCCTCGTCGAGGCGCACGGGATCGGCGCGCACTTCCTGCGCGTCGACGGGCGTACCGGTCCCTCGCACACCAGCAAAGCCGTACACCTCATACGTCACATGGCGGCCATGGAGGGAACGGGCGTGACCGCCGACCGTACGATCCTCATCGGGGACGCCCTCGATGACGCACTCGCCGCGGCTCACGTCGGCGCCCGGGCCGTCCTCTACACGGGTGGCTCGCACAGCCGCCGCAGTCTGGAACGAGCCGGGGTCCCCGTCGTGGACTCGCTGGCCGAAGCCGTACGCACTGCTCGCGAGCTGGCCGAATAAGTACTGGCATCGGACGGCCCGCGTCACTGCGCACATCGTCAAAGTTCAAGACCTGCTTTTGTACAGATCTGGTGCGTGACGAGGAGGGGGTCGGGCGAGATAGCCTGGTACCCGTGATCAGCGCGATAGTCATCGGGGGCATTGCCGCCTCCGGCCAGCGCCCGGCGCACGACCGTGCCCGGGCCTTCGCTGATCCCCGCTGCCGGGACCTCACGCCGATCATGGCCAAATCCCTCCCGGGCGGTTCTCACGACGGCACGGCGCCGATCCCGAACGGTCACCCCGCATCGCGGCGCCACGTCATTCCTTCCTTCACCTACGTCACGCAATGGCGCGCGACAGGAGCCAGAGGACATGCAGACCAAGCTGGACGAAGCAAAGGCCGAGCTGCTCGCGCGGGCGGCACGGGTAGCTGAGAACAGCCCGGCCGGGGGGCTACTTCCGACTGGGTCCGAGCAGGGGGAGCGCCCCGACCGGGACACCACTCTCGCCTACCTCCAGCGCTACTACCTGCACACCGCCCCGGAGGACCTGCTCGACCGGGACCCGGTCGACGTGTTCGGGGCGGCGCTCTCGCACTACCGGCTCGCCGAGAACCGGCCGCAGGGCACGGCGAACGTGCGCGTGCACACCCCCACGGTCGAGGAGAACGGCTGGACCTCCAGCCACTCGGTCGTCGAGGTCGTCACCGACGACATGCCGTTCCTCGTGGACTCCGTGACGAACGAGCTGTCCCGGCAGGGCCGCGGCATCCACGTCGTGATCCACCCGCAGGTCGTCGTCCGCCGTGACGTCACCGGCAAGCTGATCGAGATCCTCGGTCCCGACTGCGACGCGCACGGCCCCAAGACCGCGCGCCCCCACGACTCGCTCGTCGAGTCCTGGATCCACGTCGAGATCGACCGCGAGACCGACCGCGCCGACCTCAAGCAGATCACCGACGACCTGCGCCGCGTCCTGTCCGACGTCCGCGAGTCCGTCGAGGACTGGGAGAAGATGCGCGACGCCGCGCTGCGCATCGCCGACGACCTCCCCGACGAGCCCACCGCGCCCGACCTGCGCGAGTACGAGCTCGAAGAGGCCCGCGAGCTGCTGCGCTGGCTCGCCGACGACCACTTCACCTTCCTCGGCTACCGCGAGTACAACCTCGTCGACGGCGACGCCCTGTCCGCCGTGCCCGGCACCGGCCTCGGCATCCTGCGCTCCGACCCGCACCACAGCGGCCAGGAGGACGACCACCCCGTCTCGCCGTCCTTCAACCGGCTGCCGGCCGACGCCCGCGCCAAGGCCCGGGAGCACCGCCTGCTGGTGCTGACCAAGGCCAACAGCCGCGCCACCGTGCACCGCCCCTCGTACCTCGACTACGTGGGCGTCAAGAAGTTCGACGCCGAGGGCAACGTCGTCGGCGAGCGCCGTTTCCTCGGCCTGTTCTCCTCCGCCGCGTACACCGAGTCGGTGCGCCGCGTCCCGGTCATCCGCCGCAAGGTCGCCGAGGTCCTCGACGGCGCCGGCTTCTCGCCGAACAGCCACGACGGCCGCGACCTGCTCCAGATCCTGGAGACCTACCCGCGCGACGAGCTGTTCCAGACCCCGGTCGACAAGCTCCGCGAGATCGCCACCTCCGTCCTGTACCTCCAGGAACGCCGCCGGCTGCGGCTGTACCTGCGCCAGGACGAGTACGGCCGCTACTACTCGGCGCTCGTCTACCTGCCGCGCGACCGCTACACCACCGGCGTGCGGCTGCGCCTGATCGCGATCCTCCAGGAGGAGCTCGGCGGCAGCAGCGTCGACTTCACCGCCTGGAACACCGAGTCGATCCTGGCCCGCATCCACTTCGTCATCCGCGTCCCGCAGGGCAAGGAGCTGCCCGTCCTGACGGACGGCGACGTCGAGCGCATCGAGGCCCGCCTCGTCGAGGCCGCCCGCTCCTGGGCCGACGGCTTCGCCGACGCCCTGGTCGCCGAGGTGGGCGAGGAGCGCGCCGCCGAGCTGCTGCGCAAGTACGGCACCTCCTTCCCCGAGGGCTACAAGGCCGACCACAAGCCGCGCGCGGCCGTGGCCGACCTGTGCCACCTGGAGCGGCTCTCCGCCAGCGACCGGCCCTTCGCGCTGTCGCTGTACGAGCCCGTCGGCGCCGGCCCCGGCGAGCGCCGGTTCAAGATCTACCGCACCGGTGAGCAGGTCTCGCTGTCCGCGGTCCTGCCCGTGCTCCAGCGCCTGGGCGTCGAGGTCACCGACGAGCGCCCGTACGAACTGCGCTGCAGCGACCGCACCAACGCGTGGATCTACGACTTCGGGCTGCGGATGCCGCTGCCCGCCGGCAACGGCGACACCTACCTCGGCGACGACGCCCGCGAGCGCTTCCAGGAGGCCTTCGCCGCGGTCTGGCAGGGCGACGCCGAGAACGACAACTTCAACACCCTGGTGCTCAGCGCCGGGCTGACCTGGCGCCAGGCCGTGGTGCTGCGCGCCTACGCGAAGTACCTGCGCCAGGCCGGCGTGAACTTCAGCCAGGACTACATGGAGGACACCCTCCGCAACAACGTCCACACCACCCGGCTGCTGGTCTCGCTGTTCGAGGCCCGGATGTCGCCCGGCCGCCAGTCCGCCGGCACCGAGCTCATCGACGCCATGCTGGAGGAGCTGGACGGGGCCCTGGACCAGGTCGCCTCGCTCGACGAGGACCGGATCCTGCGGTCCTTCCTGACGCTGATCAAGGCGACCCTGCGCACCAACTTCTTCCAGCTCAACGACGCGGGCGAGCAGCACGCGTACGTGTCGATGAAGTTCGACCCGCAGGCCATCCCCGAACTCCCGGCGCCGCGCCCGGCGTACGAGATCTGGGTGTACTCCCCGCGCGTCGAGGGCGTCCACCTGCGCTTCGGCAAGGTCGCCCGAGGCGGTCTGCGCTGGTCCGACCGCCGCGAGGACTTCCGTACGGAGATCCTCGGCCTGGTCAAGGCGCAGATGGTCAAGAACACCGTCATCGTGCCGGTCGGCGCCAAGGGCGGCTTCGTCGCCAAGAACCTGCCGGACCCGTCGGTGGACCGCGACGCCTGGCTGGCCGAGGGCATCGCCTCCTACAAGATCTTCATCTCGGCGCTGCTCGACATCACCGACAACATGGTCGGCGGCGCGGTCGTGCCGCCGAACGGCGTGGTCCGTCACGACGAGGACGACACCTACCTCGTCGTCGCCGCCGACAAGGGCACCGCGACCTTCTCGGACATCGCCAACGGCGTCGCCGAGGCGTACGGCTTCTGGCTGGGCGACGCGTTCGCGTCGGGCGGCTCGGCCGGCTACGACCACAAGGGCATGGGCATCACCGCCCGCGGCGCGTGGGAGTCGGTCAAGCGGCACTTCCGCGAGCTGGGCCACGACACCCAGACCGAGGACTTCACGGTCGTCGGCGTCGGCGACATGTCCGGCGACGTGTTCGGCAACGGCATGCTGCTCTCCGAGCACATCCGCCTGGTCGCCGCGTTCGACCACCGGCACATCTTCATCGACCCGACCCCGGACGCGGCGACCTCGTACGCCGAGCGCCGGCGCCTGTTCGAGCTGCCGCGCTCCTCGTGGGCCGACTACGACCCCGCGCTGCTGTCCGCGGGCGGCGGCGTCCACCCGCGCACCGCGAAGGCCATCCCGGTCAACGCGCAGATGCGCGCGGCCCTCGGCATCGAGGCGGGCGTCACCAAGATGACGCCGGCCGACCTGATGCAGGCGATCCTCCAGGCCCCCGTGGACCTGCTGTGGAACGGCGGCATCGGTACGTACGTCAAGGCCGGCACCGAGACGCACACCGACGTCGGCGACAAGGCCAACGACGCCATCCGCGTCAACGGCGGGGACGTCCGGGCCAAGGTCATCGGCGAGGGCGGCAACCTGGGCCTGACCCAGCTCGGCCGCATCGAGTTCGCCCGGATCGGCGCCGGCGGCGAGGGCGGCAAGGTCAACACCGACGCCATCGACAACAGCGCGGGCGTGGACACCTCCGACCACGAGGTGAACATCAAGATCCTGCTCAACGCGGTGGTCGCCGATGGGGACATGACCGTCAAGCAGCGCAACAAGCTGCTGGCGGAGATGACCGACGAGGTCGGGCACCTGGTGCTGCGCAACAACTACGCGCAGAACACCGCCCTGGCCAACGGCACCGCCCAGGCGCCCAGCCTGCTCCACGCCCAGCAGCGCTTCATGCGCCGTCTGGAGGCCGCCGGACGGCTGGACCGGGGCATCGAGTTCCTGCCCACCGACCGGCAGATCCGTGAACTGCTGAGCGCCGGCAAGGGCCTGACCCAGCCGGAGCTGGCCGTCCTGTTCGCCTACACCAAGATCACGGTGGCGGACGAGCTCATCGCCACCGAACTGCCGGACGACCCGTACCTGCGCCGTCTGCTGCACGCGTACTTCCCGGCCGCCCTGCGCGAGAAGTTCCCGGAGCAGATCGACGGACACGCGCTGCGCCGCGAGATCATCACGACGCTGCTCGTCAACGACACGGTCAACACCGGTGGTTCGACCTTCCTGCACCGGCTGCGCGAGGAGACCGGGGCCTCCACGGAGGAGATCGTCCGGGCGCAGCTCTCGGCCCGCGAGATCTTCGGCATGGCCGAGGTCTGGGACGCGGTCGAGGCGCTGGACAACAAGGTCGCGGCCGACGTCCAGACCCGGGTGCGGCTGCACTCGCGGCGCCTGGTCGAGCGCGGCACCCGCTGGCTGCTGAACAACCGGCCGCAGCCGCTCCAGATCACCGAGACCATCGAGCTGTTCGCCGACCGGGTCAGCGAGGTCTGGGACGAGCTGCCCAAGCTGGTGCGCGGCGCCGACCTCGACTGGTACCAGTCGATCGTGGACGAGCTGACCGGCGAGGGCGTGCCGGAGGAGCTGGCGGCCAAGGTCGCCGGGTTCTCCTCGGCCTTCCCGACGCTGGACATCGTCGCGATCTCGGACCGCACGGGCGTCGACCCGCTGGGTGTCGCCGAGGTGTACTACGACCTCGCCGACCGCCTGGAGATCACCCAGCTGATGGACCGGATCATCGAGCTGCCGCGGTCCGACCGCTGGCAGTCCATGGCCCGCGCCTCCATCCGCGAGGACCTGTTCGCGGCGCACGCCGCGCTGACCGCCGACGTGCTGGCGGTGGGCAACGGCGACTCGACTCCCGAGGACCGCTTCAAGGCGTGGGAGGAGAAGAACGCGGCGATCATCAGCCGGGCCCGGACGACCCTGGACGAGATCCGCGGTTCGGACGACTTCGACCTGGCGAACCTGTCCGTCGCGATGCGGACGATGCGTTCGCTGCTGCGCACCCACGGCTAGTCCCCGCGGGGCGTAGACGCAAGGGCGGGCCCGGGACCTGATGGTCCCGGGCCCGCCCGTTTCCCCGTGTGCGCGCCCCTCGTCAGCGGCCCGAGGTGAACCTCTCGTACGCGTCGCAGACCTCGGCGGAGGGGCCGTCCATGCGCAGGACGCCGGCCTCCAGCCAGATCGCCCGGTCGCAGGTCTCGCGGACCGTGCCGATGCTGTGGCTGACGAGGAAGACGGTGCCGGCCTGCTCGCGCAGTTCCTCGATGCGGGCCTGGCTGCGGCGCTGGAAGGCGGCGTCGCCGGTGGCGAGGGCCTCGTCGATCATGAGCACGTCGTGGTCCTTGGCGGCGGCGATGGAGAAGCGCAGCCGGGCCCCCATGCCGGAGGAGTACGTCCGCATGGGCAGGGAGATGAAGTCGCCCTTCTCGTTGATGCCGGAGAAGTCGACGATGCCCTGGTAGCGCTCGCGGATCTGCTGCCTGGACATGCCCATCGCGAGGCCGCCCAGGACGACGTTGCGCTCCCCGGTGAGGTCGTTCATCAGGGCCGCGTTCACGCCCAGGAGCGAGGGCTGGCCGTGGGAGTAGATCCTGCCGCGGGCCACGGGCTGGAGGCCGGCGATCGCGGCCAGCAGGGTGGACTTGCCGGAGCCGTTGGAGCCGATCAGGCCGATCGCCTCGCCCTTGTGGGCGACGAAGGTGACGCCCTTGACGGCGTGCACCTCGCGCATGCCGGGGACGGGGCCCCGGGAGAAGATCCGGCTGAGGGCGGCGGTGGCGCCGCCCTTGCGGGCGCCCGAGCCGTGCACCTTGTAGACGACGTGGACCCCGTCGGCGATGACAGTGGGGACGCGGGTGTCGGGGGCCGGCGGGGCCGGTGCGCCCGCCGGTGCGGACGCGGGCGCCGATGCCGATCCGGCGGCGTGTGCGGTTGTGGTGTCAGCCACGGCCGTACTCCTCCTCAGCCTTCCAGAAGTAGATGAATCCGCCGACGCCCGCGAGCAGGGCCCAGCCGACGGCGATCGCCCACACGTGGTGCGGGAGCGCGTGCGGGTCGAAGCTGTCGATCAGCGCGTAGCGCATCAGGTCGATGTAGACGGCCGCCGGGTTGGTCTTGAGCACGACCGTGACCCAGTGCGCGAGATGGTCCTTCTTGAGCATCTGGTCGATGGACCACATGACGCCGGAGGAGTACATCCAGGTGCGCAGGATGAACGGCATCAGCTGGCTGATGTCCGGGCTCTTGCTGCCGAGGCGGGCCATGACCATGGCGACGCCGGCGCAGAAGACGGCCATCAGGGCCAGCGCGGGGGCGGCCAGCAGCCACTTCAGGGTCGGCGTCTGGCCGCAGGCGAACAGCAGCAGGACGAGCGCGCCCATGGTGACCAGCAGCTGCTGGAAGAGCTGGACGACGGTCGACAGCGGCAGGCTGGCACGGGGGAAGTGCAGGGCGCGGACCAGGCCGAGGTTGCCGTGGACGGCGCGGGTGGAGGCGTTGATGGAGCTGCCGATGAAGTCCCAGACGAACACGCCGGTGATCAGGAACGGGATGTAGTCGGGCACGTCGTGGCTGGCGTTCATGACGACGCCGAAGATGAAGTAGTAGACGGCCGCGTTCAGCAGCGGCGTCACCAGGTGCCAGACCTGGCCGAGCTTGGCCGTGCTGTACGTGGCGTGCATCCGGGCGGTGGCGTACGCGGTCACGAAGTGGCGGCGGCCCCAGAGCTGGCGCACGTAGCTCGGGAGCGAGGGGCGGGCGCCGCTGACGGTCAGGCCGTGGGCGGCCGCCAGCGCTTCGAGCGCGGCGGACGAGGGGGGCGCGGCTGGCGCAGTGGTGGTCACGGGGGTCGCTTTCGACGGGGTGGAGGCGTCGGCGCGTCGTCGGGACGGGGCCGTATCGTCGCTACGGCGAGACTAGGACGTGCCACGACGGAACGCAACCGTATCGTCGTGACGAAGTGGTGGCGGCGTGCGCGGTTATGCTCGGTGCATGACCACGGACCCGGCCGACGCCCCCGCACCCGCACCCGCCTCCGGCCGCCGCGCCCCCGCCGGGGCCGCCGTCCTGCGCGAGGACGTGACCGAGGCGATCCGGGCCGCGGTGGTCGAGGAACTGGCCGCGGTCGGGTTCTCGCGGATGTCCATCGAGGGGATCGCGCGCCGCGCGGGCGTCGGGAAGACGGCCGTCTACCGGCGCTGGAAGTCGAAGCTGCACCTGGTGCTGGACCTGGTGGGCGCCTTCGCGGTGGACGGCCTGCCCGTGCCGGCGACGGGCTCGCTGTACGGGGACGTACGGGCGCTGCTCGAAGTGCTGTCCCACGTGCTGCGGCACCCGGTCGCCTCGGCGGTCATCCCGGACCTGCTGGTCGAGGCGGCCCGCAACCCGGAGATCGCGGACGCCGTGCGCGGGGCCCTGCTGGACGGGGAGCGGCGGATGGCCGAGGGGATCGTGTCGGAGGCCGTGGCACGCGGCGAACTGGCGCAGGGGACCGATCCGGGCCGGGCCCTGGACCTGGCGATCGGCCCCCTCTACTGGCGCCAGGTGGTGGCGCGCGACGCCGTTCCGGGACGGTACCTGGACGACCTGGCCCGCTCGGTGGTCGCTGGCCTGAAGGCGACGTCCCCCGGCTCCTGACGGCCTACGGCCAGAGGCCCGCCGCGGTCACGGACGCCTGCGCCGGCTGCCGGACCCCGGAGGCGGCCGCCGGGGCCGGACGGCGGTCCGCCAGCGGGACGACCGGCGGGACCGCGCCCGGCTGCCCCAGGAAGACGTGCCGCACGACCCGCTCGGCCGCGTGGCCGTCGTCGTACGAGCAGAACCGCGCCCGGAACGCCGCCCGCAGCTGCGCCGAGCGCGAGCCCTGCCAGTGGCCGGTGGCGAAGATGTCCACCAGCTCGTCCTCGGTCCGGGCGATCGCCCCCGGCGGACACGACCGCAGGTCGAAGTACGTGCCGCGGGCCGCCTCGTACGCCTCCCAGTCGTCCGCAAAGATCACCATCGGCCGGTCCAGCGCGGCGTAGTCGAACATCAGCGACGAGTAGTCCGTCACCAGCGCGTCCGACGCCAGGCAGAGCTCCTCCACCGACGGGTGGCCGGAGACGTCGACCAGGCGCGGGTGGCGCACCGGCGCGGCGGGCGCGTCCGCGTACGTCAGGTGGGAGCGCGCCAGGATCGTGAAGCGCGGGCCCAGGTCCCGCAGCACCCGCTCGAAGTCCAGGTGCTCGGGCCGGCTGCGCCGGTAGTCGCGGTGGGTCGGCGCGTACAGGACCGCCGTCGAGCCCGCCGGGATGCCGAGGCGTTCGCGCAGCGCGACGACGTCGTCCCGGGTGGCCCGGTGGAAGGCGTCGTTGCGCGGATAGCCGTATTCGAGGGTGGTGTACGAGGACGGGATCGCCCTCTCCCACACCAGGGTGGAGTGCCGGTTCGCCGACAGCAGGTAGTCCCACTGGTCCGCGCCGCGCAGCAGACCCGCGAAATCGCCCGTCGGGGTCGCCGCCGGCCGGTCCTGGAGGTCCAGCCCGACCCGCTTGAGCGGGGTGCCGTGCTGGGTCTGGAGCAGCACCTGGCCCGGCCGCTTGACCAGCGCGCGGTCGAAGTTGACGTTCGTGGTCAGGTACGTGGCCCTGGCGAGCGCCGTCCAGTACGCCGCGGAGCCCGGGCGGAGCGCGGCCGTCTGCGGCGGGAGCGTCGCCGCGTGCCGCGGGTCGCAGATCCACGCCGTCCGCATCCGGGGCGCGAGCTCGCGCAGCTTGGCCTCGACGGCCGCCGGGTTGCAGGCGTAGCCGCCGTGCCAGTACGCGGAGAAGACCGCGAGCTCCGGGCGCAGCGGCAGCAGCCGCTGGAGGCGGTAGTGCAGGCGCAGTGCGCTCTCGCGCAGGCCCCGTCCCAGCGAGGCCCCGGCGCGCCGCGCCGCGAGTGCGGCCGAGCGGAGCACGGACAGCGTGCGGTACGTGCGGCGCGCCCCGAGCCGCATCAGGGTGTGCCGGATCCGGTCGGTGCGCGACAGCGACAGCGGGGGAGGGCCGGCGGCCCGGTGGCGGCGCAGCAGTGCGGACGCCCGGCGGAAGAACTCGGCCCGGCAGCCGCGCGGGAGGCGGCGCGGGTCGGCGTACAGGGCGCAGAAGTGCTCGGCCATCCGCCGGTGCACGGTGGGGCGCCAGCGCTCCAGCCCGGGGCGGGAGCCGAGGTATCCGAAGACCCGGTCGTACTGGTCGAAGATGTCCAGGTGGCGGCGGCTGGTGGTGGTCAGGATCGAACCGGTGCGCCGCTGGCGGTAGTGCACGCAGACCCGGTCCAGGACCGCGACGGACTCGGCGGCCAGCAGCGCCGGATAGGTCCAGGGGGTGTCCTCGTAGAAGCCGGGCGGGAACGCGAGGCCCTCGCGCTTCGCGTACTCGCGGCGGTACGCCTTGTTCCACACCACCATCAGCATGCCGAGCAGGGCGGGGCGGTCCGCGAGCCGGAAGCTGGCCGGGCCCTCCTCGGACAGCCGGTGCGAAAGCCGGTTGCGCACCAGCTCCCCGGTCCAGAAGGTGCGCGCGTAGTCGTAGACGAGGACGTCCGGGGAGCCGGTGTCCTTGAGCCGGTCGGCGATGGCCCGGAGGGCGCCCGGGGCGAGCGTGTCGTCGCCGTCGAGGAAGACCAGGTAGTCGCCGGTGGCCCGGGCCAGGCCCGCGTTGCGGGCCGGCCCCAGCCCCAGGTGGTGCGCCAGGTGCACGGCGGTCACCCGGGGGTCCCGCGCCGCGTACTCGTCGATGATCGAACCGCAGGAGTCCGGGGAGGCGTCGTCGACCGCGATCAGTTCCAGATCCGGGTACGACTGGGACAGGACCGAATCCAGACTCTCCTGGAGGTACGCCTGGACCTCGTACGCGGGCACGATGACGCTGAACCGGGGCACGGCACATCCAGGGGTCGGCGCGGGCATGTTGCTCCCCCCGGCAACCCCGGCGTGGCGATCGGGTTACGCGGCGTGCGGCATTCGGGTTGCGCTGCGTCAACACCGCACGTCGACGGGCCCGTCCTACTTGACCGCTCCCGCCATCACCCCCGAGACGAACTGCCGCTGGAAGGCGAAGAACACCACGAGCGGCACCACCATCGACAGGAACGCGCCGGGCGCCAGCACGTCGATGTTGTTGCCGAACTGCCGTACCTGCTGCTGGAGCGCGACCGTGATCGGCGGGTGCGCCGAGTCCGCGAACACCAGCGCGACCAGCATGTCGTTCCACACCCACAGGAACTGGAAGATGGCCAGCGAGGCGATCGCGGGCCCGCCCAGCGGCAGCACCACCCGGGCGAACAGCCGCAGTTCGCCCGCGCCGTCCAGGCGGGCCGCCTCCAGCAGCTCGCGCGGGATCTGCGCGAAGAAGTTGCGCAGCAGGAAGATGGCGAACGGCAGCCCGAACGCGGTGTGGAACAGGACCACCCCGGCGGTGGTCTCGAACAGCCCGACGGCGCCGAACAGTTCGGAGACCGGGATCAGCGCCACCTGTACGGGGACGACCAGCAGCCCCACCACGACCAGGAACAGCCAGTCCCGGCCCGGGAACTCCAGCCAGGCGAAGGCGTATCCGGCCAGCGATCCCAGCGCGACCACGAGCAGCGTCGCCGGGAGCGTGATGGCCACCGTGCTGAGCAGCGCACTCGTGATGGTGTCGTCGGCCAGCAGATGCGCGTAGTTGTCGGTGGTCAGCCGCGCCGGCGCCGTCAGCGCCTGCCACCAGCCGCCCTTGTTCAGGTCGTTGGGGGACAGGAAGGAGGAGATCAGCAGTCCGAGGGTGGGCACCAGCCAGAACAGCGCGGCCAGGACCAGGAACACGCGGACGGCCCCGGCCGCCGCACCCGCCGCGAGCCGGTTCATCGCAGCCCCTCCTTCCGCAGCCTGCGGATGTTGTAGAGCATGACGGGCACCACCAGCGCCAGCAGCAGCACCGCGATCGCGCTGCCCAGCCCCGGATCGGCGTCGGTGCCGAACGAGGTGCGGTAGAGCTGGAGGGCCAGGACGTTCGCGTCGTCCTGCACCGAGCCCGGCGCGATCACGAACACCAGGTCGAAGATCTTCATCACGTTGATGACCAGGGTCACGAGGACCACCGCCAGCACAGGCGCCAGCAGCGGCACCGTGACCCGGCGGAACACCTGCCACTCGTTCGCCCCGTCCACCCGCGCGGCCTCCAGCAGCTCCCGCGGTACGGCGGCCAGCCCGGCCCCGATCAGCACCATCGCGAACCCGGCCCACATCCACACGTACGCCCCGATCACCGCCGGGGTCACCAGCGCCGGGCCGAGCCACTCGACGCCCGCGTACGCCTCGCGGAAGTTCGACGCGGGCAGCCGCAGCAGCGCCCCGTCCGCCTTCGCCGACAGGGTGAACGTGCCGTCGGCGCGGGCCGTCGCCGAGTCGACGACCCTGCCGTCCTTGACCGCCTCGACCCGGATGCCCGCCAGGCCCGGCTCGGTCGCGTCGACCGTGTTCGTCCGGCCGCCGCCGCCCCGGGTGAAGTCCTGCCAGGCCGTCCCCGTGACCTTGCCGGGCTCGGCGGGCGCGGCCCTGGCCGTACGGGTCCCCTCGGGCAGGGCCCCGGGGGCCACGCCGACCAGCGGGAGCAGCACCGGCACGCCCGCCCGTACGGGATCGCGGGTCGTGAAGCCGCCCGCGTCGGCCCCCGCGGCGGGGACCAGCGGGGAGTCACGGCCCGGCCGCGCCTTGGGGAACGCCGAGGACTGCGCGAAGGTGTCGTGCACCCCGACCCAGACCGCGTTCGCGACGCCCCTGTCGGGGTCGTGGTCGTACACGAGCCGGAAGATGATGCCCGCCGCCAGCATCGAGATCGCCATCGGCATGAACACCAGCAGTTTGAACGCCGTGCCCCAGCGCACCCGTTCGGTGAGCACCGCGAAGACCAGGCCGAGGGCGGTGGCCGTGGTCGGCGCCAGCACCACCCACAGCGCCGTGTTCTTCAGGGCCGTGCGGATCGTGTCGTCGTGCAGGATCTCGCCGTAGTTGCCGCCGCCCACGAAGGTGTCGCCGGAGCGGTCGAAGAAGCTGCGGTAGACCGAGTAGCCGATCGGATGGACGACGAGCGCACCGAGCAGCACCAGGGCGGGCAGGAGGAACGCCGCCGCGACGAGGCGGCGGCGCCGGGCCTCCGCGGACCGCGCTGCCGAAGGGGCCGGGGCCACGGGATCAGTTCCCTCCCCCAGTTGCCGCTGGGAGGGCCCCCCATGCCTTGGCCGCGTCCGCCTCCAGCCTGGCCTGGGTGCCCGCCACGTCCGACGGGTTCGCCAGGAAGTCCTGGAGCGCCTTCCACTCGCCGGCCCCCGGCGTCCCGCCGAACGCCGCCGGGGCCTGGTCCGACATGTCGAAGCGGAAGTCGTCGCCCGCCGCGATCAGCGCCTTGGCGATGCCCCGCTGGATGTCGTTCGGATAGGCCTTCAGGTCCACCGACTTGTTCGGGGAGACGAATCCGCCCCCACGGGCCTGGATCTCCGCCGCGTCCGGGGAGGCCAGGAACGTCAGCAGCGCCTGTGCGCCCTTCGACGGCTTCAGCGCGACCGCCACGTCGCCGCCCGAGACCACCGGCGCCTTGGCGCCGACCGCCGGGAACGGGAACACGAGCGCGTCCTCGCCCACCTTCGCCTCGGTCTGCCCGATGTTCACCGCCACGAAGTCACCCTCGTAGACCATCGCGGCCGCCGGCCGGTCGCCCCCGGTGAAGGTCTGCGTCACCGACTTCGGGAACTCGGTGGCCAGCGCCCCGCTCGGGCCGCCCGCCAGGAAGTCCTTGCGCCCGAACAGCTCCCCGAGCGTGGTCAGCGCCTGCTTGACGCTGTCGTCCGTCCACTTGATCTGGTGCTTGGACAACTGGTCGTACTTCTGCGGGCCCGCCTGCGAGAGGTACACGTTCTCGAACCAGTCCGTCAGGGTCCAGCCGTCCGCACCGGCCACCGACACGGCCGGCGTACCGGACGCCGAGAGGGTGTCGGCCGCGGTCAGCAGCTCCTTCCAGGTCTTCGGGGGCTGCACGCCCGCCGCCTCGAAGGCCTTCGCGTTGTACCAGACCAGCGACTTGTTGGCGGCCTTGTAGTACACCCCGTACTGGGTGCCGTCGACAGCGCCCAGCTTCTTCCAGCCGTCCGAGTAGTTCTTGTCGAGCTGCGCCCGCGCCTCCGGGC
This sequence comes from Streptomyces sp. NPDC086989, assembly GCF_044745505.1. Lineage (NCBI taxonomy): Bacteria > Bacillati > Actinomycetota > Actinomycetes > Kitasatosporales > Streptomycetaceae > Streptomyces > Streptomyces sp. NPDC086989. The sequence continues at coordinate 34,286 of NZ_JBIVAL010000021.1, forward strand.
CGACCGGCTGCACCCACTTGTTCTGCACCGCCGAGACCAGCGCCCCGACCTGCGGCAGCAGCGCCACGTCCGGCGGCTGACCGCCCGCGATCTTCGTACCGAGGAAGGTGACGATCGGGTCCTGCGCCGGGACGAACGTGACCGTCGCACCCGTCCGCTTCTCGAACTCCTTCAGGACCTTCTCGAAGTTCGCCTGCTCCGGACCCGTCCAGACCGCCGCGACCTCCAGCTTCTCACCGGTCAGCTTCGGTAATTCCACCCGCTGCCCGGCCGTCGCCCCGTCGCCCTGCGGCGGGCCGTCCTTCTTGTCACCGCCGCCCCCGCACCCGCTCAGCGCCAGCGCGCCCGCGGCCGCCAGGGCCGCCCAGGCGGCGCCGCGGCTCCTTCTGCGGTCCTTCCCGTGACTACGGTCCGTCGTACGGCTCGTTCCCTGCCTGCGCATGGCTCTGCCCCCGATGCCCGTGGTGTGACTCGTCCCACAAGGTCTACGCCGCGCCGCGCACCCCCGCAATACCGCCTCGCGCGCGCCGCAGCGTGTCGGGGCGGGCCGGGCAGCGTCCGCTCAGGGGGCGGGCGGGAACAGCACGGGTATCGCGGAGACCAGGTGCGAGGCCCGGTCCAGGGCGCTCGCCAGCAGCGCCAGGTCGGTGGGGCCGTTGCCCAGCTCGCGCACGGGACGGCGGGCCGGAGGATCGCCCATCCGCTCCCACTCCAGCGGCACCACGGTCGGCCGCTGCGTCGCCGTCCGCGGGATCCGGCCGGTCACCCGGCCGCCCTGGAACGGGACCGTCCGCCCGTCGGCGTACCGCAGCCGGCCGCGGCCCGGGCCCGGCTGGTCGGGGGAGTCCAGCTCGATCCGCAGCGGGTTCGTACGGCCCAGCTCGCTGTCGGCCGTACGGTCCGGACGGGCGCTCGCGGCCACCAGGTGCACGCCGAGCCGCGCGCCGTCACGGGCCACCGCGTCCAGCGCCCGGACGACGGAACCGGCCGCGGGGCGGCCCGTGCTGCCCAGCCCCGGCGCGACCAGGGCGTCGAAGTCGTCCACCAGCACCACCAGGCGGGGCAGCGGCCCCGGCCCGGCCGGTTCGGTGCGCGGCGCGGCGGAACGCAGCCGCAGCGTGCCCGAGCGCTGCGGGTCGAGATCGCCGAGCAGTTCGCCGGGACTGGGCCGACGGGGTGAGACCAGCCGGTCGGACAGTGCGCGGCGAGCATGCCACTCGGCGAACGGGACCCCGTCCAGGAGCTCGACGCGGCGTTTCAGCTCGGCGCCGAGGGCCTGGGCGAACTCCCGCATGCGGACCGGGTCGGAGGCGACGAGGTGCGCCGCGACGTGCGGGAGCTCGGTGCAGGGCTGGAGCCCGTCACCGCGCTCGCCGCCGGCCCCGTCCAGCAGGACCAGGCCCAGCCGGTCGGGCCGGGCGGCCGCGGCCAGCGAGGCCGCCACCGACCGCAGCAGCTCCGTACGGCCGCTCCCGGCGGGCCCCTCGACCAGGAGGTGCGGCCCGTCCTGGACCAGCTCGGCACCGACCGCCCCGCTCCGCCCGCTGCCGAGGACGAGCTCGGCCCGCCCGCCGACGTCCTGCCCCTGGTCGGTGGCGGCGGCCCAACGGGCCATCAGCGAAGCCGGGGTGGCCCGGGCCAGCCCCAGCTCGTCGAGGAGACGGGCCGTGGTCGGGAGTGCGGCCGCCACGGCCCGCCGCGGCCCGGCGGGTGAGGGCTCGGCGCGCAGCGGGGCCAGCGCACGGGCGAACCGCTCGGCCCAGGCCGCGGAGACGGCGTCGGCGGTGGCGGTGGTCCCGGGCGGGGTCGGCCTGCCGCCGGTCACCGTGAACGTCCGTACGGTCGTGGCCACATCACCGCTGAGCAGGGCGACGGCCCCGCAGTCCCGGAAGGCGGGACTGCTCGCGCAGGCGGCCTCGTACGTGTCGGTGACGGGGGAGGCGGGCGTGGCGGGCGGCGTCTCGGCGAGCACGAGCACGTGGATCCCGGCGGCCGGCCCGTGCGAGGCGAGCCGGCCGGTGAGGTCGCGCAGCCCTCCCGCGCCGGGGTCCCCGTCCACGACGAGGAGCGTGTACGGGCCCTGGTGGGCGTACGCGGCCTCGTGGACGCTGCGGGGGTCGGCGGCGGCCCAGTTGGTGCCGAGCGGACCCTCGTCGAGGCGGCGGGTCAGCTCGGCGGTGCGGGCGCCGGCCTGGTCGCGGTCGTACGCGAGGAGCAGGCGGCAGTCCTGGCCGTGCGCGGGCCGCACGTGCGGCAGCCAGCCGAGCCAGCCCCAGTCGGCCCGCCGGTCGGCGACGGCGCGGGCGCGGTCCGTGGCCATGAGCACGATCTCCAGCTCGCCGGGTCCGTGCAGGGCGGCGAGCTGGGCGACGACGGACCGGGCGACGCCGGTCAGCCGTCCGCGCGGCCCGGCGATGCCGAGCGCGCCGACGTCCTGGAACGCGATCCGGCTCCCGGCCCCGAGGCCGACGTCGAGCCGGCCCCGGGGACGGGACCACAGCCGCCGGGTCGGCCCCAGCGCGGCCAGCAGCAGCGCGGCGGGGTCATCGGCGTCGGGCACGGCGGCCGCGGCCGGCCCGGCCACGCCCTCCGCCTCGACGGCCTCCTCCCCGCGCACCCACTTGCGCGCCCAGGCCCCGAACCCCCGCCTGCGCCCGCCCCGCGATTCCGCGCCGGCCTCCGCCCCGCCCGGACGAGCCCGGTCGGCCCCCGCCCCGGGGCCACCGCCCGTGCCGGCCCGGCGGTCCGCACCGGCGTCCGTCCCCGGTCCGGAGGCACGGCCCGCCGCGTGGGCGCCGTGGTCCGGCCCGGCCGCGCCGCTGCGCCCCGCGGCGGGTCCGGTCCCGCCGCTCCGGCCGCCGCCGGGGGCGTTGTACGCCGCTTCCGGGCGCTCCGCGCCGGATCCCGGGTCCGCTCCGGCGCGGGCGTGCTCCGGTCCGGCTCCGCGGGCGGCGCCGGGCTCCGAGCCCGCCCCGGCCCCGCGGTCCGCGCCCGTTCCCCTTGCCGTGTCCGTGTCCGTGTCCGTTCCCGGCCCGGACCGGTCGGGGCCGGTGTGCCCCGCTTCGGTACCGCCGGCCGCGTCCGGCTGCGGGCCCGGTCCGGCCGCGTGGCCCGCGCCGGGCGTGCCGATGGGCAGGCCCGGGCCGGCCGGGGCCTCGGGCGGGGTCAGGGCGAGGTGGCCCTCCAGGTCCGGCACGAGCGGGAGGGCGGGCGCCGCGTCCAGGGTCAGGCGGAGGGTCGACTCGCCGATGCGGAGCAGCGCGCCCGGCGTCAGCGCGACCGGCTGCGGGCCCACCACGGCGCCGTCCACCGTCGTGCCGTTCGTCGAGTCGAGGTCGGCCACCGCCACCCGCCCGTCCGGCATCACCGTCACCGCGCAGTGCAGCCGCGACACGTCCGGGTCGTCCAGCGGGACGTCGGCGTCGGCCGAGCGTCCGATCCGGATCGCGCCGGGATGCAGCAGGTGCACCCCGCCCGCGTCCGGGCCGGCCACCACGTGCAGCTGCGCGCCGTCCGTCCCGTCCGGCAGGACGTCCGGCACCGGCGCGTGCAGTCCCAGCACCGCCCCGTCCACGAGCGGCGGCTCCCCGAGCACCCGCCGCTGGAGGTCGAGCCGCTCCGTACCGGCGTACAGCACGACCGTGCCGCGGGGGCCACCCCCGGCGCTGGCCGGGGGAGTGTCGGGGCCGCCGACGGTGGCCGCCAGGCCGGAGGCCACGGCGGCGAGCGCGGTGCCCACGGGCGCGGTGACGAGCACGTCACAGCCGGCGGGCGCGGTCTGGTGGCCGCTGCGCGACCCAAGGACGGTCAGCCGGATCTGCATCGCCGTCAGCGGTCCCTTCTGCGCGGTGCGCGGTGCGTGCGCCCGGCAGGGGTGTGACGGGGCGTGCCCGCCCGCTCAACCCCCCACCCGGCACGGCGCGTCGTCCGGTCAGGTCTGCCGGAAGGCAGGGCTCCCGTCCCGGCCGTTCCGTACGGGTGCATCCTCGCACCTGTCACGGACAACACGCCCGGCGCCCGGCAATAAATGATCTTGGATGATCACGCCTCTGTGCATGTCGCGTACACGTCCGGGCATACGAGGCGGCCGAAAGTCCCGGGAAAACGCCCCCGGCATACCCCTCAAACATCACTCTTCGTACATATGTGCGGCAACCAACCTCCCGCACCCCGCGTCTTCCACGGGGACACCCCCTAGAGTGGGCCGGAAAAAGCACCACGGCGAAGACCACAGCGAAGAACCACAGCAGGACGACAGCAGGGAGCGCGAGACGTGCGGCCAGTCGGCAGCAAGTACCTGCTCGTAGAGCCGCTCGGACGCGGCGCCACGGGCACCGTCTGGCGTGCCAGCCAGCGGGAGACGGCCGGCGCGGAGGCCGCCGTCGCAGGACAGCCCGGCGAGACCGTGGCCATCAAGGTCCTCAAGGAGGAGCTGGCCCAGGACGCCGACATCGTCATGCGCTTCCTGCGGGAGCGCTCGGTCCTGCTGCGCCTGACGCACCCCAACATCGTGCGCACCCGCGACCTCGTCGTCGAGGGCGACCTCCTCGCCCTCGTCATGGACCTGATCGACGGCCCGGACCTGCACAAGTACATCCGGCAGAACGGCCCCTTCACCCCCGTGGCCGCGAGCCTGCTGACCGCGCAGATCGCGGACGCGCTCGCCGCCAGCCACGCCGACGGCGTGGTCCACCGGGACCTGAAGCCGGCCAACGTCCTGCTCGACGAGCGCGGCGGCCAGATGAAGCCGATGCTCACCGACTTCGGCATCGCCCGCCTCGCCGACTCCCCGGGGCTGACCCGCACGCACGAGTTCGTCGGCACCCCCGCCTACGTCGCCCCCGAGTCCGCCGAGGGCCGCCCGCAGACCTCCGCCGTCGACATCTACGGCGCCGGCATCCTGCTCTACGAACTGGTCACCGGACGCCCGCCGTTCGCCGGCGGAACCGCCCTCGAAGTGCTGCACCGCCACCTCAGCGAGGACCCGCAGCGCCCCCCGAACGTGCCCGAGCCGCTCTGGATCGTCATCGAGCGCTGCCTGCGCAAGGAGCCGAACGAGCGCCCCAGCGCCGAGAACCTGGCCCGGGCCCTGCGCGTGGTCGCCTCCGGCATCGGCGTGCACAGTGCGCCCTCCGAGGTGGAGGCCGCCCTCGGCGTCGGCGCCCTCCTCGCGCCCGACCCCTCGCCGGCGCCCGTCCCCCAGGCACCGGACGGCGGCGCCGCCGACCCCACCCAGGTGCTGCCCGGCCGTGCCGCCGTGCCGATGGGCGCGTACGACCCGAACGGCATGACCAGCGTGCTCCCGCCGGTCGGCGCGGCCGACGCCACCTCGGTGCTGCCCAGCACGGGCGGCCCCGGCGGCCCCGGCGCGGACCCGACCTCGGTCATGCCCCCGGTGCAGCAGCCGGGCCAGCCGCACCCGTGGCAGTCGCAGATGCAGGCCGCACGGGACCGCAACGAGCAGACGCAGATGCACTACCTCGACCCGAACGAGGACCCCCTGCGCCGGCGTCCGCAACGGCAGGCACCCCCGCCGCCGCAGCAGCGCCCCCAGCAGCCCCCGCAGTACCGGCAGGGCCCGCCGCCGCAGCAGTACCAGCAGCAGCCGCCCTACCAGCAGCCGCCCCAGCAGCAGCCGTACTACCAGCAGCAGCCGCCGCCCCAGCAATACCAGCAGCCGCAGCAGCCCCCGTACCAGCAGCCGCCCCAGCGGCAGGCCCCGCAGCGCCAGGCGCCCCCGCAGCAGCAGCCCCCGCAGGCCCCGCCGCCGCAGCGCCGGGAGCCGCGCGAGCCGCGTCCGCGCAGCGCCAACCCGATCAAGATCCCGGGCCTGGGCTGCCTCAAGGGCTGCCTGGTCATGATCCTGCTGTTCGTGGTGGCGGGCTGGCTGGTCTGGGAGCTCACCCCGCTCCAGGAGTGGGTCGGCACCGGCAAGGGCTGGTTCGACCAGCTGTGGACCTGGGGCTCCGACATCGTCGACTGGGTCACCGCGCTCGGGGACTCCGCGGGCGCCGGCACCGGCAGCGGTACCGGCGGCGGCACGCCCTGAACCGGGCCCCCATAACGCCGACTTCGTGGATTTGTCGACTTCTGGGACGTGATTTCGCCCCCAGAAGTGAAGGTCGCCGCGTTCCGGTGCCGCCAACCCCCACCCGGCCGCGTAGCTTTGGTGCGTACGCCAGCCGCTGAGGGAGCAGTCGTGGCACGGAAGATCGGCAGCCGGTACACCGCGCACCAGATCCTGGGGCGCGGCAGCGCGGGCACGGTGTGGCTGGGCGAGGGGCCGGAAGGGCCCGTCGCCGTCAAACTGCTGCGCGAGGACCTCGCGTCCGACCAGGAGCTGGTCGGACGGTTCGTCCAGGAGCGCAGCGCGCTGCTCGGCCTGGACCACCCCCACATCGTGTCCGTCCGCGACCTCGTCGTCGACGGCAACGACCTGGCCCTGGTCATGGACCTCGTACGCGGTACGGACCTGCGCACGCGCCTCGACCGGGAGCGCCGGCTCGCCCCCGAGGCGGCCGTGGCGATCGTCGCCGACGTCGCGGACGCCCTGGCCGCCGCGCACGCGGCCGGGGTCGTGCACCGCGACGTCAAACCCGAGAACGTGCTGCTGGACATGCAGGGGCCGCTGGGCCCGGGCGGCTCGCACCCGGCGCTGCTGACCGACTTCGGCGTGGCCAAGCTGATCGACTCGCCGCGGCGGGCCTCCGCGGGGCGGGCCACGGCACCCACGACCCGGATCATCGGCACGCCGGACTACCTCGCACCGGAGATCGTGGAGGGCCTGCCGCCGCGGGCCGCCGTCGACATATACGCCCTGGCCACCGTGCTGTACGAGCTGCTGGCCGGGTTCACCCCGTTCGGCGGGGGCCACCCGGGCGCGGTGCTGCGGCGGCACGTGACGGAGACGGTGGTCCCGCTGCCCGGCATCCCGGACGAGCTGTGGCAGCTGATCGTCCAGTGCCTGGCGAAGGCGCCGGCGTCCCGGCTGCGGGCCTCCGAGCTGTCGGCCCGGCTGCGGGACCTGCTCCCGATGCTGGCCGGGATGCCGCCGCTGGACGTGGACGAGCCGGACGAGCCGGAGCCGGAACCCGTCTCGGCGGAGCCCCTGGACGCCGACCCGGTCCGCCGCCGGGGCGTCGTCCCGCTGGTGCCCGGCTCCGCGACGGACTCCAACCGGGACACCCACACCTCGATGCGGGTACCGGGACCGGAGGAGCTGGCCGGGGGCGCGCTGGGCACGGCCCGGGTACCGCGCCCCGCGGGCGGCCACCGGCCCGGCTCGGCCCGCCACCGCGCCGACACCGTCCGCAGGCGCCGGCTGGCGCTGACGGCGGCGGCCGTGGTCCTGGCCGCCGCCGTGGGCCTGGGCGGCTGGCTCGCCTCCTCGGGCGACGAGCCGCAGCCGCCGCAGAACGGCAGGCACTCGGCCCCGGCGAAGCCGTAGGCGCAGGCGCGCGGGGCGGGCCCGGGCGGACGCCTGCGCCCGGGCCGAGGGCCCGGGCGGACGCGGGGCGGGGCTGCGGCCCCGGCGGCGGCTACGCGCCGGAGGCGACCAGCTCCGGGTGCCAGCGGCGGGCCACCTCCGGGTGGGCCCGGACCCAGCCCTTCAGCTCGTTGCGCCCGTACTCGGCGTGCAGCGGGTTCGACGCGTCGTGCGCCACCCCGGGCGCCGAGCGCAGGTACGCGCCGGGAACCGTCTCGACCACCGCGTCCAGCCGCGGGTTGTAGAAGAACGGCACCGAGTACCGCTCCACCGCGCCCGGCGGGCTGACCACCCGGTGGTCCGTGGCCACCAGGTAGCCCTCCGTCGCGATCTCCAGCAGCTCGCCGAGGTTGACCACGAACGCCCCCGGCATCGGCGGGATGTCCAGGAACGCGTCGCCCTGGCGCACCTGGAGGCCGCCCACCGAGTCCTGGAGCAGCAGCGTGAGGAACCCGTAGTCCTTGTGGGCCCCGACCCCCTGGTCGGCCCCGGACGGCGCGGAGCCCGGGTAGCGGATCAGCTTCGTGTGCAGGTGCGGCCGGTCCGCGAACGCCGCGTCGAAGAAGTCGGAGGGGGCGCCGATCGAGGCCAGCAGCTCCTGCAGCAGGCGGTGGGCCACCGCGGCCAGCCGCGACTGCCACTCCAGGACCACCGGGCGCAGCTCCGGCAGGGCCTGCGGCCACTGGTTCGGGCCCTCCAGCCACAGGTACGGGGGTTCGCCCGGCCCCACCACCGGCGCCGGGCGCTCGGCGCCGACGTCCAGCTGGTCGCGCCAGTCGGAGGCCCCGCCGGTCAGCTCGTGGCCGATGCGGGTGTAGCCGCGGAAGTGCGGCGAGTTCAGATTGCTCACGGAGAGCCGGTCGGCCTCCGGCAGAGCGAAGAAAGCCCTGGTCAGCTCCAGGATGCGGGCGGTCTCCGCATCGGTGATGCCGTGCCCGGTGAGGTGGAGGAAACCGGTGTCCCGGGCTGCCGCGTGCAGCTTCTTCAGGAAATCGGCCCGCTGGGTCGGGTCGTCGGCCTGGGAGAGGTCGATGACAGGGAGGGTGTGCGCGGACGGCATGACGGCTCCGTTTCGGATGTCACGGGGTCCTGTTCCCCAGAGGTGTCGGGGCAGCGGAGGGGGAGGGCTGCCGGCAGGGATGGCGCCGGAGCCGCTGGGGCCGCGTACAGGACCAAGTCGGATCGGGGTGGATCAGGCTTGGGGAAGGTCCGGCGGCAGACAGCTCGTCGTCGTGACACGCATGTGGTCCACATGGCGGCGCTTGACGAGGAGGAGAGTCATACCGTGAGCGTACGCCCGTTCGCCCGCTCGTCAGAACGGGTGATCCGGCCTGGCCGGACGGGGCCGCCCGCGGACCGGCTACGCTGGACCCGTGGCAGTCGTCGATGTTTCCGAAGAGCTGAAGTCCCTCTCCTCGACCATGGGGTCGATCGAGGCCGTCCTGGACCTCGACAAGCTGAGGGCAGAAATCGCCGTGCTCGAGGAGCAGGCCGCCGCGCCGTCCCTGTGGGACGACCCGGAGGCCGCCCAGAAGATCACGAGCAAGCTTTCGCACCTCCAGGCCGAGGTCCGTAAGACCGAGACCCTGCGCGGCCGCATCGACGACCTCGCGGTGCTGTTCGACCTCGCCCAGGAGATGGACGACGCGGACACGCTCGCCGAGGCCGAGGCCGAGCTGGTCTCCGTCCGCAAGGCGCTGGACGAGATGGAGGTCCGCACCCTGCTCTCCGGCGAGTACGCCGAGCGCGAGGCGCTGGTCAACATCCGCGCCGAGGCCGGCGGCGTCGACGCCTCCGACTTCGCCGAGCGCCTCCAGCGCATGTACCTGCGCTGGGCCGAGCGGCACGGCTACGCCACCGAGATCTACGAGACCTCGTACGCGGAGGAGGCCGGCATCAAGTCGACCACCTTCGTCGTCAAGGCCCCGTACGCGTACGGCACCCTCTCGGTCGAGCAGGGCACCCACCGCCTCGTGCGCATCTCGCCCTTCGACAACCAGGGTCGCCGCCAGACCTCCTTCGCGGGCGTCGAGGTGCTGCCGGTCGTCGAGACCAGCGACCACGTCGAGATCGACGAGACCGAGCTGCGCGTCGACGTGTACCGCGCCTCCGGCCCCGGCGGCCAGGGCGTCAACACGACCGACTCCGCGGTGCGCATCACGCACCTGCCGACCGGCATCGTCGTCTCCTGCCAGAACGAGCGCTCGCAGATCCAGAACAAGGCCAGCGCCATGAACGTCCTCCAGGCCAAGCTGCTGGAGCGGCGCCGCCAGGAGGAGCAGGCCAAGATGGACGCCCTCAAGGACGGCGGCAGCTCCTGGGGCAACCAGATGCGCTCCTACGTCCTGCACCCGTACCAGATGGTCAAGGACCTGCGGACGGAGTTCGAGGTCGGCAACCCGCAGGCGGTCCTCGACGGCGAGATCGACGGCTTCCTGGAGGCCGGCATCCGCTGGCGCAAGCAGCAGGAGCAGACCGCGTAGACGAGACGACGCAGGGCCCGGACACCTCAGGTGTCCGGGCCCTGCGTCTTTCCTCCGCATGGAACGTCTTGATCGGGACGCGGGAGGCTAGGCCGTCTGCTGCGCCACCAGGGCCAGAGCGGCCACCAGGACCACGAGCAGCACGATGAGCGCCATGGGGTTCAGGCCTGCGAAGGGGCCCTCCTGCTGGAGGCGCTCCCGGTTCGCCCGGCACACCGGGCAACGGCCCTGACTGACGGGCGCGGCGCAGTTCGCGCACACGAGCCGGTCGTAGGTCATGCGCTCTCCTCCTCTCGTCCCCTTGAACAACGCTTGAAGGAACGACTGCGTTCCCCTACCACTGTGCCAGCTCTCGCGACATTCGGCGCGGCCCGTCCGGGCAATCGTGCGCCGTACCCTCCCGGACCAGGGGATATATCGGGCAACTCCGGACGCCGGCCCCCCACCCCCCGCCCGTTCGCGTATGGTCACGCACACCTACTCCCGGCGACCGTGGTGCACCCGTGATCCGATTCGACAACGTCTCCAAGTCCTACCCGAAGCAGAACCGCCCCGCGCTCAGAGATGTCTCCCTGGACATCGCGAAGGGCGAGTTCGTCTTCCTGGTCGGCTCCTCCGGCTCCGGCAAGTCCACCTTCCTGCGGCTGGTCCTGCGCGAGGAACGGGCGAGCCACGGCCAGGTCCACGTCCTCGGCAAGGACCTCGCCAAGCTCTCCAACTGGAAGGTGCCGCAGATGCGCCGCCAGCTGGGGACCGTGTTCCAGGACTTCCGACTGCTCCCCAACAAGACGGTGGCCGAGAACGTCGCCTTCGCCCAGGAGGTCATCGGCAAGCCCAGGGGCGAGATCCGCAAGGCCGTCCCGCAGGTCCTGGAACTCGTGGGCCTGGGCGGCAAGGAGGACCGCATGCCGGGCGAGCTCTCAGGCGGTGAGCAGCAGCGCGTGGCCATCGCCCGCGCCTTCGTCAACCGGCCGGCCCTCCTGATCGCGGACGAGCCCACCGGCAACCTCGACCCGCAGACCTCGGTCGGCATCATGAAGCTGCTGGACCGGATCAACCGGACCGGCACCACCGTGATCATGGCCACCCACGACCAGCAGATCGTGGACCAGATGCGCAAGCGCGTCATCGAACTCGAACAGGGCCGACTCGTGCGCGACCAGTCGCGCGGCGTCTACGGCTACCAGCACTGAAAGGCCCTTGAGACGTCATGCGCGCCCAGTTCGTCATGTCGGAGATCGGCGTCGGTCTCCGTCGCAATCTCACCATGACCTTCGCCGTCATCATCTCCGTGGCCCTGTCGCTCGCCCTGTTCGGCGGCTCCCTGCTCATGCGCGACCAGGTGAGCGAGATGAAGGGCTACTGGTACGACAAGGTCAACGTCTCGATCTACCTCTGCAACAAGAGCGACGCGGAGGACAACGCCGAGGGCGGGAGCAAGGCCTGCGCCAAGGGCGCGGTCACCCCCGACCAGAAGCAGCAGATCGAGACCGACCTGAAGAAGATGGACCTCGTCGAGACGGTCCACTACGAGTCCTCCGACGAGGCCTACAAGCACTACAAGGAACGCTTCGGGCACACCGCGCTCGCCACGGTGGTCACCCCGGACCAGATGCCCGAATCCTTCCGGGTCAAGCTCAAGCAGCCCGAGAAGTACCAGGTCATCACCACGGCGTTCGCGGGCCGTGACGGCGTCCAGTCGGTGGAGGACCAGCACCAGGAGCTCGACAACCTCTTCACGATGCTCGGCTACCTCAACCTGGCCGCCCTCGGCATCATGCTGATCATGCTGATCGTGGCCCTGCTGCTGATCGTCAACACCGTGCGCGTCTCCGCGTTCAGCCGCAGGCGGGAAACCGGGATCATGCGGCTCGTGGGCGCGTCCAGCTTCTACATCCAGGTCCCCTTCATCATGGAGGCCGCTTTCGCGGGCCTCATCGGCGCCGTGTTCGCCTGCGCCATGCTCGGCGCCGGCCAGTACTTCGTGATCGACCACGGCGCCGCGCTGCGCAGCAAGATGGAGCTGATCAACTTCATCGGCTGGGACTCGGTGCTGGCCAAGCTGCCGTTGGTGCTGGTCATCGGGGTGCTGATGCCCTCGCTGGCCGCGTTCATCGCTTTGCGCAAGTACCTGAAGGTGTGACGAGCGCCCCCGTGTGAGCTCCGCCCAACCCGCCGTACCTCCACGGGGCTTGTCCTAGACTCGGCGCCATGCTGGGCTTGCCGAGTATTCCCGCCTTGTGTCTGCGGCCCCGCGACCTGCGTCGCGGGGCCGTTCTGACGTTGGCCTTCATCGCCGCCGTGGGCACCGCGGCCGGCACCGGATGCTGGGACCGCGCCGACGCCCACGGTGCCACCGGCGGCGGGTTAACGGCCGCCGGTACGCAGCACCCCGCGGCCGCACCCGAGACGTCCCGGGAGCCGGGCACCGCCGACCGCGAGGCCGTCGCCCGCGCCGCGGCCGAGGCCGTCGCCGAGGGCAAGTCCGGCAAGAAGGCCGCCCAGGAGGAGGTCAGCCGCAGCGGCGACCGCTGGGGCATGGTCTACGACCGCGGCGAGTACGCCGCCTTCACCGCCGACCTCGACGGCCGCTGGACCGGCGTCGGCCTGTGGACCGCCCGCCGCCCGGACGGCCGGATCGACGTCGACCGGGTCCAGCCCCACAGCCCCGCCGCCCGCGCCGGGCTGCGCGCCGGGGACCGGCTGCTGAACATCGACGGCCACGACGTCACCGGTCTGCCCGTCTCAGAGGTCGTCACCCTGCTGCGCGGCGACGCCGGCACCCCCGTCGTGCTGCACCTCACCCGGGACGGCGCCGACCTCACCGAGACCCTGCGGCGCGAGCAGCTGCACACCGAGTCGGTGACCGTGCGGGAACTCCCCGGCGGGATCACCGTCATCAAGGTCGCCTCCTTCACCCGCGGCTCCGGCGAACAGGTCCGGGCCGCCGTCCGCGCGGCCCCGCCCGGCACCGGGTTCATGCTCGACCTGCGGGGCAACCCGGGCGGCCTGGTCACCGAGGCCGTGACGGCCGCCTCCGCGTTCCTGGACGGCGGTCTGGTGGCCACGTACGACGTACGGGGGGCCCAGCGCGCCCTGTACGCCGGCCCGGGCGGGGACACCGCGAGCCCCCTGGTCGCGCTGGTCGACGGCGGCACGATGAGCGCCGCCGAGCTGGTGACGGGCGCCCTGCAGGACCGCGGCCGTGCGGTGGCGGTGGGCACCCGGACCTTCGGCAAGGGCTCGGTGCAGATGCCGACGCAACTCCCGGACGGCTCGGTGGCGGAGCTGACGGTCGGCACGTACCGCACCCCGGCGGGCCGCAGCCTCGACGGCAACGGCATCACGCCGGACCTGGCGGCGGGCGACGGCGTCGAGGAACGGGCGCGCACGGTATTGGGTGGCCTCGGGGTGGGGTCGTAGTGCGAAAATGACCGCACTATGGCTAAGGAAAAAGGGCGCAAGCTGATCGCCCAGAACAAGAAGGCGCGGCACGACTACACGATCCTCGACACCTACGAGTGCGGCATCGTGCTCACCGGTACCGAGGTCAAGTCCCTGCGCCAGGGCCGTGCCTCGCTGGTGGACGGCTTCGTGTCCGTGGAGGGCGGCGAGGCCTGGCTCTACAACGTGCACGTGCCGGAGTACAGCCAGGGCACCTGGACGAACCACAGCGCCCGGCGCAAGCGCAAGCTCCTCATGCACCGGGAGGAGATCGACAAGCTGGAGCGCAAGGCCGACGAGTCGGGGCACACGGTCGTACCGCTGTCCCTGTACTTCAAGGACGGCCGCGCGAAGGTCGAGATCGCGCTGGCGAAGGGCAAGAAGGAGTACGACAAGCGGCAGACGCTGCGCGAGAAGCAGGACACCCGCGAGACGAACCGGGCGATCTCGGCCATCCGCCGCAAGCAGCGGGGCACGGTTTAATCACCTGGCATCCCGTGGTCCACTTCGCGTACCATGGGCGTCAGCACCGCCCCCCGGGGTGGAGCACTTTGAAAAAACAACATGGGGATGATCGGTTTCGACAGCGGATGTCGATGCAGGGGAAGCGAGCCGAGGAAGCGGCAATGATCTCGCTAACCACATGTCGCAAACAATAATCGCCAACTCCAAGAGCGATAACTCCCGCTTCACCCTCGCTGCCTAATAACAGTGAGCTGAAGCCTCTGTGAGGAGCGTCAGCCCGGAAGTGGTCCCGGTCCGGATCCTGGCGTCAATTAGGGATCTAAACCTCTAGCCCCGGTCACGGGGGCTGGAGGGAAATCAAACAGTGACTGAGCCCGTCGGAGACTTGTCCGTGTGATCTCCGGGGCCGAGAAAAGCGCAGCGGACTGCGCTCGGAGAAGCCCTGCTTCTGCACCGTTGGACGCGGGTTCGATTCCCGCCATCTCCACTCATCCCATGTGGGCAAGGGCCCCGCGGCCGTCAGGCTGCGGGGCCTTCGTCATGCCCGGGACCTTGGCGTCAGTAGTGGTACCGAGCCTTGACGACCTTCACTTCCTTCTCGTCAGCCCGATATACGAGGCGGTGTTCGTCGTCGATCCGACGGGACCAGTAGCCCGACAGCTCGCCCTTGAGCGGCTCGGGCTTGCCGATCCCGCCGAACGGGTCACGCTGGATCTCGCCGATCAAGCGGGTGATCCGGCGGGCCATCTTGCGGTCGGAGGAGAGCCGGAACAGGAAGTCCTCCCATGCGGCCGGGTCGAAGTGAACGCTCCTCACTCCTCCCCTCCGGCCAACTGCCTCAGCTCGTCCATGCTCTTGGTGACGGAGGGCGCGCCCTCGCGGTCGCGCGCGACGGCCTCCATCAGCCGCTGGGCGTTGGCGGGGGAGCGCAGGAGGTAGACGGTCTCCTGCCATGAGTCGTAGTCGTCCGCGGACATGAGGACGGCGTCGCCGTTCTTGGAAGTGATCCGCACCGGGGCGTGGTCGGTGTTGACCCGTTCGATCAACGGGAACAGGGTGGCCCTGGCTTCGCTGGCGCTTATGGACATGGTCCGCTCCTCCAGTAGTGGTACCACTTCACGGTACCTGAGTCGTACCGGAAAGTCGTACCGCCGGGTTGGTGAGGAAGAGCAGCAGGAGGGCCAGGAGCGCCGCCGCCGCCGGGAGGGCGTACGGCGTCGTGGAGCCCAGGTGGTCCACCAGGACGCCCGCGCCGGCCGAGCCCAGGGAGATGCCCGCGAGGATCGCGGTGACCGCCAGGGTCATGCCCTCGTTGAGACGGCCCTGCGGGGTGACCGCGTGGATGCGGGACATCGCCGTGACCATCGTCGGCGCCGTGGCCATTCCCGCCAGGAGCAGGGCGAGGGCCAGGAGCGGGAGGGAACCCGTGGCCGCCGCCGCCCAGGGCAGGGCCATCGCGACGCACAGCGCGAGCAGGCAGGTGCGCAGACCGCGCGGGCGCAGGGAGCCGTACAGCAGGCCGGCCGCGCAGGAGCCCGCCGCCTGGAGGGCCAGGACCACTCCGGTGGCGGCGCCCAGGCCCTGCGCGCCGAGGTGGGCGATCGAGGTGACCTCCATCGAACCGAACAGCATGCCGAGGGGGACGAAGAGCGCCAGGAGCGGGGCGACCGCGCGCAGCGGGGAGCCGCCGTGGGCCGCCGCCGACACCGGGGGCTCCGTGGCCCGTTGGGACGTGAAGACCAGCATGCCGGTGAGGAGCAGCACGGCCGCCGTGAGCGTGCCCGCCTCGGGGAAGACCGCCGAGCAGAGGAACGCCGCCACCACCGGGCCGCACATGTAGCAGAGCTCGTCGGCGGCCTGCTCGAAGGACATCGCCGTGTGGTGCGCGGCGGGGGCGCCGCGCAGCAGGTGCGTCCAGCGGGCCCGGGACATGCCGCCGATGTTGGGGGTGGTCGCGGTGGCGGCGTACGAGGCGAACAGGGTCCAGGCGGGGGCGTGCGCACGGACGCACAGGACCAGCGCCACCGAGCCGAGCACCGCGATCAGCGTCGCCGGTACGGCGATCCGGGCCTGGCCGTACCGGTCGACCAGGCGGGCGGTCCACGGCGCGACCAGCGCGGTGGCGGCCAGCCCGGTGGCGGTGACCGCGCCGGCGAGGGCGTACGAGCCTCGCTGGCCCGCGATCATCATCACCGCACTGATGCCGAACATGCCCATCGGGAGGCGGGCGATGAGGTTGCCCACGGTGAAGGCGCGGCTGCCGGGCACGGCGAACAGCCGCGCGTACGGGCCCGGCGCCCGGGTTGCCCGCCGGCCCGGAACGGGGGCGAGGACGAGGGTGGAGCCGGTCACGGTCATCAGCGGGGCGGAGGTGGTCTGCGGCATGATCAAAGAGTCGGGCGCACGGGGCCCGGGCGTCCAACACCTGTTCCGGAGCCATTCACGCGCCTGCGTTGTTAGTCTCCTCGGGTGAATCCCCGTGATGTGGAACCCCGGCTGCTGCGCGGGTTCGTCGCCGTGGCCGAGGAACTGCACTTCACCCGCGCCGCCGCCCGCCTGTACGTCGCCCAGCAGGCGCTGAGCCGGGACGTCCGACGCCTCGAAGAGGTCCTGGGCACGGGGCTGTTCGCACGGACGACCCGCGCCGTCGAGCTGACCGCGGACGGGGAGCGGCTGCTGCCCCTGGCCCGGCGGGTGCTGTCCGCGCACGAGGAACTCGCCGCCGCCTTCACCGGCCCCCGGGCGCTCCTCGTCGATCTGAACACCGACGGCCCCAGCACCGCCCGCAGCGTCCTGGAGCGGGCCCGGGAACTCGCCCCGGACTGCGAACTGATGGCCCGCTTCGAGAGCGGTCTGACGTACGCCGCCGCCGAGGTGGCCGCCGGGCGCCTCGACGTGTCCTTCGGGTACGCCCACGGCCTGGACCCGGCACTGCGGGCCCGTCTCGCGCACCGGCCCGTACGGTACGAGCCGCTCGCGGTGCTGCTGCCCGAGGGGCATCCGCTGGCCGCGCTGGCGGCCGTACCGCTGGACGCGCTGGCCGGGGAGACCGTGTACACCGGGGCCGGCAACCCGCGGACCCTGGAGTGGACCGGACTCGCCCGGGAACTGTTCGCCGGCCGCGGGATCGCACCCGCGCCGCCCGCGCCCGTGGCCATCGGCAAGGACGAGTTCCGCCGGGTCATGGCCAAGACCCGCCATCCGGTGCTGGTGACGGTGGACTTCCTCGACCTGCCGGGCAGCGTGAAGCGGCCGCTCGTCGACCCGGTGCCGCTGTCCCCGCTGTCGATGGTGTGGCGCAAGGGCTTCAGCCACCCCGGACTCGACGCCCTGCACCGGGCGGCGGACGCGGCCGCCGCCGCGTACGGATGGCTGGACGTCCCCCCGGCGAGCTGGCGCCCCGCCGCGCTCACAGAGGCCCCCGGCGGCGGGTGAGTGCAAGGTTTCCCCCCGGTCATCCGGCGGGGACCGGGGCCGAAACGCGCCGTTCCTACGGTCGTCACCACGGACGCGAGAGCTGTGGAGGCGTGTGATGACCGGTACGACCGCACCGCGCAAGGGGGGCCGCTGGATCGAGCGGTGGGAACCCGAGGACGAGACGTTCTGGAGGCAGGGCGGAGAGCGCATCGCCCGCCGGAACCTGCTCTACTCCGTGCTCAGCGAGCACGTCGGGTTCTCCGTCTGGTCCCTGTGGTCGGTGATGGTCCTGTTCATGGGGCCCGGGTACGGGATCGATCCGGCCGGGAAGTTCTTCCTCATCGCGACCGCGACCTTCGTCGGCGCCCTCGTCCGGGTGCCGTACACCTTCGCCGTCGCCCACTTCGGCGGCCGCAACTGGACCGTCGTCAGCGCCCTGCTCCTGCTCGCGCCCCTCACGGCCGCCCTGGTCGTCATGGAGCCCGGGACCCCGTACCCGGTCTTCGTGGCCGTCGCCGCACTGACGGGCGTGGGAGGCGGCAACTTCGCCTCCTCCATGACCAACATCAACGCCTTCTTCCCGCTGCGCAAGAAGGGATGGGCGCTCGGCCTCAACGCGGGCGGCGGCAACATCGGCGTCCCCGTCGTCCAGCTCGTCGCCCTGCTGGTCATCGGGACCGCCGGGGCCGGGCACCCCAGGCTGCTCCTGGCGATCTACCTGCCGCTGGTCGTGGCCGCGGCCGCGCTGGCCCTGCTGCGCATGGACAACCTCGCGCCCGTGCGCAACGACACCGGCGCCGTCCGCGAGGCGGTCCGCGACGCCCACACCTGGATCATGGCGTTCCTGTACATCGGCACCTTCGGGTCCTTCATCGGCTACAGCTTCGCCTTCGGGCTCGTGCTCCAGACGCAGTTCGGCCGCACCCCGCTCCAGGCCGCCTCGCTCACCTTCGTCGGTCCACTGCTCGGCTCGCTGATCCGGCCCGTCGGCGGCGCCCTCGCGGACCGGTTCGGCGGTGCGCGGATCACCCTCGCGACCTTCATCGCCATGGCCGCCGCGACCTGCGTCGTCGTCTACGCCTCCGGCCGGGACTCGCTGGCCGTCTTCCTCGTCGGATTCGTGGCCCTGTTCGTGCTGAGCGGGCTCGGCAACGGCTCCACGTACAAGATGATCCCCGGCATCTTCCAGGCCAAGGCGCTGGCCCGCGGCATGGGCGGGGAAGCCGCGGCCGCGTACGGACGCCGGCTGTCCGGGGCCTCCATGGGACTCATCGGAGCGGTCGGCGCCCTCGGCGGACTCGGCATCAACCTGGCCTTCCGGGAGGCGTTCTCGACCTCCGGATCCGGGACGGCCGCCTTCGTCACCTTCCTCGGCTTCTACGCGGCGTGCTGCGCGGTGACGTGGGCGGTATACCTTCGCCGGCCGGCCCCCGCCGTGCTCCCGGCGGCCGGGTCCGAGACGAAGCCGCAGCTCACCTCGGTGTAACGCCCGTTTACGGACACGAAATACGACGGAACCGAGCCTGACACGCCAAGTTGACAGGCTCGGTCCGCTTCCGCGACAGCTGATCGCGCGATGTGATACCGACCCACTGGGCAAGGCAGGTCACCATGGACGACACGCACACCCCCGGCGGACCGGCCGCGCCGACGGTGGGCCCGCTGGCGGGATTCACCGTGGGAGTCACCGCCGCCCGGCGGGCGGACGAACTGATCGCCCTGCTGCGCCGGCGCGGCGCCACCGTGCTGCACGCCCCGGCCCTGCGGATCGTGCCGCTGGCCGACGACGGCGAACTCCTCGCCGCCACCAAGGAACTGATCCACTGCGCGCCCGACACGGTGGTCGCCACCACCGCCATCGGATTCCGCGGATGGATCGAAGCCGCCGACGGCTGGGGGATCGGCGAGGAACTGCTGGCCCGGCTGCGGGCCGCCGAACTGCTGGCGCGCGGACCGAAGGTGAAGGGCGCCGTGCGGGCCGCCGGGCTGGTGGAGACCTGGTCCCCGGATTCGGAATCCCTCGCCGAGGTGCTCGACCGGATGCTCACCGGCGGGGTCGCCGGGCGGCGCATCGCCCTCCAGCTGCACGGGGAACCCCTGCCCGGGTTCGTCGAGGCGCTGCGGGCCGGCGGGGCCGAGGTGGTCGTCGTCCCGGTGTACCGGTGGATGGCCCCGGAGGACCTCGCACCGCTGGACCGGCTGCTGGACGCGGTGGCCGTCGGCGCGGTCGACGCCGTGAGCTTCACCTCCGCCCCGGCGGCGGCCTCGCTGCTGTCCCGGGCGGAGCAGCGCGGGATGCGGGAGGCGGTGCTCGACGGGCTGCGGGGGGACGTGCTGTCGGCGTGCGTGGGGCCCGTGACGGCGCTCCCGCTGCAGGCGGCCGGGGTCGACACCGTCCAGCCGGAGCGGTTCCGGCTGGGTCCGCTGGTCCAGCTGCTGTGCCAGGAGCTGCCGGGCCGGGCGCGCGTACTGCCGGTCGCGGGGCACCGGGTGGAGATCCGGGGGCACGCGGTGCTCGTGGACGAGAAGCTGCGGACGGTGCCGCCGGCCGGCATGGCCCTGCTGCGGGCGCTGGCGCGCAGGCCGGGGTGGGTGGTGGCGCGGCCGGACCTGCTGCGGGTGCTGCCGGGGGCGGGCCGCGACGAGCACGCCGTGGAGACGGCGATGGCGCGGCTGCGGGGGGCGCTGGGGGCGGCGAACCTGATCCAGACGGTGGTGAAGCGGGGCTACCGGCTGGCACTGGACGCCGGCGAGTGCAGCGGCGGCTCCGCCGGCTGACCGGGGCCGCGCCGCGCTGACGGCCAGGGGGTTCCGCCCCGCCGGGCCGTTTACGTCCGGCCGGGCTGGGCCGTGTACGTCCGGCCGGGCCGGCCCGCGTACGTCCGGCCGGGCCGGGTTCCGTGCGGGAGGGCCGGGCCGGTGCGGCGCCGTTGTCGGGGGCCGGCTCCCGTGCCCGAGCGCCGCGGAACGCCGACCGGGCTGGATGTGGCCCGCGGGGTTGGCTAGCGTGCGGGGATGATCATTGACGGGGTGGAGATGCGGGGCGTCGAGCTCGGGGACGCCGCCGGGCTGGCCGACACGCTGGCGCGGAACCGGGCGTACATGGCGCCCTTCGAGCCGTGGCGGTCCGAGGTGTTCTTCACCAAGGAGGGGCAGGCCGCGCGCATCGCGGCCCTGCTCGCCGAGCGCGACGGCGGACGCCTCGCGCCGTACGTGCTCGTCGAGACCGGCACCGGCGCGCCCGTCGGAATGATCAACCTCGGCGGCATCGCCCTCGGGCCCTTCCGCAGCGGCGGCGTCGGCTACTGGGTCGACCAGGCCTGGACCGGCAGGGGGCTGGCCACCGCCGCCCTGACGGAGGTCTGCCGGATCGCCCGCGACGAGCTCGGGCTGCACCGCGTCGAGGCCGGGACCCTGGTCGGCAACCTGGCCTCGCAGCGCGTCCTGGCGAAGGCCGGGTTCGAGCAGTACGGGCTCGCCCCGCGCTACCTGCACATCGACGGCGCCTGGCGCGACCACCGCCTCTTCCAACGCCTCCTCCACGACGACCCGCCGCTGTAGGACCCGCCTTCCGGACCCGGCCGGCCCTCGCCGGGCCGCCGCCCCGGCCCCGTACGGGGGGTTCCGCATCCACGCGGCTCGCGGCACTCTGAGAGGCACGCCCCATGGCGAAGAGGCGGTGACGGGCATGTGGTTCGACTCCGGGCGGGTCTGCCTGGACCTGATGGCCACCCTCGCCGCCCCCGCGGGCGCCGAGGAGATCCGGGACGGCGACGAGCTGCGGCTGTGGCTCGCCGGAGCCGGGCTCGTGCCCGACCGGACGCCGATCACCCGGGTGGGTCCCGACTGGGTGGAGGCCTTCCGGGCGCTGCGCCGCGACGTGGACAGCCTCGTACGGGCCGAGCTCGCCGGGGCGGGCCCCGACGAGGGCGCGCTGGCCCGGGTCAACGCGCTGGCCGCCGGTCCACCCCCGGGACTGTGTGCCGTAAGGGACCAAGAAGGTCACCTCGTACGGGAGTTGTGCGGCGGGGTGAAATGCGGTGCGCTGCTGGCCGCCGTCGCCCGGGACGCCGTGGAACTGCTCACCGATCCCGGCGAGCGGGCCCTGCTGCGGTCCTGCGAGGGGGACGGCTGCACCCGCATCTACCTGGACACTTCGCGCGGCCACCGGCGCCGGTGGTGCTCCAGCGAGCTGTGCGGCAACCGCGAGCGGGTCGCGCGGCACCGCAGGAGGCACCTCGCGGCCCGCCCCGGGTAGTGATCTTCGCCCGGTCACCGGAACGGGCGTGCGGACCCGGTGCGGATTCGCGTACGGTTGACGGTCGCCCATGCACGTCAGAAGGGGGCCTTGGTGGCCGCGCAGAATGCCGCTGTCGACAGCACGGCGGATTCCGTCCGCGATCGGGAGATCGCGGTCGAGCAGACGCATCTGGACCAGGTGTACCGCCGCCTCGAGGAGAAGATCGACGAGGCCGAGTTCCTGATGAACGACGCGGCCAAGCGCGGTCAGGTCGGCACGCCCGGCGCCCTCGCCGAACGCGACGCCCAGGTCTTCCGGGCCGGTATCCACCTGAACCGGCTGAACAACGAGTTCGAGGACTTCCTCTTCGGCCGGATCGACCTGGTCCTCGGCAAGGACGGGGAGCGCGGCCCCGACGGCGCGTACACCTCCGTCGAGCCGGCCGACGACGCGATCCGCGAGGACCTCACCGCCGACATCGCCGAGACGCTCCACATCGGGCGCATCGGCGTGCTCGACGCCGACTACGCACCGCTGGTCATCGACTGGCGGGCGCCGGCCGCCGCGCCGTTCTACCGGTCCACGCCCAAGGACCCGGGCCGCGTCGTACGGCGGCGCGTCATCCGCTCCAAGGGCCGCAAGGTGCTCGGCGTCGAGGACGACCTGATGCGGCCCGAGATCACCGCCTCCCTCGACGGCCGGGAGCTGCCCGCCATCGGCGACGGCGCCCTGATGGCCGCCCTCGGGCGGGCCCGCACCCACTCGATGCGGGACATCGTCTCCTCCATCCAGGCCGAGCAGGACATGGTGATCCGGGCCCCCGCCGCCTCGGTCGCCGAGGTCGCGGGCGGGCCCGGCACCGGGAAGACGGCCGTCGCCCTGCACCGCGCCGCCTACCTGCTCTACCAGGACCGGCGCCGCTACTCCGGCGGCATCCTGATCGTCTCGCCGACCCCCCTGCTCGTCGCGTACACCGAGGGCGTGCTGCCCTCCCTCGGCGAGGAGGGCCAGGTCGCCATCCGGGCGCTCGGCTCGCTGGTCGACGGCGCCGAGGCGACCACGTACGACGAACCGGCCGTGGCCCGGATCAAGGGCTCCTCGCGCATGCGCAAGGTGCTCCACAAGGCCGTACGGGGCGCGCTGGAGCTCGGTGACGCGCCCGAGCGGCTGCGGGTGGTCGCCTTCGGCCGCCGCCAGGAGCTGGAGGCCGACGAGCTGAACCGGATCCGGCAGAACGTGCTCAGCGGCACCGCGCCGGTGAACCTGCTGCGCCCGCGCGCCCGCAAACTGCTGCTCGACGCCCTGTACGCGCGCTCCGGCGGGGCCGGCCGGCACAGCGACCCGGAGCTCGCCGCCGAGCTGCGCTCCGCGTTCGACGAGGACATCTCCACCGAGGACGCGTTCATCGACTTCCTGAACGCCTGGTGGCCGGAGCTGACCCCGCGCGGGGTGCTCGCCGCGATGGCCGACGAGCGCCGGCTCGGCCGCTGGTCCAGGCGGGTCCTCAACCCGCGGGAGACCCGCCAGCTGGCCCGCTCGCTGCGCCGGGTGGGCCCGGACGGCAAGGGCCCGTTGTCGGTGCACGACGTGGCGCTGCTGGACGAGCTCCAGCTGCTGCTCGGCGCGCCGGCGCGGCCCAAGCGCAAGCGGCAGCTCGACCCGCTCGACCAGCTCAGCGGGCTGGAGGAGCTGATGCCGACCCGCGAGGAGACCCAGTGGGAGCGGGCGGAGCGGATCGCGGCGGAGCGCACGGAGTACGCGCACGTGATCGTGGACGAGGCGCAGGACCTGACGCCGATGCAGTGGCGGATGGTGGGCCGCCGGGGCCGGCACGGCACCTGGACGGTGGTCGGCGACCCGGCGCAGTCCTCGTGGACGGACCCGGAGGAGGCGGCCGCGGCCCGCGACGAGGCCCTGGGGTCCCGGCCTCGGCGCCGGTTCACCCTGACGGTGAACTACCGCAACCCGGCGGAGGTCGCGGAGGTCGCGGCCCGGGTGCTGCGGCTGGCGATGCCGGGCATGGAGCCGCCGACGGCGGTCCGCTCCACGGGCCTGGAGCCGCGTTTCACGGCCGCCGGGGACGATCTGGGGGCCACGGTCCGGGAGGAGACCCGGAGGCTGCTGGAACAGGTGGACGGCACGGTCGGCGTGGTCGTGGCCATGGACCGGCGCCAGGAGGCCGCGGGCTGGCTGGCGGACCTGGGGGAGCGGGCGGTGGCGCTCGGCAGCCTGGAGGCCAAGGGTCTGGAGTACGACGCCACGGTGGTGGTCTCCCCGGCGGAGATCGCGGAGGAGTCCCCGGCGGGCCTGCGGGTCCTGTACGTGGCGCTGACCCGTGCGACGCAGCAGCTGACGGTGGTCGCCTCCGGGCGGGACGAGCCCGACGCGGACGGCGTGCCCGCCCTGCTGAGGCCGTAGGACCCCGTACGACCGGATGGCCCGCGGCCACCCGCGTGGTGAGACCGGTCCAACTCCCCGGAGGGGGATCGCTTCCGGCGATCCTTTGTTAGCCTGGGTACGACACCGGCTCGATCCAAGCCCCCGGGCCCAACCTTCGTCGCTTAGAGCGACCACTTGCCGCGAGGCGAGCATGGCGGGTCGGTGTCTTAGCTCTTCCTAGGTCCGCGCCCCTCGGGTATCGAGGGGCGCGGACCTTTTTCGTACGGGCCCCGCTTCCGCACGCCTGATCTATCTCGTATGGTGGAAGTGTTCTTCCGAAATTTGTAGCTGGTTACCTCGTACTGGCTGGTAGGTGGGACGATCGGACAACAGGCCCTGCCGCGCCAGGCGTGCAGTGGGGCCCTGTGCGTACAAAAAACCAGGGACAGAAGAGGAACACGGCCATGGCAACGGCGCCCAGCGTCTCGTACTCGATGACGGTCCGCCTGGAAGTGCCCGCGAGCGGAACCGCGGTCTCCCAGCTCACCACCGCCGTGGAGTCTTCCGGGGGGTCGGTCACCGGCCTCGACGTGACCGCCTCCGGCCACGAGAAGCTCCGCATCGACGTCACCATCGCCGCGACCTCCACCGCGCACGCCGACGAGATCGTCGGCAAGCTCCGGGGGATCGAGGGCGTCAGCCTCGGCAAGGTCTCCGACCGAACCTTCCTGATGCACCTCGGCGGCAAGATCGAGATGGCGTCCAAGCACCCCATCCGCAACCGCGACGACCTCTCCATGATCTACACCCCGGGCGTCGCCCGCGTGTGCATGGCCATCGCCGAGAACCCCGAGGACGCGCGCCGCCTCACCATCAAGCGCAACTCCGTCGCAGTCGTGACGGACGGCTCCGCGGTCCTGGGCCTCGGCAACATCGGCCCCAAGGCCGCACTGCCCGTCATGGAGGGCAAGGCGGCCCTCTTCAAGCGGTTCGCGGGCATCGACGCCTGGCCGATCTGCCTGGACACCCAGGACTCCGACGAAATCGTCGCCATCGTCAAGGCGATCGCCCCGGGCTTCGCCGGCATCAACCTGGAGGACATCTCCGCGCCGCGCTGCTTCGAGATCGAGGCCCGGCTGCGCGAGGCCCTCGACATCCCCGTCTTCCACGACGACCAGCACGGCACCGCCATCGTCGTCCTCGCCGCCCTCACCAACGCACTTCGCGTGGTGGGCAAGGCAGTTGGCGACGTCAAGGTCGTCATGTCGGGCGCCGGCGCGGCCGGTACGGCCATCCTGAAGCTGCTCCTCGCGGCCGGCGTGAAGAACGTCGTCAGCGCCGACATCCACGGCGTGGTGCACGCGGGCCGCCCCGACCTGGTCGACGCCGCCGCCGACTCCCCGCTGCGCTGGATCGCCGACAACACCAACCCCGAGGGCTACACGGGCACTCTGAAGGAGGCCGTCGTCGGCGCCGACGTCTTCATCGGCGTCTCGGCCCCCAACGTGCTCTCCGGCGAGGACGTCGCGGCCATGGCGGAAGGCGCGATCGTGTTCGCGCTCGCGAACCCGGACCCCGAGGTCGACCCGGCCGTCGCCCGTCAGACCGCCGCCGTCGTGGCCACCGGCCGCTCCGACTTCCCGAACCAGATCAACAACGTGCTGGTCTTCCCGGGTGTCTTCCGCGGCCTGCTGGACGCCCAGTCCCGCACGGTGAACACGGACATGATGCTGGCCGCGGCGAGCGCGCTCGCGGACGTCGTCGGCGAGGACGAGCTCAACGCCAACTACATCATCCCGTCGGTCTTCAACGACAAGGTGGCCGGTGCGGTCGCCGGGGCCGTCCGCAAGGCCGCTTCGGCGATCTGACGCCCAGTCCGTCCGGGCGGGGTCCGGCGCGGCGCCCGCACGGGCCCGGCCGGACCCCGCACCCGGTGGGGCGCGGGGTCCGGCGGTCCTGTGACGGCCCTCACGGCTTGCCCGTCCCGGCGCGTCGCGAGATGCGGGCCCGGCGGGCCGCCTCTAGGGTTGCGGGGATGCCCGCGAGGTCCGCGGTCCGCATCCACCGAGTGCGGACGGAGCGTCACCGCGGCGTGACTGTGGCGCTTTTCGTGTGACCCTGGCGGGTGCCGGATTGGCTTTCCCGCCGCTGGTGGGGGCAGGATGCGTAACCGGGCGAGAGGGTCTGACGTTCAGACCCGGGTCCGGGGACTGTCCGAGGGCCCTGGCAGCATCGGCTTCGATCTCACGCCTCTAAGGCAAGTTGAACACGGGAGTACAACATGAACCGCAGTGAGCTGGTGGCCGCTCTGTCCGAGCGCGCCGAGGTGACCCGCAAGGACGCCGACGCCGTTCTGGCCGCGCTCGCCGAGACCGTCGGCGAGATCGTCGCCAAGGGCGACGAGAAGGTCACCATCCCCGGCTTCCTGACCTTCGAGCGCACCCACCGTGCCGCTCGCACCGCGCGCAACCCGCAGACCGGCGACCCCATCCAGATCCCGGCCGGCTACAGCGTGAAGGTCTCCGCGGGCTCCAAGCTCAAGGAAGCCGCCAAGGGCAAGTAAGTCCTGCCCCGACCGGGGCCCGTACGGGCCTTCGGAGCGGCGGAGCAGTACGCAGTACTGGCGAAGGGCGGCCATCCCCGGGCGGGAAGGCCGCCCTTCGGCCTGTCCGGGGTCCCGGAGCCCCGCAGGCCGCGCGGGGCCGCGTACGGCCGTCGAGCGGCCGCGTACGGGCCCCGGTGGGCCGCGTGACGGCCGCCGGCAGGTCGCAACCGGGCCCGGTGGGCCGCGAACGGGCCGCTGGACGGCGGGTACGGGCCCGTGGGAGCACGCGAAAGCCCCCCGGCCCTGGGTGGGGCCGGGGGGCTTTCGCGTGGCCGTCAGGCGGCCTCACGGGGTCAGACGAGGTCGCCGCCCGGGAGTTCGACCTTCGCCCCCAGCTCCACGAGCTTCTCCATGAAGTTCTCGTAGCCGCGGTTGATGAGGTCGATGCCGTGGACCCGCGAGGTGCCCTCGGCCGCCAGCGCCGCGATCAGGTACGAGAACCCGCCGCGCAGGTCGGGGATGACCAGGTCGGCGCCCTGCAGCTTGGTCGGGCCGGAGACGACCGCCGAGTGCAGGAAGTTGCGCTGCCCGAACCGGCAGGCGCTGCCGCCCAGGCACTCGCGGTACAGCTGGATGTGTGCACCCATCTGGTTGAGCGCCGAGGTGAACCCCAGCCGGGACTCGTACACCGTCTCGTGGACGATCGACAGGCCGGCGGCCTGCGTCAGGGCGACCACCAGCGGCTGCTGCCAGTCCGTCTGGAAGCCCGGGTGCACGTCCGTTTCGAGCGCGATCGCGTTGAGCGGGCCGCCCGGGTGCCAGAAGCGGATGCCCTCGTCGTCGATCTCGAACGCGCCACCGACCCTGCGGTACGTGTTCAGGAAGGTCATCATCGAGCGCTGCTGCGCCCCGCGGACGTAGATGTTGCCGCCGGTCGCCAGCGCCGCGGAGGCCCAGGAGGCGGCCTCCAGGCGGTCCGGGAGCGCCTTGTGGTTGTAGCCGCCGAGACGGTCGACACCGGTGATCCGGATGGTCCGGTCGGTGTCCATGGAGATGATGGCGCCCATCTTCTGCAGCACGCAGATGAGGTCCTCGATCTCCGGCTCCACCGCGGCGTTGCTGAGCTCGGTGACGCCCTCGGCCAGGACGGCCGTCAGCAGCACCTGTTCGGTCGAGCCGACCGAGGGGTAGGGCAGGCGGATCTTGCAGCCGCGGAGGCGCTGCGGGGCCTCCAGGTACTGGCCGCCCTCGCGCTTCTCGATGGTCGCGCCGAACTGGCGGAGCACGTCGAAGTGGAAGTCGATCGGCCGGCCGCCGATGTCGCAGCCGCCGAGGCCCGGGATGAAGGCGTGGCCCAGGCGGTGCAGCAGCGGTCCGCAGAACAGGATCGGGATGCGCGACGAACCCGCGTGCGCGTCGATGTCGGCGACGTTCGCGCTCTCGACGTGGGTCGGGTCGAGCACGAGCTCGCCCGGCTCCTCGCCGGGGCGGACGGTCACCCCGTGCAGCTGGAGCAGCCCGCGCACGACCCTGACGTCACGGATGTCGGGAACGTTGCGGAGCCGACTGGGTCCGCTGCCGAGCAGAGCGGCGACCATGGCCTTGGGCACGAGGTTCTTCGCACCGCGGACACGGATCTCGCCCTCGAGCGGGGTACCGCCATGGACAAGCAATACGTCGTCTCTGTCTGTGCCGGTCATGAATCTCGCGTTCCGGAGAGGGGCTCCCCCGGCGAAGCCAGAGGAGGGTGGGCAGGGGGCCAGGGAAAAGGGTAAGGGGCACGACCCCCTTGTTCGTAAGGCCGACGCGGCCGGAGAAGTGTCATGAGTCGGCCACAACACCCACTGTGCCCACCCCATGGCGGAGCGTCGCATTCCGCCCGCCTGGGGGGCCACGCGCTCCTTCCTGCTGCGGTGCGCCCGGAACTGCGTGCGATCCGATGCCGTTCCCCGCTCCCCCTCAAGGGCGAATGTGCGGGATCATGTCGGCATGACCGAGGTGTCCTCCCTCACGGGGCGGCTGCTCGTAGCCACCCCCGCCCTCGCGGATCCGAACTTCGACCGCGCGGTGGTGCTCCTGCTCGACCACGACGAGCAGGGCTCCCTCGGCGTGGTCCTGAACCGGCCCACCCCCGTCGGCGTCGGCGACGTCCTGCTGCCCTGGGCGACCCTGGCCGGCGATCCCGGGGTCGTCTTCCAGGGCGGCCCGGTGGGGCTGGACTCGGCCCTCGGCGTGGCGGTCATCCCGGGCGAGGAGGGGCCACTCGGATGGCGCCGCGTGTACGGGGCGATCGGGCTGGTCGACCTGGAGGCCCCGCCGGAGCTGCTGGCCGCCGCCCTCGGCTCGCTGCGGATCTTCGCCGGCTACTCGGGCTGGGGTCCGGGCCAGCTGGAGGCGGAGCTCGGCGACGGTGCCTGGTACGTCGTGGAATCGGAGCCGGGGGACGTCTCGTTCCCCGATCCCGAGAGGCTGTGGCGGGCGGTGCTGCGCCGCCAGCGCAACGAGCTCGCGATGGTCGCCACCTATCCGGACGACCCGTCGCTCAACTGACCCGCGCACGGGTCGGTACCCTGGCTTTTATGAGCACTCTTGAGCCCGAGCGCGGGACTGGTACGGGGACCCTCGTAGAGCCGACGCCGCAGGTGTCCCACGGCGACGGCGACCACGAGCGCTTCGCCCACTACGTCCAGAAGGACAAGATCATGGAGAGCGCGCTCGGCGGCACCCCCGTCGTCGCGCTCTGCGGCAAGGTCTGGGTGCCGGGCCGGGACCCGAAGAAGTACCCGGTCTGCCCCATGTGCAAGGAGATCTACGAGTCCATGGGCCCCGGCGGGGACAAGGACAAGGGCGGCAAGGACAAGTAGTCCGGCCGGCCCGGGACCCCGAAGGCCCCCGGATGCGCTCGCGCGCGTCCGGGGGCCTTTGCCGGGCGCGGGGGGAGGGCTAGGGTCGGCCGGACGGGCGCCGGTGCGCGCCATGTGAAACGTGCGTTGCGCATGTTGCAACGGCGGGAGGGGTCGAGGCCATGCCCGAGTTGATTCCGCAGCCGCGGTACGCGCGGTTCGTCCGCGAGGCCGGCGAGTGCGTCCTGGACGATCCGCTGCTCGACGCCGGCCCCGGCACCGGGGGCACCGCACGCTGGCTGCGCCGCGAGCTCGGCGCGGCCACCGGCTGGGAACTGCCCGGTCCGGCCGCGGGGGAGGCCCGCGACGGGCGCGCGGTGATCCGGCTCGCGCTCCGCCCCGAGCGGGCCCGCACCGCCGGAGCGGAGTCGTACGAGCTGCACGTCACGCAGCGGTCGGTGCTGCTGGAGGGCGCCGGCCCGGCGGGACTCTTCTACGCCGCGCAGACGCTGCGTCAGCTGCTCGGCCCCGAGGCCCACCGGCGCGCGCCCACCGCGCCGGGGCGCGCCTGGCGGCTTCCGGTGGGCGGGATCCTGGACGGCCCCCGCTTCGGCTGGCGCGGCATGATGCTGGACGTGGCCCGGCACTTCATGCCGAAGGACGGGGTGCTGCGGTACATCGACCTCATCGCCGCGCACAAGCTCAACGTGCTGCACCTGCACCTGACGGACGACCAGGGCTGGCGGGTCGAGATCAAACGCCACCCGCGGCTCACCGAGGTCGGCGCGTGGCGGCCGCGCAGCCGCTGGGGGCACCGGGCGTCGCCGTTGTGGAACGAGACCCCGCACGGCGGCTTCTACACGCAGGACGACATCCGCGAGATCGTCGCGTACGCCGCCGAGCGGCACGTCCGGGTGGTCCCGGAGATCGACGTCCCGGGGCATTCGCAGGCCGCGATCGCCGCGTACCCGGAGCTGGGCAACACCGACGTCGTGGACACCGCCGCACTGCGGGTGTGGGACGACTGGGGCGTCAGCGAGAACGTGCTCGCGCCGACCGAGGCCGTACTGCGCTTCTACGAGGGGGTCTTCGAGGAGTTGCTGGAGCTGTTCCCCGCGGAGGTCTCGCCCTTCGTGCACGTGGGCGGTGACGAGTGCCCGAAGGCGCAGTGGCGCGCGTCGACGGCCGCTCAGGAGCGGATCCGGCAGCTGGGGGTGGACGGGGAGGACGGGCTCCAGTCCTGGTTCATCCGGCACTTCGACGGCTGGCTCGCGGAGCGCGGGCGTCGGCTGATCGGGTGGGACGAGATCCTGGAGGGCGGGCTCGCGCCCGGCGCCGCGGTGTCCTCGTGGCGGGGGTACGCGGGCGGGATCGCCGCCGCCGAGGCCGGGCACGACGTGGTGATGTGCCCGGAGCAGCGGGTGTACCTGGACCACCGTCAGGCGGGCGGCCCCGAGGAGCCGGTGCCGATCGGGTACGTGCGTTCGCTGGAGGACGTGTACCGGTTCGAGCCGGTGCCGCCGGAGCTGTCCGCGCAGGCCGCGGCCCACGTCCTGGGCGCACAGGCCAACGTGTGGACCGAGGTGACGGAGAACCGGAGCCGGGTCGACTACCAGGTGTTCCCGCGGCTGGCGGCGTTCGCGGAGGTGGTGTGGTCGCAACTGCCGGAACCGGACGAGCGGGACTACGCCGGCTTCGAGGCCCGGATGGGCCCGCACTACCGGCGCCTTGACGTGCTGGGCGTCGACTACCGGCCGCCGGGTGGGCCGTTGCCGTGGCAGCGGCGGCCCGGGGTGCTCGGGCGCCCCGTCGAGGGGGAGCCCCCGAACGTGTGAGGGGGTGGGGCGGACCGGCGCGGTGCGCGGGGTGCGGCCGGGGCGGTGCGCGGGGTGCGACCGGTTTGGCCGGAACCTTTCCGCACGGGCGGGCCCGGTGGCGGCGCGGCTGCTTCCGGACTGTTCGTTCCCGATCGGAATCCTTCGGACTTCTTCGGAACCCCGGACCGTTCCGGGACGTCCTTCGTTCTTGGGGGGTGTCGGGAACTCTTGCTCGATTTAGGCGTATTGGGCGAAACTCCTGGATCGGATTGATTCGGCTGATACGGGGGAAACCGGACGGCCGGAAGCTTCAGGGGGCGCCCGCGGGACCCTCGCGCCGGGCGAGGGGGAAGATGTGCCAGAGTTGCCACGTCCCGGCGGTGAGCACGTACCGTACGGCGGACAGGCGTGAGCGCCGGGACCGGGACATCGGGAAGGGGCAGCTGGGTTGACCACGCACGCACCGCATGCACTGCATTCATCTCAGGGGCCGCAGGCGGCGCAGTCCGTGACGCTGCCGGCCTCGCTCGACGAGGCCGTGGCGGCGCTCGCCGCCATGCCCGCCGCCGTGCCCGTCGCCGGCGGCACCGACCTCATGGCCTCCGTCAACGCCGGGCAGCTGCGCCCCGCCGCGCTCGTGGGCCTGGGCCGGATCAACGAGATCCGCGGCTGGCAGTACCAGGACGGACATGCCCTGCTCGGCGCCGGGCTCACCCACGCGCGGATGGGACGGCCGGATTTCGCCGCTCTGATCCCCGCCCTGGCCGCGGCCGCACGCGCCGCCGGACCCCCGCAGATCCGCAACGCCGGCACCCTCGGCGGCAACATCGCCACCGCCGCGCCGACGGGCGACGCACTGCCCGTACTGGCCGCGCTGGAGGCGATCCTCGTCATCCACGGCCCCGGCGGGTCCCGGCGGGAGATCCCGGTCTCGTACCTGCTGGCCGGCCGCGAGATGCTGCGGCCCGGCGAGCTGATCGGCTTCGTCCGGGTGCCGCTGCTGCACGCGCCGCAGGTGTTCCTCAAGGCCACGGGACGCACCGGGCCGGGGCGCGCCGTGGCGTCCGTGGGGCTCGTACTGGACCCCGCGCGGCGCGGGGTGCGCTGCGCGATCGGCGCGGTCGCCCCGATGCCGCTGCGGCCCCTGGAAGCCGAGCAGTGGGTGGCCTCGCTCATCGACTGGGACGGTGGGCGGACGCTGGCCCCCGAGGCGCTGGAGGCCTTCGGCGAGTACGTCGCGGCCGCCTGCGTCCCCGACCAGGGCGAACCGGTGGCACCCGGGGTACTGCATCTGCGGCGGACCGTCGCCGTGCTGGCACGGAGGGCCCTGGGGAGGGCGCTGACCTCATGAGTGGGAACGAGAACGTGAGCGGAACGACGGGCGACGCGGGTCCCGCGGGGCCGGCGCACACCGAAGCCGGCTGGGGCTGGGAGCCGGTGCCGCAGGGCGGCGAGTACGACTCCGACGCGACGGCCTTCGTGAAGCTGCCGCAGGACATGCTGGACGCGCTCGGCACCGGGGAGCCGCTCGCGGCGCCCGGGCACGGCTACGTGCCGCCGCCGATGATCGTGCCACTGGGCTCCGGCAGCGCGGATCCGTCGGCGACGGGTGCGTGGACGGTCCCGGCGCAGTGGCCCGATGCGGGCACGGCGCCCCAGGGCGGCGGCACGGGCGCCCCGGCGGGCGTGGCCGCGTCCGGCGGCCACGGGCCCGCGCCGGTCGGCGGGCCGATCCCGGCGTCGATCCCGCTCCCGGCCTCGGTCGCGGCGGCGTTCGCGGACCAGGGGCAGGCTCCGGTCCACGTGGCGGGGCACGGTGCGGCCGAGGCCGAGGCCGCGGCTGCGGTCGCCGGGCAGGTTCCGGCCGCGGGGCAGGGGTCGGCTTCGGGGCAGGGCTCGGCTTCGGGGCAGGCTTCGGCCGAGGACGAGCACGATCCCGGTGCGACCGCCGAGTGGCGGTTCCCGGACGCGGTGCAGGACGCCGAGCCCGTGACCACCGGGCAGTGGACCCTCCCGGAACTGGCAGAGCAGACGGGCGAGTTCCACCACGGCGCACCGGCCGCCGACTGGAGCCAGGCCCCGGCGACGCTGCCCGGCGGCGCGGCCGCCCCCTGGGCGACCCACCCCGACTTCGAGGCCGCGCGTCCGGATGCCGTGCCGAGCTCGGGCGTGCCGAGCACGGGGGTGCTGAGCTCGGGCGTGCTGCCCGAGGCGCGGCCCGACGCGGGCGACCCGGGCACCTCGGGCGCCGGCCTGCGGCGGCTCGGCGGCCCCGGCGTCGGCGGCCCCGGACGCGGTCCGCGCGTGCTGGGCGGCCCCGGCGTGGGCACCCTCCCGGAGGCCGAGTCCGAGGCCGAGGCCCAGGCGGAGCCGGTGCCGGTGCATCCGGCGCCGCACGACATCGACGCCGCCCACGGCCCGGCGGCGGCCCCGGTGACGGCCGAGCGGCCGCATCCGGGAGCGGAGACCGCCGAGGCGGTCGCGGTCCCGGCCGTGGAGTCCGAGCGCGAGGCGAGCGCCGTCTCGGCCGCTGAGTACGCCCTCGCGGGCGCTCCCGGCGCCGTCGGCTTCGCGGAGCCGGGGGACACGACCGGCCACGGGGTGAGCGGGCACGACGCGGTCGGGCACGGGGTGAGCGGGCACGACGCGGTCGGTCACGACACGATCGGGCACGACGCGGTCGGTCACCGGGCGGTCGCGCACGACACGAACGGGCACGGCTTCGCGGCGTCCGGCCACGGCCCCGCCGGGGCGGAGGGCGGGCCGGCCGGTGAGCACGGCTTCACGGCGGAGCCGTCCGACACCGACGGGCACGGTTTCACCGGCGCGGCGGGAGCAGCCGAAGCCGCGGGGGCGGCCGGGGCGGCCGAAGCCGCGGGGGTGGTTCCGGAGGCCGGGGCCGCCGGGGGTCCGGGCTCGGGTCCGGGCGGAGCCGGGGCTGCGGGGACGCCGGGTGCGGACACCGCCGACAGCGCCGTGGCGACCCCGGATGCGGGAACCGCCGAAGGTTTCCCGGCCGAGGTGCCGACGTACGAAGAAGAACTGCCCGCCGGGCCCGTCGCCCATCACGAGCACCCGCTGGCCTCCTACGTCCTGCGCGTGAACGGCGCCGACCGGCCCGTCACCGGCGCGTGGATCGGCGAGTCCCTGCTCTACGTGCTGCGCGAGCGCCTCGGCCTCGCCGGCGCCAAGGACGGCTGCTCCCAGGGCGAGTGCGGGGCGTGCGCCGTGCAGGTCGACGGGCGGCTCGTCGCCTCCTGCCTGGTCCCGGCCGCGACGGCCGCGGGCAGCGAGGTCCGGACCGTGGAGGGGCTCGCCAGCGGCGGGGAACTCTCGGACGTGCAGCAGGCGTTGTGCAGGTCGGGCGCGGTGCAGTGCGGATTCTGTGTGCCCGGCATGGCCATGACCATCCATGACCTGCTGGAGGGCAACCACGCCCCCAGCGAGCTGGAGACCCGGCAGGCCCTGTGCGGGAACCTCTGCCGCTGCTCCGGCTACAAGGGCGTCATCGAGGCCGTGCGCGAGGTCGTCGCCGAGCGCGGGGCGACGGCGGCGGCCGAGGCGTCCGCGGCCGGGGACGCACAAGGCCACGGGGACGTGTACGCAGACGGCGCAGGACACGGCGTCGGGCACGGACACGGCGTCGGGCACGGGAACGGCGTCGGGCACGGACACGGAGGCGGTGCGGAGGCGCGTATTCCGCACCAGGCGCCGCCCGGCGAGGGCGGCATCCACCACAACGGAGGCATGGCGTGAGCGGGCACGACGCGGCCACGGCGACGACGACGGTACCGGTCTCCACGAGCACCTCGGCCGCCGCGGCGCCCGAGACGGGCGAACAGCAGATCCCGCGCGGGATCGGCGCCTCCGTGCCCTCCGCCGACACCCGCGCCAAGAGCGAGGGCACCTTCCCGTACGCCGCCGACCTGTGGGCCGAGGGCCTCCTCTGGGCCGCCGTCCTGCGCTCCCCGCACGCCCACGCACGCATCCTCTCCGTCGACACCTCCGCGGCCGCCGCCATGCCCGGCGTGCGCGCCGTCGTCACCCACGCCGACGTCCCCGGCGCCACCACGCACGGCCGCCGCATCGCGGACCGGCCCGTCTTCGCCCACGACGTCGTCCGCCACCACGGCGAGCCCATCGCCGCCGTCGCCGCCGACCACCCGGACACCGCCCGTCTCGCCGCCGCCGCGATCGCCGTCGAGTACGAGCTCCTCGACGCCGTCACCGACCCCGAGCAGGCCTTCGGGGCCCCCGCCCTGCACCCCGACGGCAACCTGATCCGGCACATCCCGCTCCGCTACGGCGACCCGGAGGCCACCGGCGAGGTCGTCGTCGAGGGCCTGTACCGGATCGGCCGCCAGGACCCCGCGCCCATCGGCGCGGAGGCCGGGCTGGCCGTGCCGCGGCCCGACGGCGGCGTGGAGATCTACACCGCCTCCACCGACCCGCACCTGGACCGCGACCTGGCGGCTGCCTGCTTCGGCCTGGAGCCCGACCGCGTCCGTGTCGTGGTCACCGGCGTGCCCGGGGCGACCGCCGACCGCGAGGACGCCGCCTTCCAGCTCCCGCTGGGCCTGCTCGCCCTCCGCACCGGCCACCCGGTCAAACTCGCGGCCACCCGCGAGGAGTCCTTCCTCGGCCACACCCACCGCCACCCGACGCTGCTGCGCTACCGCCACCACGCGGACGCGGACGGCCGCCTGGTCAAGGTCGAGGCCCAGATCCTGATGGACGCGGGCGCGTACGCCGACTCGTCCTCCGAATCGCTGGCCGCGGCGGTCGCGTTCGCCTGCGGCCCGTACGTCGTCCCGCACGCCTTCGTCGAGGGCTGGGCGGTCCGTACGAACAACCCGCCGTCGGGCCACGTGCGGGGCGAGGGCGCGATGCAGGTCTGCGCCGCGTACGAAGGCCAGATGGACAAGCTGGCGGCCGCCCTCGGCATCGACGGCGCGGAACTGCGCCTGCGCAACGTCCTGGCGACCGGCGACCTGCTCCCCACCGGCCAGACGGTCACCTGCCCGGCCCCGGTGGCCGAACTCCTGCGCGCGGTACGCGATCACGAGCTCCCCTCCCTCCCGAAGGACGCCCCGGAGGACGAGTGGCTGCTGCCCGGCGGCCCGGAGGGCGCGGGCGAGCCGGGCGCCGTCCGGCGCGGGGTCGGGTACGGCGTCGGCATGGTCCACATGCTCGGTGCGGAGGGCACGGACGAGGTCTCGACGGCGACGGTCAAGGTCGTCAACGGGGCGGCGACGGTCATCTGCGCCGCCGTCGACACCGGCCAGGGCTTCGCCACGCTCGCCCGCCAGATCGTCCAGGAGATCCTGGGCGTGGACGAGGTGGTCACGGCCCCGGTCGACACCGACCAGCCGCCGGCGGGCCCGGCGGCCCACGGCCGTCACACGTGGGTGTCGGGCGGCGCCGTCGAACGCGCGGCGAAGATGGTCCGCACCCAGCTCCTCCAGCCGATGGCCCACAAGCTGGGCATGTCGACGGAACTCCTCCAGATCCAGGACGGCCGGATCACGTCGTACGACGGCGCGTTCTCGACCACGGTCGCCGAGGCCATGGCCGGCAAGGAACTCTGGGCGACGGCCCAGTGCCGCCCCCACCCGACGGAGCCCCTGGACGGCGACGGCCAGGGCGACGCCTTCGTGGGCCTGGCGTTCTGCGCGATCCGCGCGGTGGTGGACGTGGACATCGAGCTCGGCTCGGTCCGGGTCGTCGAAATGGCGGTGGCCCAGGACGTGGGCCGCGTCCTCAACCCCCGCCAGCTGGAAGCCCGTATCGAAGCGGGCGTCACGCAGGGCGTGGGCGCGGCCCTGACGGAGAACCTCCGCTCGGTGTCGGGCCTGGTCCGCCACCCGGACCTGACGGGCTACGCGCTGCCGACGGCGCTGGACACCCCGGTGGTCCGCATCGTCAAACTGGTCGAAGAGCGGGACGTGGTGGCCCCGTTCGGGGCGAAGGCGGCCAGCGCGATCCCTGTGGTGACGGCCCCGGCGGCGGTAGCCTCGGCGGTACGCTCGGCCACGGGCCGCCCGGTGAACAGGATCCCGATCCGTCCCTCGGCGGCGGTCGCGGCGCCCAACTCGTGACCGTGTGACGCGCATTGCACGTGCAACCCCGAGGTTGGGACTGTCGGAACCGGTCGCTAGAGTGATCGGTAAGACGTAGTACGCGCGCGTGCGAACGGGTGCGAACGGGGCCGCGGAGGCAGCGGAAACGCTGAACTCCACGGGAATGACGGGGAGTCGGGGAGGCCATCGTGGCAGAGGAGTCGGCGCCTGGCCTGTTGGGGCTGGGCAGTATCGGTGCTGGCATGGCGGACGCGATCATGGCGCAGGCGAGGGCGCTCGAGGTCGAGTTCGAGTCGATGAAGGACTTCAAGAACCGGGTCGACGAGCTGCTGGACAAGCTCGACGGATCCCAGGCGGCCGACAAGAAGCTGGCCCACAGCACCCTGCCCGACGGGGCGCTGGGCCATGGCTTCGCGGAGGCGGACGCCCTCCACAAGACGTACTCGACGGTGCACACGCAGCTGCAGAACCTGTCGAAGGGCCTGGCGGGGCAGATCGAGGCCCTGGGCATCGCGATCCTGACGGCGGGCAAGGGCTACGGCGGCGTGGACGCGGAAACGGAGGCGCGGATGCGGTCCATCATCGCGCAGGCCAAGAAGGACTACGTGGCTGATCGCGACCCGGCGGCCAAGGAGAAGGCCGCTCAGCCGGACGAGGGCAAGAAGGGCAAGATCTGATGGCAACGGACTTCGAGGGCTACACGCACCAGCAGCTGCTCGCCATGATCGCTTCCCTCGACGCGGAAACGGTGAAGTCGCGCGGCACGCAGCTGACCGAGGCGGCCAAGACGATCAAGGAGATCGGCGAGAGCCTCAAGAAGCAC
Source organism: Streptomyces sp. NPDC086989 (assembly GCF_044745505.1). Classification (NCBI taxonomy): domain Bacteria; kingdom Bacillati; phylum Actinomycetota; class Actinomycetes; order Kitasatosporales; family Streptomycetaceae; genus Streptomyces; species Streptomyces sp. NPDC086989. Next base: position 72,308 of record NZ_JBIVAL010000021.1, read on the forward strand.
CGGGTAAAGGGCTGGGAGGGCGAGGCGGCCAAGGCCTTCGAGACCTGGATCGGCCAGACGGGCAACGCAACGCTGCGCCTGGGCGAGTACAGCGAGGCCGGCGGCAAGTGGATGACCGAGGCCGCGCAGACCATGGTCGAGGTCAAGAAGAACATGCCGGCGTACGACACGAACGCCGCCGCTGACCTCAAGGCCGCCAAGGACTTCCACAACGACCCGGACTCGGCCAAGCTCGGCCAGATCGCCACGGTCAAACTGAACGGCGACCACCAGAAGGCCGTCGACGCCCTGACGAAGCTGGCTGGCTCGTACGACCAGTCGTCGACCCAAATGGGCAAGGCCGAAATCCCGACGTTCCCGCCCCCGCCGGGGGAGTTCCGCCCTTCGGACGAGGTCTCTAGCAGCTCATATATTGGGCGGGCGGGTGGCGGTTCTGGCGGTGCCTCTGGTACCGGCGGCTCCTCGTACGCCCCAACGTCTCCGCGTGGGGAGGGTCCCTCGGACTCGCCGAAACTGGCGACTGGTCACCAGCCAGACGGCATTCCGCTCCCGACAACAGGCCCAGCGCCGGATTCCAGCCTCCCTGACCGGAACGTTGACGTGGACCTGGATCATGTTGCGACGCTTCCCGACAAGACCCTCCCTCCGGTCACGGGCCTGCCCCCTGTTCCTGGCCCGGGGCCGACGACCGGCGGTACCCCTCCCGTCCTGACTCCGCCTATCGCTCTCCCGCCCATCGGTACGCCGATCCCGTCCGGTGGTGGACCCGGCGGCAAGTTCCAGGTGCAGACTCCTCCCCTCGGCAAAGCTGGCGGTGTCGGCGGCCTTCTCCCGCGTGACACCGGCATCATGGGCGGTCGCCCGGTGACCACCAACGGTCCGAGCGCTGGCATCCCGCGCGGCACGGTCATCGGCCAGGAAGGCGGCGGCCAGCAGGCGCTCGGCCGCGGTATGGGCGGCGGAATGCACCCCGGCGCGGGCGGTGGCCCCCACGTTGGCGGCCCCGGTGGTTCCGGGGTGGGCCGTCGCCTGGCCATGGAGCCTGGTGGCGTTGTCGGCGGCCGTCAGGCCCCCACGGTTGGTCGTCCGGCCGCGGGCGGACAGCCGTTCACGCAGGGAGGTTCCGGCCTCGTGCGTAACGGTTCGGGAGCCGGTTCGGCCCGCGGCGCCATGGGGCACGCTGGTGCAGGTGTCCACACCCCGAGCAACCGGCGTGACCAGCAGAACGGCGAGCGCCCCGACTACCTGGCCGAAGACGAAGAGACCTGGCAGAGCAACGATCACGTTGTTCCGCCGGTGATCGACTGAGCAGAACGGACGTTGTACGAGATGCGCATGCGTAAGGCGACCGCGGCCGTGGTCGGCCTCCTGCTGGCCGGGGTCGCCGCGACCCCGGCCCACGCGGAGACGGTTCGGTCCAAGCAGTGGCATCTCGACGCCATGAAGGCCGACGACGTCTGGAAGATCAGCAGGGGCAAGGGTGTCACTGTTGCCGTGATCGACACTGGTGTTGCCCGGATTCCCGAACTTGAGGGCCAGGTGCTCCCCGGTAAGAACTTCGCGGCGCCCAGCTACGAAGGTGATGAACGCACGGACTACGGCCACCACGGCACGAGCATGGCTGCGATCATCGCAGGTAATGGCAAGGGCCCTGGTGGCACAGGCAGCGCCTTTGGTCTAGCGCCTGATGCGAAGATCCTCCCTCTGCGAATCGATCGCGGTGGGGATGGGGGACCGATCTTCAAATCGATGATCGCGGCCATTCGCTATGCAGCGGATTCAGACGCCAAGATCCTCAACATTTCGATCGTTGGTGATAGCGCGAGCGAGGAGCTCACCAAGGCAGTCAAGTACGCCTTGGATAAGGGCAAGCTGATTTTCGCTGGTGCTGGCAACGACGGAGATACGTCGAACGAGATCTACTACCCTGCTGCGACGCCCGGAGTGGTGGGCGTTGCTGCTGTTGACGCGGAGGGTGCTGCGACCAAGGAATCGCAGCACAACGCTTTCGTGGACCTATCGGCTCCAGGCGCCAACATCGTCACCGGGTGCGATGGGGGCACAGGTCTCTGCAACAGCCACGGCACGAGTGACGCCACCGCCCTCACATCGGCTTCAGCGGCCCTGCTCTGGTCCGCCCACCCGGATTGGACCAACAATCAGATCCTCCGCGTCCTCCTGAACACCGCCGGCAAGCCCGACGACGGGGCGCGGAACGACTACGTCGGGTACGGGGTCGTCCGGCCCCGGATCGCCGTGCCCACCCCAGGGGACCCCGGCCCCGCCGACGTGTACCCGCTCCCCGACCTCGCTGCGGCGGACGCCAAGGGCTCGCCCTCCCCGTCGACCACCGGCAAGAAGCCCGCGGCCGGCGCCGCCCAGGCCGAGGCCAAGAAGGACAGTGGCAGTTCCGTTCTGTGGATCGGGCTTGGGCTCGGTGCCTGCGTGCTCATCGGGGGAGCCGTCGTCGCTGTTGTCGTTCGGCGCAGGAGCGCCTAACGTCGCCCGATGCGGATGCGTCGGACGACCTCGGCCCTGGTCGGCCTGCTGCTGGCCTGGGTCGCCGGGGCTCCGGCCGCCCACGCCCAGAGTGCTCGGCCGGAGCAGTGGCATCTCCGGGCCATGCAAGCCGACCAGATGTGGAAGGTCAGCACCGGCCTCGGCGTCACCGTCGCCGTCATAGACACCGGCGTCGGCCGGATCCCCGAGCTCGACGGCCGGGTGGTCCGCGGCAAGGACTTCTCCCACGGCTATGAGGGCGACGAGCGCACCGACTACGGCGATCACGGCACCGGTATCGCCGCCCTCATCGCCGGCACGGGCAAGCGTCCGACGGGCGGCGGGGCGTTCGGGCTGGCGCCAGGGGCCACGATCCTTCCGCTCCGTGTCTCCGAGGGCGGCGGAAACCTCCGCCTCCACCAGTCGATCGCAGAGGCGATCCGGTTCGCGGCGGACTCGGACGCCAGGGTCCTGAACGTTTCCTTCGGCGGGCCCGGCGCGAGCGAGGAACTCGACGCCGCAGTCCGGTACGCACTGGACAAGGGCAAGCTGATCTTCTCCTCGGTCGGCAACGACGGGGACGGCCCCAACGAGGTCATGTACCCCTCCGGTTCGCCGGGTGTGGTCGGCGTCTCGGCTGTCGGCCCGGATGACGCCGCGACCAAGGAGTCCCAGCACGGCCCGCAGGTCGATCTGGCCGCCCCCGGCGTCGATATCGTCACCGGATGCGCCGACGAGTCCGGCTCCGAGTCCGGCTCCGGGTCCGGCCCCGATGCCGGGTCCGATGTCGGGTCCGGCTCCGGTTCCGGCCCTGACACCGGGCTCTGCAGTCATCACGGCACCAGCGACGCCACCGCCCTCGCCTCCGCGTCCGCCGCCCTGCTCTGGTCCGTGCACCCCGACTGGACCAGCAACCAGGTCCTGCGCGTCATGCTGAACACCGCCGCCGGGCCCGGCAGCCGTGGCGGGCGCAACGACTACGTCGGCTACGGCGTCGTACGTCCCCGTACCGCCCTGCTCGCCGCCGACCCCGCCGCCGATCCAGCGCCCGACCCCGCGGCCGATCCCGCCCCCGGCCCCGATCCCGCCGCCGACCCCGGTCCTCCGGACCTCTACCCGCTGCCCGACCTCGCGGCCGCCGAGGCGGGAGGTGCGTCAGCCGTGCTCGCCCCGGCGTCCGCCTCCCACGGGCTCATCCCGTGGGGCGTCCTCGGGATGGGAGTCTGCCTGCTCGTCGCCGGAGCCGTAACCACCAGTGCAGTTCAACGTGTTAGACGGTGATGTGACACAAGGACAACAGCAGGCGACGTCGTTCGACGAGGAATGGTCCACCGCGCGCGCCACCGCCGCGGCCAACGTCTCGATGCGGCTCGATCACGTGCCCACCGACCCCGACCCCGGCGGCGGATTACGCAGCGGCACCGGACGCGGTGATCTGGAGATCGACCAGGATCACATCGGCGCCGTCGGATCCGAGGCGTACCGGCTCCACACCCGGCTCCTGACCGACGGAAGGCACGCCGCGACGGCCTCGGCCGAGGCGGCCGGCGCGCTCGGCAGGGAGGGCTTCGCGAGCGGCGCCGCGCTGGCGAAGGCCAACGCCACCTGGGAGAGCCAGGTGAAAACGCTGGTCGCCGCCTGCGCGAACATCTCCAACGGTCTCCACTACTCGCTCTCCTCCCACGCCAAGGACGAGCAGCAGCTCCACGCCGACTTCACGGCCTCCGCCCTCGACACGTACCTGAAGTAGGCGCCCACGATGCTGACGTACGAGAACGTGCTCAACGCGCCCGTCGACAAGCTCCGGACGGCCGTCACCGACTGGAAGGCGATGGCCGACAGGCTGGCCGAACTCGCCGAGTTGGCCCGCGACGGGATGAAGGCGAAGTCCGACAAGGCACGGTGGAGCGGGGTCACCGCGGGTGTGGCCAGGCCGTTCATCGACAAGACGGCCAAGGAGTTCGACGACGCGGCCCAGGAGGCCAAGGGCGTCCACACGGCCCTGTCCGAAGGACTCGCGGTCTTCAAGGCGTCCAAGGAGCAACTGCAGAAGATCGCGTCCGAGGAGGCGCCCGCGGCCGGCTTCCAGGTCGGTGCCGACGGCAGGGTCTGCGCCACTCCGCTCGCCACCGAGGCGGACCGGAACGCGGCGCGCCACGATCCCGACTACCAGCAGTCCATCCGGGAGAACCGGGGGCTGTGGCAGAAGAAGATCGACGACATCATCGACAACTGCGACGACGTCGACCGGTCGCTCGCCCGCATGCTGGCCGCCAACGTCATCGACGCCCACGACTTCAGCGGGCCCGCCTACGCGAGCCTCGACGCCGAGCAGGCCGGCCGCGCCACGGCGCTGGCGAGGAGGGGGCGGGACCTGAGCCATGCCGAACTCACCGAGCTCAACGAGCTGCTGGCGGACAACGCCGAGGTCCCCGCGTTCTCCAGGGACTTCTACGCGGCCCTCGGACCCAAGGGCGCGCTCCAGTTCTTCGGGTACATGTCCACGGACACCCACGACTACGCGAAGCTCGACGAGCAGCGCCTCCAGGACGTCCAGGCGCTGCAGCGGAACCTGGGGCTCAACCTGGCCACCGCCACCGACTCCGGCAACGAGCCGCACCTGCCCGACGGGTTCGCGCAGGAGCTGCGCAGGCTCGGCACCCAGCACATCCCGCTCGCCAGGTACGACCAGAACCCGCCGTACGGGTACCAGCTGCTCGGCGGCATCATGCGGTACGGGAACTACGACCCGAAGTTCCTGGTCCCCATCGCCGAGCACGCCGCGCAGATCCACGCCAAGGACCCGGACTTCTTCAACGGGACGCGGCAGCTGACGGGCTACGGCAGGAACATGCTGAACCCGTCCGGGGTCAACGGCGCCGGCTACGACCCGGTGGTCAGCTTCCTGGAGGCGTTGGGTCACAGCCCGGAGGCGGCCCGGCAGTTCTTCGACCCCGATCGGTCCCCGCACGCGTACGACCGGGACGGCACGGAGCGGCCGGGGCCGGCGGACCTGGGCAAGGGCGCCGACAAGCAGCCGGTCGGAAGCTACCTCGACTTCTTCGGCAACGCGAAGTACGACTTCACCATCGACACGGAGGGCACGAACCCGGACGACCTGAAGAGGGTCCGCCAGTACATGCCGGACGCCCTGGGCCACGCCCTGGAGGCGGCAACCCTCGGCCACGCCTGGGACGACCCTGCCCCCGAGCTCCACCGGACCGACATCGGGGCGCGGGTGATGAAGGAGGTCGTCGAGAAGTACGGTGCTGACGCGGCTCTGCTCAAGGCACACGAGTCGCTCGCGGACAGCGTGGGCAACATGACCGCGGGGTACATCGACGACGTGAACCGCGCGATGGCCGACCAAGTGGGCGAGAGCGTCTTCGAGCCCAGGGCCGGGGCCCACGGCCATGTTCAGCTCAAGCTGGTGGACGCGCGAAACCTCCTCAGCGCGCTGGGACAGCACCCGGACGCCTACGCGACGGTGTCCACCGCCGAGCGGCTCTATTCCTCCAGCGTGTTGGAGACGCAAGGCTTCCACGACGGTCGGATCGACGAAGGCCGGGCCCGTGCCGCCATCCGTACGAGCGCCGAAGTCCAGGGCATGCTGGACGAGTCCCGGGCCGACCAGGTCATCGCCCAGGGCGAGAAGAAGCACGAGGAGTACGAGAAGGCTCACGCGAAGCAGTCGGCCTGGGTGGAGTTCGGCACGACCGCGGCCGTCGCCGCCGGGGTGGCCCTTCTGCCCGCCACGGCGGCGGCGGCCGGCGCGGCGGCGATCCTGGTCCCGCTGGCGGTGGACACGGGCAGCAGCGCGGTGGAACAGGTCGCTTCCCAGGTGGTCGGCGAGTGGTCGGACGGCGCGGTGGAAAAGCACAAGGACGACAACGACGCGAAGACGCACGCCACCAACAAGGAGATGTACCAAGCGGGCGAGCACAGCGCCAAGGCGCCGATGAAGGAGTTCATGAAGCGCCACGCGATCGCTCCGACCAGCGTCCTGGGCAATGAACTGACCGAGTCGATGCTGTCCGGCTACCAGGCGGGCAATGCGCGTGCCGAGCAGCAGGGACATGCCCCCGAGACGGACAAGAAGGAGTGACGGCGGGACGGAGGCCGTCGCATCCGGGGTCCACGGCGCTCGGGGTGCTGCTGCTCGGACTGCTGGCCGCGGCGTGCAACGGGTCCACGGAGAATGAAGCCTCGATTCCGGCCGAGCCCGAGGAGATCTCGGCGGTACAGGTCTGCGGCGGCCTCGTCTCCGCAGCTGCCGCACCGGCATTGGAGAGGGTGCTGGAGTCCTCCCGTTTCGTGCTCCGCGACGAAAAGGAGAACACGGACGCCCTCTCGGTCGGGAAGGCCCTGGCCAGCGCCTACCGTGCAGGCGAGAGGGTGCGGGACACGTCGATCCCCGAGTGCGACATCTCCGGAGCACTCAAGCCAGTCGAGTCCGACAGGTACTACCCGACGGCCTACCTGCGGTTCCGCGCCACCAGCAAGAAGGCCGGTGTACCGGACTACATGCCGGGAGCCGAGGACGAGGGCACGATGGTCTGGTCGACGTTCCGCGCGTACGAGATCGCATTCGACTGCGTGAGTCCCCGCATCGGCTCCACGCGCGAGGTGCCCCTCCGGATCGCTGCTCAGTTCCGTAGCGAGTGGGACAAGGGGCAGGCGAGCGAATCCGTCCTCGCCCCCGACTACGCGACGCTGGCGCACTCCGCGGCTCTCGCGATCGCCGAGGAGCTGGGCTGCGACGCCCAAGGCGGCCTGCCCGCACGGCCGGAGGGTCTGCCTGCGGCGGAGTGAGGTGACCCCGGCGCACGGGGAAACGGCGCAGACCGCCCGGAGTGCGCCTGTCCAGGCGGTCTGCGTCAGAAGCCGTGACCGGAATCGAACCGGCGTAACTCGCTTTGCAGGCGAGTCCCTCAACCACTCGGGCACACGGCTGTGGGGTGGTGACGAGTACGACCGTACGGGCGGGGGCCGGGGGCCGGAAGGGGAGCGCGTGGGGTGCAATGCGAATGCCATGCCGCGTTCACAGTTCCCGGGGCCTAGGACTCGCGGCCGACTCGGGATCCGCCGAATTGACAGGGGCGCAACCGGGGCGCGGGCCTTACCCTGGGGCGATGAGTGCCCTTGAACCCCGCGTGCCACAGCGCAGTGTGCCCGTCCCGTCCCAGCCGCAGGGCGGGATCCTGGGGTCCGCGTACCGGACGCTCAGCATCGGGATCATCTCCGTCATCTTCCTCATCGCGTTCGAGGCGACCGCCGTGGGCACCGCCATGCCCGTCGCCGCCCGGGAGCTGGACGGGATCGCGCTCTACGCCTTCGCCTTCTCCGCGTACTTCACCACCAGCCTGTTCGGCATGGTGCTGTCCGGGCAGTGGGCCGACCGGCAGGGGCCGTTGCGGCCGCTGACCGTCGGGATCGGGGCGTTCGCCGCCGGGCTCGTGTGCGCCGGCACCGCGGGCGACATGTGGGTGTTCGTCCTCGGGCGGGCCGTGCAGGGGTTCGGGGGCGGGCTCGTCATCGTCGCCCTCTACGTCGTGGTGAGCCGCGCGTACGAGGAGCGGCTGCGGCCCGCGATCATGGCCGCCTTCGCCGCGAGCTGGGTGGTGCCGTCGATCGTCGGGCCCCTGGCCGCGGGGACCGTCACCGAGCACCTCGGCTGGCGCTGGGTGTTCCTCGGGATACCCGGCCTCGTGGTCGTGCCGCTCGTCGTCGCGCTGCCCGCGATACGGCGGACCGCGTCCGGCCCGGTGGACACGGGCGCGCCGCCCGCCGCCTTCGACCGGCGGCGGATCCGCCTCGCCTTCGGGATCTCGCTCGGGGCCGGGCTGTTGCAGTACGCCGCCCAGGACCTGCGGTGGCTGTCGCTGGTGCCGGCCGTCGCGGGCGCGGCGCTGCTGGTGCCCGCCGTACGGGGGCTGCTGCCGCGCGGCACGTACCTCGCCCGGCGCGGGCTGCCTTCGGTGGTGCTGCTGCGCGGCGTGGCGGCGGGGTCGTTCATCGCGGCGGAGAGCTTCGTGCCGCTGATGCTGGTCACCCAGCGGGGACTGAGCCCGACGCTGGCCGGGTTCTCGCTCGCGGCGGGCGGGCTGACCTGGGCCGGCGGCTCGTGGCTTCAGTCGAAGGGCCGGATGGCGCCGTACCGGGAGCGGTCGATGGTGCTGGGGATGGTGCTGGTCGCGGCCGCCATCGCGGGTGCGCCGGCCGTGCTGATCCAGTCGGTGCCGGTGTGGACGCTGGCGCTGGCCTGGGCGGTGGGCTGCCTCGGCATGGGGCTCGTGATCGGGTCCACGAGCGTGCTGTTGCTGGAGCTGTCCGCGCCGGAGGAGGCCGGGGCCAATTCCGCCGCGCTGCAGATCTCCGACGCCCTCGCGAACGTGGTGCTGCTCGCGGCCGGCGGCGCCGCGTTCGCCGTGCTGGGCGGGGGAGCGGTGGGGGCCGGCCACGCCGTGTCGGAGGGCGCCGGCGGCGCCACCCACCCCGCCGCCTTCCTGGTGGTGTTCCTGCCGATGGCCTGCGTGGCGCTGGTCGGTGCCTGGGTCGCGACCCGCCTGGACCCCCGGCCCGCGCCCGCCCCCGCCGAACCGGCCCCCACCCCCTGACCCGCCCCCCCGCTCGAGCCGCCGCACCCGCCCCGCCGCCCGCCTCGCCGAGGTCGCCGACCTGGCCGGCCCGGCCTGTCTGGCCAACGGGCAGCGGGCCGAGCTGCGCGACCGCGGGCTGCTGGAGTCGGCCGTGCACCGGCCGCGGGCCCGCATGCTGGGCGCCGCCGCCTACACCGACCTGTACGAGCAGGCCGCCGCGCTGCTCCACGGCATCGCGGTGAACCATCCCCTCGTCGACGGGAACAAGCGCACCGCCTGGCTCGCCGCCGCGACCTTCCTCGCCGTGAACGGGGTCGATCTCGGGGGCGTCGACCAGGACGCCGCGTACGGGCTGGTCATCGACGTCGCGGCCGGCGTCGAGGCCGATGTCGCGGGTATCGCCGAGCGGTTGCGCCGGATGTGACGCTCGCCGCACCCGCCGAGGTCACGGGCCTGTCCCTCCCCGAGGGGCCGGCCGGCCCCGGTAAGGTGGCCCGGTTGTCCTACGTACGACCGCCGCCGAGAGCCCGAACCGGAGACCGTGACTACTACCGCCTCCCACCACCTCTCACCCGCCTTCCCCGGCCGTGCCCCCTGGGGTACCGCCAGCAAGCTGCGCGCCTGGCAGCAGGGTGCGCTGGACCGGTACATCGAGACCCAGCCGCGGGACTTCCTCGCGGTCGCCACGCCCGGCGCAGGCAAGACGACCTTCGCGCTGACGCTCGCGTCCTGGCTGCTGCACCACCACGTGGTGCAGCAGGTGACCGTCGTCGCCCCGACCGAGCACCTGAAGAAGCAGTGGGCCGAAGCCGCCGCCCGGATAGGCATCCGGCTGGACCCGGAGTACTCCGCCGGGCCGCTGAGCAAGGACTACCACGGTGTCGCCGTCACGTACGCCGGCGTCGGCGTGCGCCCGATGCTGCACCGCAACCGCTGCGAGCAGCGCAAGACGCTCGTCATCCTCGACGAGATCCACCACGCCGGTGACTCGAAGTCCTGGGGCGAGGCCTGCCAGGAGGCGTTCGACCCGGCGACCCGGCGGCTCGCGCTGACCGGTACCCCCTTCCGGTCCGACACCAACCCCATTCCCTTCGTCACGTACGAGGAGGGGAACGACGGGATCCGGCGGTCGTCCGCCGACTACACCTACGGCTACGGCAACGCCCTCGGCGACGGCGTCGTGCGGCCCGTGATCTTCCTGTCCTACAGCGGCAACATGCGCTGGCGCACCAAGGCGGGCGACGAGATCGCCGCCCGGCTCGGCGAGCCGATGACCAAGGACGCCATCTCGCAGGCCTGGCGCACGGCGCTGGACCCGCGCGGCGACTGGATGCCGAACGTGCTGCGCGCCGCCGACCAGCGCCTCACGGAGGTCCGCAAGGGCATCCCGGACGCGGGCGGGCTCGTCATCGCCTCCGACCAGGACTCGGCGCGCGCGTACGCCAAGCTGATCCGCGAGATCACCGGTACGAAGGCCACCCTGGTGCTCTCCGACGACACCGGCGCCTCGAAGAACATCGACACCTTCAGCGGGAACGACGACCGCTGGATGGTCGCCGTCCGCATGGTGTCCGAGGGCGTCGACGTCCCGCGCCTCGCCGTCGGCGTCTACGCCACGACCATTTCGACGCCGCTGTTCTTCGCGCAGGCCGTCGGCCGCTTCGTGCGGTCGCGCAGGCGCGGCGAGACGGCTTCCGTGTTCCTGCCGACCATCCCCTATCTCCTCGGCTTCGCCAACGAGATGGAGGTCGAGCGTGACCACGTCCTCGACAAGCCCAAGAAGAAGGGCGACGAGGACCCCTACGCCGAGTCCGAGAAGGAGATGGACGAGGCGAACCGGCAGGAGGACGAGGACACCGGCGAGGACGAGCAGATGTCCTTCGAGGCGCTGGAGTCCGACGCCGTCTTCGACCGGGTGCTCTACGACGGCGCCGAGTTCGGCATGCAGGCGCACCCCGGCAGCGAGGAGGAGCAGGACTACCTGGGCATCCCGGGCCTGCTGGAGCCGGACCAGGTGCAGATGCTGCTCCAGAAGCGGCAGTCGCGGCAGATCGCGCACAGCCGCCGCAAGCCGGACGCCGAGGCGGACCTGCTGGAGCTGCCCGCCGACCGGCGGCCGGTGGTCTCGCACAAGGAGCTGCTGGAGCTGCGGAAGTCGCTGAACACGATGGTGGGCGCGTACGTGCACCAGAGCGGCAAGCCCCACGGGGTGATCCACACCGAGCTGCGGCGGGTGTGTGGCGGGCCGCCGAGCGCGGAGGCGACGGCGGGGCAGCTGCGGGAGCGGATCAAGAAGGTGCAGGAGTGGGCCACCCGGATGCGGTGACCCCGCCCGGCCCCGCCCCCGCGGCCTCCGTGGCCCGCGCCCCGCGGCCCCGGGCTCCGCAGACCGTCCCGGGCCGCCGTTTCCGTCGACCGTTCGTACGAAGCTCCGCCCACCCGCACCGCGCGGGCGTGCGGAGCTTCGTACGGAACGCCGTCACGTTCCGTGCCCGTCCCTCGGGCCGCGTCCGGCACCGCCGGGGCGGGTGGCCGTCGGTGGCGTCGGCGGATCGCACAGGCCCACCCGGCCCGCCGAGGTGACGAATCGACCCCGTAGGCGATCGTGAAACGACACAAAGGGGTAGTTGGCGCCCGGATTCTGGACGAGGCCTTCCGCTGAGCGGACCCGCTCGCTAATGTCCCCGCATCGAACGCCCCGTGGCAGCGCCGCCGCGGGAGCGCAGCCGGTGCCATGGCCGCTACCGGCGGCCTCTCGTGCGTCGCCGTGGGACCGGCGACGCATCCACCCAGAGAGTCACCGCCGCTCACCGAGAGAGGGAGAGGCGTCGTGACCGCGGAAACCTCCCAGACTCTGGACCGAGGACTCAGAGTCCTCAAACTGCTTGCCGACACTGACCACGGTCTGACCGTCACCGAGCTCTCCAACCGCCTCGGTGTGAACCGCACCGTGGTCTACCGCCTGCTCGCCACCCTCGAACAGCACGCGCTGGTCCGCCGCGACCTCGGCGGCCGGGCCCGCGTCGGGCTCGGGGTGCTGCGGCTCGGACGGCAGGTGCACCCGCTCGTGCGCGAGGCGGCCCTGCCCGCGCTGCGGTCCCTCGCGGAGGACATAGGCGCCACCGCGCACCTGACGCTCGTCGACGGCACCGAGGCACTCGCCGTGGCCGTCGTGGAGCCGACCTGGACCGACTACCACGTGGCCTACCGGCCCGGCTTCCGCCACCCGCTGGACCGGGGCGCGGCCGGGCGGGCCATTCTGGCCGCCCGTCAGGGCACGCTCATCGAGCCCGGTTACACCCTGACCCACGGGGAGCTCGAAGCCGGCGCCAGCGGCGCGGCGGCGCCCCTCGTGGGCATCACGGGGCTGGAGGGCAGCGTGGGCGTCGTGATGCTGGCCGACGCCGTACCGGAGCGGGTCGGCCCGCGCGTCGTGGACGCGGCCCGGGAGGTCGCCGACGCGCTGCGCTGACGCCGCAGCGGGCGCGTGCCGCCCGGCGGGGGCGGGTCCGGCGGACGCGCCCGATAGATTGACCGGGTGCTCTCTCGCCTCACACGTCTGCCGCGTCCCGCCGCCCTGGCCGTCTGCGCCGTGCCCGTGCTCGGGCTGTTCGCCGTAGCGGCCTTCGCGCCGCTGCCCTTCGTGATCGCCCAGCCGGGCCTCACGGCCGACGTGCTCGGCGCCCGCGACGGCAAGCCCGTCATCTCCGTGACGGGCGCCCCGAGCCGGCAGACCACCGGCCAGCTCCGGATGACCACCATCCAGGCCACCGGTCCCTCCACCACCGTGAAACTGCCCGAGCTGCTCGACGACTGGTTCGACAGCAGCCGGGCGGTCATGCCCAAGGAAGCGGTCTACCCCACGGGCGGAAGCGACAAGGAGATCGAGGCGCACAACCTGGAGCAAATGGCCAAGTCGCAGTCGACCGCCACCCAGGCCGCCCTCGGCTTCCTCCACAAGGACCCGAAGGACGTGAAGGTCGACCTCAACCTCGCCGACGTGGGAGGGCCGAGCGCCGGCCTGCTCTTCTCCCTCGGCATCGTCGACAAGATCGACGGCGACGGCAGCGGCGGAGACCTCACCGGCGGCCACACCGTCGCCGGTACGGGCACCATCAGCGCGGACGGCAAGGTCGGCGCCGTCGGCGGCGTGGCCCTGAAGACCCAGGCGGCGCGGCGCGACGGGGCGAGCGTGTTCCTCGTACCGGAGGCGGAGTGCTCCGACGCCCGCTCCGAACTCCCGGAGGGGCTGCGGCTGGTCCCCGTCACGACGCTGACGGACGCGGTGCAGTCGCTGCGCGCGCTGACCCGGGGGGAGCAGGTTCCGTCCTGCTGACGCCGGCGGAGCCGACGGAGCCCGCGGGTTCCGGTGCGGGTGCGGGTTCGGGTTCGGGTTCCGGTGCGCGCTCCATCGTGCGCCAGGCCGGGAAGACCAGCGGCGCGAGTGTGGCCAGCAGGTACGTGCCGCCGAACAGCAGCAGCGCCCCCGTCACGCCGATCCCGTCGGCCAGCAGGCCCGCGGCGAGCCCGCCGAGCGGCATGGTCAGTTCGCAGCCCGCCGTGGTCACGCCCGCGACGCGGCTGCGCAGCCCGTCCGGGACCCGCTCGTAGATCACGGAGCTCAGGATCGGGTTGAGCACGCCCGCGCCGAGCCCGGACAGGGCCATCGTCACCGCGAGCGGCAGCGGGGTGTCGGTGAAGGCGGCCACCAGGTAGCGCGGCGCACCGCACAGCACGAAGGCGGCCGTGTAGACGGTCCTGCGGGAGAACCGCTCGCCCCACGCCCCGTAGAGCAGGGCGCCCAGCAGCGCGAAGCCGCCGAAGAGGGAGACGAGCAGGCCGACCGCGGTGGCGCCGCCGAGGGCCTCGCGGCCGTGCACGGGCAGCAGGACGGCGGACCAGCCCTGGTCCAGGCCGTTGGTCATCATCACCATCAGGGTGATCCCGGCCAGCAGCCGGGCGCGGGTCAGGAAGGTCCAGCCCTCCGCCAGTTCGGCCCGGTAGCCGGCGAAGGACATCTTCCCGGCGGCCGACTGCGGTTCGGCGGCCGGGACCCCCCGCAGGAACGCGGTGACCAGCAGCGCGGAGACCGCGAAGGTGGCCGAGTCCACCAGCAGGGCCGACTCGGCGCCGAAGGCCGCGATCAGTACGCCGGCCAGCGCGGCCCCGATCATCCGGGCCCCGCGGGAGACGGCGTCGTACAGGCTCGCCGCCCGGCCCACGGTGGTGCCGGCGTGCTCGGCGAGGCTCGGCAGCAGGACACCGCGGGCGGTCAGGCCGGGTGTGTGGACGAGACCGCCGACGGCCATCAGCGCACACAGCATCCAGAACTCCAGCACGCCCGCGTAGTGCAGCAACGGGATCGAACCGACGGACAGGGCGCAGATCAGGTCGGAGGCCGCCGAAACCCGGCGGCGGCCGATCCGGTCGATGACGGGGCCGCCGACCAGGGCGGCCACGATGACGGGCAGGGTGGCGCAGAAGGCGACGACCCCGGCCCGGCCGGCGCTGCCCGTGGTCTGGAGCACGAACCAGGGGACGCCGATCAGGGTGAGGGAACTGCCCGCGATGGAAACGGTGTTGGCGGCCAGGACGGCCGCGAAGGGCCGCCGGCTCATGCGGCGGCGTGCGGTCCGCGGGCGATCCCGGCGTGCAGGTGCGCGGGCTGCATCAGCCGGATCCCGGCGCAGACGAGGGCCTCGCCGATCCGGTTGCGCAGGGCAGGAGAGGCCGGGGCGCCTGAGCGGGCGAGGCGCCAGGCGGCGGCCTCGGCGGCGAGCGCGGAGGTACGGGCGGCGTGCGCCTCGGCGTGTATCTCGGCGGACGGGAAGGCGTGCACGGCAGGACTCCTTCTGCGGGATGCGAGGGGGTGCGAGGGGATGCGAGGGGCAGGCGGGGCGGGCGGCGCGGGCGGGGCGGTGGCGCGGGTGGGGCGGGCCGCCTGGACGGGCCGGACTACTCGGCGGCGCGCGGGAACGCGTGCGTGTGGAAGCGGACCGTCTCGCTGTCCTGCGAGGGCGGAAGGTCGCGGTAGCTGTTGATCAGGTCGTGGATCTTGCGGTTTAGTTCGACCGCCTGGTCGGCGGTCAGGCGCAGTGTGAAGTCGCTGAGGTCCGAGGCGCGCCGCCATTCCCGGGGCCAGTTGTGGGCGGTGCCGAGCCAGGTGCCCATCTCCTGCGTGTGGGTCGTCGCGATCTCGTGCAGGAACAGGTCCGCCGCACCGCGCGTGGCCGGGTCCTCGGCGAACGCCAGCTCCTCGTCGAACCCGGTGCCGTCGTGGACGGCCCGCCACCAGCGCTCGCGGCCCTTGCCGTGCTCCGGTGCGTCCTCGACGAACCCGTGCGCGGCGAGCTGGCGCAGGTGGTAGCTGGTCGCGCCGCTGGACTCCCCGAGCCGTTCCGCCAGCTGTGACGCGGTGGCCGGACCGTCGTGGCGCAGGGTGGCCAGCATGCGCATGCGCAGGGGGTGGGCGAGGCCGCGCAGGGAGCGGGCGTCGAGCATGCGCACTTGGGGTTCCGGCGGCAGCGGCGGCTCCGGCGGCCCGGGAGGGAGCGGTGGCTCCGGAGGGAGCGGTGGCTCGGGCGGCAGTGGTGGTTCCGGGGAGTGCGGTTCTGCGGGTTCTTCGGGCATGGCACCACCGTAGAGATACAAAGACTCCTATGCAAGGGTTTCTTTGCAACGTCTTCTTTGGAAGCCTGCCCGGGCGGCGGCGGCCGGACGGCTCAGTCCTCGTGCGCCGCCTGCTCCACCAGGGGGATCACCCGCAGCGGCACCGGGTTCTCCATCACGATCGCCGTCGAGGCCCGCACGATCCCCTCGAAGCCGACGACCCGGTCGATCACCCGCTGCAGGTCGGCGTTGGACCGGGCGACGAGCCGGCACAGCATGTCCCCGTGCCCGGTGGTCGTGTGCAGCTCCAGTACCTCCGGCACGCCGTTCAAGTGCGCCCGCACGTCGGCCCCTTGGCCCTGCTTGATCTCCAGCGTCGCGAACGCGGTCACCGGGTACCCGAGGGCCGCCGGGTCCACCTGGGGGCCGAAACCGCGGATGACCCCGTTCGACTGGAGCCGGTCGAGGCGGGCCTGCACGGTGCCGCGGGCCACGCCGAGCCGGCGCGAGGCCTCCAGGACCCCGATCCGGGGCTCGCGGGCGAGCAGGACGATGAGCCGGCCGTCGAGTTCGTCGATACCCATGGAAACCTTCCCTCGATCCCCTGGTCATACTGCACAGATCTCTCCATCATCCTGCGGCCAAGCTGATCAGTCTGTACAGCAGAAATCGAAACTATTGCGCAGCTTGTGGATCGGCGGGACTCTGCGGTCATGACTGAGTCTTTGGTGAACCCGGAAACCGCCCCCCACACCGCGCGTGAGGCAGACCCCTTCCCGGTGAAGGGCATGGACGCGGTCGTCTTCGCCGTGGGCAACGCCAAGCAGGCCGCGCACTACTACTCCACCGCCTTCGGCATGAAGCTCGTCGCCTACTCCGGACCGGAGAACGGCGTCCGCGAGACGGCCAGCTATGTCCTCACCAACGGTGCCGCGCGCTTCGTGCTGACCTCGGTCATCAAGGCGGCGACGGACCACGGCCGCTTCCTCGCCGAGCACGTCGCCGAGCACGGCGACGGCGTGGTCGACCTCGCGATCGAGGTCCCGGACGCGCGGGCCGCGTACGCGTACGCCGTCGAGCACGGCGCGCGCGGCCTGGACGAGCCGTACGAGGTGAAGGACGAGCACGGCACGGTCGTCCTCGCCGCCATCGCCACCTACGGCCAGACCCGCCACACGCTGGTCGAGCGCAAGGACTACACCGGCCCCTACCTGCCGGGCTACGTCGCCGTCGACCCGCTGGTCGAGGGACCGGCCAAGCGCACCTTCCAGGCCATCGACCACTGCGTCGGCAACGTCGAGCTCGGCCGGATGAACGAGTGGGTCGCGTTCTACAACAAGGTCATGGGCTTCACGAACATGAAGGAGTTCGTGGGCGACGACATCGCGACCGAGTACTCGGCGCTGATGTCGAAGGTCGTCGCGGACGGCACCCTCAAGGTCAAGTTCCCGATCAACGAGCCGGCGATCGCGAAGAAGAAGTCGCAGATCGACGAGTACCTGGAGTTCTACGGCGGCGCCGGCGTCCAGCACATCGCGCTCGCCTCGAACGACATCGTCGCGACCGTCCGGTCGATGCGGGCGGCGGGCGTGGCCTTCCTGGACACCCCCGACTCGTACTACGACACCCTCGGCGAGTGGGCGGGCGAGACCCGCGTCCCCGTGGAGACCCTGCGCGAGCTGAAGATCCTCGTCGACCGTGACGAGGACGGCTACCTGCTGCAGATCTTCACCAAGCCGGTGCAGGACCGGCCGACCGTGTTCTTCGAGATCATCGAGCGGCACGGCTCGATGGGCTTCGGCAAGGGCAACTTCAAGGCCCTGTTCGAGGCGATCGAGCGGGAGCAGGCCAAGCGGGGCAACCTGTAGGTCACGGCGTGAGGGCCCCCGCGCCGGTATCGGCGCGGGGGCCCGGCCGTTCCCGCCGCCGGGCCCGGATCCGGCTCAGGTCCTGGCCGGCGGGCCCGGATGCCCGGACGGCTTGGGTTTCGGGGCCGGCTGCTTCGGCTTCGCCGCCGCCGGCTTAGGTTTCGCCGCCTTCGGGAGCTCCGGCGCCACCCACGGGGTGCGCGGCTGCATGTTCTCCGGGCCGCCCGCCGGCGGCTGGCCGATCGACGCCAGGGCCTCCTTCGCCAGGGGGACCCGCACGGGGGAGAACCGCGGGTTCGTCCGCAGCGCCTCCTCCAGGTGGCGACGCGCCCCGGCGTCATCGCCGAGGCTCCGCTCGATCATCGCCCGGTGGAACGCGAACTCCGCACTGCGCACCCCCCGGTCCGTCGACTTCTTCGCGTACTCCAGCGCCGCCGGGTCATCGCCCGACTTGTGCAGCGCCCACGCCAGCGCATCCGCCACCTGCATGCCCTTGTGCCGCGACCACTCCTGCGTCAGCCGCTGCACGGCCACCGCCGGATCCCCGTGGTCCGCCTCGAACAGGCCGAGGACCACCGCCTCGTTCACCCCGTCCGCCGCGCCCCGCGCAGCGGCCGCGCGCAGCATGTCGTACGGGACCTTCGCCTCGTCGCCCCGGCCCAGCGCGTCCAGCAGCTCGCCCAGCTCCAGCGCCAGCCTCGGCACCTGCGCCCGGCCCAGCGCCATCCGGTAGTCCCGCACCGCCTCCCCGCCCCGGCCCAGCCCCGCCAGTGCCCGGGCCCGGCCGCCCAGCGCCTCCGCCTGCGCCGGGTCCGCCCGCAGCGCGCCCTCGTACTGGCGCAGCGCCTGCGCCGCGTCCCCCCGCTCCCAGGACAGCTCCCCGAGCCGGAACAGCACGTACGCCTTCTCCGCCGGAGACTTCGCCGCACCCCCGGCATGCTCCATCGCCATCGTCGCGTCCTCGCGCCAGCCGCGGTCCCGGTAGACCTGCGAGGCGCGGACGAACGCCGCCAGCCCCGGCCGCAGGTCCAGCAGCTGCTCCATCGACCGCTCGGCGCCCTTGTAGTCGCCCAGGCCCGTGTACGCGTCCACCAGCACGGGGTACGCCGTCCACCGCTTCGGCGCCTGCGCCCGTACGAGCTCGCCCCACTTCTTCCCCGTACCGAAATCACCCCGGGCGTTGGCGAGCGTGCCCATGCCCGTCATCGCGTCGAGGTTGCCCTTCTCGGCCGGGCGGATCTCCAGCGACCGCTTCAGCGCCTTCTCGGCCTTCGGGTACCAGGCGGGCTCCGCCGTCCGGCGCGCCTGCTCCAGATAGGCCGCACCGAGCACCGCCCAGGACGCGTCGTCCTTCGGGTGCCCCGCAACCCACTTCTCCCGGTCCGCGACCAGCGCCGTCAGGTCCACCGCAGCGGCCGGCGCCCCCATGCCGACCGCCGACGCGGCCCGCTCGGTGGGCCCGGGCGGTCGGGCGTCGTCACCCTGGCGGGCCGGGCGGATCAGCAGCGCCCCGGCGATCAGGACGACCGCGATCCCGGCCGCCACGAGCGTCTTGCGGCCGGTGAAGGTCACGGGTGGCGCGGGCCGCTGTGCTTCCTCGTCGATACGGTCGATACGGTCCATGGGGTCACTGTGCGTCAATATGAAGAGTTCGCCGAGGTGTCCGAAGCCCGTCGCGGCCGTGTTCACACCGATGGCCCCGAATGCCACGCTGGGCCCATGGATGTCATGGACGACGATCTCTCCGTACGTCTGCGCACGAGCCTCCTCCAGGGGCTCCCCGCCGAGGCCCTCCTCACCGACCGCGAGGTGACCGCCTCCTACGCCACCGACATGGCGAGCTTCTGCGCCGCCGGCACCCCGGCGGTCGTGGCCCTGCCCCGCACCGTCGAACAGGTGCAGCACGTCCTGCGCACCGCCACCGCCCTGCGGGTCCCCGTCGTCCCGCAGGGCGCCCGCACCGGTCTGTCGGGCGCCGCCAACGCCTCCGACGGCTGCATCCTGCTCTCCCTCGTCAAGATGGACCGGATCCTGGAGATCAACACCGTCGACCGCACCGCCGTCGTCGAACCCGGGGTCGTGAACGCGGTGCTCTCACGGGCCGTCGCCGAGCGCGGCCTCTCCTACCCGCCCGACCCCTCCAGCTGGGAGCAGTGCACGATCGGCGGCAACATCGGCACCGCCTCCGGCGGACTGTGCTGCGTCAAGTACGGGGTCACCGCCGAGTACGTGCTCGGCCTCGACGTGGTCCTCGCCGACGGGCGGCTGCTGCGCACCGGCCGGCGCACGGCCAAAGGCGTCGCCGGGTACGACCTCACCCGGCTCTTCGTCGGCTCCGAGGGCAGCCTCGGCGTCGTCGTGCAGGCCGTCCTCGCCCTGCGCCCCGCGCCGCCCCGGCAGCTCGCGCTCGCCGCCGAGTTCCCCTCGGCCGCGGCCGCCTGCGCCGCCGTCTGCGCCGTCATGGAGGCCGGACTGACCCCCTCGCTGCTGGAACTGATGGACCGTACGACCGTGCGCGCCGTCAACGCCCTGGGCAGGATGGGGCTCCCCGACTCCACCGAGGCCCTCCTCCTCGCCGCCTTCGACACCCCGCACGCGCCCCGGGACCTCGCCGCCGTCGGCGACCTGTGCACGGCCGCCGGGGCCACCGCCGTCGTACCCGCCGAGGACGAGGCGGAGTCCGAACTGCTGCTCCGGGCCCGCCGGATGTCGCTGACCGCCCTGGACGCCCTGCGCCCCGCGACGATGATCGACGACGTCTGCGTACCGCGTTCGCGGCTCGCACAGATGCTGGACGGGACGGCCGCCATCGCCCGGACGTACGACCTGCTCATCGGGGTCTGCGCCCACGCCGGGGACGGCAACACCCACCCGGTGGTCTGCTTCGACCCGGCGGACGAGGACGAGACGCGCCGGGCCCGCGAGTCCTTCGACGCGATCATGGAGCTGGGGCTGTCCCTCGGTGGGACCATCACCGGCGAACACGGGGTCGGGGTGCTCAAGAAGGAGTGGCTCGCCCGCGAACTCGGGCCGGTGGGAATGGAGATGCAGCGAGCGGTCAAGCACGCCTTCGACCCGCTCGGCCTGCTCAACCCCGGCAAGCTCTTCTGACCACCTTTCCGGCCACCTTTCCGGCCACCCTTCCGGCCACCGTTGCGACCACGCTTCCGGCCGCCCGCCCGGTACACCGGACGCGCCGGATCGGCCGGGTATGACACGCACGGAGTGCACCAGGCGCAGACGCCCCCGCATCACAGCTCGCCCTCCGACGACTCGTCCGACGGCCACGGGTCCCGCATCCACAGGTCGTCGGCCGGGGTCGGCGCGAGCAGCTCCGCCAGCGCCTCGTCCAGGCCCAGCCGCTCGGCCTCGCTGCCGGGCGGCACCAGGCGCAGGGTGCGCTCCAGCCACGCCGACACCGCGGCCGCCGGGGCCTCCAGCAGGGCGTCGCCGTCGGGGGAGGTGAGCGCCATGCAGAGGACGGCCTTGTTGTCGACCTTGCTGGGCCAGATCCGGACGTCTCCGTGGCCGCACGGACGGAACACCCCCTCGACCAGCAGCTCGCGGGCGAAGGTCCAGTTCACCGGGGTGCTGGAGCCGGTGTGGAAGGTGATGTGCACGGCGTACGGGTCCTCCGTCAGGTAGACCAGCCGGGCCGGGACGGCGATGCTGCGCTCGGGGGACAGGACCAGCTTGAGTTCCAGCTCGCGTTCGACGACGGGGTGGTGCATGGCGGCCTCACTTCGGTTCTCCGGTTCGTGTCGTGGGGCCGGGACCGCGCCCCACGTCCGGAGAGAGCACCGATGTGCCCGGGTATGACGCGACTTCGCGCACCGAACCGCGGATTGGCCGGATCCTGTGAGGTGGCTGAAAACGGCCGTAGGGTGCGAGGTTCGCTCAAAGGCTTGGATTCTCCCGTTACCGGACCTGTCGGGGCACGGTTCTTGGCTATGGTCCTCCCCTTGCACAAGCCTCAAGCCACGATCGGAGTTGGGGACATTGACGGCCTCCCCTGGTGACGGCGAGCACGCGGCCCGCGAGGGCTACTACCCCGATCCGTCCATCCCCGGGTTCGTCCGGTACTGGAACGGCCGCAACTGGGTGCCCGGTACGAGCCGCCCCGCCGCCCGGTCCGACGAGACCGGCCCGGTGTTCCTGGACGAGACCGGTGTGACGGAGGCGCTGCCCGATCCCGAACCCCGGCCCGGACCCCGGCGCGAACCCCGGCCCGGATCACGTGTTGAACCCCGCTCCGAACCCGTCGCACCGACCCCTGCGGTGGCACCCGCACCCGCACCCGCACCTGAGGCCGCATCCGCCCCGGCCTGGCAGGCCGATCCCCTCCACCAGTCCGGCTTCGGCGGCCCCCGGGACCACCGCGTCTCCTGGGGCAACCCCCCGCAGCCGGAGCCCGACGACGCGGGACACGCGCCCGCCCGTCCGGCGGGGATCTCGCTGGGCCGCGGGCCGCGCCCGGAGCCGCTGGACGAGGCGGACCGGGCGGAGCGCGGGCCGGGGGTGTCCTTCGCCCGTACGCCGGCCGCCGCGGCGGCGACCGCGGAGCGGTTCCCCGCACAGGCGGCGGCGGCCCGGAGCTCCGCCGACGCCGTGGGCATCCTGTCGGCCCGGTCCCCGGCCGCCCAGGCCCCCGCCCCGGCCGTGGCGCCCGCTCCCGCGCAGGCCGCGTGGCCCGATGCGCCGGGCGGCAGCGCCGGGTCCGGGCTCACCTCCTCGTGGCCGCAGTCCCCGCCACGGCCCGACGCGCCGGTCCGGCCCGAGCCGGAGCCCGAACCCCCGGCGGTCGAGCAGGCCGCCCCCGACCGCGCCGCCGCGGACGCGTACGCCGCCGGGGTCAGACCGGCTCCGGCGCCCCGGGCGACGCCCGCGCCGCCGGCGGACCGTGCCGGGGCCGGGCAGGCCGGGCAGGCCGAGCCCGCCGGGAAGGCCGGATCCGCCCCGGCGCCCCACCGCACCGCGCCCGCCCCGGTGGACAGCGCCGCCGGATCCGCCGCCCTCGCCGCAGCGGCCGCCGAGGCCCCGGCGGACCAGCCGGCGCCCTCTCGGGCGGCCGTACCCCCGCCCACCGGGCGGGCCGTCTTCGAACGGATGGCGGAGCGGGCCGTCCGCCCCGCGGGGCTCGTCCGCCGGGCCGCTGCACGCCTGCTGGACACCCTCGTGCTCGCCGCGGTCGCCGCGGGCACGGCCCGGCCCCTCGTCCCCGCGGCCACCGCCCACCTGGAGGCCAAGGTCGACGCCGCCATGGGCAGCGGCCGGACCACCACCGTGTGGCTGTTCGACGCCACCATCGCCGGATACCTCGGCATCGTCCTCGGCGCCGTCCTGCTCTTTGGCGTCCTCTACGAGGTGCTGCCCACCGCCCGTTGGGGCCGGACCCCGGGCAAGAAGCTCCTCGGGGTGCGCGTGCTCTCCGCCGCCACGCTCCGCCCGCCAACCTTCGGCGCGGCCCTGAGCCGCTGGCTGGTGTACGCGTTCCTCGGGCTGCCCGGCAGCCTCTGGTGCCTCGGGGACGGGCCCCGCCGCCGGGCCCTGCACGACCGGGCGGCCGGAACGTACGCGGCCCGCTGAGGCCTGCCCGCGGCCCGGGCCCGCAGCCGCCGGGGCCCCCGTACCCCGAACGGACGCCGTCCCGTTGCGGGGTCGGCGGAGCCGGGTTCGACTCGGGCCATGAGTACCGATCAGCCGCCGCCGGGCGAGCAGCCCGAGGACGACCCGTTCCGGAAGAGGCCCCAGGAGCCGACGCCTCCGTCGGGCGGTTCACCGTACGACCGGCCGCCGGGCGGGCAGCCGCCCCCGCCGCCGGGCGGCCCGTACGGCGGTGGGGGCGCAGGTGCGGGCGCAGGTGCGGGCGGCGGCGGATACCCGCCCCCGCCACCCCCGCCGCCGGGGGGCCCGTACGGCAGCGGCGGCTACGGCATGCCCGATCCGCTCGCCGGGATGCCCCCGCTGGCCGACTTCGGCAAGCGGCTCGCCGCGCGCATCATCGACGTGATCATCGTGGTGATCCCGCTGTTCCTGATCCAGCTGGCGTTCGGCACGAACCGGTACGTGGTCGAGACGAACAAGGGTGAGGACGTCAGCGAGGTCTTCACCAAGTCGTACAGCGGCTCCGGTCTGATCATGACGCTGATCTCGATCGTCCTGTACGTCGGCTACGACTGGTGGTTCACGAAGAAGGACGGCCGGACCATCGGCAAGAAGGCGATGGGCCTGCGGGTCGCGATGCTCAACGACGGCAGCGTGCCGCAGTCGGGCCCTGCCCTGTCCCGGGCCGCGGTCCTCTGGCTGCCGACGCTGATCTGCTGCTTCTGCCTGTGGCCGCTGGCCCTGATCGTGTCGATGCTCGTGGACAAGCCGTACAAGCAGGGGCTCCACGACAAGGTGGCCAAGACCGTGGTGGTGAGAGCGGCGTAGGCGGACAGCGCCTGGTGCTGTGACCGGCAAAACTTTCCGGTCACAGCGCTAGTAGTGCTTGGTCAGGTTGGGGCTGGTGTGGGTATGCCGCGGTAGCAGGTGGGGCAGACGCCGGTCCATGTCGCGAGGAGGGTCTGCAGCTC
>NZ_JBIVAL010000022.1:0-94422 GCF_044745505.1 Streptomyces sp. NPDC086989
CCCCCCCCCCCCCCCCCCCCCCCCCCCCCCCCCCCCCCCCCCCCCCCCCCCCCCCCCCCCCCCCCCCCCCCCCCCCCCCCCCCCCCCCCCCCCCCGCCCCCCCCCCCCCCCCCCCCCCCCCCCCCCCCCCCCCCCCCCCCCCCCCCCCCCCCCCCCCCCCCCCCCCCCCCCCCCCCCCCCGCCACCGGCCGCGCCACCCCGCCAGTGGGTCCACCCCGTCCCCGTCACGGCCCCCCGCTCCCGTCCCGGGCCAGTGGGTCCGTCCCGCCACCGGCCGCGCCCGCCACCGGCCGCGCCCGCCACCGGCCGCGCCACCCCGGAGGGCCGCGCAGCCCCGGGTATGCGGAAGGGCCCCCGTGCCATCGGCATCGGGGGCCCTTCCGGAGCAGTGTTACGGGAGCTGCGCCGCTCGCGCCTCGCGGCGGTTGTGGCGGAACGTGTTCGCGCGACGGGTCGTCGCGAACAGCGGGATGGTCGCCGCCAGAGCGATCTGCAGTGCGCAGCCGGTCTGGAGCAGCAGCTGACCGCCCGGGGCGTCGAACGCCCAGGCCGCCAGCAGGCCCATCGCCCCGACGATCCAGCTCAGCATCGCCACCGCGAGGACACCCCGCGGCTTCGGGTACTCGACCCGGCTCACCATCAGCCAGGCCACCCCGATGATCGCCAGCAGCGTCGGGACGAACGGCAGCTCCAGCAGGACGATCGAGACGACCGTCAGCGCGCCGAAGGGGCTCGGCATGCCCTGGAACATGCCGTCCTTCATCGTCACGCAGCTGAACCTCGCCAGCCGCAGGACCACCGCCAGCAGCACCACGATCGCCGCCAGTGCGGACATCTTCTGGTGCGCGTCGTCGGCGACCATGCCGTAGACCAGCACGAAGTACGCCGGCGCCAGCCCGAAGCTGATCAGGTCGGACAGGTTGTCCAGTTCCGCGCCCATCGGCGAGCTGCGCAGCTTGCGGGCCACGATGCCGTCGAAGAGGTCGAAGACCGCCGCGAGGAGCATCAGTATCACCGCGGTCGCCGCGCTGTGCCGGGCCATGCCCGACTCGCCGCTGCCGGTGAGGTGCGGGATGAGGATCCCGGTGGTGGTGAAGTACACCGCCATGAATCCGCACGTCGCGTTACCGAGGGTGAGGGTGTCCGCTATCGACAGCCGCAGCGAGAGCGGCATGTCGTCTTCGGCGGTCTCCTCCTCCGCGGCCTCGGGAACCCACCCACCCGTCGGTGTGATGGGAGTCTCAGGGTCAGTCACGGTCAATTCGGGTCACCCCCGCGGTGGTGGCCTGACCGACCTCGACCGCGACCTCGACACCCTCGGGGAGGTAGATGTCGACGCGGGAGCCGAAACGGATCAGACCGATGCGTTCGCCCTGCTCCACCTTGGTGCCGGCCGGCAGGTACGGGACGATGCGGCGTGCGACGGCGCCGGCGATCTGCACCATCTCGATGTCGCCGAGCTCGGTGTCGAAGTGCCAGACAACGCGCTCGTTGTTCTCGCTCTCCTTGTTGAACGCCGGGACGAACCCGCCGGGGATGTGCTCCACGGACGTCACCGTGCCCGCGAGGGGCGCACGGTTGACGTGGACGTTCAGCGGGCTCATGAAGATCGCGACCCGGGTCCGTCCGTCCTTCCACGGCATGATGCTCTGCACCACACCGTCGGCGGGCGAGATGACACGGCCCTGCGTGATCTCACGCTCGGGATCGCGGAAGAACCACAGCATGCCCGCCGCGAGAGCGGTGGTGGGCACGGCCACTGCCGCCCAGCGCCCGGACTTGCGGGCCCGGGTGAGGCTGAGCGCAGCGGTGGCGACGGTCGGCAGAAGCCACGGCGATGCTCCGCGTGCGAGACGTCCACCGAGGATGCCGACGCGAGGTGCAGAGGTTTGGCTGTGGGGCATGGATGACCTTCGTAGCGGGTGATTGCCGCGCCGCAAACAGGGGGACGGGACGGCGGCTTTACTGGAATGCTATCGGTTGCACGCAACAACTGGGCAAGCCAGAAGCCGAGTCGATGGCCGTCAGCCAGTGACTGCCAGTGATCCTTTTGCGACGAACCCATGGAGGATTCGCCGCAAAAGGGACTTTCAGCCCTGCAGTCGGTACTCCTCGAGGAGCCGTCGACCGATGATCATTTTCTGGATCTCGGCCGTACCTTCACCGATCAGCAGCATCGGCGCCTCACGGTAGAGGCGCTCGATCTCGTACTCCTTGGAGAACCCGTAGCCGCCATGGATACGGAAGGCGTCCTCCACCACTTCCTTGCAGTATTCGGAGGCGAGGTACTTCGCCATCCCTGCCTCGAGGTCGTTTCGTTCCCCGGAGTCCTTTTTGCGTGCTGCGTTGACCATCATGGCATGGGCGGCCTCGACCTTGGTAGCCATCTCGGCCAGCTTGAACTGAATGGCCTGGTGTTCGGCGATCGCCTTGCCGAAAGTGTGACGCTGCTGGGCATAAGAGACACCCAGTTCGAACGCACGCTGCGCTACGCCACAGCCACGCGCCGCCACGTTCACGCGGCCGACCTCGACGCCGTCCATCATTTGGTAAAACCCTCGGCCGGTCTGGCCGCCGAGGACCCGATTGGCCGGAATGCGCAGACCATCCATGATGAGCTCGGTCGTGTCGACGCCCTTGTAGCCCATCTTGTCGATCTTGCCGGGGATGGTCAGGCCCGGACGGACCTCACCGAAGCCCGGCTCCTTCTCGACGAGGAAGGTCGTCATCGACTTGTGGGGGGCCGTGCCCTCGGGGTGTCCTTCGTCACTTCGCACGAGGACCGCCACCAGCGTGGAGCTGCCGCCGTTCGTCAGCCACATCTTCTGGCCGTTCAGGACGTACTCGTCGCCGTCCTTGACCGCCTTGGACGTGATGGCCGACACGTCGGAGCCCAGCGCCGGCTCGGACATCGAGAACGCGCCGCGCACCTCGCCCAGCGCCATGCGGGGGAGGAAGTGGTCCTTCTGCTCCTGGGTGCCGTGCTGCTTGAGCATGTACGCCACGATGAAGTGGGTGTTGATGATGCCCGAGACGGACATCCAGCCCCGCGCTATCTCCTCCACGCACAGCGCGTAGGTGAGCAGCGACTCACCCAGGCCGCCGTACTCCTCGGGGATCATCAGCCCGAAGAGGCCGAGCTCCTTGAGGCCGTCGACGATCTGCTGCGGGTACTCGTCACGGTGTTCGAGCTCGGTCGCGACCGGGATGATCTCCTTGTCGACGAACTCCCGGACGGTCTTGAGGATCTCCCGCTGGACGTCGGTCAGCCCGGCGGTCTGGGCGAGTCGGGCCATGGCTACTTCCCCTGTTCCTTCAGCTGCGGGCGGCCGGGCTGCTCGCCGCCGCGCTCCTTGATGTACGTCTCGGTCGGGACCATCACCTTGCGCCGGAAGACGCAGACGAGGGTGCCGTCCTGCTTGTAGCCCTTGGTCTCCACGTAGACGATCCCGCGGTCGTTCTTCGACTTGGACGGGGTCTTGTCGAGGACCGTGGTCTCGCCGTAGATGGTGTCGCCGTGGAAGGTCGGCGCCACGTGCCGCAGCGACTCGATCTCCAGGTTGGCGATGGCCTTCCCGGAGACGTCCGGCACGGACATGCCGAGCAGCAGCGAGTAGATGTAGTTGCCCACGACCACGTTCTTGCCGAAGTCGGTCGTGTTCTCCGCGTAATTGCTGTCCATGTGGAGCGGGTGGTGGTTCATGGTCAGCAGACAGAAGAGGTGGTCGTCGTACTCGGTGACCGTCTTCCCGGGCCAGTGCTTGTAGACCGCGCCGACCTCGAACTCTTCGTACGTGCGTCCGAACTGCATGGCCCTAGGCCTCCGGGATCTCGAACTTGGTGGTGCGCTGCATGCCGGCGGCGCGGCCCTTGCCCGCGATGACCAGGGCCATCTTGCGGCTGGCCTCGTCGATCATCTCGTCGCCGAGCATGGCCGAGCCCTTCTTGCCGCCGGCCTCGGAGGTGCACCAGTCGTACGCGTCGAGGATCAGCTCGGCGTGGTCGTAGTCCTCCTGGGAGGGGGAGAAGACCTCGTTGGCCGCCTCGACCTGGCCCGGGTGCAGGACCCACTTGCCGTCGAAGCCCAGCGCCGCGGCCCGGCCCGCCACCTCGCGGTAGGCGTCCACGTCGCGGATCTGGAGGAAGGGGCCGTCGATCGCCTGGAGGTTGTGCATGCGGGCCGCCATCAGGATCCGCATCAGGATGTAGTGGTAGGCGTCCGCCGGGTAGCCGGGCGGCTGCATGCCCACGACCAGGGACTTCATGTTGATCGAGGCCATGAAGTCGGCGGGGCCGAAGATGATGGTCTCCAGCCGCGGCGAGGCGGCGGCGATCTCGTCGACGTTGACCAGGCCCTTGGCGTTCTCGATCTGAGCCTCGATGCCGATCTTGCCGACCTCGAAGCCCATCGTCTTCTCGATCTGGGTCAGCAGGAGGTCGAGCGCCACGACCTGCTGGGCGTCCTGGACCTTCGGCAGCATGATGCAGTCGAGGTTCTGGCCGGCGCCCTCCACGACGGTGATGACGTCGCGGTACGTCCAGTGCGTGGTCCAGTCGTTGACGCGCACCACCCGGGTCTTGCCGGTCCAGTCGCCGTTGTTCAGCGCGTCCACGATGGTGTGGCGGGCGCCCTCCTTGGCGAGCGGGGCGCAGGCGTCCTCCAGGTCGAGGAAGACCTGGTCGGCCGGCAGGCCCTGGGCCTTCTCCAGGAAGCGGGGGTTCGAGCCCGGCACCGCGAGGCAGGAGCGGCGCGGACGCAGCCGGTTCACGGGGGAAGAGGGCGTGGTCATGCGGGGACCTCCAGAGGGTCGAGCTTGTTCGCTTTCCGGATCTCGTCGACGATACGGCCGATGATCTCCGTGATGCCGAAGTCCTTGGGTGTGAAGACGGCGGCGACTCCGGCCGCCTTGAGCGCGATCGCGTCGGCGTTCGGAATGATGCCGCCGAGGACGACGGGTATGTCACCCGCCCCCGCGGTACGGAGGCGTTCCAGCACGTCCGGCACGAGCGCGCTGTGCGAGCCGGACAGGATGGACAGTCCCACGCAGTGCACGTCCTCGGCCAGCGCCGCCGAGGAGATCTCCTCGGGCGTCAGCCGGATGCCCTGGTAGACCACCTCGAACCCGGCGTCGCGGGCCCGTACGGCGATCTGCTCGGCGCCGTTGGAGTGGCCGTCCAGGCCGGGCTTGCCGACCAGCAGGCGCAGTCGGCCGGAGCCCAGGTCCTCGGCGGTCCGGGCAACCTTCTCGCGGACGAGGGCCATCGGCGTGCCTTCTTCGGCGGTGACGGCCACCGGGGCCGAGGAGACCCCGGTCGGGGCGCGGAACTCGCCGAACACCTCGCGCAGGGCGTTCGCCCACTCGCCGGTGGTGACACCCGCGCGGGCGCACTCCAGGGTGGCCTCCATCAGGTTCTCGGTCCCGGCCGCGGCCTCCTTGAGCCGGTCCAGGGCCTGCATCACCGTCGGGAAGACGAACGGGTCGCCGTTC
Organism: Streptomyces sp. NPDC086989; assembly: GCF_044745505.1. Lineage (NCBI taxonomy): Bacteria > Bacillati > Actinomycetota > Actinomycetes > Kitasatosporales > Streptomycetaceae > Streptomyces > Streptomyces sp. NPDC086989. The sequence continues at coordinate 5,490 of NZ_JBIVAL010000022.1, forward strand.
CCCTGCCGGTCCGAGGACTCCTGCCGCTCGGCCCGCCAGCGGACGATCCGCTCCACGGTCAGCGCCTCGACGGCCGGGTCGACCGTCATGATGGCGCCGTCCAGGTCGGCCGTCAGCGGGTTCTCCTCGGTCTGCTCGAAGCAGTTGACGCCGACGATCTTGTCCTCGCCAGCCTCGATGCGGGCCCGCCGCTCGGCGTGGGAGGAGACGAGCTGGGACTTCAGGTACCCGGACTCGACTGCGGCCATCGCGCCGCCCATCTCCTGGATCCGGTCGATCTCGGCCAGGCAGTCGGCGACCAGGGAGTCGACTTTGGCCTCGATGACGTGGGATCCGGCGAAGATGTCCTCGTACTCCAGCAGGTCGCTCTCGTGGGCCAGGACCTGCTGGATGCGCAGCGACCACTGCTGGTCCCAGGGCCGGGGCAGGCCCAGCGCCTCGTTCCAGGCGGGCAGCTGCACGGCGCGGGCCCGGGCGTCCTTGGAGAGGGTGACCGCGAGCATCTCCAGCACGATGCGCTGGACGTTGTTCTCCGGCTGCGCCTCGGTCAGGCCCAGGGAGTTGACCTGGACGCCGTAGCGGAAGCGGCGCTGCTTGGCGTTCTCGATGCCGTAGCGCTCGCGGGTGACCTGGTCCCAGATGCGGCCGAAGGCGCGCATCTTGCACATCTCCTCGATGAAGCGGACACCCGCGTTCACGAAGAACGAGATGCGGGCGACCACTTCGCCGAAACGATCCTCCGGGACCTGGCCCGAGTCGCGCACCGAGTCCAGCACGGCGATCGCGGTCGACATCGCGTACGAGATCTCCTGGACCGGGGTGGCCCCGGCCTCCTGGAGGTGGTATGAGCAGATGTTGATCGGGTTCCACTTCGGGATGTGGTTGACCGTGTACGCGATCATGTCCGTCGTCAGGCGGAGCGAGGGCCCGGGCGGGAAGACGTGCGTCCCGCGCGAGAGGTACTCCTTGACGATGTCGTTCTGGGTGGTGCCCTGGAGCTGGGCGATGTCCGCGCCCTGCTCCTCGGCGGCCACCTGGTAGAGCGCCAGCAGCCACATGGCGGTGGCGTTGATCGTCATCGAGGTGTTCATCTGCTCCAGGGGGATGTCCTGGAACAGCCGCCGCATGTCGCCCAGATGGGAGACCGGGACCCCGACCCGGCCCACCTCGCCGCGGGCGAGGATGTGGTCGGGGTCGTAGCCGGTCTGCGTCGGGAGGTCGAACGCGACCGACAGGCCGGTCTGGCCCTTGGCGAGGTTGCGGCGGTACAGCTCGTTGGACGCCTCGGCCGTGGAGTGGCCGGCGTACGTCCGCATGAGCCACGGACGGTCTTTCTGGCGCTCTGTCATCTCAGGCTGTCCCTCTGGGCCCTCGGACGTCTCAGACGTTGCGGAAGCGGTTGATGGCGTCGATGTGCTGGGCGCGGAGCTCCTGGTTGCGGATGCCCAGGCCCTCCTCGGGGGCGAGGGCGAGGACGCCGACCTTGCCCTGGTGGAGGTTGCGGTGGACGTCGTAGGCGGCCTGGCCGGTCTCCTCCAGGGAGTAGACCTTGGACAGGGTCGGGTGGATCTTGCCCTTGGCCACCAGCCGGTTGGCCTCCCAGGCCTCGCGGTAGTTGGCGAAGTGCGAGCCGACGATCCGCTTGAGCGACATCCACAGGTAGCGGTTGTCGTACTCGTGCATGTAGCCCGAGGTCGAGGCGCAGGTGGTGATGGTGCCGCCCTTGCGGGTGACGTAGACCGAGGCGCCGAAGGTCTCGCGGCCGGGGTGCTCGAAGACGATGTCGATGTCCTCGCCACCGGTCAGCTCGCGGATGCGCTTGCCGAAGCGCTTCCACTCCTTGGGGTCCTGGGTCTGCTCGTCCTTCCAGAACTTGTAGCCCTCGGCGTTGCGGTCGATGACCGCCTCGGCGCCCATCGCGCGGCAGATGTCCGCCTTCTCGGGGGAGGAGACCACGCAGATCGGGTTGGCGCCGCCGGCCAGCGCGAACTGGGTGGCGTATGAGCCGAGGCCGCCGCTGGCGCCCCAGATCAGGACGTTGTCGCCCTGCTTCATGCCGGCGCCGTTGTTGGAGACCAGCTGGCGGTAGGCGGTGGAGTTGACCAGGCCGGGGGAGGCGGCCTCCTCCCAGCTGAGGTGGCCGGGCTTGGGCATCAGCTGGTTGGACTTGACGAGTGCGATCTCCGCCAGGCCGCCGAAGTTGGTCTCGAAGCCCCAGATGCGCTGCTCGGGGTCGAGCATCGTGTCGTTGTGGCCGTCGGAGGACTCCAGCTCGACGGAGAGGCAGTGCGCGACGACCTCGTCGCCGGGCTTCCAGGCGTTGACGCCGGGGCCGGTGCGCAGCACGACGCCCGCGAGGTCGGAGCCGATGACGTGGTACGGGAGGTCGTGGCGCTTGGTGAGCTCCGACAGGCGCCCGTAGCGCTCCAGGAAGCTGAAGGTGGACACGGGCTCGAAGATCGAGGTCCACACGGAGTTGTAGTTGACCGACGAGGCCATGACGGCCACGAGGGCCTCGCCCGGGCCGAGCTCCGGCACCGGGACCTGGTCGAGGTGCAGGGACTTGCGCGGGTCCTTCTCGCGGGTGGTGAGCCCTGCGAACATCTCCGCCTCGTCCTTGTGCACGGTGACCGCGCGGTACGAGTCGGGAAGCGGCAGATTCGCGAAGTCGGCGGGCGTAGCGGCCTGCGACTGGATCGCGTCCAGGATGTCCTTCACGGTGTTGCCTCCGGCGAAGCGCTGATGAGGGTGCGCTGAGGGATACGCGGGTGCGTGGAACGGGTGTGGTGTGGTGCTGCGTGGTGCCGTCGGTCCGGCGGAGCTGTGGTGCTGGCGACGCCCGTGGTGGGGCGTGCGGTGCCTGGTGACGCAGGCATCCGGGGCGCGGTTCGTGCCGAGTGGGCGTGGACCGCGGGGACATCCGGACGAGATTTAACGTATGGCACCCCGTGTCACTCAGCAAGGCACCGCGTGCCAAAACTTTCTCTCATTTGCCTATTGACCTGCGCATATGAGCGATGATCGATCAGAGTTACCGGCGAGTAGGGGCAAGTCGGACAAACAAAAGCGGCCGCCCCCGGAATGGGAGCGGCCACTGTGATGTGCGTGACTCGTGCGTCTACTGCTTGTTTCTCAGCGCTTCCTCGATGGTCCGCATGACCTCGTCGAGTGGGGCGTCCGTCCGGGCCACCGCCACCAGCACCTCGCCCTGCGTACGGACCTCCGCCGGCGCGGCCGGGGCCGGACCGGTGGTCAGGGTCCGGCCCGCGCCGATCCCCGTGCCGAAGGTCTTGCGCACGATGGAGAAGGCGTGGTCCAGCTGCGCCTCCACGTCCCCCTGGCCCCCCGCGCGCAGCCAGCGCCGCAGCACGTGGTTGTGGGCCGTCACCACGGCGGAGGCGGCCACCTCGGCCAGCAGCGGGTCGTCGTTGCCGTCGTGATGGTCGGTCTCGTCGAAGTGGGCCAGCAGGTAGCGGGTGAACAGCCGCTCGTAGCGGGCCACCGAGGCGATCTCCCGCTCCCGCAGCGCCGGCACCTCGCGGGTCAGCCGGTAGCGCTCCACCGACACCGCCGGCGAGGCGGCGTACATCTTCATGACTTCCTTGATCCCGCGGCACACCGTGTCGAGCGGGTGCTCGTGCGCCGGGGCCACGTCCAGCACGGCCTCGGCCCTGGTCAGGGTGTCGTCGTGGTCCGGGAAGATCGCCTCTTCCTTGGACCGGAAGTGCCGGAAGAACGTCCGCCGCGCCACCCCCGCCGTCGCGGCGATCTCGTCGACCGTCGTCGCCTCGTACCCCTTGGTCGCGAACAGCTCCATCGCGGCCGCGGCGAGCTCGCGCCGCATCTTGAGCCGCTGTGCGGCCGCCTTGGTGCCGGCCGTGCTCTCCGGGGCGTCGGAGGCCGTGGCGGCGCGGGGCGAGGACTTGGCGGGCTGGGACATAGAGCGAAAGTACTTCATTCGGGCGGGCGAGCGCGCCTGAGGGGGGTGGGACGGGGGTGGATGCGGGGGAGAGCCCGCACTGGGCTCGGAAGGTACGGTCTGCCGTGAGGGTCCGGCAGACCCGAGCAGCCCTCCCCACGCATCCGGCTCCGGGGCCCGCGGCGGCTTACCGGCGGGCGTACTCACGGAATCCGCGGCCGGTCTTCCGGCCCAGGCAGCCCGCCGCCACCAGGTGCTCCAGCAGCGGGGAGGGGGCCAGACCGGGGTCGCGGAACTCCTTGTGGAGGACCTTCTCGATCGCCAGCGAGACGTCCAGGCCGACGACGTCGAGGAGCTCGAAGGGCCCCATCGGGTAGCCGCCGCCCAGCCTCATGGCGGCGTCGATGTCGTCGAGGCTGGCGTAGTGCTGCTCGACCATCTTGACGGCGTTGTTCAGGTACGGGAACAGCAGCGCGTTCACGATGAACCCGGCCCGGTCCCCGCAGTCCACCGGGTGCTTGCGCACCTTCGTGCAGATCTCGCGGACCGTGGCGTGCACGTCGTCGGAGGTCAGGACGGTCCGGACCACCTCGACCAGCTTCATCGCCGGCGCCGGGTTGAAGAAGTGCATGCCGATCACGTCCTGCGGACGCGAGGTCACGCGGGCCACCGCGATCACCGGGAGCGAGGAGGTCGTGGTGGCCAGCACCGCGCCCGGCTTGCAGACCTTGTCGAGGGCCGCGAACAGCTCTTGCTTGACCGCGAGGTTCTCGGCGACGGCCTCCACGGCCAGGTCCACGTCGGCGAAGGCGTCCAGCGAGCCGGCCGGGGTGATCCGCTCCAGCGTCTGCGCCGCGTTCTCCTCGGTCAGCTTGCCCTTGGACACCGCACGGCCCAAGGACTTGCCGATCGCGGCCTTCGCGGCGTCCGCCTTCTCCTGGCTGCGGGCGGCGAGCACCACCGCGAAACCGGCCTGCGCGAAGACCTGCGCGATACCGCTCGCCATGGTGCCGGAGCCGGCCACGCCGACCGAGGAGACCGGACGGCCCTCGCCGAGCCGGGCCCCGTCCAGCGGGGTCTGCGCGTCGCGGACGATCGTGGAGCTGCCCGGCTCCGCGTACGTGTAGAAACCGCGCCCGGACTTCTGCCCGGTCAGCCCCGCCTCCGCGAGGTGGCCCAGGATCGGCGCCGGGGCGTGCAGCCGGTCGCCGGAGGCGGCGTACATGGCCTCCAGGACGGTGCGGGCCGTGTCCACGCCGATCAGGTCGAGCAGGGCGAGCGGGCCCATCGGCAGGCCGCAGCCCAGCCGCATCGCCGCGTCGATGTCCTCGCGGGAGGCGTACTTCGACTCGTACATCGCGGCGGCCTGGTTGAGGTAGCCGAACAGCAGGCCGTCCGCGACGAAGCCGGGGCGGTCGCCGACGGAGACGGGCTCCTTGCCGAGCTCGCGGGCCAGCGCCGTGACCGCCTCGACGGCCGGTGGGGCCGTCAGGACGCTGGAGACGACCTCGACCAGCTTCATCGCCGGCGCCGGGTTGAAGAAGTGCAGGCCGAGGACGCGCTCGGGGCGCTGCGACTCGGCGGCGAGCCGGGTCACCGACAGCGCGTTCGTGCCGGTGGCCAGGATCGTGTCGGGCCGGACGATCGCGTCGAGCTCGCGGAAGAGGCGCTGCTTGAGCTCGTAGTCCTCCGGGACGACCTCGATGACGAGGTCGGCGTCGGCGGCGGCGGACAGCTCGGTGAAGGTGCGGAAACGGGCGAGGACGCCCTCCCGCTCCTGCTCGGTGAGCCGCTCGCGGGTCACCGAACGGGCCGTGGCGGCCGCGAGGGCGGCGGTGGCCCGGCGGGTGGCGGCGTCGCTGATGTCGATGCCGATGACCTCGCGGCCGGCCTGGGCCAGGACCTCGGCGATGCCGGTGCCCATGGTGCCGAGGCCGATGACGGCGATGGTCTGGAGGGTGGACTGACTGGACGTGGACGGAAGGTCCATCGCGGGACTCCAGTGGAAGAGGGTGACGACTGAGGGCTGCGCGCGGCGCACGACGCGGCAGGAGGGCCCGGCCCGGAAACGGGCGGGGGGAGAACGGCGGACCCTGTCCCGGGGCCACGCCGAACAAGAGGGGCGGGGGCCGAGGCGCACGGGGCGCCCGAGCCGCACGAGGTACCTGACGTGCCCAGGGGCATGAGGTACCGGACCGACTGGTACGGGGCGGCTGCGTCACCAGGCCGGCCTCGTACGTTGAAAGGAGCGTAACCCGCCGGTAACTCGCGCGCCAGGGCGCGGAGATGTGACCTGTACCGCCCAAATGTACCGATCATCGATCATCGATCAGTCATCTGCGGAAACGGCCCGTGGCGGCGGCCGAGCCGTCCTAGGGTGGCCGGGTGACCGACGTGCTGGAGCGCCTGCGAACGGAAGCCGGAGCCTCCCCCCGGTACGGGGAACTGCTCGCGGCGGACCCCGACGCCCTGGCCGCCTCCCTGACCTCCGCCGGCCTGCCCCTGTGGGCCCGCGAACTGGCCGCGTACCGCCTGGGCCTCGCCGGGGACCGGCGGGCCTTCGAGCCCCTGGTGCTGCTCCTCAACCACCGCGACCCACCGCGTTGCGAAGCCGCCGCCGAGGCGCTCGCCGTCCTGGGGGACCCGCGTACGGCCCGCGCCGCGGCGGCCCTCGCCACCAACACCCTGCGCACGGCCTACGCCCTCCAGCCGGTCCGGCTCCTGACGGCCCTGCGCGCCCCCGAATCGGCGCCGGCCCTGATGGCCACGCTGTCGAGGCTGCTGTCCCCGCACGACCCGTACTGGCGGGTGGCCCTGGCCTGCGTCGAGGGCCTCGGCGCGCTCGCCGACCCGCGCGCCCGCCCGGTCCTCGTCAGCGCCCAGTCCCACCCCCGCCTCGCGGTGGCGGCCACGGCGGCGCTGCGCAGGCTCGGCTGAACCGGCCGCACCCCGCCCCGCCCGAGCGCGGACGCGGCGGCGCGCTCAGCCGGCCACCGGGACGATCGCGAAGGCCTCCACCTCCAGCAGGAGCTCCGGGCGGACCAGGGCGGCGACCTGGACGGCCGAGGACGCCGGCAGCCGGCCGGCGGGGATGACGGCGGCGCGTGCCTCCCGCAGCGCCGGGAGGTGGGCCATGTCCGTGACGAAGTACGTCAGCTTCACCACGTCGTCGAAGGTGGCCCCGGCCGCCGCCAGGCACCGGCCCAGGTTGTCGAACACCTGCCGGGCCTGGGCGGCGGCGTCGCCCTCGCCGACCACCTCGCCCTTCTCGTCGAAGGCGCACTGGCCCGAGACGGCCACGAACCGACCGGTGCCCCAGACGACGTGGCTGTACTGGGGGCTGGCGGCGATGCCTTCCGGGGCGGCGACGCGGGTGAGGTGGCCGGGAGCGGGAGCGGGAGCGGGAGCGGGCGCGGGAACGGGCGCGGCCGAGGGCGTGGTGGTCATGGGCATGATCCTGCCCGGGTCGGATCAGCCGCGGAAGCCCAGCAGGCCGTGGAGGGCCGTGCCGCCCGCCGAGGGCGGCACCGCGCGGGTCGACGTGGTCGGCTTCGGGGCCGGCTGCGCGGCGCAGGTCGCGTCCGAGGCCTGCCCCGTGCGCAGGTACCCCGCCACCTTCTCGTCCAGGCACTTGTTGCCGCTGAGCGAGACCCCGTGGTTGCCGCCGCCCTCCTCGACCACCAGGGCCGAGCCCTTCAGCTTCCCCTTCATGCTCAGCGCCCCCTCGAACGGGGTCGCCGCGTCGTCCGTCGCCTGGAGCAGCAGGGCGGGCGGGAGATCGGCGTTGGTCACGTCCGGAGCCGCCAGCGGCTCCGTCCGCCAGAACGCGCACGGGGCGTTGTACCAGGCGTTGTTCCAGGTCATGAAGGGCGCCTTCGCGTGGGTGCGCCACATGTCCGCGCGCCACTGGTTCCAGTCCTTCGGCCAGGCCGAGTCACGGCACTGCACCGCCGTGTACACGCTGTAGCTGTTGCCGGCGGAGGGCTCCACCGCCCCGAACCGCTCGTACGCCGCCACCAGCGGCTTCGGGTCCTCGGTCACGGCGTACGCGGAGAAGGCCTCGGCCAGGACCGGCCAGTAGCCGTTGTAGTAGCCGCCCGGCATGAAGGTGTCCTCCAGCTCCGCCGGACCCACCTTGCCGCCCGCCGGCGTCGCGCGCAGGGCGTCCCGCATCGCGTACCAGCGCTCCTCGACCACCGCCGGGTCGGCGCCCAGCCCGTACTTCTCGTCGTACTGGGCCACCCACGCCAGGAACGCCTTGTGCCGGGCGTCGAACGCCTGGTCCTGTGCGAGGTTGTCCTCGTACCAGACCCCGCCCGGGTCGACCACGGAGTCCAGGACGAGGCGGTGCACCCGGCCGGGGTGGAGCTTGGCGTACACCGCGCCGAGGTAGGTGCCGTACGAGTAGCCGAAGTAGCTGAGCTTCGCCGCGCCCAGCGCGCCGCGCAGCACCTCCAGGTCGCGGGCGGCCGAGACGGTGCCGATGTACGGGAGGACGTCCGCGTGCCTGGTCTGGCAGGACTCGGCGAAGGACTTCACCCGGTCCAGGTTGGCCCGCTCGGTCTGCGCGTCGAGCGGTACGGAGTCCGGGCGCACCGGGGTGAAGTGGCCGGGTCCGCAGTCCAGGGCGGGCTCGCTCTTGCCGACGCCCCGGGGGTCGAAGCCGATCACGTCGTACTGGGCGGCCACGTCCTTCGGCAGCGCGGACGCGATGAACCCGGCCAGGGCCCGGCCGCTTCCGCCGGGCCCGCCGGGGTTGACGAGCAGCGGGCCCTGGGAGGTGGCGGCGGTGTGCGGGACCCGGGTCAGCGCCAGGGAGATCTGCCGGCCGGCCGGGTGGTCGTGGTCGAGCGGGACCTTGAGGGAGGCGCACTGCAGCGTCGGGTAGCGCGGGGTCGCGCAGCCGGTCCAGCGCAGCGCGGCGGCCGCGGCGGCGGCCGTGCCGGTGGGCGCCGCCGCCGTCGGTGCGGCACCCGCCGGGCTCGTGACGGCGGCGGCCACGGTCGCGGTGGCGATCGACAGCAGGACGGCGGCGCGCTTCGTGAAGGTGCCGCGCTTCTTCGCGGGGTGCAGCATGGGGCCTCCCAGCCGAGGGTTCTGGGCGGAATCGTCCCGGAAACCATGGCCGGAAGGCGGGATTGGGCAGTCGATTGGCCCGATGTGATGAGCCTTCAGAGGCCGTACGAGGTCACAGGAGGCTGAGCTGCGTGGGCCCGGCGGGGGCGGGCTCGGCCGGGCGTTCGGGGACGGGTGTCCGGTGCGCCGCGGCCGGCAGGGCGGGCCCGATGCCGAATTCCGCCGCGAGTTCGTGGACTTGGCGGGTGATCCGGCGCTGGTACCAGGTGGGGGCGTACGAGCCCCCCGCGTACATCCGCTCGTACCGTTCGACCAGGTGGGGGTGGTGCGTCCGCAGCCAGGCCGCGAACCACTCGCGGGCGCCCGGCCGCAGATGGAGTACCAGGGGTGTCACGGAGGTCGCCCCCGACTCGGCGACGGCCCGGACGGTGGCCCGCAGCTGCTCGGGCGAGTCCCCGAGGAAGGGGATGACCGGGGCCATCAGCACCCCGCACTCGATCCCGGCGCCGGTGAGGGCCCGTACGGCGGCCAGCCGGCCGGCGGGGGAGGGCGTGCCGGGTTCGACGGTCCGCCACAGGGCGGTGTCGGTGAAGCCGACGGAGACGCAGATGCCGACGTCGGTGACCTGGGCGGCCCGCCGCAGGAGGGGGAGGTCGCGCAGGATCAGCGTGCCCTTGGTCAGGATGGAGAACGGGTTGGCGCGCTCGGTCAGGGCCTCGACGATCCCGGGCATCAGCCGGTAGCGGCCCTCGGCGCGCTGGTAGCAGTCCACGTTGGTGCCCATGGCGATGTGCGCGCCGGTCCACCGGCCGGAGCCCAGTTCGCGGCGCAGCAGTTCCGGGGCGTTGGTCTTGACGACGATCTGCGAGTCGAAGCCGGCGCCGGTGTCGAGGTCGAGGTAGGCGTGCGTCTTGCGGGCGAAGCAGTAGACGCAGGCGTGACTGCACCCGCGGTACGGGTTGACCGTCCACTCGAAGGGCATCCGCGAGGCGCCGGGCACACGGTTCAGGATCGAGCGGGCGCGGACCTCGTGGAAGGTGATCCCGCGGAACTCGGGGGTGTCGAAGGTGCGCGTGACGACGGAGCCGGCGCCGAAGAGCGCCCCCGTGGTGGCCGGGGCTGCGGGCCCGTCCGTCAGATTGTCCCAGCGCATGAGCGCCTCCCTCGGTAGCTCTGGGCCGAGAATAGAACAAACGTTCCCATGATCGTGCGGGGGGGAGTCCGAGGGCGCCGGGCCCTCTGCCCCGCCCGCACGGCCGGGGGCCGCCCGGCCGCCCGCGCGGCCCGGATTTGGGCGCGTGCCCCGGAGGTGGTTGGCTTGCCGCGACGAGCGGACACAACTGCTGGAGGAACAGCTATGGCGCAGGTCGAGGCCACCACGGAACGGATCATCGCGGCCGACGCGGAGACCGTGTTCGACGCGCTGGCGGACTACGCCGGGACCCGGGGCAAGCTGCTGCCCGAGCACTTCAGCGAGTACGAGGTGCGCGAGGGCGGCGACGGCGAGGGCACCCTCGTCCACTGGAAGCTCCAGGCCACCAGCAAGCGCGTGCGCGACTGCCTGCTGGAGGTCACCGAGCCCACCGACGGCCAGCTCGTGGAGAAGGACCGCAACTCCACCATGGTGACCACCTGGGTCGTCACCCCCGCCGGTGAGGGCAGGTCCAAGGCCGTGGTCACCACCGTCTGGAACGGCGCCGGCGGCATCGGCGGCTTCTTCGAGCGCACCTTCGCCCCCAAGGGCCTCGGCCGCATCTACGACACCCTGCTGGCCAACCTGGCCGCCGAAGTCGAGGGCTGAGCAAGGCGGTTGCCCCGCGGCGGCGCCGGGCGGCTCACCGGATCGGGTGGATTCTCCGCCCGGCCCGAGCCCCCGGCCGGCCCCGCCCGCGGCGGGCGTCCCGGCGCGACGCCCGCCGGGGGCGTTTCCCGGCGCGCCCCCGGGCGTGGCCCCCGGCCGGAACGGGCCCGGGCGGCTAGGCTGGGGGCCTGCGTGGACGGCTCCGTCCGTGTCGGCCGCGCCCTGCGCAGCCGACCGCCCGGGGGGCCCGATGAAGATCCTCGTCTCCGCCGACATGGAAGGCGCCACGGGCGTCACCTGGCCCGCCGACGTGCTGCCCGGCACGCCCGAGTGGGAGCGCTGCCGCCGGCTGTTCACCTCCGACGTGAACGCGGCCGTCCTCGGCTTCCTCGACGGGGGCGCCGACCAGGTCCTCATCAACGAGGCCCACTGGAGCATGCGCAACCTGCTGCTCGAACAGCTCGACGAGCGGGCCGAGATGCTCACCGGCCGCCACAAGTCCCTCAGCATGGTCGAGGGGGTCCAGCACGGTGACGTCGACGGCATCGCGTTCGTCGGCTACCACACCGGCGCCGGCACACCGGGCGTCCTCGCCCACACCTACCTCGCCAACTCCATCACCGGGGTCTGGCTCAACGGCGTCCGCGCGAGCGAGGGGCTGCTCAACGCGCACGTCGTCGCCGAGTACGGGGTCCCCGTCGTCCTCGTCACCGGCGACGACCTGACCTGCGTGGACGCCGAGGCGTACGCGCCGGACGCGGTCAAGGTCGCCGTCAAGGACCACGTCTCCCGCTACGCCGCCGTCTGCCGCACCCCGGCCCGCACGGCCGCCGACATCAGAGCCGCCGCCAAGGAGGCCGCGGCCCTCGCCGTCCGCCGGGAACCCGTGCCCGGCGGCCCGTACACCGTGGAGCTGGAGTTCGACGCCGAGCACCTGGCGCTGACCGCGACCGTCGTCCCGGGCGTCGAACGCTCCGGGGAGCGCCGGGTCGCGTACACCAGCGCGACGATGTACGAGGGGATCCGGGCCTTCAAGGCGGTCACGACGGTCGTCTCCGCGGCCGTGGAGGAGCAGTATGGCTGACATGCCCGCAGTCACCCAGGAGAGTCCCGCCGGGGAGCCCCGGCCCGTGGCGGACCCGGCGGACCCGGCGGATCGGGTGAGCCCGGTGAGCCCGGTGAGCACGGAGGACCCGGTGAGTCCGGTGGATCAGGTCGCGCTCGACGAAGCCGTCGCGTTCACCTCCGGCCTGATCCGCATCGACACCACCAACCGGGGCGGCGGCGACTGCCGCGAACGCCCCGCCGCCGAGTACGTCGCCGAGCGCCTCGCCGGCGCCGGCCTGGAACCGGTCCTCCTCGAACGCACGCCCGGTCGCACCAACGTGATGGCCCGGATCGAGGGCACCGACCGCGGCGCCGAAGCCCTCCTCGTCCACGGTCACCTCGACGTGGTCCCCGCCGAGCCCGCCGACTGGAGCGTGGACCCCTTCTCCGGGGAGATCCGCGACGGGGTGGTCTGGGGCCGCGGAGCCGTCGACATGAAGAACATGGACGCGATGGTGCTGGCCGTCGTACGGGCCTGGGCGCGCGCGGGGGTCAGGCCCCGCCGGGACGTCGTCATCGCCTACACCGCCGACGAGGAGGACAGTGCGGTCGACGGCTCGGGTTTCCTCGCCGACCGGTACCCGCACCTCTTCGAGGGCTGCACGGAAGGGCTGAGCGAGTCCGGCGCCTTCACCCTGCACAACGGCCCCGGGCAGCCCCTCTATCCGATCGCGGCCGGTGAACGCGGCACCGCCTGGCTGAAGTTGACCGCCCACGGCACGACCGGGCACGGCTCCAAGCCCAACCGGGCCAATGCCGTCAGCCGGCTCGCCGCAGCCGTGGCCCGGATCGGCGAGTACCGGTGGCCCGTCCGGCTCACCGACACCGTCGCCGCCTGCATCACCGAACTCGCCGCCCTCCAGGGCCTGACGGTGGACCCCCGCGCCCGCGGTTTCGACGCCGACTCGGTCCTCGGCAAACTCGGCCCCGCCGGCCTCCTGGTCGAGGCGACCGTGCGCAACAGCGCCAACCCGACCATTCTCGAAGCCGGTTACAAGCTCAACGTCGTTCCGGGCACCGCCACCGCCTACGTGGACGGCCGTACGCTGCCCGGCGGCGAGGCCGAGTTCATCGCCACCCTCGACGCCCTCACCGGCCCGGACGTCACCTGGGCGTTCCACCACCGCGAGGTGGCACTCGAAGCCCCCGTGGACGGACGGACGTTCGCGATCCTGCGCGAGTCGGTGGAACGCTTCGACCCCGACGGCCACGTGGTGCCCTTCTGCATGGCGGGCGGCACCGACGCCAAGCAGTTCTCCCGGCTCGGGATCACCGGATACGGCTTCTCCCCGCTGAAGCTGCCCCCGGGCTTCGACTACTGGTCCCTGTTCCACGGCGTGGACGAGCGGGTCCCCGTCGACGCCCTGCACTTCGGGGTGCGCGTCCTCGACCACGCCCTGCGGACCTTGTGAGGGGGAGCCCGTGATGGCGGTGCCCACCGGGCCCTACGGCAGCTGGCCGTCGCCCATCGACGCGGCCGCCGCCGCCTCGCTCGACGGGCGGCCCGAGTACATCGGCACCATCGGCCCGGAAGTGTGGTGGACCGAGCCCCGGCCGGCCGAGGGCGGCCGCCGGACCCTGGTGCGCAGGCCCGCCGACGGCGGCCCCGAGGCCTCGGTGCTGCCCGCGCCGTGGAACGTCCGCAGCCGTGTCACCGAGTACGGCGGCCGGCCCTGGGCCGGCGCCGAACGGCCCGCGGACGGACCGCTGGTGGTGTTCGTGCACTTCGCCGACCAGCGGATGTACGCGTACGAGCCCGACGCGCCCGGCGGCGCGGCCCCGCGCCCCCTCACCCCCGTCTCCGCGGTCGGCGGTGGGCTGCGCTGGGCCGATCCGGTTCTGCGCGGGAGTGAAGTCTGGTGCGTGCTGGAGGAGTTCACCGGCCCGGCGCCCACCGATGTGCGCCGGGTGCTGGCCGCCGTTCCGCTGGACGGCTCCGCCGCCGGGGACCGGACCCTCGTACGCGAACTCACCGACGACCGGCACCGGTTCACCACCGGACCGCGGCTGTCACCCGACGGCCTGCACGCGGCCTGGCTGGTGTGGGACCACCCCCGGATGCCCTGGGACGGCACCGAGGTGCGCGTCGCCGGGATCCGGCCCGACGGGACGCTCGCCGACGCCCGTACCGTACTGGGCGGCCCCGAGGAGGCCGTGGCCCAGGTGGAGTGGAGCCTGCGCGGCGACCTCCTCGCCGTCAGCGACCGCAGCGGCTGGTGGAACCCGTACCGGGTGGACCCGGTGACCGGCGAGGCCGTCAACCTGTGCCCGCGCGAAGAGGAGTTCGGCGGCCCCCTGTGGAAGCCCGGGCTGAGCTGGCTGGCCCCGCTCCCCGGAGGGCTCCTCGCCGTCCTGCACGGCCAGGGCTCCTCGGTGCTCGGCGTCCTCGACCCGGAGAGCGGCGACCTGGTGGACGCCGCCGGGCCGTGGACGGCCTGGCAGCCCACCCTCGCCGCGCACGGCACCCGCGTCTACGGGGTCGCGGCCAGCCCGCGCAGCGCCTACGAGGTCGTGGAACTCGACACCGGCAACGGGCACGCCCGGGTGGTCGGCGCGGCCGGGGTGGACCCGGTGGACCCCTCGTACTACCCGGAACCGCAGAGCAGGACGTTCCTCGGCCCGGGCGGCCGGGAGATCCACGCCCACGTCTACCCGCCGCACCACCCCGCGCGCGGGGCCCCCGCCGACGAACTGCCCCCGTACGTGATCTGGGCGCACGGCGGCCCCACCGACCATGTGCCCCCCGTACTCGACCTGCACATCGCCTACTTCACCTCGCGCGGCATCGGCGTGGCCGAAGTGAACTACGGCGGCTCCAGCGGCTACGGGCGCGCCTACCGGGAACGGCTGCGCGAGCAGTGGGGCGTCGTCGACGTGGAGGACTGCGCGGCGGTGGCCCGGTCGCTGGCGGCCGAGGGCACCGCCGACCCCGGCCGGCTCGCCATCCGCGGCGCCAGCGCGGGCGGCTGGACGGCGGCGGCCTCGCTGGCCGCCGGTGACCTGTACGCCTGCGGCACGATCATCTACCCCGTCCTGGACCTGCTTGGCTTCGCCGAGGAGACCCACGACCTGGAGTCCCGCTACGTCGACGGTCTGGCCGGCCCCCCGCAGACCCTGGCCGTACGCTGCCGCGAGCGCTCGCCGGTGGCCCGGGCCGACCGGATCACCGCCCCCTTCGTACTGCTCCAGGGCCTGGACGACCCGGTCTGCCCGCCGGCCCAGGCGGAGCGCTTCCTCGCGGCCCTGCGGGGGCGCCCGGTGCCGCACGCGTACGTCGCCTTCGAGGGCGAGGGGCACGGGTTCCGGCGGGCGGACACCATGGTCCGGGCACTTGAGGCGGAACTCTCCCTGTACGCCCAGGTGTTCGGCTTCGACCGGCCCGACGTCCCCCGCCTCGCCCTGCGACCGGCCCCGGCCGGGAAGCCGGACGCCCCCTGAGGGCTGTCGTCACAGTTAAGGGCTGTCGCCACAGTCCCGTCTGGCCGGCGGGGCCTGGTGCGCACGCTCCTCTAGCCGGTGCTCGGCGGTGGGGCGGTGCCGGGCTCCGACGTGCCGGTGACCGCATGGAAGGCGCCCTGCGGGGTGTGGAGCAGCACCGCCGCGCCGGGGACCGCCGGCCGTTTCGCCGCCGGGTCGTCCACGGCCCGGGGGGCGGCCGGCCTGATCGGCTTCAGGGGCGACGGGATGCGGGTGGGCGCGGGCGGGGTCATCGTCGCCGCGGGAGCGGGGGCGGGCGACGGGTCCGTGGTCGCCGCCGCGGCCGGCGGCACGCCGACCGCGAGCAACAGGGCCGCGCAGGGAGCCAGCAGCGCCGTGCGCCGGTGGGCGGGCCGCGCGCCGGTTCGGTGGGTCAGCATGCACTCACCCCAACCCTGATTCGGGCCCCCGCCCTGATGAGGGCAGAAGCACCCCATTTTAGCAGCGGGGCTCCGGGCGGGCCGTGTGCAGCCAGACGCGCAGCGGGCCCAGCGGGGTGAAGCCGTGACGGACCGCGGTGTCCAGGTCGTCCCCGGCCTCGTAGCCGACGACCGGCAGGCCGGGCCACAGCGCCGCGACCGCGGTGAGGGCGCCCGCCCAGGCCTCGTCGTCCGGGGTGCCGTCCGCGGTGAACACGTTGGAGATCCCGACGACCCCGCCGGTCCGGTTGGCGGCTGCCCCGGCGACGATGCGCCCGTCGGCCGCCCGTCCGGCGAGGAAGGCGATCTCCGGCGTGAGCAGGCCCGCGGAGAACAGGCCGCCGCTCTCCCCGCCGTCCCAGGCCGCCTCCCAGCCGGCCAGCTCCCCGGCGTCGGCGACCCGGGCCCAGGCCAGTGCGGACGCGGCCGGAACCGGGGCGTCCGCCGGCCGGTGGATCCACTCGGCGCCGAACAGCACCTCGAAGCCCGCCGGAGCCAGGTCGAGCAGAGCGAAGCTGTCCTTCACCGAGCAGCCGGGGGAGGCGGTGTCCATCCCGGCCAGCAGCGCGTCCGCCGAGGCGCCGCGGGTCAGGGTCACGCCGTCGGGGTAGTACGGCGGGGTGCGGTGGGCGCTGGTCCACGCGTCGTGCGTGAACGCGCCGCCGCCGCTGACCGCCGCGCACCACTCGGCGTTGTTGCGTACCGCCGCGTGCAGCAGTTCTTCGGTGTCCGGGGTGATGATCACGCCGGGAATCCTGTCACAGCTCATAGCCTGGGCGGATGTCATATTCCGCGTACCTGCGCGAGGGACGGCACGTCGGGCTGCGGCCCTTCCGGCTCGCCGACGGCCCCGAGTTCACCACCCACGTCCACGAGAGCCGCCACCTCCACCACCCCTGGCTCGCCCCGCCGGCGACGATCGAGGAGTACGAGCCTTACGCCGCGTCCCTGATCCAGGGTGAGACACGGGTGGGCTTCCTGGTCTGCGAACGCGAGACCGGGGCCATCGCGGGCTTCGTCAACATCAACAACATCGTCCGCGGCGCCTTCGACTGCGGAGCTCTCGGTTACGGCGCCTTCGCGCACGCCGCGGGACGGGGGCTGTTCCGGGAGGCCCTGGGCCTCGTCGTGGCGCACGCCTTCACCCCCGGGGACGAGGGCGGCCTGGAGCTGCACCGGCTGGAGGCCAACATCCAGCCGGGCAACGCGGCCTCCCTCGCCCTGGTCCGCGGGGCCGGGTTCCGGCGGGAGGGGTTCTCCCCGGACTTCCTCTTCGTCGACGGCGCCTGGCGCGACCACGAGCGCTGGGCGATCACTGCCGAAATGTCTGGTCCTGCGGCCGCAGATCGCGCAGGATGAGGAGATGCGAAGCCTGGTTCTCCTCGACGCCCCGTCCAACCTGGGCCTGCGCCCGCCCGCACCCGCCACCGTCCCCGGCGTCTACAAACTGGCGGGCGCCCTGCGCGAGCAGGGCCTGCTGAGCAGGCTCGGCGCCCGAGAGGGCGGAGTGGTCGTGCCGCCGCGCTACGACCGCGGCGACTGGCGGGAGGGCGACGGGGTCTTCCATGCCGGGCCCCTCGCCGCCTACACCGTCGCCCTCGCCGACCGGATCGAAAAGCACCTGCGCGCAGGCGAGTTCCCCGTCGTCCTCGGTGGTGACTGCTCGATCCAGCTCGGCGCCAGTCTCGCCATGCGCCGCGTCGGACGGTACGGACTGGCCGCGATCGACGGCTCCGCCGACTTCCGCCACCCCGGCAACGAAGCCGTCAACGGGCCGGTCGGCGCGGCCGCCGGGGAGGAACTCGCCCTCGCCACCGGCCGCGGCCAGGCCGACCTCGCCGACCTGGAGGGGCGCGGGCCCTACCTGCGGGACGAGGACGTACGGCTCTTCGGGCTGCGCGACGGCGACGAGGACCTGCCCGAGCTGCGCGCCGCGGGGATCTCCACGGCCACCGTCGGGGACATCCGGGCCCGCGGCGCCGCCGCCGTGGCCCGCGCCGCGCTGGACGGCCTCCACCCGCCGGACACCGACGGGTTCTGGGTCCACCTCGACGCCGACGTGCTCGACCCGGACGTGATGCCCGCCGTCGACAGCCCCGAACCCGGCGGCCTGCTCCCCGGCGAACTCGCCGCACTGCTCTCCGTTCTGGTGGGCTCCCCCCGCTGCGTCGGCCTCAACGTCACCGTCTACGATCCGGACCTCGACCCGGACGGGCGGTCCGCGGCGCTGCTCGCGGACCTGATCACGGGCGCGTTCGTGTAGCGCTTCGGCCAGGGCTTTGCGTAATCCTGACCGGTGGTGATCCGCAGAACCCCTGTGCACCGGCCGCGGTGGCGTGTTCCATTTCCTGCATGGCCACCACCGTCCGCCGTGCCGTACTGACCCTGCCCGCAGCTTCCTTGGGGCCCGAGAACCCGCTGCCCGTCCTGTGTGCGCCTGCCGACGTGCACACCCTGGACGAGCGCACGCGCGAGGGACTCCCGCGCGACATGGCCCGGCAGGTCGGGTACGAGCCGCTGCGCTCACTGCTGCCCGTCCGGCTGCTGGACGGCTACCAACGGCGCAGGCAGGACGCGGAGTTCGAGGCCGTCGTCATAGAGAACGCGCACCTGCGCGTCACCGTGCTGCCCGGGTTCGGCGGCCGGGTCCACTCGCTCGTGCACCTGCCCACCGGCCGTGAACTGCTCTACCGGAACCCGGTGTTCCAGCCGGCCAACTTCGCGCTCAACGGCGCCTGGTTCTCGGGCGGCATCGAGTGGAACATCGGTGCCACCGGGCACACCACCCTGTCCTGCGCCCCGCTGCACGCGGCGCTCGTACCGGCGCCCGACGGGGGCGTCATGGTCCGTCTCTGGGAGTGGGAACGGCTGCGCGACCTCCCGTTCCAGGTGGACCTGTGGCTGCCGGGGGACTCGGAGTTCCTCTACGTCGGCGTCCGCGTCCGCAACCCGCACGAACGCCCCGCCCCCGTGTACTGGTGGTCCAACACCGCCGTCCCGGAGAACTCGGGCACGCGGGTGCTCGCCCCCGCCGACGAGGCCTGGCACTTCGGGTACGAGCGCGCGCTGCGGCGCATCCCCGTACCGCGGTGGGAGGGCGAGGACCGCACGTACCCGCTGGGCAGCACCTATCCGGCCGACTTCTTCTACGAGGTCCCGGACGGGGCCCGGCCCTGGATCGCCTCGCTGGACGAAGGGGGGCACGGGCTCGTCCAGACGTCCACGGCCCGGCTGCGCGGGCGCAAGCTGTTCGTCTGGGGCGCGGCGGAGGGCGGCCGGCGCTGGCAGGAGTGGCTGACCGAGCCCGGCTCCGGCGGCTACGCCGAGATCCAGGCCGGCCTTGCCCGCACCCAGCTGGAGCACGTGCGGCTGGAGGCGGGGGCGGAGTTCAGCTGGCTGGAGGCGTACGGGCCGCTGTCCGCGGACCCGGCGACGGTGCACGGCCCCGACTGGGCGGCCGCCCGGTCCGCCGCGCAGACGGCCCTGGCCGCCGCCCTGCCCCCGGAGCGGGTCGAGGAGGCGTACGAGGCGTGGCGCGGCCGCGCCGCCGACACCGAACCGGGGGAACGGCTGGCCACCGGGTCCGGATGGGGCGCGCTGGAGGTGCTGTGCGGCGGGCACAAGCTGCCCGGCACCCCCTTCCCGGAGTCGGGGCTCGGCGAGGACCAGGCGCCCTGGCTGGAGCTCTGGCGCACCGGCGTCTTCCCCACCCCGCGGCGGGTCGCGCCGCCGGGGCCCAGCCTGGTCGCCCCGCACTGGCGGGACATGCTGGAGACGGCCCCGGCGGAGCCGCTGACCGAGTACCACCTGGGCGTGGCCCAGTGGCACGCCGGGGACGTGGCGCAGGCGGTGCGCAGCTGGGAGCGCGGCCTGGCGCTGGCCCCCTCGCGGTGGCCGCTGCTGCGCTGCCTGGCGGTGGCGGACGCCCTGGCCGGTGACCCCGAGAGGGCGGCGCAGCGGTTCGCCGAGGCCTTCGAGGACCTGGCCGAGGAGAGCCGGGGCGGCCGGTCCTGGACGGCCGCCGAGTCGGCCCTGGGGCGGGAGGCGATGACGGCGCTGCTGGCCGCGGGCCGGCTGCCGGCGGCCCGGGCGGTGTGGGACCGGCTGCGGCCGGCGCTCCGGGAGGAGGGCCGGTTCCGGCTGCTGGCGGCCCGGCTGCTGGCGGCGGAGGGTCATGTGGGCGCGGCCCGGCGGGTGTTCGAGGAGGGCTTCGAACTGCCCGATCTCCGCGAGGGCGACGAGATCCTCTCGGAGGTCTGGACGCGCGTGACGGACCGCCCGCTGCCCCCTTCGTACAACTTCCGCATGCGCCCTCCGCTGTAGGGCCGCCCGGGCCGGCAGGCTGCCCGGGCCGGCAGGCTGCCCGGGGTCAGGCCCGGGTCGGGGTCAGGCCCTGCCCGGACTCAAGGCCCGGGTCGGGGTCAGTCCCTGCCCGGAGCCAGGCTCGGTCGGGGTCAGGCCCTGCCTGGAGTCAGACCCGGGTCGGGTCAGGCCCGGGTCGGGTCAAGTCCGGGTCGGGGTCAGGCCCGGGCCAGGATTTCGCCGTTCAGGACCGAGAACCAGGCGTCCGGGGCCGCACCCCAGCGGCGCCAGGCCTCGGCGATGGCGGCGAGCGCGTCCGGGGTCGCGTGTCCGGCGCCCGTCGCGAGGGACGCGTACGCCGAGGCCGTCGTGCGGTCCGCCCACAGCGCGGACCACCACGCGGTCTCCTCGGGCGTGGCGTAGCACCAGGCCGTCGCCGACGAGGCCACCTGCGTGAAGCCCGCCGCCCTGGCCCAGGACAGCAGGCGGCGCCCGGCGTCCGGTTCGCCGCCGTTCGCGCGCGCCACCCGCCGGTACAGGCCCAGCCACTCGTCCAGGACCGGCTCCGCCGGATACCAGGTCATGGCCGCGTAGTCCGCGTCCCGGGCGGCCACGATCCCGCCCGGCCGGCACACCCGCCGCATCTCGCGCAGGGCCTGCACCGGGTCTCCGACGTGCTGGAGCACCTGGTGGGCGTGGACCACGTCGAAGGAGTCGTCCGGAAAGTCCAGGGCGTGGACGTCCGCCGTGGCGAAGGTGACCGCACCGTCCAGGCCGCGCTCCCGTACGTACTCCGCCGCCTGCTCCAGTACGTCTTGCGCCGCGTCGACCGCCGTCACCCGGCCGCCCGGCGCGACGAGTTCGGCCAGGTCCGCCGTGATCGTGCCCGGGCCGCAGCCCACGTCCAGGAGCGACATCCCCGGCCGCAACTCGCCGATCAGGTACGCCGCGGAGTTCGCGGCGGTGCGCCAGCGGTGCGAGCGCAGTACGGACTCGTGGTGGCCGTGCGTGTAGACGGCCGTTTCCCTGGCGCTCATGGTCCGGCTCCTCCTCGTCGTGGAAACGTTGTGATCACGGTAGGGGATGGGTTCGTAATATGAGACCCGTGTTTTGCAATGTGGACAATGGCCTTGTGTCGCAAGGAGACCGGCCCAGTCGGTGGCAGGGGGCGGTGCGGGCGAGGACAGTGGGCTGCGGAAGCCGGCACCACGGCGGAGGGCGGTGAGGGACGTGCCGGACACGCTGCTCGAACAGCACGCCGAGGCCCTGCGGCTCTTCGGTGCGCGGGTGCGCGCCGTCAGGGACGGCCAGTGGGACGCCCCGACCCCCTGCACTCAATGGTCCGTGCGCGACCTGGTCAACCACGTCACCGGCGAGCAGCTGTGGATCCCGCCGATGGTCACCGAGGGGCGCACCGTCGAGGAGATCGGCGACGCGTTCTCCGGCGACGTGCTCGGCGAGGACCCGGTCGGCGTCTGGGAGCGGGCCGCGGCCGCAGCCCACGCCGCCTTCGCCGCGCCCGGCGCACTGGACCGCACCGTCAGGCTGTCGTACGGGCCCGCGCGGGGCAGGGCGTACTGCGCCGAACAGACCGCCGACTGCATCGTCCACGCATGGGACCTCGCGCGGGGCATCGGCGGCGACGACCGGCTCCCCGCAGGCCTCGTCGAGTTCGCCCTCCAGGAGGTCCTGCCGTACGCCGACGGGCTCGCGGCCAGTGGGATGTTCGCCGCGCCGCTGGACGTCCCGGCGGGCGCGGACGCCCAGACCAGGCTGCTGGCGCTGGTGGGCCGGCAGGGCTGAGGCCCCGGAGCGCCACCGCCGGGACGAGAACAGGCGTACCCCTGCGTATCGCCGTATAAAGGGCATGTCCGCAAGGGCACGTTCGCAAGGGCGTGGTCGCACAAGGGCATGGTCGGCCGGCGGCAGGGACGGGCCGGACCGGGGAAGGCGGGGCGAGGTGTCCGGGATGCAGCGCACGGCGGAGGGCCGAGGTCCGGTCCGGTACGGGCCGCCCGCGCCCGAGCCCGGCCTGCCCGCGCTCCCCGAGCTCACCGCCGTGATCGCGGCCGCGGCCGAACGGGCCGCCCCCGAACCCCCCGGCGGCGGGCTGTCCGCACGCGAGGCCGCCTGCCGGCACTGGGCGAGGCGGGGGCTGCCCACCGATCCGGAGAACGTGGCCGCCGGGCCCGGCGGGCCCGCCCTGCTCCTGGCCCTCCTCGGCGCGTACGGGGGCGACGTGATGCTGCCCCGGCCGTGCCCCGCCTGGTGGACCCCTCAGGTCCGGCTGCTGGGACGGCGGGCCTACCACGTGCCGACCCCCGCCGAATGCGGCGGCATTCCGGACCCGTACGCCCTGCTGGAAACCGTCCGACGGGTGCGGGCCGAGGGCGGCGACCCGCGCATACTGATCCTGTCGGTCGCCGACGACCCGACGGCGACCGTGCCGCCGCCCGAAATGCTGCGCGAGGCGTGCGAGGCCGCGGGGGACGCCGGTCTGTTCGTCGTCAGCGACGAGAGCTGGCGCGACACCGTCCACCGGCCGCACGACACCCTCGTGCTCAGCCCGGCCGAGATGCTGCCCGACCAGGCCGCGGTCCTGCTCGACCTGTCCGGCGCGCTGCTGCCCGCCGGGTGGCCCGCCGCGGTGGTCCGCTTCCCCGGAACCCCGCGCGGCACCTGGCTGCGGGCCCGCACCCTCGACGTCCTCACCGCGACCGGCGCCACGGTCGCCGGCCCGGTCGCCGCGGCCGCCGCACACGCCCTCGACGAACCCGACGCCGTCGCCGGCCGCGCCCACGCCGCGGCCGCACTGCACGGCGTGATCGCCGCCGCCGCCCACCGGGAGCTGCTGGCCGCCGGCGCACTCGCCCGGCCGCCCCAGGCCGGCCGCCACCTGTACGCCGACCTGGGCCCGCTGCGCGCCGGGCTGGCCCGGCAGGGGGTCCGCGACGCGATGGAACTGGAGGACTACCTCGGCGGCCGGCTCGGCGCCCCCACCCCGGGCGGACAGCGCTTCGCGGACGAACTGGGCGCGCTGCGGGTGCGCCTGTCGACCGGCCCGCTGCTCGGCGCCACCCCGCAGGAGCGGCTCGCCGCGCTGACGGTTCGCGACCCCCTCGTCCTCCCGCACGTACGACGCTCCCTGGACCTCCTCGGATCGGTCCTGGCCGGGCTGACCTGACCTGAGCCTGACCTCCTGACGGCAACCCGCAGTGCGGTGAACGGAGAGTTCCAGATGAGGGACCAGACGCAACCCCCCGACCTGGCGGCCCCCGGCCGGAGGCCGGCTCCGGCCCCGGGACCCGCCCGCCCCGACCCCGCTGCGCCGACCCGCGACCAGGGCGTCCGCCGCCTGACCCCGGCCCCCGCAGCCCCACCCCCGGCCCCCGCAGCCCCGCCCCCGGCATCCCCCGCCCCCGCTCCCGCGTCCGGTCCGGGCCCCGCCCCCGGCCCTGGCGGCCCGGCTTCGGCCGCGGCGGTTGCGGGCCGCGGGCCGGCGACCGGTCCGGGCTCCACCTGGCCGGGTGGGGCTTTCGCCTCTGGCCCTGGCGGCCCGGCTTCGGCCGCGGTGGTCGCGGGGCCCGGCGGGCCGGGTCACGGTCGGGCGGGGGGCGCAGCCGTGGCGCCCGCCCCCGGCGGACCCGCACCGGCTCCGGGTGCGCCGAGGCCCCTGGGGGAGGTGCGGAGCTGGCCGCGGTCCTTCGCCGACCGGCTCACCACCCCGCTGCCCGGCATCCGCGCCTACGCCCGGCTCGCCCGCGAGGGCGCCTTCCGTCCCGGCCCCGACGGGCTCCGCGGCATCCCCGACCTGCCGTACGCCCCCGCCCCGCTGCCCGCCGCAGTCCCCGGCACGCTCTGCGCCACCTGGGCGGGCCACGCCAGCTGGGTCCTGCGTGTCGGCGGGCTGACCGTACTGACCGACCCCGTCTGGTCCCGGCGCATCCTCGGCACCCCGGCGCGGATGACCCCCGTCGGCGTGCGCTGGGAGGAACTGCCGCCGGTGGACGCGGTGGTGATCAGCCACAACCACTACGACCACCTCGACGCCCCCACCCTCAAGCGGCTGCCCCGCCGCACCCCGCTCTTCGTCCCGGCCGGCCTGGCCCGCTGGTGCCGGCGCCGCGGCTTCACCCGGGTCACGGAGCTCGACTGGTGGGAGTCCGCGGAACTGGGCGGCGTCCGCTTCGACTTCGTCCCGGCGCACCACTGGTCGAAGCGGTCGCTGCTCGACACCTGCCGGAGCCTGTGGGGCGGTTGGGTGCTCACCGCGCCCCCCGCAGGAGCCGCCGGGACGCCGAGGAAGGTGTACTTCGCGGGCGACACCGGGTACGGGCACTGGTTCGGCGAGATCGGCCGCCGCCATCCGGGCATCGAGCTGGCTCTGCTGCCGATCGGGGCGTACGCGCCGAGGTGGTGGCTCGGCGACGTCCACGCCGACCCGGAGGAAGCGGTCCGGGCGTGCGTCGACGTGGGGGCGCGGCGGATGGCGCCCATGCACTGGGGCACGTTCGTGCTGTCCGCGGAGCCGGTGATGGAGCCGCTGCACCGGGTGCGGGAGGCGTGGGCCCGGGCCGGGCTGTCGCGGGAGGACCTCTGGGACCTCCCGATCGGCGGTTCCCGCGCCTGGTAGCGCCCGGGCCTCCGCCCTGGCATCGCGTTGCGCGGAGCCGGGCCACGGGGTGGTCCGCTGCGCGGGGCCGTCCCCTCCCCGCCCTTCCCCCGTTCCCCGGGACTCCGCCCCGGACCCCGCGCCCAGTGCGCCCGCGGGCCTGAGCCGGGACGCCGCCCCGGGCCCCCGCCTCGAATGCCGACGGGGCTGGGGGTGGGGCTCCGCCCCCGGCCGCGTGCCTCGAACACCGGCGGGGCCTGAGCCGGGACGCCGCCCCGGGTCTCGTCCCTCGAACGCCGGCGGGGCTGCCGCCCCGGGCTCCGTGCCTCGAATGCTGGCGCGGTGGGGCTCCGCCCCTGGGCCTCGTGCCTCAAGCGCGGGCGGGGCGGTCGCCTCGAATCCCGTGTCTCGAACGCCGGCGAAGGCTGGGATGGGGCAGCCGCCCCGGGGCCCCGTGCCTCAGGGCTGGCGGGGCTGAGCCGGGACGTCGCCCCCGGCCCTCTGCCTCGAACGCCCGCGGGGCTGGGCTGGGGTTCCGCCCCCCGGACTCCCCGCCTCGAACGCCCGGGGGCTGAGCCGGGACGCCGCCCGGGCCCCCCTCGAACGCCCGCGGGGCTGGGGCGGGGCTCCGACTCCGCGCGCCGGGCCCGCGCGTCGGATGCCGGCGGGGCCGAGTCGGGACGTCGCCCCCGGTCCCCGGCCTCGTTGGTGGGGGCGAAGGGCCGGTGGTCAGTGGGGGTGGAGGCGGCGCCAGAGGGCGGGGGCCGCGCTGATCAGGAGGGTCAGGGCGACCGCCAGGACCACGCCCTTCCACGGTTCCGAGAACAGGGAGCCGCCCAGGATGCCGATCAGGCCGTACGTCGCCGCCCAGGCGAGGCAGGCCGGGGCGTCGCCGCGGGCGAACCGGCGCAACGGGAGCCGGGCCAGCAGACAGGCCAGCATGACCGGGATCCGGCCCGCCGGCACCAGCCGGGACAGCACCAGGACCAGGACCCCGTGTTCCTCCAGCCCGACCTGCGCCTGCGCGAGCCGTTCCGGTGTCGCCCGGCCGCGCAGGGTCTCCAGCCACCGCGAGCCGCCCCGGGACCGCACCCCGCGCTGGCCCAGCCAGTACAGCGCCAGGTCCCCGAGGAACGCGGCCACCGACGCCACCGCGAACACCATCAGCAGCCCGAACGGCAGGGACTGGTGGAACGCGACCACGGCCGCCGTGCTCACCAGCGCCCCCGTCGGGATCACCGGCACCAGCGCCCCCAGCGCCACCAGCAGGAACAGCGCCGGGTAGCCCACCGCCTGCCGGGTCGTCTCCGGCGGCACCTGCCCGACCACCGCCGCCACCGCGGCCCCGGTCACCGCCGGCTCGTGCCAGGTCACGGCAGCCGCACCCGTTCACCGTGTCCCGGCACCCGTACCGCCACCTTCGGCGCCAGCCGCCGGGCCCGCCGTACGAACTCCTCGCCCGGCGCGTGGAATTCGTGCGGCCGCACCGCGTCCAGCCCGATGGGCCAGTACGTGCCGTAGTGCACCGGCACCGCCGCCGCCGGAGCCAGCGCGGCCAGCGCCTGCGCCGCCCGACCTGCGTCCAGGTGCCCCGGCCCCAGGTACGGGCCCCAGCCGCCGACCGGCAGCAGCGCCACGTCCACCGGCCCGACCTCCTCGGCCATGGCGTCGAACAGCCCGGTGTCCCCGGCGAAGTACGTCCGTACCGAGCCGTGGACCACGTACCCGAGCGCCGGCGCCAGATGCGGCCCGAACGGCAGCCGCCGCCCGTCGTGCCGCGCCCGGACCGCCCGGACCCGTACGCCGGCCCGTACGCCGACCTCGTCACCCGGAGCCACCTCCGTGACCGCCAGCCGGCGCACCGCCGCGACGCGTGCCAGCCCCGGCACGGCCCGGCGCGCCCCGGCCGGCACCACCAGCCGGGTCCCCGGCACCAGTCGGGCGAGCGACGGCAGGTGCAGGTGGTCGGCGTGCAGGTGCGACACCAGCACCACGTCCGCCTCGGCCGCCTCGGGCGGCGGCAGCGCCCCGCGCCGGCGCCGCAGGTGCGCGAGCCGCCGGGCGAACAGCGGATCCGTCAGCAGCCGCACCCCGGAGTCCTCGACCGTGCACGTGGCATGGCCCCACCAGGTGATCTCCACCGGCACCCGGCCTCCCCGTCCCCGTCGTGTCCCCGGACCCTCAAAGCCTAGATCCTGCCCCGCCGGTGCGCCCCGAACCGAAGTCCTCGGCCCCCTCCTCCCGGGCGGCGGATCGGAGTAGGGTCGGGCGGCATGGATGAGCTGCGCGTGGCCGCGATCGCCAGCCTGGCCCCGCTCGAAGACCTGGACACCGACCCCTTCGCCGTCGACACCCGGAGCCAGCACGCCATGTGCGCCCGCTGGGCCGCCGAACGGGGCTACGTCGTGACGACGGAACTGCTGTTCTACGGACTGCGCGCCGACCACTGCGGGCTCTGGTGCGACGTCGACGCCGGGCAGGTCGACCTGTTCGTCGCCCCCAACCGCCGGGTTCTGGCCCGTGCGCTGCGCTCCGTCGAGGAGTTCACCGCCGAGTGCCGGCGGCGCGGCGTCCGGCTGGAGACCGCCGGGCTCGCCGAGCCGCAGTACACCTCCGCCATGAAGGCCGAGGTGCACCGCCGCCTGTCCATGCCGACCGCCGGCTACGACGGCACGTAGGTCCGGGCGGCCCACCGCCCCCGCAACCCTCGCCCCGCCGCCCCCACAACCCTCGCCCCCCCGCCCCGCAACCCACGTCCCTGACCTCGCCCCCGGCGCCCCGGCTCGCGGCCGGCCCGCCCCGTACGTCCGTGCGCCACCCGCTCCACCCGGCCGCGTCCGCCGCCCTGTGCGACGCTGGAGGGTGCGGCGGGACCGCGGGCGGGGCGCGGGTCCGGGGGAGACACGAGGCGGTACGGCGTGCGGCGAGGACGGTGGCGGACCACGGGCAGCGCCCTGGTACGGGTGATCCTCGTCTGGGCGGTGTCCACCCTCACCATGCTCGTGCTGGCCGGCATCCTCCCCGACTTCCGGCTCCGGTCCGGTGACGGCGACAGCGTCACCGACATCGGGCTGACCGCCGCCTGGGGCGCCGGGGCCTTCGGCCTGCTGAGCGCGCTCGTGTGGCCGGTGCTGGTCCGGGCGTTGCTGCTGGTGCCCGCCCTCGTGCTCGGCCTGCTCGTCTTCTTCCTCAACGGCTCGCTGCTGCTGCTCGCCCTCAGCCTGGTCCCGTCCGGCGGCGGCGAAGTGGCCCCGGAGACCGCCGTGGTGGTGGCCGCGGTCATGTCCGCCGTCGCCTCGGCGACCTCGACGGCGCTCGCCGTACGCGACGACGAGGCCTACCGGCGCCGCCTCTACCGGCTCGCGGACCGGCGCCGTCGTCGACGGCGCGGCCGGCCCGGCAAGGGCGGGCCCGGCCGCGGAGCGAGCGCGCCGGGCGTGGTGTTCCTCCAGCTCGATGGCGTCGGGTACGAGACCCTGCGCCGCGCGGCGGACGGCGCCCTGATGCCGACGGTGGCCGGCTGGCTGGACGCCGGCCACCGCATCACGCCCTGGCGCACCGACTGGTCCAGCCAGACGGGCGCCAGCCAGCTCGGCATCCTGCACGGCTCCAACCACGACGTGCCCGCCTTCCGCTGGTACGAGAAGGACACCGGCGAGGTGGTGGTCTGCAACCGGCCCACCAGCGCCGCCGAACTCCAGCGCCGGGCCATCGCGCGCACCGGCGACGGCGGGCTGCTGACCCTCGACGGGGCCAGCCGGGGCAACCTGTTCAGCGGCGGCGCCGACCAGCTGGCCCTGGTCCTGTCGGTCTCGGCGCGGCGGGGCCGGGCGAACCGTTCCCGCGCCGGCTACTTCGCGTACTTCTGCGACCCGGCCAACGCCGTGCGCACCGCGCTGTCCTTCACCGCCGAGGTCGCCCGGGAGATCGGCCAGTCGGTGCGGGCCCGGGTGCGCAGGGAGCAGCCGCGGGTGGCCCGGGGTGGGCTGTACCCGCTGATCCGGGCCTTCGCGACGGTGGTCGAACGGGACGTCGTCGTGGCGGCGGTGATCGGCGACATGCTCGCCGGGCGTGCCGCGGTCTACGCGGACCTGGTCGCCTACGACGAGGTCGCGCACCATTGCGGGCCGCACGGCCGGGACACCGACCGGGTGCTGGCCCGGCTGGACCGGAGCCTCGCGCTGATCGCCCGTGTCGCCGAGCACGCGCCCCGGGAGTACCGGATCGTGCTGCTGTCGGACCACGGCCAGAGCCCGGGGGAGACCTTCCTGGGCCGCTACGGGCTGACGCTGAGGGACCTGGTCCGGGCGGGCTGCGGGCTGCCGGTCTCCCGCCGGGCCGGCCGTACCCGCAGCGGCGCCGAGGCCCGCGCGGCGGTGCTCGCGGCCCTGCACCGGCCGGTGGAGGAGGGCGCGGAGGCCCACCCCGGGCGGGGCCCGGACCCGGTGGTGCTGGCGTCGGGCAACCTCGGGCTGATCTCCTTCCCGGACCTGCCGGGCCGGGCCTCGCGGGAGCGGATCGAGCGGGCGCACCCGGCCCTGCTGGCGACCCTGGCCAACCATCCGGGCATCGGGTTCCTGCTGGTGGACGGGCAGGTGCTGGGGCCGGGCGGGGCGGTGGCCCGCCTCGACGAGCCCGGTGCGGCGGAGGAGCTGCTGGCCCGGTACGGTCCGGGCGCGGCGCAGGCGGTCCGCCGGACCGATTCCTTCCCGCACGCGGCCGACGTGATGGTGAACTCGGCGTACGACCCGCGGACGGGTTCGGTGCACGCCTTCGAGGAGCAGATCGGCTCGCACGGCGGCCTGGGCGGGGAGCAGGGCCGGCCGTTCCTGATGTGGCCGGCGGAGCTGTCGGAGCCGGACGGCGACCTGGTGGGCGCGGAGGCGGTGCACGAGGTGCTGCGCCGCTGGCTGCGGGAGGCGGACGGCCCCCAGGTGCCGTTGGCTCCGCCGGTGGGCGGGTCGGTTGCGGACCGCGCGGGGCTGCCGGTGGAGGAACCCCCGCGCAGGGACGAAAAAGGCGGAAGCTTTCCTTCCGCAGGGGTGCCCGCGCAGGACGAAAACCGTTGATTTGGTGCGGCTTTGGGCTTGCCCGACGATATGTCGACCTGTCCGGCATATGAAACACCCGAGGCGCACCACCCGTGAGCTCCACCCTGCACACCCCCGCCCCGACCCCCGCCCCGACCCCGGAACCGGCCACGACCCCGGAACCGGCCACGACCCCGGAACCGGCCACGACCCCGGCGCCGGCCGAGGCAGCGGCCGGGCCCCACGCCCGGCGCTTCGGCCTGCCGATCGCCACCTGCCTGGTCATGGGCAACATCATCGGCGGTGGCATCTTCCTGCTGCCCGCCTCGGTGGCGCCGTTCGGCACGATCAGCCTGGTCGCCTTCGGCGTGCTCACCGCCGGCGCGATCGCCCTCGCCCTCGTCTTCGGCCGGCTCGCGCAGCGGCTCCCGCAGACCGGCGGGCCGTACGTCTACGCCCGCGCCGCGTTCGGTGACTTCGCCGGCTTCCTCGCGGCCTGGAGCTACTGGATCACCGCCTGGGTCTCGAACGCGGCCCTCGCGGTGGCGGCCGTCGGCTACCTCACCGTCCTCTTCCCCGCCATCGGCGGGCACAAGGCGACGATGTGCCTGGCCGCCCTCGCCGTGCAGTGGCTCCCGGCGCTCGCCAACCTGGCCGGCACCCGGTACGTCGGCGCCGTCCAACTGGTGGCCACCGTACTGAAGTTCGCCCCGCTGCTGCTGGTGGCCGTGGGCGGGCTGTTCTTCTTCGACCCGGCGAACCTCGGTCCCTTCCGGGCCACCGGCCAGAGCCCCGTCGGCGCGGTCTCCGCCGCCGCGGCCATCCTGCTCTTCAGCTACCTCGGCGTGGAGTCGGCCGCGGTCAGCGCGGGCGAGGTCCGCGACCCGGCCCGTAACGTCGGCCGGGCCACGGTCCTGGGCACCGTCGGCGCGGCGGCCGTCTACCTCCTGGGCACCCTCTCCGTCTTCGGCCTGGTCCCCCACGAGAAGCTGATCTCCTCCGAGGCCCCCTTCACCGACGCCGTCGACGCCATGTTCTCCGCGGCCGGAGGGGCCGGCGTCACCTGGGGCGGCACCCTCGTCGCCTGCGCGGCCGTGATCTCGATGCTCGGCGCCCTCAACGGCTGGACCCTGCTCAGCGCGCAGACCCCGTACGCCGCCGCCCGCGACGGGCTCTTCCCGAAGTTCTTCGGGAAGAGGAAGCGGGGCGTGCCGGTGGCCGGCGTACTCGTCACCGTCGTCCTGGCCTCCTGCCTCACGGTCTACAACTACACGTGGGGCTCGGCGGGCGTCTTCGAGATCCTCGTCCTGGTCACCACCTTCACGGCGACCGTCCCGTACCTGCTCTCCACCGCCGCACAGATCCACTTCCTGCTCTCCGGGCAGCCCGAGCGCGTCCACCGCGGCCGCCTGGTCCGCGACGGCGTCCTCGCCTGCCTGGCGTTCGGCTTCTCGATGTGGCTGGTCGCCGGCTCCGGGTACGCGGCCGTCTACCAGGGCGTGCTGTTCCTCTTCGCGGGTGTCCTCTGCTACGCCGTGATGTCCGCGCGAAAGCACCGGGTCACCGCCTGACCCCCGCGCGGTAGCGTGGAGACAGAGGACACGCAGGGGGCAGTAAGGGGTCGCCATGTCCGCGATCAGAGAGAGCATCGACATCTCCCGCAGTCCCGAAGACGTCTTCGCGTACATGACGGACCCCAGGCACCTGCCGGAGTGGCAGAACAGCGCCGTCTCCGCCCGCCCGCTCGACGGCGCCCCCCTCCACGTCGGCTCGAAGATCGCCGTCACCCGGCGGGTGGGCAGGCGCAGGTTCCCGATGACCATGGAGGTCAAGGAGCTCGACCCGCCGCACAGCTGGCGTCTGCGCGGCGTCGACGGACCCGTACGCGGGGACGTGCGCGCCACCGTCGAACCCCTCGGCGGCGGCACCCGCTCGCGCGTGACCCTGGACCTCGACTTCGAGGGGCACGGCATCGGCAGGGTCATCGCCCCGCTCGTGGTCAAGCCGTACGCCCGCAGGGAGATGCCGCGCAACGAGGAGAAGCTGAAGCACCTCCTGGAGCACTGAACGAAGGCCGCCTCGCCCCCCCCGGCGGAACACCGGATGCCCCGGGGTACGCGGAAGCCCGCGCCGTACCGGCGGCACGCGTCGTGTTCCGTGACGCGGCGCCGTACGACGCGGGCTGG
Organism: Streptomyces sp. NPDC086989; assembly: GCF_044745505.1. Taxonomy (NCBI): domain Bacteria; kingdom Bacillati; phylum Actinomycetota; class Actinomycetes; order Kitasatosporales; family Streptomycetaceae; genus Streptomyces; species Streptomyces sp. NPDC086989. The sequence continues at coordinate 37,419 of NZ_JBIVAL010000022.1, forward strand.
CCGCCCCGGGGTGTTCACGCCCGGGGGCGGCGTTCCGGCCGACCCGACGGTTTAGTCGAGGTAGTCGCGCAGCACCTGCGAGCGGGACGGGTGGCGCAGCTTCGACATCGTCTTGGACTCGATCTGGCGGATGCGCTCACGGGTGACCCCGTACACGCGGCCGATCTCGTCCAGGGTCTTCGGCTGGCCGTCGTTCAGGCCGTAGCGCATCGAGACGACGCCCGCCTCACGCTCGGAGAGCGTGCCCAGGATCGACTGGAGCTGCTCCTGGAGGAAGGTGAAGGAGACCGCGTCGGCCGGGACGACCGCCTCGGAGTCCTCGATCAGGTCACCGAACTCGCTGTCGCCCTCCTCACCCAGGGGGGTGTGCAGGGAGATCGGCTCGCGGCCGTACTTCTGGACCTCGATGACCTTCTCGGGGGTCATGTCGAGTTCCTTGCCCAGCTCCTCCGGAGTGGGCTCGCGGCCGAGGTCCTGGAGCATCTGGCGCTGCACGCGGGCGAGCTTGTTGATGATCTCGACCATGTGGACGGGGATGCGGATGGTGCGCGACTGGTCGGCCATGGCACGCGTGATCGCCTGCCGGATCCACCAGGTCGCGTACGTGGAGAACTTGAAGCCCTTGGTGTAGTCGAACTTCTCCACCGCGCGGATCAGACCGACGTTGCCCTCCTGGATCAGGTCCAGGAAGAGCATGCCGCGGCCGGTGTAGCGCTTGGCCAGCGAGACCACGAGGCGGAGGTTGGCCTCCAGCAGGTGGTTCTTGGCGCGGCGGCCGTCCTCGACGAGGATCTCCAGCTCGCGCTTGAACGCGGGCTTGTGGTCCTCCTCCTCTTCGAGCTTGTACTCGGAGAAGAGACCCGCCTCGATGCGCTTGGCGAGCTCGACCTCCTGCTCGGCGTTGAGGAGCGGCACCTTGCCGATCAGCTTCAGGTAGTCCTTGACGGGGTCGGCGGTGGCGCCGGCCACCATGACCGTCTGTGCCGGGGCGTCGTCCTCGTCGTCGTCGGACAGGACGAAGCCCTGGGTGCCGCCGGCCTTGGGGGCCTCCTCCTCGACGTCGTCGACGAGGTCCTCGGCGGCCCAGTCCTCGCCCTCGGCGGCCGGGTTCTCACCCTCGTCGGCGTCCTTGGCGCTGGTCTTCTTGGCCGCGGCGGTCTTCTTCACCGCGGTCTTCTTCGCGGCGGTCTTCTTGACCGTCCGCTTCTTCGGCTCGGCGACGGCACCGGCCGCCACCTCGTCCTCGGTGGCCGCGGCCGGCGACGTGGATATCGGCGCCGCGGTGGCGGGGACCGCGCTGGTGGCCGAGGCCTTGCGGGCACCGATGGGGCGCGGCGCGGCGGCCGCCTTCTTCGTCACGGTGCGGGTGGGCGCGGCGGCCGCCTTGCGGGGCTTCTTCGCGGCAGCCTTCGTGGCGGGGGCGGCGCTGACGTGCAGCGCCACACCCTCCTCGTCCAGGACCTGGTTCAGGCTGCGCAGGACCCGCTTCCACTGGTCCACCGGGATGCGGCCGGCCTCGAAGGCCTGGCGCACGTCGTCACCGTTGATGTGACCCTGCTCGCGGCCGCGCTCGACGAGCGCGACGAGGGCCTCCGATTCGGCGATCTCCGGAGGGAACGTACGGGACGGGCTGAGCGACACAAGGAGCCTCTCGTTGCGAACAGATAAGGGGTGAGCGGGACATCATCGCGCGGACTCGGGAAACAGACCCGAGGGGGGTCTGTATTCCGGGGCCGCGCGAGGACACCTGTCGGTTCATCGCATGCCCGAGTCGATTCGTTACGCGCTGAATTGAGTGACCTGCGCCACGCTGTGGGCGGGCAACCGATCGGCCGTGGATCCGTCCGCGCCTCCGCCGCCGTTCCCGTCAGCCCGTTTTGCGCGCTTCGATGAGGAAACAGGCGGTGTGCGCCACGAACGGACCCTCGCGTTCGATCTGTTCGTGGAGCTCGCGCAGCCGGTCCCGGTACTGCCCGACCGTGAAGCCGGGCACCATCCGGATCACCTTCCGCAGAAAAGTAGATCACGGCTCCGATGTCATGGAACTCCGTTCGCAGCCTTTCGGAGCGGAGATCGACGACGCCGTCGAGCCAGGAGAAGTCCCAGCCGTCGACGGAGACGGACTCGGCCTCGGCGACGTGGGGGTCCCCCCGGACGGAGTCCGGGGGGAGGTCGAAAGTGCGCGTCATGTCTCGATCGTCCCAGGTGGAACGCCGGTGATCCACCGATTTGGCCGGATCTCCGCTCACGGGGTCCGCCGCGGGCCCCGGATCCGTCGGCGAGGTCCCTCACGGGGGTCCATTACAGTGGGGGCGGGCCGTGACTGGCGTTCGGGTGGATCACCACCGGGGAGCGGCCCGGCGCACCTCCCGTGCGCCCGGCGTACCCCGGGTACGCCGGCTGCCGCGCGCCTGGGCGAACCGCGATCCCGCAGCGACGCCCAGGAGACCCCCGTGACGACCGCCCAGACCGTTCAGCCGGCCCAGACCGCCCGTCTCATGGACGGCACCGCCCTCGCCCGCCGCATCTCGGAGCAGACCGCCGTCCTCGCGGCGAAGATCACCGAGCGCACCGGTACCGCTCCCTGCCTCGCGACCGTCCTCGTCGGCGAGGACCCGGCCTCCGTCACGTACGTGCGGATGAAGCAGAACCGCTGCGCCAAGGCCGGGATCACCTCCCGCCACGTGGAGCTCCCCGCCGAGACCACCACCGAGGAGCTCGTCGCCGCCCTCACCGCGCTCTCGGAGGACCCGGAGATCAGCGGCATCCTGCTCCAGCACCCGGTCCCGCACCACATCGACGAGCGCGCCGCCTTCGAGGCCATCGCCCCGGCCAAGGACGTCGACGGCGTCACCATGCACTCCTTCGCCGCCATGGGCTTCGGACTGCCGGGCTTCGTCTCCTGCACCCCCGGCGGGATCATGCGGCTCCTGGCCGAGTACGACGTGGACCTGACCGGCAAGCACGCCGTCGTCGTCGGCCGCAGCGCGATCCTCGGCAAGCCGGCCGGCATGCTGCTGCTGGAGCAGAACGCCACCGTCACCTACTGCCACTCCCGCACCGTGGACCTGCCCTCGATCGTCCGCCAGGCCGACGTGCTGGTCGCCGCCGTGGGCAAGGCCGAGTTCATCCGTGGCGAGGACATCAAGCCGGGCGCCGTGGTCCTGGACGCCGGCTACAACGAGGGCAACGTCGGCGACGTCCACTTCGAGTCGGCCGCCGCACGCGCCTCCCTGATCACCCCCGTCCCCGGCGGTGTCGGCCCGATGACCATCGCCGTCCTGCTGGAGCAGACCGTGCAGGCGGCCGCCGCCCAGGCCGGGCTCGCGCTCGCGGAGCTCTGACCCGCCCCGCACCACCGCCATACGCGAACGCCCCGGGCCGGACGGCCCGGGGCGTTCGCGTACCGGGGTTCGGCATACCGGGGTGTCCGGTTCCTTTCGGTGCAGCGGCCTGCCGGAGGCCGGGGAAGGGGCGGTATCTTTGCGCCGGGGCGCGGGATGACACGTGCAACACGTTTCCTGGGGGAACTGTCGATGGACCTGTTCACGCCACTGCAGTTGCCGGGCGGGACGACCCTGCCGAACCGGCTGGCGAAGGCCGCCATGGAGGAGAGCCTCGCCGGGCCGGGCCAGCTGCCGGACGAGCGCATCGAGCGGCTCTACCGCCGCTGGGCACGCGGCGGCGCCGGCCTGTTGATCACCGGCAACGTGATGGTCGACCGGCGGGCGCTGACCGCGCCGGGCACGATCGTCCTCGACGCGAGCTCCCCGCTCGGCCCCTTCCGCCGCTGGGCCGAGGCCGCGTCCTGCGGCGGCGGCCGGGTCTGGATGCAGATCAACCACCCGGGCCGCCAGGTGGGCTCCGAGATGCCCGGCACGGCCTGGGCGCCCTCCGACATAGGGGTGAGCCTGGGCAAGCACACCAAGCGCTTCGCCCGCCCCACCGCGATGACCGAGGCCGACATCGAGGCGACCGTCGCCCGGTTCGCCGTCACCGCCCGGCGGGCCGAGGAGGCCGGCTTCGACGGGGTGCAGATCCACGCCGCCCACGGCTACCTCCTCAGCCAGTTCCTCTCCCCGCTGGTCAACCGGCGCACCGACCGCTGGGGCGGCAGCCTGGAGAACCGGGTCCGGCTGCTCACCGAGGTCGTCCGGGCGGTCCGCGCGCAGGTCGGCTCCGGCTTCGCGGTCGGGGTCAAGCTGAACACCGCCGACTTCCAGCGCGGCGGCTTCGACACGGAGGACGCGGCGCGGGTCCTGGCCGTCCTGGGCGGGCTCGGCGTGGACCTGGTCGAACTGTCCGGCGGCAGTGTCGAGAGCCCGGCGACCCTGGGCCGCACCGCCGACCTGCGGAGCCTGGAGCGGGAGGCGTACTTCCTCGCCTTCGCCGAGCAGTTCCTGGACTCGGCCACGATGCCGCTGATGCTGACCGGAGGGATAGGCCGCCACGAGACCGCGCGCAGGGTCCTGGCCCGCGGGGTGTCCGTCGTGGGGCTCGCCTCGGCCCTGGCGTTCCGTCCCGACCTGCCGGCCCGGTGGCGCGCCGGGGAGGACGTGCGGGTGCGGGTGGAGCGGCTGCGGTGGAAGGACCAGGACCTGGCCGGCGCCGGACAGCTGGCCTTCGTCCGGTTCCAGCTGCACCGGCTGGCCCGCGGCCTCGAGCCGCGCCCGGAGGCCTCGCCGCGGGCCGCGTTCGCCCTCGACCAGCTCCAGCACTGGCGCCGGGTACGGGCGTACGGGGCCTGGCTCGCCCGCAATCCCGAGCCGGGGGAGGCCCTCGTCGGCTGACACGGGGCGCCGCCCGCGCGGCTCAGGGAAGGGCCGGGTCCCGGCGTACCGCCGCCACGATGGGGGAGGTGCGGAACTCCCGGGCCAGGGCGGCCAGTGGACGGGAGTCCAGCCGGTACGGCTCGGGCAGCCCCTGGTCGGCCCCGGCCGGGTGCCGCCCGGCGCCGCCGGCTCCCGCCCGGTCCGCGGCCTCGGCGGCCTCCGCGGCCTGGGCCGCCTCGGCGGCCTCCCGGCGCCGGCAGGCCGCGGCGAGCATGGCCGCGTCGGCCACGACCGAAGCCTGCGGTTCGGGCAGGCCCTGGCGCAGCGCGGCCTCGTGGGCGGCGCCCCGCACGGCCGGGTCGAACCAGCGGCCCAGGGCCAGGATCCCGTCGTCGATCACCGATTCGCGGTGGATGAGCCGGATCCCGATCGGCGACCACCAGGTCAGGGGGACCGTCGTCACGCTCGACGCGGCGAAGCCGCGCAGCGCCTTCCACAGCGGGTGCAGCCCCCGGTACCGGCTGAAGTCCCGCCAGGCCGCCGAGCCGCCGACCAGCGGCACGATGAACCCCGAGCCCACCATCAGGGCCGCCGCGGAGGCGAAGGGCGGGGCCACGTACGTGGAGAGCCCGTCCCAGTCGCGGCCCGTCCAGCGGGCTCCCACCGCCGCCCACTTGGAGACCAGGTAACCCAGGTCCAGCACGCCGCCGAGCACGATCAGGGCCAGTCCGGTGCGCAGCGGGCGCAGCGAGGGGCGCACGCGCAGCAGCCACTTCCAGCACAGCAGGGTGAGCGTCGAGCTGCCCACGGTGTGGGCGAGCAGGTAGCAGACGATCATCTCGCGCAGCCAGGGCGTGTTGGCGTAGTACGTGTCCAGGTCGCGCAACCGCTCCACCGGCGCGTCGCCGCGTACGAACAGGACGACGATGAGCAGCGTGACGGCGCTGAACGCGGCCACCGTCAGCCGGGTCGCGCGCCGCACCACCGCGGGCGGCCCGCCGCCCCACTGCAGGACCAGGACGATGCACGACCCCGAGAACGCGGTGAGCACGCCGTACACCAGCGGGGCCGAGAAGTTGACGATTCCCGTGAGCCGGTTGACGGCGGCGATCGTGGGCGGCGCCGCCAGGAACATGACGAGGCAGCCGACGACCAGCAGGGTGCACACGGCCCGCATGAGCGGCTGGTCCCAGCCCCGGCGCAGGGTCGGCGCCTTGATCAGCAGCGCCAGGATCATCACCGACCCCGGGACGTAGAGGATGAGACCGTCGGTCATCGCGCCTGACCGACCGGATCGACAGGGCCGACGGGACCGACGGGGCCGACGGGGCCGGTCGGGTCCACCGGCCCCGATCCCTGGTCCAGCCCCGCGACGGCCCGCTCGGCCGCGGTCAGCGGCGGCGCCTTCAGCGCACCGCGGTCCGAGGCGCGCAGCACCTGCCAGACCACCGAGGGGCGCAGCCAGTACGCGGGTGTGCTGCTCATGGTGATGACCTGGAGGAACGCGGCGGTCAGCGCCTCCCGCGTGGTGGCCCCGGTCATCAGCCGGTTGACGTAGGCGTTGAGCAGCCCCACCCCGGCGCGCGGCTTCATGCCGGTGGCCCCGGGATAGAGGATGTCCTGCGAGGTGGCGAGCTCCCAGGCGGTGGCCACCTGCGGGACGAGCGCGCACTGTGCCTCGCGGCCGAAGCCGGGATGGCCGAGCCCCTTGGCGCGCAGCAGGGCGCGTACCGCCAGCAGGCCCTGCGCGGCGACGGTCATGCCCTGACCGTACAGCGGGTTGAAGGTGGCGACGGAGTCGCCGACGGCGAAGAACCCGTCGGGCAGGTCGGCCTTCTCGAAGTAGACCCTGCGGTTGGCGGTGCCCTGGGTGACGGCGACGTCGGTCAGGGGCGTGCGGCCCTCGAGGAGCTCGCCGACGATCGGGTCGCGGATGCCCTTGGCGAACGGGATGAACTGATCGGGGTCGCCGGTGGGCTGGCCGCCGCGCGTCCCTGACAGGGTGGCCTGCCACTGGCCGTTCTCGATGGGGACGATCGTCGCGGTCTGGCCGGGCACGTACATCCGCGGATCGGACTGCACGTTGACGATCGGGAAGCCCATCTCGTGTGCGCCGGCGGGGGCTTCGAAGATCCGGGTCGCGTACACGAGACCGGAGTCGACCTGGGCCCGTCTGATCCCCCCGACGCCCAGTTCCTGGAGCCAGGCACGGGCCCGGGAGCCGCGCCCGCTGGCGTCGACCACCAGGTCGGCGGTCAGCAGCCGGCCCTCCTCGCCGGGCGTGTCGACGCGGACGCCGGTGACCCGGGCCGCGGTACCCTCCAGGGCCCTCACGCGGCTCCGCTGGAGCGTGGTGACGCCGCGCAGTCCGGTCACCCGGGCGCGGACCACCGCATCGAGCAGGTCGCGGCTGCACGAGATGTTGAACTGCTTCTCCCCGCAGCGCGGGATCCAGCCCTGGGCGGTCTTGGTGACCAGGTCGGTGGGCAGGCTGCGCCGGATCGCGCCCGCCGCCGTCCAGTCGTCGGTGATGCCCGGGAGTATCTCCTCGATGGCGCGCGCCCCGCCGGACCACATGACGTGGACGTGCCGGGCCTGCGGGAGGCCGCGGCGCGCAGCCGGGCTGTCGGGCAGCGTGTCGGCGTCGATGATCGTGACCGTCGCATGCTCGGCGAGTACGGCCGCGGCGAGCAGGCCGGCCATGCTGCCGCCGATGACGATGGCGTGGCGGGGCGGGGAGGACTGGGTCATCGTGGTGCTCTCTGTCAGGGCCGTGCGGGGGCAGCGGCGCGCGTGAGGTGCGTCGGGAGGGGGAGTGCGCCGGTCGCCGGGCATCATGGGTGCGCCGCGGGGGCGTGCCTCAACGGCCCCAGCCGAGCGAGGACTTGATGCGCTCGATCGCCTCCGGGGACCGCTCCTCGCGGGGACCCGGCAGGAACGCCTTCAGGAGCTGGCCGAGGTACAGGCCGAAGGTCTCCGCCCGGATCTCCGCCGGATCCTCACGGTCGGCGCGGGCGGCCGCCTGCCGGACCACGCTGCCCAGGCCGGTCTCCGAGCGCAGCAGCTCCGCGAGGTCGCCCCGGTCTCCCGTGAGCCGGGCCGCCACGGCCATGCCGGGGCCGTGGCTGTCGCAGGTGCCTTCCTCCATGTGCCATAACTCGTGGCAGGCGATGACCAGCTGGTGCTCGGGCCGGGTGCGCTCCTCGACGACGAGCAGGTCGCGCTCCGCCATCTCCAGCCATAACCCGCTGGCCGTGTCGGGCGGGAACGCGGCGAAGCGGAACTCCACCGGCCGCCCGCCGCGGCGCCGGCCGTACGCGGCGCACAGGCTCCCGATGATCCCTGCTGCATCGGCCGGCTGTGCCAGGCGTGCGTCCGCCAGCAGATCCCCGCCGAGTCTCCGCATGGTCCGTGTGGTCCTCATGGCGCTCCCCCCTCGGCAGCGTTCCGGTCGTCCGCCACCGCCACCCGGTGCGGGCGTCCGGGCCCCGCGCCCGGCCGCCCCAGCACCCCCTCGCGGGCCAGCAGGTCGTCGAGGTGGTCGGCCAGCGACTTCCAGCCCGCCGGCGAGAGCCGCCCGGCCCGTGTGACGATGCTCCGTACATCGTGCGCCCGCAGGACGGCGAGCATCGGGTTCTCCGCGTTCCGGCCGGCGGTTTCCAGCTCGCGCTCGATCCCGGCGAGGGCCCCGGCGAGCGCCTCGGTGTCGTCGGCCAGCAGGAAGCCGCCGTCGACCCCGTAGAAGCGCTGGATCCCGGCGGCCGCGGCGAGGTTCGGCAGTCCCTCGCCGCGCGCGAGGCGGGTCAGCGACTGCCCCGACGCGTCGAAGGACTGGGCGATGGCGGCGAGGGAGTGGGGCTGGCCGTCCGCCCGCAGCCGGGTTCGGCGCAAGTGCTCGAACCGCTGGTGGACCTGCTCCTTCAGCGGGAGCCGGGGCGGTGCGCCGGCCAGCGTCAGCCGGATGTCGCGCGGGGGCATGCCCGTCAGGTACGAGAGGCGCTCCAGGTCCGGCGCACCGCCGTGGCCGGCGTCGGGGGCGGTGGCGGCGAGGGCGCGTTCCACCGCGCACTGGCTGTCGGCGAGGAGGAAGCCCGCGTAGACCCCGAAGAACCGCTGCACCCCGGCGGCATGTCCCAGCCGGGGCAGTCCGGTGCCCGCGTTGAGAGGTCCCAGGGAGGCGCCGGGCGCCCGGAAGTCCTCGGCGATGGCGGCGAGGGACCACTCCCGGCCGTGCTTGTCGCGGCGGGTGGCCCGCAGCCGCAGGAAACGCCGGTGCACCCGCAGGCACAGGGGGGCTTCGGGAGCGGTCTCGGCCACGACGCCGGGGATGAGCGCGGGGTCGACCCCGCACACGCGGCTCAGCCGCTCCGGGCACAGCACCTCGGCCGGGTCCCGGCCGCTCCGCTCGGCCAACGCCTCGACGCGGGCCCAGGTGGAGGCCAGATCGGGTCGGGCGGCGGCTGGCACCGTGAGGTTCTCCGTATGTCGACAGGACGTTCGAGAGCTTCGGCTGGGTTGAAGCGTAGCCCCCGGCCCGCCGCCGAGACAGGCGATTCCCAACCTTTCTTGCGATGTGAGTCAAGGAAGGTTGGCACGCCCGCCCCGGGGCAACGGGCATGACCTCGGGGGTAATCGACCCCGGCACGGCCCGGCGGCACAGTGGAGCCATCGGGTCCCGAGGCCGCGCACTCGGCCTCGGAACCCGTCCCACCGGCACGTTCGACCGCGACCGCCACGTTCGGCCGCGCCCTCTCGGCGATCCGTACCCCGACCACCACGGAGGTTGATCCGTCATGTCCGCGACCCTGCTCGGCAGCATCGCCCGCACCACCGTCCCGCAGACCGCGCTGCGCCGCTTCCTGGCCCTCGACGCCGTGGTCACCGCCGGGAACGGCCTCGCGTACGCCGCCTTCTCCGTCCCCCTCGGCCGGCTGCTCGGCGTCGGCCACGCCACCCTGCTCGAACTCGGCCTGTTCCTGACCCTCTACGGGTCGGGTGTGGGGTGGCTCGCCGCCCGCCGCAGGCCGCCGGTCCCCGCGGTCCGGTGCGTCATCGCGGCCAACTGCGCCTGGGCCGTTCTCAGTCTGGTCTCCCTGTTCCTGTGGAACGCACCCACCGCCGCCGCCCTGGTCTGGATCCCGGCCCAGGCGCTCACCGTCGCCGCGTTCGCCCTGTGCCAGCAGCTGGCGCTGCGCTCGGCCTCAGGGACCCAGTGAGCGCAGGTACTTCACCGTCGCCGGGTCGGCCGGGAGCAGGGTCTCGATGGCCAGCTCGGCGACGGTCACGTCCATCGGCGTGTTGAAGGTCGCGATCGAGGACACGAAGGAGAGCAGGTGGCCGTCGTGCTCGATCACCAGCGGCAGCGCGATGGACGGGACGGCCTCCTCGGGTCCGGCCCCGGCGTCCCCGGGCCGCGCGGCTACCGGATAGCCGGCCACCTCCTCGTACAGCGCGCGCAGCGGCGCGGAGCGCGACAGGGCGATCTGCCGCTCCATCTGGGCCAGGAGATGCCCGCGCCACTCGGTGAGGTTGCGGATCCTCGGGGCCAGTCCCTCCGGGTGCAGGGTGATCCGCATGGCGTTCAGCGGCGGGGTCAGCAGGTGCGCGGGCAGGCCGTCGAGCAGCATCGCGATGCCGCGGTTGGCGGCGACGACGTCGTACGCGGCGTCCACGACCAGCGCCGGATACGGCTCGTAGCCGGTCAGCAGCCGCTCCAGGCCCTGGCGCAGCGTCCCCATCGAGGGGTCGTCCAACGGGGTCTGCGCGTAGTGCGGGGCGTAACCGGCCGCCAGCAGCAGCGCGTTGCGGTCGCGCACCGGTACGTCGAGGCGGTCCGCGAGCCGCAGGACCATGTCCTTGCTCGGCCGCGACCGGCCGTTCTCGATGAAGCTGATGTGCCGGGAAGAGGAGTCGGCGCGGCCCGCCAGTTCCAGCTGGCTGATGCCGCGCCGCTCCCGCCAGGTGCGCAGCAGGGCTCCGACGGACGGGGAGGAGGTCATGCCCCCGACGTTAGCCGAGGTCGCGCATGCGGCTGCTCAGCCCAGGTCGAATACGTTGCGCAGGCCGAGCCGGTGGCGCCACAGGTCGTGCCGTTTGAAGGACTCCAGCTCCGGGGCCCGGTACATCGGCAGCACCGCGCACCGCTGCGCCGTCGAACCGTCCCGGTCCAGCAGCGCGTTGACCGCCGCCCGGGCCGAGGCGTTGGCACCCTCCATCGTCGCCAGGTCGATGTCGACGGCGACGTAGTCCCCGCTGAGGAAGAAGTTGGGGACGCGGGTGTCCGCGCTCGGCCGGTTGTGGAAGGTGCCGGTGGGGTGGATGAGCAGCTGGTCCTGGTTGGTGGGGTTGGGGGTGCCGAGGCCGTCGACCCCCGGGTCCAGGAACCACGAGTGCAGGGTGCGGTCCGTCAGCAGCGTCTCCCCGGTGTCGTTCAGGGAGGCCTTCAGCTGCGCCCACACCTCGCGGGCGACCTCCTCGCGCGTGCACTGCTTGGCCGTCTTGCCGTACAGGATCCCCGGCTTGTCCCAGTCGGAGACGTCCACCGACAGGCAGTCCACGGCCACGCCGTCGCCGTAGTGGGCCGGGAAGTCGCGGGCCGGCCAGTGCTCGGCCTGCTGGATCGCCGTCAGCGACCACGGTGAGTCGATGCAGTTGAGGTGTCCGTGGACGAGGGGGGCGCGTTCGGTGAGGTAGAACTGGATGCCGGTCATCCAGTCGGTCTGCAGGAGGTCGCAGCGGCCCAGCATCGGGTCGGCGGCCCGCAGCCCCGCGCTCCAGGTGCGCCGGGCGTGCTCGACGGGCAGGGCGCTGACGTAGTGGTCGGCGGTGACGGTCTGCCGGGCCCCGGCCGGGTCCAGCACCGCGACCCCGCTCACCCGGCCGTCCCCGTACCGCACCTCCTGCACCGTCCAGCCGAGCTTGAACTCCACTCCGAGCGACCGCAGGTGGGCCTCCCAGGGGTCGATCCAGGCCTCGTTGGTCGGCAGGTTGAGGATCCGGTCCGGCGGCCCGTCCGCGCCGCGACCGAGCGCGTTGAGGACGAAGGCCTCACCGAGGGTGCCGACGGTGCGGGTGGAGGCCTCCTCGGCCTTGGTCGCGACGATGTTGCGGGTGATGCCGACGGCGAGGATGCGCTGGTACTCGTTCGACATCTGCGCGGCCCGTACGAACTCCCACCACGGGGTGTGCTCCCAGACCTCGTTGCGGCGCTCGTCGCAACTGGTGAGGAAGACCAGGACGCGGTCGGCGAAGTACGCGCTCTCGTGCACCGGCAGCCGGACGAGCGACTGCAGGAAGCCGGTCAGGGCGCGGCGGATCTCGTCGGGGGTCAGCACGGCGGCGGAGTGGCCGGGCCAGGGGATGGGGGCGCGCAGGTCCTCGCGGCCGGCGGCCCGGGCGAACATCATCTCGGGCGGTGCCACGAGGTTGTCCCACACGCCGTGGGCGTTGCCGGGGAAGGGGATGCGCCGCATCGTGTCGGGCAGGTTGTGGTAGATGCCGGGGATGAAGCGGAACCCGTGCTCGGCGGGCAGGGGCCGGCGGCCGCCGCGGGCGGAGCCGGGGACGTCCATGCTGCGGGCCTTGCCGCCCAGCGCGCGGCGCTCGTAGACGGTGACGGCGTAGCCGCGTTCGGCAAGCTCGTGGGCCGCGGTCAGCCCGGCGACCCCGCCGCCGAGGACGGCGACCCGGCGGCCGGCGGCCTCCGGTGCCGCGCGCCCGGCCCGGGCGGGGGCGGCCTGTGCGGGGGCGGCCAGGGCCCCGGCGGCCCCCAGCGCCCCGGCGGTGGCCGCCGCCCCCGCGCCCGCGATGAACGTGCGCCTCGAACTGCCCGCGCCGTTCCTGTTGTCCATGCCGTCCGTGCCGTCCGTGCTGTCCGTGCGCGCCATGAGGGAACCCCTTCGTCCGGGAATGTTCGTCCAGCTGCATGTAACTGGCGGTAACGTCACGTCCGGCGCAGGAGCATAGGGCCGTCACGGCGGAGCCGGAAGGCACGGAAGAACCCGCACGCACTATGGCGCGAAACCCTCCCCCGGGCATGCGCTGTGGGAACCTTGACCCCACGTCAGAACGAGTCCGGACCGAACGGTGAAGGAGCATGCCGATGGCAGACGAGCCGCTTTCGCAGAAGGAGATCGAGGACCGGTTGCGGGAACTCCCCGGCTGGGCCTTCGAGGACGACCGGATCATCCGCACCTACCGGCTGGGCACCCACTTCGCGGCGAGCGCGCTGGTGGCCCACATCGCCTCGGTCCAGGACGAGTTGAACCACCACTCCGACCTGACCCTCGGCTACAACACGGTCCGGGTGTCGGTGAACACGCACAGCGCGGGCGACGCCGTCACGGGCGCCGACTTCGCGCTCGCCGAACGTCTCGAAGCCCTGGCCCCCGCCCACGGCGCGAGCTGACGCGGGCGCACCGCGCGCGGAACTCCCCGGACGGCCCTCAGCCCGTCAGGTCCGGATCGGCGGGGTCCAGGTGCCACCACTGGGCGGGGGAGTCGGTGTCCTCGGACACGCGGGCCCGGCCCTCCCCGTCCGCCTCCAGCGGCAGGCCGCTGATGCAGGCGATCAGGGACACCACGCCGGGATCGTCGAGGTGCTCCTCGACGATCCACTCCTGCGCGCCGAACGCGTTCGCCCGCCACACCTGGACCCGGGTGCCGCTCTCCGTCGACGCGTTGGCGACGTCCAGCAGCTTGTCGTTGTGCACGCTGACGATGTGGACGATCCCGCCGCCGCTGTGGACCGGCGAGATCCGCCACAGCCGGGCCGCCGCCGGTCCGGGCGGGCCGTCCGGTCCCACCCCCACCCGGGTGCCGCCCTCCAGCTGCAGCAGCAGGCCGCTGGCGGCGTTGCGGATCCGGTGGACCCCGGCGGGCGGGCGCACCCGCGGCTCAGACGTCGAAGACGGCCGGGTCCGGCCCGATCCGCCCCGCCGAGGGACCCGTGCCCAGCGCGTCCAGCGCGGCCCGGTCCGCGTCGTCCAGCTCGAAGCCGAAGACGTCCAGGTTCTCCCGGATCCGCGACGGGGTCACCGACTTCGGGATCACGATGTTCCCGAGGTCCAGGTGCCAGCGCAGCACCACCTGGGCCGGGGAACGCCCGTGCTTGGCGGCGGCCCCGGCGACCGCCGGGAGGGTCAGCAGCTCCTTGCCCTGGCCGAGCGGCGACCAGGCCTCGGTGGCGATCCCGAGGCGGGAGTGCACGGCGCGCAGCTCGGGCTGCGGGAACAGCGGGTGCAACTCGATCTGGTTCACGGCCGGGACCAGCGTGCTCTCGGCGCCGAGCCGTTCCAGGTCCGCCGGCCGGAAGTTCGACACTCCGACGCAGTGGGCGCGGCCGCTCTGCGCGATCTCCTCGAAGGTCTTCCAGATGGTGAGGAAGTCGTCGCGCATCGGACGCGGCCAGTGGATCAGGTACAGGTCGACGTGGTCGAGGCCCAGCTTGGCGAGGGAGTCGTCGAACGCGCGCAGCACGTCGTCGCGGTGCCAGGTCCGGGAGCGGCCGTTCCACAGTTTGGTGGTGATGAACAGCTCCTCGCGCGGCACCCCGGACGCGGCGAGGGCCCGGCCGGTGCCCTTCTCGTTCCCGTACGCGGCCGCCGTGTCGATGCTGCGGTACCCCGCCTCCAGCGCGGCCCCGACGGCCCGCTCGGCCTCGGAGTCGGGGATCTGGAAGACGCCGAAGCCGAGCTGGGGCATGAGCGTGCCGTTGTTGAGCCGGATGGCGGGGACCTGGTTCACGTCTGGCTGTTCCCTCGGGTCGGCGGGCTGGGGCGCTGCCACGGCCGGCGCGCCGGGAGTCCCGGCGAGCCTAGTCCCATCGGGGCGCGACGGCACCGGACCGCGGCCGGACGCACCGTCAGGACACACCCGAACAGGCCTGCCGGACCAGCGGATCGGCCCGGACCGCGGCGGGCGCCCCCGATGAAGCGACGGCCCGTCGGTGGTGGTGTGAGCGGGCCTTCGGGTGCCTCAGGACTGGTAGAGGGCCGCCACCTCCATCGCGTACGCCTTCTCGATCGCCCGGCGCTTCAGCTTCAACGAAGGTGTCAGCAGGCCCCGCTCCTCCGTGAACTGCTCCGCCAGCACCCGGAAGGTGCGGATCGCCTCGGCCTGCGAGACCAGTGTGTTCGCGGCCACCACCGCCCGCCGCACCTCCGCCGTCAGGTCCGGGTCGTGCACCAGCTGCGCCGCCGGCAGCTGCGGGCGCCCGCGCATCGACAGCCAGTGCGCGACCCCTTCCATGTCCAGCGTGAGCAGGGCGGCTATGTACGGCCGGTCGTTGCCCACCAGCACGCACTGCGCGACCAGCGGATGCGAACGCACCCGCTCCTCCAGGGCGGTCGGCGCGACGCTCTTGCCGTTGGAGGTCACCAGGATCTCCTTCTTGCGGCCGGTGATCGTCAGGTACCCGTCCTCGTCCAGCCGCCCCAGGTCCCCGGTCGCCAGCCAGCCGTCGCGGAGCACCTCCTCGGTGGCGCGCGGGTCGTTCAGGTACCCGGAGAAGACGTGCTCCCCGTGCAGCCACACCTCCCCGTCGTCCGCGATGTGCACCGTACTGCCCGGGATCGGCCGGCCCACCGTGCCGTACTTCGTCGCCCCCGGCGGGTTCGCGGTCGCCGCCGCGCACGACTCGGTCAGGCCGTAGCCCTCGAACACCGTGATCCCGGCCCCGTCGAAGAACAGCCCGAGGCGGCGCGACATCGCCGACCCGCCCGACATCGCGTGCCGCACCCGGCCGCCCATCGCCTCGCGGACCTTCCCGTACACCAGCTTCTCGAACAGCTGGTGCTCCATGCGCAGCCCCGCCGAAGGCCCCGGCCCGACCCCGAACGCCTTCTGCTCGCGCGCCTCCGCGTACCGCACGGCCGTCTCGACCGCCCGGTCGAAGGGACCCGTACGCCCCTCCGCCTCCGCCTTGCGACGGGCCGCCGCGAAGACCTTCTCGAAGACGTACGGGACCCCCAGCACGAACGTCGGCCGGAACGCGGCGAGGTCCGGCAGCAGCTCGGCCGCCGCCAGCACCGGCTGGTGCCCCAGTTTCACCCGCGCCCGGACCGCCGCCACCTCCACCATCCGCCCGAAGACGTGCGCGAGCGGCAGGAACAACAGGGTGGAGGGCTGCTCCCCGGGCCCCGCCCGGAAGACCGACTCCCACCGGGCCACCATCGTGTCGGCCTCGTACATGAAATTGCCGTGCGTCAGCACACAGCCCTTGGGGCGCCCGGTGGTCCCCGAGGTGTAGATGACCGTGGCGACGGCGTCGGGCGTGACCGCGGCGCGGTGGCGGTGCACCAGGTCCTCCGCGACCCCGCGGCCGTCCGCGACGAGCGCGTCGACCGCCCCGGCGTCCAGCTGCCACAGCCGCCGCAGGTGCGGCAGCCGCTCGATGACCGACCCGACGGTCATGGCCTGGTCCTCGTCCTCGACGACGCAGGCGGTGCAGTCGGAATCCTGCAGGATCCAGTGCACCTGGTCGACGGACGAGGTCGGGTACACGGGCACCGGCTGCGCGCCGATCGCCCACAGGGCGAAGTCGAACAGCGTCCACTCGTACCGGGTGCGGGACATCACGGCGACCCGCTCCCCGAACCGGACCCCCTGGGCGAGCAGCCCCCGCGCCAGCGCGAGCACCTGCGCGGCCAGCTCCCCGGAGGTCACGTCCTGCCAGACCCCGTCCTCCTTGCGCCCGAGCACCACCCGGCCGGGATCCTCCTGGGCGTGCCGGAAGACGGCGTCGGCAAGCCCGCCGACGGGCGCCGCCGTCACGACTGGTGGCACGGTGATCTCGCGCATGCCCCGCTCCTCTCCGCGCAGCGCGGCGACGCTACCCCACACCTCCACACGGTTGATCACCGGGCGAAGACCTCCACAAGACCTCCCCAGGGGCAGGTGGGGAAGGGTGGGCCGCCAGGGAAACTCCCCGCAGCGCGGGTCCGGAAACGCGGAACGCCCCGCCGATCGTGTGCGCGGTTCCGGGGCGGGCGGGCGCGCTCAGTGGTTCGCGGCCCCGGGTCCGCCCGGAACGAAGGAGTCCAGCGCGGTGTCGAAGTGGCTCCGCGCCTCCGCGAGCCGGCCGACGGGTGCCGACACCCACACGTCGTACAGGCGGCCGTCGTCCTCCCAGCAGACGTCGAAGGTGTGCCGGGCGCCCTCGGAGGCGCTGAAACCGTTCCAGGTGAACTCCCACAGGGCGGCGGGCAGTCCGTTGTGGGTGGTCGGGACGACCGTGCCGTCGCGGTATCCGGGATTGGTGGCCGGCCCGTTCGCGTGGGCGAGCCGCATCACGCCGACCGGCCCGGCGGGCGCCACCGCCTGGAGCTTGACGCCGATCCGGAAAGCGCCGTCGGGGGAGACGTAGACGACCCGCTGGTCGTCGGTGGTGCGCTCGAAGCCGGCGGGCACGGCGAGGCTGAAGCCCGCCGCGTCGGACACCGACCGGTACCCGGCGGGCGCGGGTTTCGCGGCCGCGCCCGCCGCCGACACGGTGGCCGTCGGCTTGGGCGTGCCCGGCGTCCCCGGCGTGGACGGGGCGGTGGAGTGCGCAGGGGGAGCGGCGCCGGCGGAGTCCGTCGCCCCGCGCGCACCGTCGCCGAAGCGGGAGGTGAGCAGCACCGCGCCGCCGACCGCGATGACGAGGAGCACCGCGATCAGCCCCACCCGCACGGCTGGCCGGACCCGCCGGTCCTGCCGCGACTGCCGGTCCTGCCGGTCCTGCTCCTCGGGAGGGGCGGGCGGCCGCGTGACGTGCTCGGTCGGCGCGTAGCCGACCGCCGCGGAGGCGCCGGACGCCGGGGCCGGGGCGAGGACACGCTCGACGGCGGGGACCGTTCCGGTGCTCACGTAGGCCGACAGCAGCCGTTCGGCCTCCGCCGCCGCCATCCGCCGCTCCGGGAGCCTCTCCAGCAGGCCGCGGATCACCGGGGCCAGCGGCCCGGCCTGCGCCGGCGGCCTGATCTCGTCGTACACGACGGCGTGCAGCACCCCGCCGATCGAATCGCGGTGGAACGGCGACCTGCCCGTCAGCGCCGTGCACAGCAGGACCCCGAGCGACCACAGATCGGACTCGGGACCCGCGGACGCCCCCTGCATCCGCTCGGGCGAGGTGTACTCGGGCGAGCCGACGAACGCACCGGTCTCACTGATCGTGGTGGACCCGGCGAGCTGTGCGATGCCGAAGTCGGTGAGCACCACCCGACCGGTGCCCGCCTCCATCAGGACGTTGGCGGGCTTGACGTCCCGGTGGAGCACCCCGCGCGCGTGCGCCGCGGTCAGGGCGCCGAGCAGGGCGAGGCCCATCCGCGCGGTCTCGGCGGGGTCCAGCGGCCCGTCGCCGCCGAGCCGGTCGGCCAGAGAACCGCCCTCGACGAGCTCCATGACGATGTGGGGCCGCCCGTCGTGCTCCACCACGTCGTGCACCACGACGACGTGCGGATGCCTGACCTGTGCGACGGTCCGGGCCTCCCGCAGGGCGCCCCTGGTGTCCGTGCCCCCCTCGACGTGCAGCTCCTTGACGGCCACGGGCCGCCCGAGCAGTTCGTCGCAGGCCCGCCAGACGGTCCCCATGCCGCCTCTGCCCAGCCGCTTCTCCAGCCGGTAGCGCCCGGCGATGACCCTGCTGCCGTCCGGCCCGTCGTGCGACACGTTGCTTCCCCTCCGACCCCGTGCGCCCATGATGCCGCACCGCGGGATCCACCCCCGCGCCCCCGGGAGCACAACGCAAAAAACCCCACCGAAGTGGGGTTCTCGCTCTGTGTCCGAGGGGGGACTTGAACCCCCACGCCCGATAAAGGGCACTAGCACCTCAAGCTAGCGCGTCTGCCATTCCGCCACCCGGACCGGTGGTCGGCCCCGGTTTCCCGCGGCGACAAGGACAACAATAGCAAAGGATCGGCGTGCCTCCGACCAGGTAT
This sequence comes from Streptomyces sp. NPDC086989, assembly GCF_044745505.1. Lineage (NCBI taxonomy): Bacteria > Bacillati > Actinomycetota > Actinomycetes > Kitasatosporales > Streptomycetaceae > Streptomyces > Streptomyces sp. NPDC086989. The sequence continues at coordinate 56,107 of NZ_JBIVAL010000022.1, forward strand.
TCGGGCCGGGCCGCTCGCTGACCTGCACGCATGTCCCGCACGGGTCGGCGAGACCCTGCGTCTCGCGGGCTAGCCGGCCGGCTCGGCGCGCTCGGCCCTCAGCCAGTCGTCGTTGTGCTGCCACGCGTAGAGGGTGGTGCCGTCCATGTAGGCGTAGTACAGGCCGCAGCGCGCGGTCGCCTTCCCCCGGGCGTCCGCCGGGAACCAGTCCTCCGCCATGGGGACCTCCTGTGCCTTCGGCCGGGGCTCGGTCGTGCAGGCGGTCGGGAGCCGCTCGTCCGGCAGGGACGCCGTCAGCAGGCGGTCGCCGCCGGTCGTCCGCAGCGCGTACCGCACCGACGTCGCCCCGTCCGCCAGCCAGCGCGGGACCGAGGCCCGGGCCGCTTTGGCCTCGGCGCCCGTCGCGTACGCGTCCGTCTCCTGGTGGCGGCCGTCGTACCAGTCGGCCGCGGCCGGCAGGGCGACGACGGTGGCGAGCCCCACCACCGAGACGACTGCGGCGGCGGTCAGGATGACGGACCTGCGGATCATGCGGCTTTCGCTTCCCTCGGCGGCTGGTGGCGTGCCCCCATCCTCCGACCCGGCCCGGGGGCGGCGCGTCCCTCCGCCGGGCGGGATCCGCGTACATCTCAGGTCGTACGGTCCCCAAGCGAACCCGGATGCCGATACGCGCTGGACACCACGGCCACCGAGGCGGTCGGATGAGCGCCGCACGTCTGCACACAGGGGGAGCCACGCATGGAAACACCGCACCGCGTCAGCACGTTGGAACTCTTCTTCGACCTCGTCTTCGTCTTCACCATCACACAGCTGACGGTGCTGCTGGCGGACGACATCAGCTTCCGGGCCGCGGGCCAGGTGCTGGTGATCTTCACCGTGCTGTTCTGGATGTACGGGGGCTACGCGCACCTGACCAACCAGGTGCCGCCCGACCGCACCGTGCGCAGGGTGCTGCTGATCCTGGCCATGGGCGCGTTCCTGGTGTGTGCGCTGGCGGTGCCGACCGCGTTCGGGGCCGGCGGAATCGCCTTCGGCCTCGGGTACGTGTGCGTCGTCCTCGTGCACAGCGCGCTCTACACGCAGGCCCACGGCTCGGGGGTGCTCTGGTTCGCGCTGCCCAACCTGCTGTGCGCGCTGTCGGTGCTGGCCGCCGGGTTCTTCGACGGGCCGCCGGCCTGGGGGCTGTGGATGCTCGCCCTGCTGATCCAGTTCGCCGTGCCGCAGCTGGTGCAGCGCGTGGCGGCGAGCGGGGCGGAGTCCGCAGCGGCCGCGCCCGCGACGACGACGGTGACGACCGTCAGCGACCAGCTCGGCGGCATGAGCGCCGAGCACCTCGTGGAGCGGCACGGGCTGCTGCTGATCATCGTCTTCGGAGAGTCCGTGATCGCGATCGGCATCGGGACCGGCTCGCTGCCCCTGTCCGTGGGGATCGCCGGCGGCGCCTTCCTCGCGCTCGCCGTCGCGTCGGCACTGTGGTGGATGTACTTCGTGCGCGACGAGGGCCGGGCCGAGGAGGTCTTCGCCGAGACGGCGCCGGAGAAGCGGTTCAAGCTGGCGATGCTCGCCTACTACTACGCCTTCCTGCCCATGCTGCTCGGGATCGCCGCCTTCGCGGCCGGCGTGAAGAAGACCATCGGGCACCTGGGCGAGCACCTGCACACCGGGCCTGCGCTCGCCCTGGCCGGCGGGGTCGCCGTGTACCTCGCCGGGGACCTGGCCTTCCGGGCCGTGCTCGGGATCGGCCCGGCCCGGTTCCGGGCGGCGGCGCTGGTGCTCGCCCTGGCGACGGTGCCGGTCGGCACGGGCACCGCCGGGCTCTGGCAGCTGCTCGCCCTGGTGGTCGTACTGCTGGCGGCGCTGTGGGCCGAGGTCCGCTGGACCCCGGGCTGCACCGCGGCGGCCGGACGGCCTACGGGCAGTGGATGACCTGGCCCGCGTAGGAGAGGTTGCCGCCGAACCCGAAGAGGAGGACCGGGGCGCCGGTGGGGATCTCGCCGCGCTGCACCAGCTTCGACAGGGCCATCGGGATGCTGGCGGCAGAGGTGTTGCCGGAGTCCACGACGTCGCGGGCCACGACCGCGTTCACGGCGCCGATCTTCGCGGCGAGCGGCTCGATGATCCGCAGGTTCGCCTGGTGCAGGACGACGGCTGCCAGCTCCGCGGGGGCGACCCCGGCCTTCTCGCACACCTTGCGCGCCAGCGGCGGGAGCTGGCTCGTGGTCCAGCGGTAGACGGACTGGCCCTCCTGCGCGAACACCGGCGGGGAACCCTCGATGCGGACCGCGTGGCCCATCTCCGGGACCGAACCCCACAGGACCGGGCCGATGCCGGGCTCCTCGCAGGCCTCGACCACGGCGGCGCCCGCACCGTCGCCGGTCAGCACACAGGTGGTGCGGTCGCTCCAGTCGGTGATCTCGGTCATCTTGTCGGCGCCGATGACCAGGGCGCGGGTGGCCGAACCGGCGCGGATCGCGTGGTCGGCGGTGGCCAGGGCGTGCGTGAACCCCGAGCAGACCACGTTGAGGTCCATGACGGCCGGACTGCCGCCCATGCCCAGCTTGGCGGCGACGCGGGCGGCCATGTTGGGCGAACGGTCGATCGCGGTGGAGGTGGCCACCAGGACGAGGTCGATGTCGTCGGGGGAGAGCCCGGCCCCGGCGAGGGCCTTGCCCGCGGCCTGGAAGGCCAGCTCGTCCACCGGCTCGTCGGCGCCCGCCATGTGCCGGGTCTTGATGCCGACCCGGGAGCGGATCCACTCGTCGTTGGTGTCGACCACGGCCGCGAGGTCCTCGTTGGTGATCACTTTCGCGGGCTGGTAGTGCCCTAGCGCCACCACGCGTGAACCGGTCATGGGCGGGGTCCCCCCTCGTACGGAAGTCAGGATCACCCAGCTTGACCTGCTACCGGTCGGTACAGGTGCACGTGACCCGACAGGATTACCGCCCCTGAATTTGGAGATTCCGGAGGATCTTCCTGCCGGGAGCGCCCTACGGCGGCGATCCGGGAGAATGGGCCCGTCAGCAGCACGAAGGAGTGCGCGGCGAAGACAGAACGGGCGGGCTGATCACATGGGACGGGTCACCGAGCGCCGTCGTGTCATACGGGTACGGAACGGGGCGACCGCGATCCGCCCGGACACGCTGGTGGCCGAGGAACCGCTGGAGATACGGCTGAACGGCAAGCCGCTCGCCATCACCATGCGCACCCCCGGAGACGACTTCGCCCTGGCGGTGGGTTTCCTGGTCAGCGAGGGCGTACTCGGCTCCGCAGCGGACGTCCGGGCCGTGACCTACTGCGAGGGGGCGACCGAGGACGGCTCCAACACGTACAACGTCGTCAACGTGCAGCTCGCGCCCGGGGTCGCGGTGCCCGACATCACCCTCGAACGCAACGTCTACACCACGTCCTCCTGCGGCCTGTGCGGAAAGGCCAGCCTGGACGCGGTGCGCACGGCCACCCGCTTCCCGCTCCGGCGCGGCGCCGACGACACCGTACGCATCCCCGTGGAGCTCCTCGGCGAGCTGCCGGACCGGCTCCGCGCGGCGCAGAAGGTGTTCGACCGCACCGGCGGTCTGCACGCGGCCGGGCTGTTCTCGCCGCAGGGCGAGCTGCTGGACCTGCGGGAGGACGTCGGCCGGCACAACGCCGTGGACAAGATCGTCGGCCGGGCCCTCCAAGCCGGCCTGCTCCCGCTGGCGGGCGCGGTGCTGCTGGTGTCGAGCCGGGCCTCCTTCGAGCTGGCACAGAAGGCGGTCATGGCCGGCATCCCGGTCCTCGCCGCCGTCTCGGCGCCGTCCTCGCTGGCCGTGGACCTGGCCCTGGAGTCGGGGCTGACCCTGGTCGGATTCCTGCGCGGGCCGGACATGAACATCTACGCCGGCGAGGAGCGGATCGCCTGGTGAGTGCCGGCTCCGCCGGGACCTCGCCGGCCCGCCCGGGCGGTGGCGGGCGGATGCGCCGTGCTCGCCCGCCGGGGCGGTGAAGCGTCCCGTCCGGCCGCCGCGCCGGCGATCCGCCGCGGTGCCGCCGCCGCGCAGCTCCGGGGTCGAACCGTCGTCGGCCCACCAGGTTCCGGTGGGGTCCCCGGGCACCAGGGCGACGGGATCGGCGCCCAGCGGATCTCAGCGGCCGGCCGATCTCAGCGCCCAGCGGATTTCAGCGGCCGGCTGATCTCGGTGCCCAGAGGGTCTCAGCGCCCGCGGCGGGTGCGTCGTCCCGCCTTGGCCGCCGGCGTCGGCCCGGGCTTCGGTGGGTCGATGCGGTGCAGGTCCAGCGTCGCCGGGATCGGCGTGACACCCGGGCCGCCGGATTCCGCCCAGGCGATGACCTCGTCCGTGGCGGTGTCGTCCAGGGCCCAGCCGAACCAGGCCGCACGGGCACCCCGGCGGCGCGCCTCGCTGGTGGGCTGGACGACGATGACATTGGCCTGTGCGCACGGCCCGAGGCACTCGCTCGTACGGACGGCCAGCCGGCCCCCCGACGCCGCCGCGGCCTCGCGCAGCCGGGCCAGCTGCCCGGCGTGGTCGGAGCCGGGATTCTTGCGGGGGTCCCCGCAGCAGCAGCCGCGGCAGACCACGAGGGTGCAGGGGCGTTCGGCGTGGGCGGCGAGCGGGCGTATCCAGGTCACCGCCGCACGTTACCGGGCCTGCGGTGCGGGGTGTTGGACGCCGGGGGAGACCTCCACCACATGTCCGGCGGGCAGTTCGGCCCCGGCCCCGGTTGCGGCTCCGGCCTTGGCCTTGGTTGCGGCCTCGGCTCCGGCATCGGCTGTGGCCTCGGAGGGCTCCGTCTGCGCGGCGCGGTGGCGCGCCAGCACCGCGCAGACCATCAGCTGCATCTGGTGGAACAGCATCAGCGGCAGCACGGCGAGGCTCGCATGGGCCCCGAACAGCACGCTGGCCATGGGCAGTCCGGCCGCGAGGCTCTTCTTCGAGCCCGCGAACTGGATGGCGATCCGGTCCGCCCGGCCGAACCCGAGCCGTTTCGCCCCGTACCAGCTGACCAGCAGCATCACGGCCAGCAGTACGGCCTCCACCGCCAGCAGGGCGCCCAGGCGCGGGGCGCTGACCTGGCGCCAGATCCCGGCGGCCATACCGGCGCTGAAAGCGGTGTAGACGACGAGCAGGATCGAGCCGCGGTCGACGTAACCCAGCACTCTCTTGTTCCGGACCAGGAAACCGCCGACCCAGCGGCGCAGGGCCTGGCCGAGCAGGAACGGCAGCAGCAGCTGCACGACGATCTTGAGGAGGGAGTCGGGGGAGAACCCGCCCGCACCGCCGCCGAGCAGGCCGGCGGCGAGCAGCGGGGTGAGGACGATGCCGGCGAGGGACGAGAAGGAACCGGCGCAGATCGCGGCGGGGACGTTGCCGCGGGCGATCGAGGTGAAGGCGATCGAGGACTGGATCGTCGAGGGCACCAGGCACAGGAACAGCAGCCCGCTGTACAGCGGGGGCGTCAACAGCGCCGGGACCAAGCCGCGGGCGGCCAGCCCGAGCACGGGGAACAGGACGAACGTGCAGGCCAGCACGGTGAGGTGGAGCCGCCAGTGGCGCAGACCGTCGAGGGCCTCACGGGTGGAGAGCCGGGCCCCGTACAGGAAGAACAGCAGGGCCACGGCCCCGGTGGAGGCGCCCTCGGCGACGGACGCGGCCGGGCCGCGGGCGGGCAGCAGGGCGGCGAGGCCGACGGTCCCGAGGAGGGCCAGGACGTACGGGTCCACGGGAAACCGGACGGGGAGGTGCGGGCGGCGCATGTACGGGGAGGCTCTCGGGTCGGCGGCACGGGGCGGGCCCCTCCATCGTCGGGCCTGCCCCGGTCATCGGGAAACCCGTACACCGTGCTCACTGCCATTGCGGTTCGTGATGACCGCGGGAAGGATGGGGGCATGTACGACCCCGTCCAGCTGCGCACGTTCCTCACGGTGGCCCAGACCCTCAGCTTCACGCAGGCCGCCGGCCGGCTCGGGGTCCGCCAGTCCACCGTCAGCCAGCACGTGCGGAGGCTGGAGGAGGCGACGGGGCGGCCGCTCTTCCTGCGGGACACCCACAGCGTGCAACTCACCGAGGACGGCGAGGCACTGCTCGGCTTCGCCCGGACCATCCTGGAGGCGCACGAGCGGGCCGCGGCCTGGTTCACCGGGACCCGGCTGCGGGGACGGCTGCGGTTCGGGGCCTCGGAGGACTTCGTGCTGACCCGGCTGCCGGAGATCCTGGAGGGCTTCCGGCACGAGCACCCCGAAGTGGAGCTGGAGCTGTCGGTCGAGTTGTCCGGGACCCTGCACGAACGGCTCGACGCGGGCCGGCTCGACCTCGTCCTGGCGAAACGGCGTGGACCGGGCGACGAACGGGGCCGGCTGGTGTGGCGGGACCGGATGGTGTGGATCGGGGCGGAGGGGCTGCGGGTGGACCCGGAGCGGGCCGTGCCGCTGATCGTCTTCCCGCCGCCGGGCATCACCCGGGCCCGCGCACTGGAGGTGCTGGAACGGGAGGGGCGGGCGTGGCGGATCGCCTGCACCAGCGGCAGCCTCAGCGGGCTGGTCGCGGCGGCCCGGGCCGGGCTCGGCGTGATGGCCCACACCCGGGGGCTGATCCCGCCGGGGCTGGTCCGCGTGCCGGGGTTGCCGGACCTCGGGGCGGTGGAGTTCGCGCTGCTGCGGGGCGAGCGGGGCTCGCCGGCGGCGGAGGCCCTGGCGGCCGCGATCCTCTCCGGTGCGGACCGCCTGACCCGCCCGGCGTAGGGCCTGTCTTCAGACTCCCGTCTGCCCCGCGACGCCTGGCACGCGCTCTCGCCGCACCGGGCGGAATCCAAGTACGGTCCAGTACGCGGTCTTCCGCCCGGCGCGCCGAGAGCACGCACCAGACGCCGCGGGGCCGCCCTCCGGGCGACGACGGGAGTCTGGCGACAGGCCCTAGCCCTCCGGGCGCCCGGTGGCCCGCCCTTGCCGGTCGCGCGCCGGGGGGTCGGAGGCCGGCGCGGGGTGGGGGGCAGAGGCCGCGCGGGCGGGGCAGAGGTCGTGCGGGTGGGGCTACGTGCTCAGGACCAGGAGGCGGTCGGCCGTGGGGAGGCTGCCCGGGGTGAGGGGGGCGAAAGTCCGGGGGAGGGACAGGCGGGGCGGATCGGATTCCGGCAGGGGGTCGAAGAAGTACGCGGCCTCCGCGGCGGTGTCGCTGACCAGGTGGGGGTCGGCCGGGGACGCCGCCCCGCGGGTCAGCGGGGTGCGGAAGAGCATGCGGAGGTGGCGCAGGGTTTCCGGGGTGGCCCGCGAGGGGTCGGGCGCCGGGCCCGCCGGCGCGGCGTCCGGGGGGATCGCCCCCGACAGCAGCAGCGCCAGGAGCACCGGAACGGCCTTGCGGCGCAGGGCCTGCGTCGCTTCGGGCAGCCGGTGGGCGTGCGTCGCGGGCAGCGACAGCGCGAGACTCCCGGCCGAGTCGCCGGTCGCGATCGGCACCGCCGAGCAGACCACGCCCGGTGAGTACTCGCGCAGGTCGTACACCGGCCCTCCCGGTGCGACGGCGTCCAGCGCGGAGAACAGGACCCGGCTGTCGGTGATCGTCTGCGGGGTGAGCCGGGCCGGCCGGTACCGGGCCACGTGGTCGCGGCGCCGGTCGTGGTCCAGCTGGGCCAGCAGGCACTTGCCGACGGCGCTGGCGTGCGCGGCGGCCCGGAAGTCCACCCACTCCCGCACCGGCGGCGCCGCCGGCCCGTCGGCCATCTGGGTGAGCCGGACCTCCCCCTCGGCGTACCGGCTCAGGTACACCGCCGCGCCCGCGCTGTCCCGGGCCAGGGCCAGCGTGCGCTGGAGCTGGCCCGCGAGGCCCGCGCCGCCGGGGGCGGCGAGCCGGTCGAGCGCGGGCCCGCGCGCGTACACGCCGGCGCCCGGCCGGTATGCGTACTCCTCCTCGCACAGCATGGCCAGCAGCGGACGCAGTTCCGCCTCGGCCAGGCCGGACTCCCGCCCCAGCTGCGCGGCGCGCACCCCCAGCGGATGCTTCTCGAGGACCTGTACGACGGCCAGCGCGCGCCGCGCCTGCGCCAGGGCCTCGCTCGTCCCGGGCGGCCGGACCGGCCCGCGGCGCGGGGCCCGGGCCGACGGCGCCGCTCGGCGCTGCGGCCCGGCCGGTTCCACCGGCTGCGCCACCACCGCGGGCGGCGGCCGGAACGCGTCCAGCACCGACGGCAGTCCGGGCCTCGGCAGCGGCACCGGGCCCAGATCGGGATCGTCGAGCTGCTCGACGTGGCGCAGGACGGTCGCCTGCGCGCAGAGCCGCACCTCGCGCAGGTCCCGCCGCCCGCTGGGCCGGTAGCCGCGCCGGCCCAGCTCGCGCGCCCAGAACCGGGCGTCGTGGTGTTCCCCGCGCCGGGAGTGGTCCAGGAACAGGCAGTACGCGGCCGATGCGGTCCGCGCCCGTCCGGAACCGGCGGCGAACTGCCACCAGAAGCGGGCGCCTTCGCGCAGTCCGGCCAGGTGCAGCAGGCAGCCGAAGACCACGGCTCCGGACAGTTCGGTGTGCCCGCTCTCGATGAAGGCGCTGAGCTGCGCCCCGGCCGTCGGGGTGCACACGGCGGCCAGGCAGACGGCCTTGAGGTCGCGCCGCGCCCGTTCGGAGTCGAGCGGGCAGTCCCGCGCGGGGTCGCTCCACCCGTACGCGGCGCGGCGCCGGGAGGGTGCCGCGGCGGCCTGGCCCCGGGAGGGGCGCAGCAGGCGGGCCTCGGCGGCGCCCAGGTCGTAGTGCGGGTAGCGGTCGCGGACGCCGGCCCGGGTCAGGAACTCGGCCAGGGAGCGCCGGGTGGCGTCGCCGCCGCGTTCCTCCATGTCCTCGCGGCGCCTCATGATTCGGCGGAGGTGTCGAGCATGCGGGCGAGCCGCCGGTGGGCCTGGCCGAGCTGCGAGCGGACGGTGGCCTCGTCGACGCCCATCACCGAGGCGGCCTCGCCGGGGGTGCACTGGAGCCCGTAGCGCAGCAGCACGGCGTCGCGCTGGCGTTCGGCGAGGCGGGAGACGGCGGAGTAGAAGCGGATGGTGTCGGTCAGCACCTCGTACCGGTCGGCGTGGGCCTCCTTGAGGGCGGCCTCGAAGGCGCTGGTCTCCATGGGTTCGGGCCAGGTGCCGTACCACTGCTGCCGGTCGACCAGCCGCTGCTTGAGGATGGTCCAGGCGTAGGCGTCGAGCCGGTCCATGTGGAGCATGCGTAACCACTCGTTCATGATCGAGTCGAAGGTGGCGTCCACCGCGTCCTCGGCGGCCGCGTCGGAGCCGAGCTGCAGGTACGCGAAACGCATGTAGGAGGGCCGCCGGTTGGCGTGGAAGGCCCAGTACGACAGGCGTGCGGTCGGGTCCCACTGGCTCATGGGCGTCGGCCGCCGCCGTCGGCTGGGCAGTCCCACGGCCCCACCGGACTCCTCTGGTCCGCCATCGCTCACCGCTCCACCTCACCTCGTCCCCTGTGCGCGGCCAGCCTGGCAGTGCGGGCGTACCCGGGGGGCGCAGAAGAGAGACGTCGGAGGATTACGTTCGGCGATGACCGGCCGGCGACCGACTTCGATCACGCGGGGGTCCAGTCCGCGCGTACGCATATGCCGGGGCCGTGCCGGCCGGACGTGCACCGGCGTACCCCGGGTGGACCGGCCAGGATGACGGACCCCGCGGGCCCGTCCGACCGAACCGCGGACACCGGTCCGCGCTGATCCGCCCCGGCTGTAGCATGGGGCCCTTGCGAGGGCCGTGACGGAGAGGTCACGTCCCTCGCTTTTGCGTTACGTCCACCCCAGAGAAATGCGGCGCGTGGCCTTTCGGCGGTTCGATACGATGAACCGCATCACAGTCCGTCACGGCACGTTGTCACCGCAAAGACGAAATGGAGCATCCGAGGATGGCTCGACACCTGATCACCAGCGCGCTTCCCTACATCAACGGGATCAAGCACCTGGGCAACATGGTCGGGTCGATGCTTCCGGCGGATGTGTACTCCCGGTACCTCCGCCAGCGCGGCCACGACGTCCTGTACATCTGCGCCACCGACGAGCACGGCACCCCCGCCGAGCTCGCCGCGAAGGAGGCCGGCCTCTCGGTCGCCGAGTTCTGCGCGCAGGCCCACGACGCCCAGAAGGCGGTCTACGACGGCTTCGAGCTGTCCTTCGACTACTTCGGCCGCAGCTCCTCGCAGCAGAACGCCGAGATCACCCAGCACTTCGCGCGCCGGCTCCAGGAGAACGGCTTCATCGAGGAGCGCGCGATCCGGCAGGTCTACTCGCCGGTCGACGGCCGCTTCCTGCCGGACCGCTACGTCGAGGGCACCTGCCCCCACTGCGGCTACGACAAGGCCCGCGGCGACCAGTGCGAGAACTGCACCCGCGTCCTGGACCCCACGGACCTGATCGAGCCCCGTTCGGCGATCTCCGGCTCCACCGAGCTGGAGGTCCGCGAGACCAAGCACCTCTTCCTCCTCCAGTCCAAGCTCCAGCACGAGGTCGAGGCCTGGGTCGCCGAGCACGAGGAGGAGTGGCCGCAGCTGGCGTCCTCCATCGCCCGCAAGTGGCTGACCGAGGGCCTGCACGACCGCGCCATCACCCGCGACCTGGACTGGGGCGTGCCGGTACCGGCCGACACCTGGCCCGAACTGGCCGCCGAGGGCAAGGTCTTCTACGTCTGGTTCGACGCGCCGATCGAGTACATCGCCTCCACCAAGGAGTGGGCGGACGCCGACCCGGCCGGCCGTGACTACAAGTCCTGGTGGTACGAGGCCGCCGACGTGCGCTACACGCAGTTCATGGCCAAGGACAACGTCCCGTTCCACACGGTGATGTTCCCGGCCACCGAGCTGGGCACCCGCGAGCCGTGGAAGAAGGTCGACTACGTCAAGGCCTTCAACTGGCTGACGTACTACGGCGGCAAGTTCTCCACCTCGCAGAAGCGCGGCGTCTTCACCGACCAGGCGCTGGAGACCCTCCCGGCCGACTTCTGGCGCTACTTCCTCATCGCGAACGCGCCCGAGTCCGACGACTCGTCGTTCACGTGGGAGCACTTCGCCGCCACGGTCAACAAGGACCTCGGCGGCACCCTCGGCAACTTCGTCAACCGGGTGCTGACCTTCTCCCGCAAGAAGTTCGGCGACGAGGTCCCGGCCGGCCGCCCCGCGGGCGACGCCGAGGCCAAGCTGGGCGAGCAGATCGCCGAGCTGCTGGCCGAGTACGAGGGCCACATGGAGTCCCTCCAGTACCGCAAGGCCGCGGCCGCGCTGCGCGCCCTGTGGTCGGCCGGCAACGCGTACCTCGACGAGAAGGCCCCCTGGCTGGAGGTCAAGACCGACCTGGACGGCGCCGCGCTCACCCTGCGCACCGCCATGAACCTGATCCACCTCTACTCGGTGGTCTCCGAGCCGCTCATCCCGGCCTCGGCGCGCACCATGCGCTCCGCGTTCGCGCTCGCCGACGACACGGCGACGTGGGTGACCCCGGAGCAGGCCAAGTCGCTCGACGCGGTCCCGGCGGGAACGCCGTTCACCGTGCCGCCGGTCCTCTTCGCGAGGATCACCGAGGAGGACCTGGAGTCCTACCGCGAGCGCTTCGGCGGCTCCGAGGCAGGCTGACCTCCGCTCGGCGAAGGGGCGCGACCTTCCGGGGTCGCGCCCCTTCGGCGTGAGCGGAGACCCACGGCCTTCGGCGTGAGCGGAGACCACGGTCCTTCGCGGTGGGGGGCGGCCGCAGCCCTTCCCGGTGGGGGCAGCCACAGCCCGTCGCGGTGGGCGCGGGCCACGGCCCGCGGGAGCGCGTGGTAGGGGAAACCCGACCACGAAGGCTCCGCCTGGGCGTGCAGACCGGAGGGGACCCCGCGGCTGGAATGGGTCCATGACCCCCTCCACCCGCCCGCTAACGTCCGCGGCCTCCCGTCTCCTGCCCGCCTCGCCCACCGCCCGGTGGACCGCCGGCTGGCTGCTCGCGGCCGCCTGGGCGCTGTCGTTCCCGCTGCTCTCCCCGCTCGGCCCGCACCGGCTGTGGGGATGCTGCGCGGCCGCCGGATACCTGGTCGCCGCCGGGGCCACCACGCTGGGCCGCCCCCGCTCGGCGACGGCCGCGGCCCTGACCGGAGCCGTCGTACTGCCCCTGCTGCTCCTGGTCCTGACCGGGCAGGGCCAGTCCGAGGTCGCGGTGATCGAACGGTCAGGGCGGCTCCTGCTGGAGTCCGGACGCCTCTACGTGGAGCACCCCGCCGCGGTCGGGGAGTACACCCCCTACCTGCCCGCCATGGCCCTCCTGGGCCTTCCCCGCGCCCTGCTGGGCGGCGGTGACGGCTGGGCGGTCCGCCTGCTCGGTGACGCCCGGATCTGGTGTGCGGCCGTCCTGTTCGCCGCCCTGTGGGCGGGACGCCGGATGCTCGGCGGCCCCGCGTCGCCGCTGCTGCCGGTCCTGGTGGCCTCCCCGGTGATGGCCCTCCAGCTGACGGTGAGCGGGGTGGACATGCCGCTGTCGGGCCTGTGCTGCCTGGCCCTCGCGGCGGCCGCCTCCGGCCGGCCGGCGGTGGCCGGGGCGGCGCTCGCGGCGGCGTGCGCCATGAAGTGGACCGTACTGCCCGCGGTGGCGGTGGTCCTCGTGCTGCTCCGGGCCTGCCGTGGCGGGCGCGCGGCGCTCCGCTGCGCGGCGGTGGCCGCTCCGGTCACGGCCCTGCTGGTGCTGCCGGGGGCGCTGCTCCAGCCGGCCGAGCTGTGGCGGCAGGTGTTCACCTTCCCGACGGGCCGGGCGCCGGTGGCGACCCCGGCGGGCAGCCCGCTGCCGGGGCACCTGCTGGCCGAACTGGGACCGTGGGGCTGGTACTTGGCCGTGGCCCTGCTGGTCCTGGGCGCGCTGGTGGTGGCGCTCTCGCTGTGGGCGCGTCCGCCGCGCACGCTCGTCGCCGCCGCCGACCGGCTGGCCGCGGGTCTGACCCTGGCCTTCCTGCTGGCTCCGGCGGGCCGCTTCGGCTACCTGATGCTGCCGGCCCTGCTGGTGGTGTGGGCCCGCTGCGTGACCCCGCCGCCGTCCACCGCCCCCTCGCGGGTCGTGGCCGGCGGACACCGCGACGGCACCGCCCGTCCGGGAACGGCGGCGGGCCGTGCGACGTCCCTCTCGTGACAGGGGGTTTTCCCGGAGCAGGTGGAGGCATCGTGTACGCAGGACGGCCGGTCCGTACCGGCAGGGCGGCGCTCGTCGCTGGAGTGCTGCTGATGCTCTCGGCGGTCGCCTTCGGCGTGACGGCGCTGGTCCGGGCGGCCGATCCCGGGCGCAGTCCGCTGCACCGCGCCGTGGACGCCTATCTGGAGACGGTCGGTACGGGCGGCAGCGCGCCCACAGCGGCCTGCGCGGGCACCACCGACCCGGCGGCGCGACTGCGCCGTCCCGGCGCCCGCTTCGGGCACCGGATCATCTCCTCCATCGAGGGCGGCGGGCAGGCCACGGTCAACGTCGACCTCACGCCCGGCCCCGGCCCGGGTCGCGGCCCCGCCGTCGCCTACTCCCTCGATCTGGTCCGTACGGGCGGGGTGTGGCAGGTCTGTTCGGCGTCCCCCGGCCACGTCGAAATCGACCCCTTCGACTGAGCCGGCCGGGCGGCGGGCCCGGTGTCCGGTGGCTCAGGCGCCGTCCCGCCCCCGCAGGTGGGCCAGGACGGCCAGGACACGGCGGTTTCCCTCCGCCGGGTCGAGGTCCAGCTTCGTGAAGATGCTGCCGGAGTGCTTCACGACGGACGCCTCGGTGATGAACAGCCGGGCCGCGACGGCCTGGTTGTTGAGGCCCTCCGCCATCAGGGCGAGCACCTCCCGCTCGCGGGGCGTCAGGCGGGCCAGCGGCCGGTCGGCCGCCGTCGGCGGCGCGAGCAGCACGCGCACCACGTCCGGGTCGATGACCGTCTGGCCCGCGTGCACCCGTTCCAGGGCGTCGAGGAACTCGGTCACCTCGCCGACCCGGTCCTTGAGCAGGTAGCCCAGCCCGGCCGCCGAACCGTCGGTGAACAGCCGGGTCGCGTACGCCGTGGCCACGTACTGGGAGAGCACCAGGACCGGCAACGAGGGATCACGGGAGCGAAGTTCGAGGGCGGCGCGCAGTCCCTCGTCGCGCAGTCCGGGCGGCATCCGCACGTCCGTGACGACCACGTCGGGCCGCTCGGCGGACACCGCCTCCAGCAGGGCGGGCGCGTCACCGACGGCGGCGATCACCCGGTGGCCGCCGAGGGTCAGGAGCTCGCTCAGCCCCGCGCGCAGCAGCACGGAGTCCTCGGCGAGGATCACCAGGAGCACGGGACCTCCACGCGCAGTTCCGTCGGCCCGCCCACCGGACTGGACACCGTCAGCCTGCCCTGCAACATCGCCACCCTGTCCGCGAGACCCGCCAGGCCCGCTCCCGCGCCGGGGTCCGCCCCGCCGCGGCCGTCGTCCGTGACGGTGAGAGTGAGCCGGTCTCCCTCGACCCTACCGGCGACGCCGACGTGCGAGGCACCGCTGTGCTTGGCGGCGTTCGCCAGCGCCTCCGTGACGGTGAAGTAGGCGGTGGTCTCCACCGGTTCGGGAAGCCGGGGAAGGTGCCCGAGGTCCACCGTGACCGGCACCGGATGGCGCAGCGCCACCTCGGCGACGGCCGCCGCCAGCCCGTGGTCGGTCAGCACCTGGGGATGGATGCCGCGCACGAGGTCCCGCAGCTGCTCCAGGGCCAGCTTCGCCTCCGCGCGCCCGCGCCCGACCAGCGCCGCCGCCTCGGCGGCCTCCGGGATCCGGCGCAGCCGCAGTTCCGCCAGGCCCAGGGTCATGCTGAGGGCCACCAGTTGCTGCTGGGCTCCGTCATGCAGGTCCCGTTCGATACGCCTGCGTTCCGCCTCGAAGGCCTCCACGAGCCGGATCCGCGACCGGGTCAGCTCCAGTACCCGGCCGTCCTCCTCGCGCGGGCCGAGCAGCAGCCGGGCCGTCTTCACCTGCGCCCCGGCGATCAGTGCACCCGCGTACGCGGCCAGCACCAGCCCCACCAGCCCCACGGCGGTCCCGCCCAGTGCCTCCAGGGGGCCCGCGACGGCCCGGCCGGGTATCAGCATCACCGGTTCGGGGGCCAGCGCCCAGACGACGACCGGGGACACCACCAGGAGCAGCGAGAACACCAGGAGCGCCAGCACCCCGAACCCGGCCGCGCCGAACACCGTCCCGAGCAGGGCGGCGTACCCGAACTCCCGCCAGGTGGCGCGCTCCCGCAGCCGGGTACGCAGCCAGGCGGCGGCACCGGCTCCGGCGAGCGAGGCGTGTGGATCGGTGACCGGCACCGGTTCGGCCCACCGCAGCCTGCGCCGCTCCAGCTCGCCGAGCGGCACGGCGCCCGCCACGGCGGCGAGCAGCAGCAGGAGCCCTACCCCCGCGACCGCCAGCAGCACCCCGAGGCCCACGAGCAGGACCAGCGCCATCAGCACCGCGTACCCGAGGGGGAACCCGCTGCCCAGGTACGCCCAGCACCGCCACGGCCACCACGACCCGAGGAACCGCCACGGCCGCCGCAGCACCGCCCACACGGCCACCGGGGGGACGGGGAGGGGACCGGGCTCGGACATGCGCTCCAGCCTAAGGGCTGTCCCGTAATCCCCGGCGGGCGCGCGACGCCGGCTACGGCACCTCGCTGCGTTGTCGGAACGCCCGGATACGCCCAGTACGCGGATGCCCCTCCGCCTTGCGATGCACCGCATCCGACGCCGCGCGCCGCTCCACCGGGGATTACGGGACAGCCCTTGGTGCCGTGTCGTGCGGTGCTGCCGGGGCGTCACATCGCGGCGCCCGGTGCCGGGAAGCCGCAGATCGGTCAGACCGGGATGCCGTACGGGATTGAGCCGGGCGGGTGAACGGCTGGCCTGAACTCGCCCCTCGACCGGTGGTCTTGACGCGTCTGCGGCGTATCGAAGCGCCGCCGTGATCGTTTCTTCAGCCGAGACCCTCACACCGGGAGGACGCGCGGTGACCGCTTGGCAGTACTTCGCCGGAGCCGGCCTGGTGGCGGCGCTCTGCCCGCTGCAGTGCCAGGTGGCGGCCGCGGACGACGGCACCGGCGGTGCGGATGCGAGTGCGAGTGCCAGCGCGGGCGCGGTCGCGGGCCTTTCGGGCATCGCCGGTGTGGATGCCGGAGCCCGGCAGGCTTACGGGCCCGGTCACGGGAACGGGAACGGGAACGGGCACGGGCACGGGCACGGGAACGGCCGGGGCGACGGCGCCCGGATCGATGCGTGCGTTCCGTCAGGGCGGCCTCTGCCGCCGCCCGCAGCCGTGCCCCCCGCGGTCCGGCCTCCCGTGCGGGTCCTCGTGCCCGGCGCCGGCCGGCCGACCGTGCACCACCCGGGGCGGGGCCCGGCGCCGGCCGTCGCGGTCCCCGCACCGGCGCAGCCGTCCCGGCCGACGGCGAAGGCCGGGGCCGCACGGCCGGAGCCCGCGCCGCCCGCGCCGGGTCCCGAGGAGCCTGCCGGGCCGGCTCCGGCCGAAGCGCCCGCCCCGCCCCGGGCCGCAGCCGCGGCCGCGCGCGTGAGCGCCTTCCACGTGCGTCCGTACCGCTCCGTCGCCCTGGAGCGGCGCAGCCCGGCCGGCATGTCCACCGTGATGCTCATGGTCGTCGTCACCACCCCGGCCGTACTCGCCGCCGCCGCGCTGCGGCCGCGTTCCAAGAGCCGCAGCTGAGCCCCCGCACCCTGAGCCCCGCCCCCCGCGTCCCGCATCCACCCACCGATCCACCCACGGGAGAACCCACGTGTCCGAATGGCTGGTCCTGGCCGTCGCCATGGCGCTCGTCTGCGCCCTCGTCCTCGCCTTCACCGCGCTCCGGCACCGCCGGGTCGCGGAGGACGAGGACACCAGCGAAACCCCCGACGTCATCGAGTACATGACGATGATGGTGGGCGTGGTCTACGCCATCGTCCTCGGTCTGGCGATCGCCGGCGTCTGGGAGGCGCGCGGCGCCGCCGAGGACAGCGTGCGCCGCGAGGCACAGTCGCTGTACGAGGTCACCCAGCGCGCCGACGTGTACCCGGCCCCCGTCCGTGACCGGATCCGCGGCGAGGTCGACGCGTACGTCTCCCACACCGTCGCCGTGGACTGGCCGCTGCTGACCGCGGGCCGGGGCGCCTCGTCCCAGGGCGCGGAGCTGCTCGGCAAGCTGCGCACGGACGTCACCCACCAGAGCCCGGCGAACGAGCTCCAGGCGCAGGCCTACCAGCCGCTGCTGGACCACATCGCGGCCGCTGACGACGCCCGGCACTCGCGCGTGCAGGCCGACGAGTCGACCCTGCCGAGCGTGGTGTGGTTCGGGCTGCTGGTCGGCGGGGTGGTGACGGTCGGGCTGATCTTCACCCTGCAGATCCGCCGGTCCGGCCGGGAGTTGCTGCTGGCCGGGCTGTTCAGTGCGCTGATCGTGTTCCTGCTGTTCATGGTGTGGAGCTTCGACGCACCGTACGGCCGGGAGGGAATCGATTCCGCCGGCCCGTTCCAGGACCTGTTCCCGAAGGTGGCGCTGGCCGCGGCCCAGCGCTGACACCACCCCGGCCCACATCCGGGCCCACACTCGGGCCCACCCGGCCCGGTGAGGGCCTCAACGGGCTCACGGGCCCGGTGAGGGCCCGGCCCGGGACCACCGGCCCCGGTGGGCCGGCCCTCAGGCTGGCCCGCTCCCGTTGAGCGCGACCTCCCGTCGGACGGCCGCCACGACCGGCGAATGCCGCAGCGCGTGGGAGATCCGAACGAGGTCGCGCGGCCCCCGGAGGGTGTCGGGGACGCTCTCCTCGCTGGCCCCGATGACCGCGCCCTCGGGGTCCGCCGAACGGGCCTGGACGGCGGCCGCGACCATCGCCGCGTCGGCGACGGCGCGTGCCGTCTCCTCGTCCGCACCGCCCGTGAGGGCGCGCGCGTACGCGTCCTCGCGGCGGTTCGGGTCGAAGTACGGCCCCAGGTGCAGGAACCCGTCGTGGATGTCCGACTCGCGCTGGATCACCCGCAGTTCCGCCGGGGCCCACCAGGACATCTGCACGCAGGGGGTGCCGCTGGGGGCGCCGATCTGCACCTCGTGCCACAGCGCGCCGAGCCGCCGGTACGTCGTCCAGGTCTGCCAGCTGTCGGACAGCCGCTGGCACACGAGGGGCAGTACGAAGCCGATCGCGCTGATGAGCGCGCCGACGGAGGCGAGCGGCGGGGCGATGTAGGTGCTCAGGTCGTCGAGGTCGTGGCCCGTCCACCGGGCGATGACCGCGGAGATCTTGGTGGCGTCGTAGCTGAGGTTGAAGACGTAGCCCGAGACGATGATCATCAGGCCGATCCGCAGCCAGCCGTGCACCTGGAGGGACCAGCGCCAGCACATGGCCACCATGACGACGGCCGCCACCAGGTGCGCCGTCAGGTACAGGGCGATCATCTGCTGGATGTAGGGGGTGTTGGCGTAGTACGTGTCGAAGTCGCGCAGCCGCTCGACCGGGGTCTCGCCGAGCGCGAAGAGCGCCACCAGCACCATGACGACGCCGGCGTAGCCGAGCATCCAGCGGCGCGAGATGCGCCGGGTCTCCTCGGGCGGACCGCCGCGCCAGTTCACGATGAGCACCAGGCAGGCGGCGCTGAACAGGGTGATCAGGCAGTAGACGAGCGGGGCGGAGACGTTGGTGACACCGGTCCAGCGGTTGACCGCCACGATGGTGGGCGGGGCGGCGAAGGTGAACACCGATCCGGCCAGGATCAGCAGGGCGCAGACCGACCGCAGGAGCGGGTCGCGCCAGTTGTTCCGTAGCGCCGGCAGCTTGAAGGCGAGTGAGACCGCGAGGGCGGCTGCCGGTATGTAGTAGTCCTGGCCGTTCAACGGTCGTTCCTGTGCCCCCGGTATCCGAGCGAGGCCTCGATGCGGCCCGCCAACTGGTCACGCTGTGCGGGCGCCCGGTGGCCCGCGGAACCGGCGAGCCAGTTGCGGCAACGGCTGCCCAGCAGTAAACCGAACGTCTCCGCCTCGGTCTCCTCGGAGACGTCGGCGCGGGTGCGCGCGGCGACGCGCCGGACCGTCTCGCCGAGGTCGGCCCCGTCGGACAGCAGCCGGGCGGCGACGGCGGCTCCGTCGACGTGATGGCTGCAGTGGCCGGCCTTCATGTGCCACAGCTCGTGACCCAGGATGACCAGCTGGTGGTCGGGCGCCGTGCGTTCCTCGATGACCACCAGATCGCGGTCCGCCATGTCGAGCCACAGGCCGCTGGCCGTCCCCGGCGGGAACGAGGCCATCCGGAAGTCCACCCGGCGGCCGCGGTGCTTGCTCATGCCCTCGCACAGGGCGGCGTAGAGGTCCACGGGTTCCGCGGGCGCGGTCAGCCGGAGCCCGGCCACCAGTTCGCCGCACAACCGGCGCTGCTCTCTGCCTATGCTCACCGTTCTCCCCGTCGGCGCGGATCCGGATCAGGACTCAAGGATCAGACCCAGACTCTCGACTGGGTCAGGATTCATTCGGTTTGACGCTTTCGAGAAGCATGTCCAGCCATTCGGTCACCTTGTCCCGGTGTTTGTCGCTGGGCAGTTGGGCGGCGCGCCAGGCGATGCCCCGGACGCCGTGGTTCTGCAGAAGTCTTGCCAGCGGATCGCCGGTCGAAGCGGCCGCGGCGGGTACGGTTTCGCGCGCGCGGCCGGCGTAGTCCTGGAGCAGCTGCTGTTCGGTCCGCTGGAGGGCGTCGGTGAGGGCGTCGGCGTCGTGCGCGGTGAGGAAGCCGGCGTGCACGCCGAAGAAGCGCTGTATCGCGTCGCAGTGCTCCATCGTGGGCCTGCGGTCGCCGTTGATCAGGGCACCCGCCTGCTGCCGGGACATGCCGGCGCCGTCCGCGATCTCCTGCTGCGTGTAGCGGCGCCCGTTCGGCTTCAGCCGGGTGCGCCGGAGCAGGTCGAGGCGCTGGAGGAAGCGGGTCTGCAGACAGGGCTCGCCGGCGGGCCGGCCGTCCAGCAGGGTCCTGACCACGTCGGCGGGGACGCCGGAGGCCTCGGAGAGGCGGCGCAGGTCGAAGACCTTGTTCAGGTCGTGGCCCATCTTGCCCGCGAGTTCGGCGACGCGCGTGACGGTGGCTGCCAGGGGCGCGTTGGCCACCGCGACGGGAGCCGGGAAGCCGTCTGTCACCAGTGGTTCTCCTAGATCGCGGCGGGTCGGTACGGGCACATGGTCGGCTTTTGGAATCTATCCGAGGAGCTGCCGCAGGGCCAGAAGTTGCCACAGCTGTGGCGGGAATGAGCTGTCAAGAGGCTGGAATTGCCACGATAGTTGACACTCGAATGAAGTCGGTAGCAGGATCGCCAGAGGAAATTGAAGATCCAGACCGTGAAGAGGGGGAGCTCTCGGTGCCACATCTCGCAGCGGTGGGCCCGTCCGATGGCCTCGCCCGAGCCGGTGAGGAGCGCCTGCCGGGCGAAGATTCCGCACGCGGCGCAGTGCGGTCGGAGCGACGCAAGGAGATTTTGCGCCAGCGGCGCGAGGAGCTGGGCCTGAGCCAGGAGGACGTCGCCGCCCGCCTGCACATCAGCGTCCGCGCCTACGGGAACTGGGAACGCGGCCTGGTCAAGGAGTGGACGGACCGCAAACTGCTCGCCCTGGCCGAGGCCTTGGAGATGAGCGAGCGGCAGTGCTTCTGGCTCTTCCGCGTCATGGTCGACCGCGACCCGCCGCCCACCTGGCGCGCCGCCGAGGAGAACCGCCTGCCCCAGGACCCCGCCCAGCGC
Source organism: Streptomyces sp. NPDC086989 (assembly GCF_044745505.1). NCBI lineage: Bacteria > Bacillati > Actinomycetota > Actinomycetes > Kitasatosporales > Streptomycetaceae > Streptomyces > Streptomyces sp. NPDC086989. The sequence continues at coordinate 76,809 of NZ_JBIVAL010000022.1, forward strand.
GACTACCTGTGCGACTACGCGGCCCTCATGGAGGCCGTGCCCTACCCGAGCTTCCTGGTGGACCACCGCTGGGACGTGGCGCTCACCAACTCGGCGTTCGACAAGCTCTTCCAGTCGGTGCGCCCGCACCCGACCGCCCTGCCGGACGACAACTTCCTGCGCTTCGTGCTGTTCCACCCGGACGCCGCGGCCGTGCTGGAGGACCACGAACCGGCCTGGTGCGTACCGCTGCTGGCCCAGTTCGCGAACGCGCTCGCCGCGGCCCCGGACGACGAGGGCCTGAGCAGCATCCGCCAGGAGGTGGCCCGCGACCCGTTCATGGAGGCGGCCTACCGCTACGGCGTGCCGCACTGGCTGAGCACCCACGGGGCCGATGCCGCCGAGCGCGACGGGGCCGTGCGGACCGTCCGGCACTGGGACCCCCGCTGGGGTCACGTGCGCTGCCGGATGGTGGCCGAATCCAGCCGCATGCTCGACGCGATGGGCCTCACCCGGATCACCATGATCCTGTCGACGCCGCTGGGCGCGGCGACGGGCCCGGTCCGGGGCTCCGGCGCCACCCCGCTCCACCAGGGCCCGCGGCTGCGCGCCGTGCCGTCGCTGGACTGACCCCCGCCCGCCGCGCGGCGGGGGACACTGGTGACCTCCGGCACGGGCCGATCGCGGGCCGCGGAGCGGATGCCACGGATCGTGGCACCGATCGTGGCGCGGTGAAGGGCGGTAGGGCGTGCGGCTGACGATCCTCGGCGGAGGCGGATTCCGGGTTCCGCTCGTCTACGGGGCACTGCTCGGCGACCACGCCGAGGGCCGGGTGTCCCGGGTGACGCTCTACGACGAGGACCCCGCCCGGCTCAGCGCCATGGCCCGGGTGCTCGCCGACCAGGCGGCCGCCTCCGGGGCGTCCGACGCCCCTGCGGTCACCGCCACCGGGGACCTCGACGAGGCCCTGCGCGGGGCGGACTTCGTCTTCTCCGCCATCCGCGTCGGCGGACTCGAAGGACGCGCCGCCGACGAGCGGGTGGCCCTCGCCGAGGGCGTGCTGGGCCAGGAGACGGTCGGCGCGGGCGGTATCGCGTACGGCCTGCGGACGGTGCCGGTCGTCCGGGAGATCGCCCGCAGGATCGCCCGTACCGCCCCCGAGGCCTGGGTCATCAACTTCACCAACCCGGCCGGGCTGGTCACCGAGGCCATGGCCGAGGAGCTCGGCGACCGCGTGATCGGGATCTGCGACTCCCCGGTGGGGCTCGGCCGGCGTCTCGCCCGGCTGCTCGGGGCCCGCCCCGAGGAGGCCTGGATCGACTACGTCGGCCTCAACCACCTGGGCTGGGTCCGCGGGCTGCGGATCGGCGGCCGCGACGTGCTGCCCCGGCTGCTGGCCGACACCGAGGCGCTGGAGTCCTTCGAGGAGGGGCGGCTGTTCGGCGCCGAGTGGCTGCGCTCGCTCGGCGCGATCCCCAACGAGTACCTGCACTACTACTACTTCAACCGCGACACCGTACGGACGTACACCGGGGCCGGTCAGACGCGCGGCGCCTTCCTGCGCGACCAGCAGCGCGGGTTCTACGCCGAGGCGGGCCGCGCGGACCGGCCGGCCGGTGCGGCGCTGGCCGCCTGGGACCGGACCAGGGCCGAGCGGGAGGCCACGTACATGGCCGAGAACCGCGAGGCGGCGGGCCTGGGCGAGCGCGACGAGAGCGATCTGGAGTCCGGCGGGTACGAGAAGGTCGCGCTCGCGCTGATGCGGGCCATCGCCCGGGACGAGCGGGCCACGCTGATCCTCAACGTGCGCAACCGCGGAGTGCTGTCGGTGCTCGACGCGCAGGCGGTGATCGAGGTGCCCTGCCTGGTCGACGCGAACGGCGCCCATCCGGTGGCCGTGGACCCACTGCCGCTGCACGCGGTGGGCCTGGTGACCTCCGTCAAGGCCGTCGAGCGGGAGGTCCTCGCGGCCGCCGCGAGCGGCTCCCGGGCCGACGCCGTCAAAGCCTTCGCACTGCACCCGCTGGTGGACTCCGTCACGGTGGCCCGGCGGCTCCTCGACGGCTACGCGGCCGCGCACCCCGGCCTCGCCCACCTGCGCTGACCGGGGTCCCCCGGACGGCCCGGTGCGCATGCGGCCGGACGGGGGCGCTGTGAGAGTGCGAGGTGTGACCACTGCCCCCGCCGAAGCCCCCGTCGCCGCCGGGGCTCCTCCCGTGCTCGACCGGCGGCGGCGCAATGTCGTCTTCGGCACGATCATGCTGGGCGTGCTGCTCGCGGCCCTCGACCAGACGATCGTCGGCACGGCCCTGCCCACGATCGTGGCGGATCTGGGCGGCGGGGACCACATGTCGTGGGTGGTGACCTCCTACCTGCTCGCGGAGACCGTCGCGACGGTGCTGGTCGGCAAGTTCGGCGACCTCTTCGGCCGGAAACTCATCTTCCAGATCTCCGCGATCGTCTTCATCACGGGCTCGTTCCTGTGCGGCCTGGCGAGCAACATGTCCCTGCTCATCCTGTGGCGGGGCGTCCAGGGGGTCGGCGCCGGCGGCCTCATGGTCACCTCCATGGCATTGATCGCCGACGTGGTCCCGCTGCGCGAACGCGGCAAGTACCAGGGCGCGATCGGCGCCGTGTTCGGGGTCGCGACCGTCATCGGACCGCTGCTCGGCGGCCTGTTCACCGATCACCTGACCTGGCGCTGGGCGTTCTACGTCAACGTCCCGATCGCGATCCTGGTGGTCCTCGCGGCGGCGCGGACGATCCCCTCGGTCCGCGCCGCCGGCGGCACCCGCATCGACTACCCGGGCATCGCCCTGGTCGCGGTGGGCTCCAGCGCCCTGATCCTGGCCACCAGCTGGGGCGGCAACGAGTACGCCTGGGACTCGGCGGTGATCATCGGGCTGTTCGTGGCCGGCGTACTGGCCCTGGCCCTGTTCTGCCTGGCCGAGACCCGGGCCGCGGAGCCGATGCTGCCGATGCGGCTCTTCCGGAACCCGGTCTTCACGGTCTGCTCGGTACTCAGCTTCGTGGTCGGCTTCGCCATGCTCGGCGCGATGACGTTCCTGCCGACGTACCTGCAGTTCGTGGACGGGGATTCGGCCACCGTCTCGGGCGTACGGACCCTGCCGCTGGTGATCGGCCTGCTGATCGCGTCCGTCTTCAGCGGCAACGTCACCAGCAGGACCGGGCGGTACCGGATCTTCCCCGTCGTCGGCTCCCTGGTGATGGGAATCGGCCTCTACCTGCTCTCGCTGATGGGCCCGGGCACCGCCGCCTGGCTCGAATCGCTGTACATGTTCGTACTCGGCGCCGGGATCGGCCTGTGCATGCAGGTCCTGACGATCGCCGTGCAGAACACCGTGGACTACGCCGACCTCGGCACCGCCACGTCCGGTGTCACGTTCTTCCGTACGCTCGGCAGCTCGTTCGGCACCGCCGTCTTCGGCACGATCTACGCCAACACCCTGGGCCCCGCGCTGGAGAGGGCCGTCGCGGAGGCCGCCCGGGCCACCGGCGCCGATCCGGCGCAGCTGGCCAGGACGGCCCAGAGCCCCCAGGGGGTCCACGCGCTCGACCCGGTGGCGGCCGCCCCGATCGTGGAGGCGTACGCGCACGCCCTGCACACGGTGTTCCTGTGGACGGTGCCGGTGGCCGGGACCGGCTTCGTCGTCGCGCTCTTCCTCAAGCAGGTCCGGCTGCGCGACACCGCGAGGGCGGGCTCGACCGACATGGGTGACGGCTTCGCCTCGCCGGTCACGGCCTCCGGCGATTCGGCCAGTCTGCTGGAGCTGGCGGTGGGCAAGCTCGTACGGAACATGCAGCCGCAGACGGCGCGCGCCATCGTGAACGCCTCGGACACCCGGCTGGACGTCGCCGGAGCCTGGGCGGTGATGCAGGTGGAACTCCTGACCCGCACGGTGGGCCACGCGAGCCTCGGGCTCGTCGCCGCACGCCGCTCCCTGCCCCCGGAGGTCCTGCTGCCGGTCTTCGACCGGATGACGGAGGAGGGCTACCTCAGCCGCGAGGGCGGCTTCCTCGCGCTCACCGCGGCGGGGCGGCGGGAGGCGGCCACCATCTCCAAGGCATGGGGCGACTGGCTCGGCGACCAGCTGGAGAAGGACCGCGGCCGCCCGCGGAGCGAGGAACTCCGGGCCGCGGCCGACGCGATCGCGAAACGGCTGCTCGCGGAGGACCTGGGCGAGGGCTACTTCGCGCAGAGGGCCCCCGCGGGGGTGTGATCCCGGCGGCTGCGGCCGCCTCTGCCCGCGTCGCAGTCAGAGGCCGCCTCTGCCCGCGTCGCCGTCAGAGTCCGGCGCGACCGCCGGTGATGCGGCTCCACAGGGAACGCGTGGCGCCGAAACCGCTCTCGTGCACCCAGACGTGCGTGCACGACGGGCACTGCAGGTGCAGCAGGCTGCCGGTGTTGGACAGCAGGTACCGCCAGTGCTCGGAACACGTGCGCCGCTCCCCGCACGGGGCGCACCCGCGGCTGTCCTCGCAGGCCGGGCAGGCCACCCAGGCGCGGCGCCCGAGGTCCGCGTGCGGGTCAAGCGGCAGCATGGCCGTCTCCGCGCGGGGCGAGGACGCCGGCCGCGACCAGGGCGTCGTACACGCGCTGCTGCTCCGCGTCGAGCCCGGAGTACAGCAGGTCGTACGCCGCCTCCTCGCCGCGCAGTACCTCGATCGGGTCCCAGTCGGGGCCGAGGGCGTCCATGACCTGGGCCCGCCGCAGGACCTCCTGCGCGGTGAGGTCGACGGTGAAGTCGGCCAGCGCCGGGGTGTCCTGCGGGCCGGTGGGCGAAGTGGGGTGGTGTGGGGGCATACGAGAGAACTTAGGTATGCCTTCTTTCCCGTGGCAAGAGGGGGTGGGAGACGTCACAGCGGACCGGAGGCCCCGGCCGGCGCTACGACGTCGGGTAGTCGTACGAGGGCTCCGGCGGCAGGGTCGGCCCCAGCTCGGGGCGCCAGGCGCGCAGGACCGCCGTGGAGGGGGCGTAGAGGGCACCGGGGATCCGGTCCGGGGCGAACCACTGCCAGCGCAGGATCTTGTGCGGCTCGGTGACGCGGGGCGTGCCCTCGGCCGAGGAGGTCACGGCGGCCGCGGTCAGCCGGGTCACCCCGGTCTCCGGTGACAGCTGCACGGCCAGGATCCGGACGTCCCCGGGCGCCACCCGCAGGTCCGTCTCCTCGGCCAGTTCGCGGGCCGCGGCCTGCTCGAAGCTCTCCCCGGGGTCGACCTTCCCGCCGGGCAGCTCCCAGCGGCCGTCGTGCGCCTGCCCGAGGAGCACCCGCCCGTCGGCGCCGGCCACGACCAGCCCGACGCCGACGACGCCGTTGGGCTGCGGGACGGCCCGTACCGGGCGCTCGGGCGGGTCGTTCGGCGTCGTCATCGCTTGATCCGCTTCCTGATCCGGTGGGTGCCGGGCACGGCCCGGACGGCTGCGGCCGCTCCCCGGCAGCCACCGCTCCATTTGCCGGTTCGGCAACAGGGTTTGTCAAGCGGGCGGACCCGGCCACACCCTCCCGCCATGGACAACTCGTACGACGTCGTGGTCGTGGGCGGCGGCGCCGCCGGACTCGCCGGGGCGCTGACCCTGGCCCGGGCCCGCCGCTCGGTGCTCGTCCTCGACTCCGGCAGCCCCCGCAACGCCCCCGCCGCCCACCTGCACGGCTACCTGGGCCGGGACGGCGCGAGCCCGGCGGAACTGCTGGCCGCCGGCCGGGCGGAGGTCGCCGGACACGGGGGCGAACTCCGCTCCGGACCGGCCGGTACCGTCCTCGCCGCCGACCGGCTGCCCGACGGCGGCTTCCTGGTCCGGTGCGCCGACGGGTCCGCGGTGCGGGCCGGCCGGCTGCTGATCGCCACCGGTCTGGTGGACGAGCTGCCGCAGCTGCCGGGGATCCGGGAGCGCTGGGGGCGGGACGTGCTGCACTGCCCGTACTGCCACGGCTGGGAGGTCCGAGACGAGCCGCTCGCGGTGCTGGCCACCGGCCCGCTCGCCGTGCACCAGGCGCAGCTGTGGCGGAACTGGAGCGCTGAGGTCACCCTGCTCTCCCACGCCCGGCCGCTCACCGGCGAGGACCGGGAGCTGCTGTGCGCCCTCGGCATCACGGTGGCGGAGGGCGAGGTGACCGGCCTCGACGTCACCGGCGACCGGCTGACCGGAGTGACCCTGGCCGGCGGTGCCGTCGTCGCCTGCACGGCCCTCGTGGTGGCCCCGCGGTTCACCGCCCGCGCCGGAGTGCCGAGGAGCCTCGGGCTGCCCGTCGTCACGGTGGAGCGCGACGGGGTCGCGGTCGGCACCTGTGTCGAGGCGGATCCGCAGACCGGCGCCACCGCCCTGCGCGGCGTCTGGGCGGCCGGGAACGTGTCCGGCCCCATGGAGCAGCTGGCCGGCGCGGCGGCGGCCGGGGTGCGGGCGGCCGTGGCGATCAACACGGACCTGTGCGAGGCGCAGGCGCGCCGGGCTCTCGAAGCCCACCGTGCCCGCCGGGGCGCGGGCCCGGCATAGCGCGGCGGGCGGCCCTGTCGGACAGACGTGCGGGTTTCGGCCAGGGTGCGTCCGTGCAGGCTCTGAGCGGTCTGATCTTCGTACTCATCGGCTCAGGGGCTCGGGGGCACGCAATGGCACATGTGGTGGTCATCGGCGGGGGCGTCGGAGGGCTGGCGACCGCGCTGCTCGCGGCGCGGCACGGACACACCGCCGAACTGTTCGAACGCGACACGCGTGCTCCCGGCGCCTCGCTCGACCGGGACTTCTTCGGCTGGCAACGGCCGGGCGTCCCCCAGGCCACCCAGCCGCACGCCCTGCTCGGCGCGGCCCGCACCCTCCTGCGCCGCGATCTGCCCGACGTCCACGCGGAGATGCTGCGGCTCGGCGCCCGCGAACGGCACGAGCTGGACTGGTTCGACGCGCGCCCGCCGGAGCGGCCCGGCGACGAGGACCTCGTCATGCTCCAGGCCCGGCGCATCGTGCTGGAGAGCGCCCTGGCGACCGCCCTGCGCGGCGAACCGGGGGCCGTCATGCACCACGGGGAGCCGGTCACCGGACTGCTGACCGGGCCGGGAGAGGCGGCGGTCCGGGTGACGGGCGTGCGCACACCGGCCGGTGCGTACCCGGCCGACCTCGTCGTGGACGCGGGCGGGCGGCGCGGCGGCGTCGAGCGCCTGCTGGCCGGGGCGGGCTGCCGGCCGGCGCGCGTGGAACGCCACCGGACGGGGCTGGCGTACTTCTGCCGCTGGCACCGGCTGCCCGAGGGGATGGACGAGGGCCCGCGCCGGCCCTGGACGGTGACCGGCGGCGCCTTCGCCGGGTGCGCCGTCTTCCCCGCCGACAACCGGGTGTTCGCCGTCACCCTGTTCGTCCACACCACCGACACCACGCGCTCGGCGCTGCGCGATCCGGCCGTCTTCGAGGCCGCCGCCCGGTCCTTCCCGCCCGGTGCGGCGTGGCTGGACCTCGGCGCCGAACCGCTGTCGGGCGTACTGGCCACGGCGAGCCTGGACAACCGGTGGAGCGCACCGGTCGACGAACAGGGGCCGGTGGTGACCGGGCTGGTGCCGGTCGGGGACGCGATCACGCACACGAATCCGACGCTCGGCCAGGGCACCTCGCTCGCGCTGTGGGCGGCGCGCAGGGTGGCCGGTACGGCGCACCGGGAGCCGGGATCGCTGCGGTTCGCCGCCGACTACCACGCCTGGGCCGTGCGCACCCTGAAGCCCTGGTTCGACTTCCAGGTGGTCGCCGACGCGGCCATCGGGGAGCGGTTCGCGACGCGGGCCGGGCGCACGGGGACGGCGCGTGAGGTGGCCGCGCTGTTCGAATGCGCCCTGGAGGACCCCGAGGTGATGCGGGCCCGGGCGCGGGTGCGGCACCTGGCCGAGCCGCCGGAGCGGGCGTACGCGGATCCGGAGGTGCGGGTCCGGGTGGCGCGCTGGCTGGCGGCCCGGCCGCACTACGCGCCGAACGCGGTGGGGCCGGACCGGGAGGAGTGGGAGAAGCTGACGGCGGGCTGAGGGCGCGCCGAGGGGGGACCCGCGGCGGCTCACGGGCCCCGGCTCACGGGCCGGGTCGGGGGCGCCGGCTCACGAGCCGGCTCAGGGGCGTCGGCCCACGGGCCGGGCTCAGGAGCCGGCGGGCGGGCCGAGGACGTCGGCGAGGTCGTAGCCGACGGCCTCCTCCAACTGGGCGTACGTACAGCTCTCCGGCGCCCGGTCGGGCCGCCAGCGGCGGAACTGGGCGGTGTGCCGGAAGCGGTCGCCCTCCATGTGGTCGTACGCCACCTCACAGACGCGCTCGGGGCGCAGCGGCACCCAGGAGAGGTCCTTCTTGCCGGTCCAGCGGCTCTGCGCGCCGGGGAGCCGGGCGCTCTCGTGGGCCGACTCCTCGGCCCAGGCGGCCCAGGGGTGGCCGGTGGCGTCGGCCATGCGCAGCGGAGCGAGCTCGTCCACCAGCTCGGCGCGGCGCTTCATGGGGAAGGCGGCGCAGACCCCCACGTGCTGGAGGGCGCCGTGGGCGTTGTGGAGGCCCAGGAGCAGCGATCCGACAATCGGACCGCTCTTGTGGAAACGGAATCCCGCGACCACGACGTCGGCCGTACGCTCGTGCTTGATCTTGAACATGAGGCGGGCATCGGGCCGGTAGGGCAGATCGAGCGGTTTGGCGATCACCCCGTCGAGCCCGGCGCCCTCGAACCGCTCGAACCACTCCTGCGCGAGCGCGCGGTCGGTGGTCGCGGGCGCGAGGTGAACGGGGGGCGAAGCGGTGGACAAGGCATCGACCAGGGCGCTGCGGCGGTCGGCGAGCGGGGTGTCGAGGAGCGCCCCGTCGCCGAGGGCGAGCAGATCGAAGGCGACGAAGCTGGCGGGGGTGGTCCGCGCCAGCAGGTCGACCCGGGACTGGGCGGGATGGATCCGCTCGGTCAGCCGGTCGAAGTCGAGCCGCCCCTCGTGGACGATGATGATCTCGCCGTCCACCACACAGCGGTCCGGCAGGTTCTCCCGCAGAGCGGCCACCAGCTCGGGAAAGTACCGGGTCAGGGTCTTGCCGGTGCGGCTGCCGATCTCCACCTCGTCGCCGTCGCGGTGCACGATGGCCCGGAAACCGTCCCATTTGGCCTCGTACTGCATACCCGGCGGGATCTTGGCCACCGACTTGGCGAGCATCGGCTTCACGGGCGGCATCACGGGCAGATCCATGTCTTAGATTCTGCGGCGGTACGTCCCGGGCCGCCCGGTATGCGCACCTGGCGGGGGCCGCCTACCGTGGCGCACATGGGTGCATCCGGTAACGCGATCGAGCTGGACGCGGGCGGGCGGACCGTAAGGCTGTCCAGCCCTGACAAGGTCTACTTCCCCGAGCGGGGCCTGACGAAGCTGGACGTCGCGCGGTACTACCTGGCCGTGGCCGACGGGATCACCCGGGCCCTGCGCAACCGGCCCACCACCCTGGAGCGCTACCCCGAGGGGGTGGCGGGCGAGTCCTTCTTCCAGAAGCGCGCCCCGAAGAACCTGCCCGACTGGATCCCGACCGCCCACATCGAGTTCCCCAGCGGACGCACGGCCGACGAGATCTGTCCGACCGAGCCGGCCGCCGTCCTGTGGGCCGCCAACCTGGGCTGCCTGACCTTCCACCCCTGGCCGGTGCGCCGCGAGGACACCGACCGGCCCGACGAACTGCGCATCGACCTGGACCCGCAGCCCGGCACCGACTACCACCACGCGGTGATCTGCGCCCATGAACTGCGCGACGTGCTGGAGGACCTGGGCCTGCGCGGCTGGCCCAAGACCTCGGGCGGTCGGGGTCTGCACGTGTTCGTCCCGATCGAGCCGCGCTGGACGTTCACCGAGGTCCGGCGCTGCGCGATCGCGATCGGCCGCGAGCTGGAACAGCGGATGCCCGGGAAGGTGACCACGGCGTGGTGGAAGGAGGAACGCGGCGAGCGGATCTTCGTCGACTACAACCAGACCGCCCGCGACCGCACGATCGCCTCCGCCTACTCCGTACGCCCCCGCCCGCACGCCCCCGTGTCCGCACCGCTGCGCTGGGGCGAGATCGACTCCGCCGAGCCCCGGGACTTCGACATCACCACGATGCCCGCCCGCTACGCCGAACTCGGCGACCTGCACGCGGACATGGACGACCACGCCTTCTCCCTCGACGCCGCCCTGGAGCTGGCCGAGCGCCACGAACGTGACCACGGCCTGGGCGACATGCCGTACCCGCCGGACTACCCGAAGATGCCGGGCGAACCGAGGCGCGTCCAGCCGAGCCGCGCCAAGCACGAGGACGCCCCGCCCGAGGAGTGAGACCGCTGCGCAGCGGCCTCCGCCGGTGGCCGGTGCACGCCGTGAACCGGTGTTGATCAGTCGTTGATCGGACGTCCATCGGCGGCGGTGAGTATCTCCGGCATGTCGATGAACACCGTCTCCACCACCGCCACCGCCGCGCCCGACTGGTACGACCTCGCGCTGTGCGCCCAGACGGGGCCGGGCTTCTTCTTCCCGGAGCCCGGCTCGTCCCTGCGGGAGGCGAAGCGGCTGTGCGGGGCGTGCGAGGGCCGCGCGGCATGCCTGGAGTACGCGCTCGCCAACGACGAGCGATTCGGCGTCTGGGGCGGCCTCTCCGAGTCGGAGCGGCTGGCCCTGCGCCGGCGCAGCTGACCGGGCGCGGGCCGACGGCACGAAACCCCGGCGGAGTACGGCTCCGCCGGGGCCGAAGGAGCACGAAACCCCGGCGGAGTACGGCTCCGCCGGGGTTTCGAAGCCGGCTGCCCGAGCGGGCGCCGACGGGTGAGGGTGCGGCCGGTCAGGCCTTGCGTGCCGCGATGCGGGCCGCGCGGGCAGCCAGCCGCTCGTCGAACTTGCGGGCCTCGGAGTCCAGGCCGTCCATGAACAGGCCCAGCTCCTCCTGTGCCTTGCGGCCGTCCGGGCCGAGACCGTCGATGTCCATGATCTTCAGGAAACGGATCACGGGGCTCAGCACGTCGTCGTGGTGGATCCGCAGGTTGTACACCCCGCCGATCGCCATCTGGGCGGCCATCCGCTCGAAGCCGGGCATGCCGTGTCCGGGCATCCGGAAGTTGACCACGACGTCCCGCACGGCCTGCATGGTCAGGTCCGGGGCGATCTCGAACGCGGCGCCCAGCAGGTTGCGGTAGAAGATCATGTGCAGGTTCTCGTCCTGCGCGATGCGGGCCAGCATCCGGTCGCAGACCGGGTCACCGGACTGGTGGCCGGTGTTGCGGTGCGAGATGCGCGTCGCGAGCTCCTGGAAGGCCACGTACGCCACCGAGTGCAGCATCGAGTGGCGGTTGTCGGACTCGAAACCCTCCGACATGTGCTGCATGCGGAACGCTTCGAGCTTGTCCGGGTCCACGGCGCGCGAGGCCAGCAGGTAGTCGCGCATCACGATGCCGTGGCGGCCCTCCTCGGCGGTCCAGCGGTGCACCCAGGTGCCCCAGGCGCCGTTGCGGCCGAAGAGGGTGGCGATCTCGTGGTGGTAGCTGGGGAGGTTGTCCTCGGTCAGCAGGTTCACGACCAGCGCGATCTTGCCGATGTCCGTGACCTTGGACTGCTCCGGGTCCCAGGCCTCGCCGTCCTCGAAGAAGCCGGGGAAGTTCCGGCCGTCGCTCCACGGGACGTACTCGTGGGGCATCCAGTCCTTGGTGACCTTCAGATGGCGGTTGAGCTCCTTCTCGACCACCTCTTCCAGCGCGTACAGCAGCTTGGCGTCGGTCCACGCCTCCGAGCTGCCGAGGAGGGGAGAGGTGATCGTCATACGGGTGCTCCTGGGGACAAAGCGAAGTACCTACGGTTCCGTAGCCTACGAATCCGTAGGTTAAGCGGAGCGTGAGTACCAGCCAAGCCCCAGGCGTTCATATGATCGGTTACGTCCGGTTATCTATGCAGTTGGAGGGGGCGTCAGCAGGGCCCGGCCTCGCGAAAGTCACGCCCGTAGGTGGCCCGCGACGCCCGCCTTGACGACGGGGGCCGCGCGAAAGGGTCCGGCGCGCCGCACGGGGCGGTGAGCTACGGTCGGTAGTGCACGCCTCACAGCGGGCAACCCGTGCCCGCCCCGACGCACCCCGAAATCCTGGAGCAGCACGATGACGGGCACCCTCCGCGACCTGCGACCGGCCCGCGAGATCCGGCGGATCCCGCGCGACGCGGCGAAGCTGAACCACTCGATACGCCTGCCCGGCAACGCGCACGGCGCAGGCAGTGCCCGTTCCGGCGTACGGACCCTGCTCACCCGGCACGGACTGCCCTGCCTCTGCGACACCGCGGCCCTCGCCGCCTCCGAGCTCGTCGCGTGCGCCCACCGCTTCACCCCCGGGAAGGAGATGCTGCTGAACGTCCGCTGGCAGTTCGACGCCCTGCGCGTCGTGCTCTACGACCAGCACCCGGTGCACTCCTCGCCCGAAGCGAGCGAGGAGTGCCGCGGCCGGCGCAGCCGGGGGATGTGGCTGCTCGCCGCCGCCGTCGACGCGTGCGGCGGCGACTGGGGACTCACCCCCGTCCTCAGCCCCGTGGGGGGCGCCAAGGCGTGGGCCGTGCTGCCGCTACCGCCGGCCCCCTAGAGGTGTCCGGCCGGCCGCCGCGGTCGCGCCGTCGCCCGTGCCGTCACTCGTGCCACAGCGCCGCCCGCACCTCCTCGGCCGTGGTCGGCTTCAGCTCGCCGTCGAGCAGCAGCCACCGGGTGATCCCGATCGACTCCAGGAACGGCACGTCGTGGCTCGCCACCAGCAGCGCGCCCTCGTAGGACTCCAGTGCGCCCGTCAACTGCCGCACACTCGCCAGGTCCAGGTTGTTCGTCGGCTCGTCCAGCATCAGCAGCTGCGGAGCCGGCTCCGCCAGCAGCAGCGCCGCCAGTGCCGCCCGGAACCGCTCGCCGCCCGACAGGGTGCCGGCCGGCCGGTCCGCCCGGGCGCCCCGGAACAGGAAGTGCGCGAGCCGCGCCCGGATCAGGTTGTTCGAGGCGTGCGGGGCGAACCGCGCCACGTTCTCCACCACCGAACGGCTCTCGTCCAGTACGTCCAGGCGCTGCGGCAGGAACCGCGTCGGCACATGGGTCACCGCCTCCCCGGAGACCGGCGCGAGCAGCCCCGCGACCGTGCGCAGCAGGGTCGTCTTGCCCGAACCGTTGCCGCCCACCAGCGCGATCCGCTCCGGGCCTCGCAGCTCCCACTCGCCCGCCGCCCTGGCGCCGTGCGCCAAGTGCACATTGCTCAGGGTCAGCACCCGGCGACCCGGAGGGACCCGGGTGGCGGGCAGTTCGATCCGGATCTCGTCGTCGTCCCGGACGGCCTCCACCGCCTGGTCGAGACGCTCCTTCGCCTGGGCGAGCTTCTCGGTGTGCAGGATGCGGTGCTTGCCGGCCGACTCCTGCGCCGCCCGCTTGCGGGCCCCCATGACGATCTTCGGCTCGCGCTTCTGGTCGTTCATCTTCTGGCCGTACCGCTTGCGCCGCGCCAATTTGGCGTGAGCGTCGGACAGTTCGCGTTTCTGCCGCTGCACGTCGGCCTCGGCGACCCGGACCATCCGCTCGGCCGCGTCCTGCTCGGCGGCGAGCTGGTCCTCGTACGCCGTGAAGTTCCCGCCGTACCAGCGGACTTCGCCGTCGTGCAGGTCGGCGATCTGGTCGACCCGCTCCAGAAGCTCCCGGTCGTGACTGACCAGGACCATCACCCCGGACCAGGACTCGATCGCCGCGTACAGGCGGCGCCGGGCCCGCAGGTCCAGGTTGTTCGTCGGCTCGTCCAGCAGCAGGACGTCGGGCCGGGCGAGCAGCAGCGCCGCCAGGCGCAGCAACACGCATTCGCCGCCGGACAGTTCACCGACCGTGCGGTCCAGGCCGATCCGGGCGAGGCCGAGCTGGTCGAGGGTGGCCAGCGCCCGCTCCTCGACGTCCCAGTCGTCGCCGACCGCGGCGAAGTTGGCCTCGGTCGCCTCGCCCGCCTCGATGGCGTGCAGGGCGGCGCGGGTGGCGCGGATGCCGAGCGCCTCGTCGACGCGCAGGGCGGTGTCGAGGGTGACGCTCTGCGGGAGGTAGCCGATGGTGCCGGCCACGGCCACCTGGCCGTCGGACGGGGTCAGTTCACCCGCGAGGAGCTTCAGCAGGGTGGACTTGCCGCAGCCGTTGAGCCCGATCAGGCCGGTACGGCCGGGACCGACCGCCAGCTGGAAGCCGTCGAAGACGGGAGTGCCGTCGGGCCAGTCGAAGGACAGGGCGGAGCAGGTGAGGAAAACAGGGGCATGACTCATGGAGGCCTCCAGGTTGCGTGAGTGGTGCGTGCAACGCGGGGAGACAACCGACGGACGGTCACGTGGAAGGGTGAGGGAAGGCCGGTCGGTGTCTCAACCTCGGAAGAGCAACGTCCTGCTCCGTTCGACGGCAATGGGGCGTCAACGAAGCTACGGGCGGCCGGGGGCCGCCCGCAAACGAATAAAAGCGGCCCGCTCAGTGGGGGTCGCGCATCAGCTCGGCCAGGCTGTGGTCCATGTCGAGGTACAGGTGCTCCAGCCCCGGCGGCACGACCGCCGCGGCCCGGTCCAGGAACCGGTGCAGTTCGGCCGTCACCATCAGCACGATCGCCACGCCCTCGGGCGCGTGGAACTCGATCGTCGTCCGGTCCAGGTCGTACGGCCGCACCCGCACGTCACCCCAGCCCGTCGGCCGGTCCAGCCCCGATTCGAGGAGCTCGCGCGCAAAGGTCCACGACACCTCGACGCCCTCGAGGGTGGCGAGAGCCGGGAAGGCCATGCGCACGGCGAAGGGATCCGCACGGTCGTAGCAGAGCGTGACGGGCACGGTCTCGACCTTCGGGGCGGTGGCGACCAGACGGGCCTCTACGGCCTGCTCGATAACAGTGATCAAGGCTCGCTCCCTTGCGGCGGATCTGCTGCCGGGCGTGGGTGGGACCCGGCAACCGGATAGACGCGGGAATCGGCAAATCCGTGCATGCGAACCGACGTGAGCTGTGTCACCGATTGGCTGGAACGCGTCCGTTTGATCGCACAGAGTGACGGTGTGAGGGCTGTGGGCTCAGGGGACTCAGTCGGCGCCGCATGCTCCCGAGTGATCACAAAACGGCTGGTTCCCGCTCACTCCACAAGCGCAAAGCATCGCCCTGGTCTCCCGCCGGACGCTCCCGTCGGGAGCCGTCACGCGCAGATCGCCGCGCACCACCAGCTGGCCGGCGGCCGACCGGACGACCGTGGTCGGCCGGTCCGGCTCCTCGTCCGGCCCCTCCCCGGAGAGCCGGTACTGCAATGCGCCCGAGGGGCACCGGCGGATCACCTCGGCGACCCGCTCCGGCTCGGCGCCGTCCGGCTGCACCCACGGACGCTTTCCCGAGTCGAACACCTCGGGCAGACCGCGCACGCATTCGGCGGCGTGCAGGCACCGCCCGGTGTCGTAGGTGACGGTGATGCGCTTGCCGTCGTAGGCCTTGGGTTCCTTGGAGGGCATGGCCTCAGCCTAGGAACGCGGCGGCACCGACGCACCCTGGACGCCGAATCCGGGGTGCATTAGCTTCCGGCGCCATGAGACTTCTGGGAGTTGGCATGTGCGCGGCGGTCCTGGCCCTGGGTCTGCTGGCCGCCCCGGCCCACGCGGACGGTGGGACGGACGGCAGGGACGGCACGGAAGGGACGGCCGGGACGGGCGCGGCGGACGTGCACGCTTTACGGGGCATGGGCTGGGCGGTCAAGGACACCGGCAAGGACGTCCGCTTCCGCGGGCTGGCGGCCGTCAGCCGCACCACGGCCTGGATCGCCGGGTCCAAGGGCACGGTGCTGCGCACCGTCGACGGCGGCCGCAGCTGGCGGGACGTCTCACCGCCGGGAGCGGTCGCGGAGGGCCTGGAGCTGCGCGACATCGAGGCCTTCGACGCGCGGCGCGCGGTGGCCCTGTCCATCGGCGAGGGCGAGGCGTCGCGGGTGCTGCGCACCGAAGACGGCGGCGCCACGTGGACCGAGGCCTTCCGCAACCCCGACCCGCGGGCCTTCTACGACTGCCTCACCTTCTTCGACTCCCGGCACGGGCTGGCCGTGAGCGACCCCGTGGACGGCAGGTTCAGGATGCTTTCCACGGACGACGGCGGCCGGAACTGGACGGTACTGCCGGGCGCGGGGATGCCGGACGCCCTGCCGGGCGAGGCGGGCTTCGCCGCGAGCGGCCAGTGCCTGGTGAGCGCCGGATCGCGGGACGTCTGGCTGGCCACGGGCGGCGGAGCGTCGGCCCGGATCCTGCACTCGGCGGACCGCGGTCGCACCTGGCGCGTCGCCGAATCGGGCATCCCGGCGGGCGACGCCGCCAAGGGGGTCTTCGCCCTGGCCTTCCGCGACCGTACGACCGGCCTCGCCGTCGGCGGCGACTACCGCACCGGCGAGGCCTCGCCGCACGCCGCCGCGGTGTCGGCGGACGCGGGGCGCACCTGGCAGCCGTCCCCGACCCCGCCGCCCGCCTACCGCTCCGGCGCGGCCTGGCTCCCGCACCTGCGCGGCGCGGCCCTCGCGGTGGGCCCGACCGGCACCGACGTGACGACGGACGGCGGCAGGAGCTGGAGGCCGCTGCAGACGGGCTCGTTCGACACGGTCGACTGCGCGGCCGACGGCTCCTGTTGGGCCGCGGGGGAGAAGGGCCGGGTGGGACGGCTGGAGCGCTCCTGAAGGGCCGTCAGTCGCGCGGGGCGTCCTGCGGATTGTCCTGAAGGGTGTCCTGGGGGGTGTCCTGCGGGGTGGTGAGCGGGGTGGTGAACAGGTCCATTCCCGGGTAGCGGCCCGGGACGAATCCCGCCGCCCTGTACACGGGCTCGCCGTCGGGGCTGGCGTGCAGCTGGATGTAGTGGATCCCGTTGCCGTTCAGCCAGGCGGTGAGCCCGTCGACGATCCGCCGGCCGTGGCCCTGCCCGCGCGCGTCCTCGTCGGTGACGATTCCGTCGAGGTAGCCGCGCCGCCCGTCGGTCCACAGGGGACTGGGCAGGTGGTACGTGATCCAGGCCATCCCGGTGGCCACCAGGGGCTCGCCGGGAGCTCCGCCGACGACCAGGCAGTGCACGTCGGCGCGTTCGCTGATCCGCTCCAGGAACCACCCACGGGCGACACCCCGCCAGGCCGCATCGAGGGGCCCGGGATCCACGCCGAGGGCGGCGAGAGCCACCCCGCGAAGCCGGACCAACTCCGGTATGTCGTCGGCAACGGCGGGGCGGGGCGGGTGGAGGGTGGGCGTGGGCGGGCTGGTCGGGGTGGCGGGGGTGGAGTGGTGCATGGGGGCTCCGAGGGTCGGGGTCGAGGGGTGGGGCTGCGCTGGTTGGGGTCGGGGTCGGGGTTGGGGGCGGCGTCCGGGCGGGTCGGGGTCGGTGGGGTGGGGCGGGAAGTTGTGGGCGGGGACGGGCGGGACAGGGTCGGTGGGGTGGGGCGGGAGCCGAGGGGCGGTGTCCGGGTGGGGCGGTGTCGGGGTGGGTCCGGGGGCGTCCCGTCAGTCCACTGTCCTTCCGTGCCGTGCCGGCCCGTCAAGGGCGCTCCTCCTTCGTCGTCGCGTCGCTTCGCGATGTCGCTGCGCTCCACCCTTGACTGCCCGTCCCGTCCCGGAAAGACAAAGACTGTCGGGAAGCCCCCGCAGGCTTG
>NZ_JBIVAL010000023.1:0-71060 GCF_044745505.1 Streptomyces sp. NPDC086989
CGTCCGCGTCGGGTACTCCTGTGCGCAGGTCAACGCGACGCCCCTCAGGGAAGGCGTCCCACAGCGGGTCACCGGTTCATTCCGTTAGGAGTTCTTATCCGACTTGACCACGTCCTGTTCAAATGAAGCATCGCTGATATGTTTGATTTGTTCGGACATGAGACTCCCTAGAACACAACAACGGCGACCTCATGCTGCCCTCATCAGCTCTCCTTCACTCTCCAACCGGGAGAACGTCAAGCGCCCCCGAGATCCTCGTAGACCTCGCCCAGTCGCAGGCCGAGGCTGACGGTGAAGCTAGCGCCGACCTTTAGATCGCGCGCAGCGGTCGCCTGTGCCATAACGCCACTGGGCAACGGCATCTCCTGCCCCCGCCCACCGATCCGCGGTGTCGACGTGGTGCGCCTTGGTCTGGACGGCGACCGGTGGGGGTGCCGCTGCCGTTCCCCGGCGCACGTCGACAGGCCGCCCGCGCACGCGTGGACGAGGTGATCGAACTGGTCGGGGCGTCGGCCTACGCACCGACCCACCGGGCAGTGCTCCGGTGGCGAGCAGCAGCGCCTGCTGATCGCCCAGGCCTTGGTCCGCAGGCCCGACCTCCTCCTGCTGGACGAACCCTTGGACGGCCTCGACCTGCCCAACCAGAGCGCGATCGCCGCGCTGATCGGGCGCATCTGCCACCCGGAGGGCGTGTCCGTGGTCATGGTTGCCCATGACGTGAACCCGATACTCCACCACCTGGACCGGGTGGTGTACCTGGCCGAGGGCGGTGCCGCCGCCGGCACGCCGAGCGAGGTCATCACCTCCGAGACGCTGACCCGGCTGTTCGGCACGCCTGTCGAAGTGCTGAGGACTTCGGACGGGCGGCTCGTCGTGGTGGGCCAGCCAGCGGCTCCCGCGGTGCACACCGATCGGCACGACACCCCGGGGAGCGGTCATGGTGCTGGCTGAGGCCGGAGCACCGGCCTGGTCGTGGGAACCTCCTCACCGACGTCCAGGAGATGTGGTCGTACCCCTTCATGGTCAACGCCTTCCGCGCGGGCAGTCGTGTCCGTGGTCGCCGCGGTCGTGGGGTGGTTTGTGGTGCTGCGGCGGCAGACGTTCGCCGCGCACGCACACCGTCTCCGCGGTCGCCTTTCCCGGCGCGGCCGGGGCGCTCCTGCTCGGAGTGAGCGCGGTCTAGGGGTACTTCACGCTGTGCGTGTCCGCCGCGCTGGTCATCGCGGCCCTGCGCGGCGCCGGTGAGCATGAGGAGTCGGCGCTGACCGGGACCGTGCAGGCGTTCCTGCTCGCGTCCGGGTTCCTGTGCACCGCCCTGTACAGGGGGCTGTTGGAGGGGCCGCAGACGATCCTCTTCGGCACCTTCCTCGGCATCACGTCCTCGCAGGTGACCGTGTTGACGGTGGTCGCCGCGGTGGTGCTCGCCGCGCTGGCGTCGATCGGACGGCCGTTGCTGTTCGCCTCCGTCGACCCGCAGGTGGCCGCCGGACGCGGGGTGCCGGTCCGGGCGCTGTCCGTGGTCTTCCTCGTCCTGCTCGGCGCGGCCACCGCCGAGGGGAGCCAGATCACCGGAACCCTCCTGGTCTTCGCCCTCATGGTGATCCCGGCCGCCACCGCACAGGTCCTCACCGCCCGCCCGGCCTTGAGCCTGGTCCTGGCCGTCCTGCCGGCGTTCGCCGCCACCTGGCTCGGGCTGACCGCCACCTATTACTCGCCCTACCCCCTGGGCTTCTTCGTGACCACGATCGCCTTCGCCGGATATCTGCTCGCCCTGGGCCGGCGCTCGCTACACGCGGCGCTCGGCCGCCGGACCGGGGCCTCGCCAGCCGCCAGGCGCTCGCCGCCTCCCCGCTGTCCCATCCGTTCTTCCTGCACGCCTTCCTCGCCGGGACCGCCATCGCCGCCGCCTCGGGCCTGGTCGGCTGCTTCCTGGTCCTGCCCGCCCAGGTCTTCACCGGCGACGCGCTCAGCCACGTCGCTTTCACCGGCGCGATGGCCGCCCTCGCCTTCGGCTACGACCTGCGCCTGGGGCTGTTCGCCGCCACCATCGCCATGGCTCTGCTCTTCGGCGCACTCGGCCGCCGGGCGCGCCCCGACGACGTGGTCATAGGGAGCGTCTTCTCCTGGATCCTGGGCATGGGGGCCTTCTTCATCACCCTCTACACGACCTCCCGCAGCGCCACCAACGGCACCGTCGGCATCAGTGTGCTGTTCGGCTCCATCTTCGGCATCTCCGCCGGCAGCGCGGTCGTTGCCGCCGCGGTGGCCGCCGGGGTTGGGCTGCTGGTGGTGCTGATCGCCCGGCCGCTGCTGTTCGCCACACTCGACGAGGCCGTCGCCGCCGCACGTGGGATCCCCGTCCGCCTCCTCAGCTACGGCTTCCTCGCCCTCGCCGGGATCTGCGCCGTCGAGGCGACCCAGGCCGTCGGTTGCCTGCTGCTGCTCGGCCTGCTCGCCGCCCCGGAGGAGCCGCGGTCCGGCTCACCGACCGGCCCTTCCGGGCGCTCGCCCTGTCCGCCGGGCTGGCGGTGCTGGAGATCTGGGCGGGTCTGTTCGCCGCCTACGCGGTGCCGAAGATGCCGCCCAGCTTCGCCATCACGGCCGTCGCCACCGCCGTCTACGCCGCAACGTTCCTGATACCACGACCCGCCTCCGGTCCACGCACACGAACAGCTGTCCCCGCTCGCACATGAGCGAGGCATGCTGATGGCACGCACCCGGCGGAGTCCCCCCTGACGCCACGCTGCTCGGCCGCCACACCCAGCAACGCTCCGTCGTCCTCGAGGCGCTTATCCGAACCGACGGCTTCGTAAGCGCGCAGGCCCTCCACCGTCAACTGGCCGCCGACGGCACACCCATCTGCCGAGCGCATCCAGCGGCCGTTGGGTCCGCACGGGGGTCTTGTAACGTCCCTTGAAGTCAGCCTCAGCAGCCGCACCCGTCGCTCAGCTCAATACGGGCAGCCGGGCCCTCAGGGGTCACAGGGAGGACGCCTGCGAGCACGAGCCCGCCACCGCACTTGTGCCGGCGGCAGCCTGAGACTCCGGGCTGGGCGGTGTTCGCAGACACGGCACCGCCCAGCCCGGCCCCAGCCGGGCCGATGCCTCCGTGGCTCGTTCGTCAAGCCCGTGTGGAGAGCAGCTGCCTCACCGGGACGCAGCACGACGCTCGGTCGATGGAACCTGGACCCTGCCGCCAGCGTCCAAGCATCGACCGGGCTGCTCCGTACGGGAGGTCGTCGGATGCGTGGGCGTGTAGGTGTGGTTCTCGCTGTCCTGCTGGTGACGGCCGGTTGCGCTCCGGGCGTGGTGGATCATGCGTCCGGGGCGGCGAGCGCGGGTTCGTCGTCCGGGGCCGGCTGCGTGAACGGCGGACAGGTGGTCGTCACGACGGCCGACAACGGCCATCGGGTCTGCGTGGACACGAACGGCACGGTGCGTGTGTCGCTGGCGGGCTCCGCCGACGCGCCGGTGACCCTATCGGGGACGGCGCTCGCCGCCGTCTCGGATCACGTCTTCCGTGGCGTGTCGGCCGGCCAGGCGGTCCTCACGGCCACGGTTCGCAGCTGTCCCGCCTCCGCTGCACCCGGCGCGATGAGCTGTACGGCGATGTCCCGCTGGCAGGTGACCGTGGTAGTCGGCTGAACGGCGCGGGCTGCGCCGCACGGGCGGACGGGCCCGGACCGATGCCTGCGGTCCGGGCCCGTCCTTCACGGAGCGGTCAGCCGATGGTGAGCGCGGTGTCGTCGATCACGAACGAGGTCTGGAGGCTGGAGTCCTCGGTTCCGGTGAACTTGATGGTCACCGACTGCCCCGCGTACGAGGACAGGTCGAAGGTCTTCTGCGCGTAGCCGGTGTTCTTGTTGAGGTTGGTGTAGGAGGCCAGGGTCGTGGAGTTGGCCTGCACCGTCAGCTTGTCGTAGGCGGTGGTGGTGGTCGTCTCCGCGGTGTCGATGTGCACGTAGTAGCTGAGGGTCGCGTGGCACCCCGCGGGAATGGTCACCGACTGGGACAGGGAGTCGGTGTGGGTGGAGCCGTAGCCGTCGAGCCAGGCCTTCCAGGAGCCGGAGTGCGCCGCCTCCCCGCTGCCGTTGTCAACCACGCCCGCGGAGGCGGTCCACGGACTGGCGCTGCCGGTCTCGAAGCCCTGGTTGCCGAGGAGCTGTACCGGGGCGCAGTCGCCGCCCACCGGGGTGACGGTCCAGATGAAGGAGGTGGTGCCGCTCGCGTTGGTGGTGTCCTTGGCGGTCACCGTCACGTTGTAGGTGCCGGCGGCGGTGGGCGTGCCGCTGATCAGGCCGGTGGAGGCGTTGATCGAGAGGCCGGGCGGGAGTCCGGTGGCGCTGTACGTGAGGGTCTGCCCGCTCGCCGAGTCGCTGGCCTGGATCTGGAGGGAGGCGGCCGTGTTGACGGTGGTGGACCGGCTGCCGGGGTTGGTCACCGTGACGGTGTTGCCTCCGGTGGAGCCGCCCGCGAAGGCAGCGGTGCCGTTGGGCGTGCCGAGGCCGGTCGGGCCGTCGTAGCCGGACTTGGCGGTGCACAGGTAGCTGCTGCCGCAGGAGCCGTTGGCGCCGCTGGTCACGTCGTTGAGCGACGAGGTGTGGGCGTAGGGGTACGACGACGGGTAGCTGCCGGCGGCCGGGGTGCCCGCCAGGGCGTAGACGGAGGCGATGATCGGCGCCGAGGCGCTGGTGCCACCGTAGACGTTCCAACCGCTGGCCTGGTAGCTGTCGTAGACGGCCAGGCCGGTGGCCGGGTCGGCGACGGCCGAGACGTCGGAGACAGTGCGCTTGGCGCAGCCGCTGTCACTCTGCCAGGAGGGCTTGGTCGTGTAGGCCGAGCAGCCGGAACCGGCGCCATTGCCGCCGGCGCTGGTGCCCCAGACCGATTCGGACCAGCCGCGGGTGGTGCCGCCCGCGCGGTTCAGCGAGGTGCCGCCGACGGAGGTGACGTACTGGGAGGCCGCCGGGTACTCGACGCCGTAGCCGCTGTCACCGGAGCTGACGGTGATCGCGACGCCGGGGTGGTTGAAGTACGAGGCGTCGGAGCTGGGGTCGGTGGAGTCCTCGCCGCCGCCGTAGCTGTTGGAGACGTACTTCGCCCCCATGGTCACCGCGCGGTTGACGGCGGCGCCCAGGTCGGCCATGGACGGCTGGTTGGCCTCGACGAGCAGGATGTGGCACTGCGGGCAGACGGCGCTGACCATGTCCACGTCGAGGGAGATCTCGCCCGCCCAGCCTGAGTCGGCCTTGGGGTAGTTGGTGCCGCCGTTCTGGTCGACCTTCCGGAAGCAGCCGTTGGCCGTGGTGCAGGCCGGCAGGCCGTACTGGGAGCGGTACGTCGCCAGGTCGGACTCGGCGTTCGGGTCGTCATACGCGTCGATGATGGCGACTGTCGCACCGGCTCCGGCGGAGGCCGAGAGGGCGTAGGCGCTCTGCAGGTCAGCGGGCCCGTAGCCGGACGGAAGCAGGTTTGGCGCGAGGCTGAGTTGCTGCTTGATGTCGGTGCGGGCCAGCGCGTGGCAGGCCATGTAGCCGGCCTTCGTCGGCTCCGAGCAGAGCCGCTGGGTGTGCGCGGCCGTGGCGCTTGAGGCGGCGGGCGCGGTTGAGGCGACGGACGGGGAGGCGACTGCCAGCATGCCGCCCGATATCAGGGCCACCGCCGAGAGTAAGGCGGTGGCGCCACTACGGGTCAGCCGTCTGGCGTGCTGGGACATGGTCGATTGCAATGAACGGCCCTCCATGGGGGGTTGACTCCCCGCGACATGGGATGCCGGGTGAATTGGCGTGTGCATGACATGCCAGTCCAACGGCGTCGAAGCGGGATGGCGAGTGGCACGGGTTCATTGGTGCGAGCTGTCACCACGTGGAGTGGTGGCCACGGCAGAACGTAGTGACGAACGGGCCCAAGGGAATACCCCCTTAGGGCAAAGGCTTCCTTTCGGTAGGTGATCTCCCGGTATACCGTGTGGCGCCATGGAGTTGGATGACAGCGGAGTCAACGACCTTGTCGCACTGGGGCTGTCCCGGTACGAGGCACGCGTCTACCTCACGCTGGTCAGGCGCGAGTCCTTCACGGCGGCGGAAGCAGCGCGCGCCGCTGACGTTCCCCGCCAGCGTGTGTACGACGTACTGGACGCGCTCGTACGAAGGCGCCTCGCCATCCCGCGTCCTGGACGGGTCGCCGCCTTCTCCGCCGTGGCCCCCGAACTGGCCCTTGCCCGTCTGATGACCCTTCAAAGGGAGTCACTGGAAAGGCTGAACCAGGCCTCGACGGTGCTCGCCGCTGCCTTGGCGCCGATCTGGTCCGCCGGACAGACACACACCGACCCGCTCGAATACATCGAGGTCCTGCGCGACCCGAAGGCGATCGCGGACCGTTTCGCGAGCATCCAGCGGCAGGCCACGCACGAACTCCTCAGCTTCTGCAAGCCGCCCTTCGTCGCGCCAACGGCCAATAACGAAGGCATCAAAGCCGTCCGCAGGCTACGGCGGGCCGGGGGCACCGCCCGCGCCCTCTACACCCATGACGGGCTCGACGACACGGATGTCTTGGAGAACGTGCGCAGGTTTGGCGAAGCGGGCGAGGAAGCCCGATTCACACCGGTGCTCCCGCTGAAGCTGATCATCGCTGATGCCTCACAGGTCCTCTGCGACATGCCCGACCCCGTGGCCGGCACCGGAGCCACCACCGCGCTCAGCATCGCACACCCAGCGCTGGCTGCCTGCTTGAGGCTGGCGTTTGAGACGGTATGGGACCAGGCCGAGACCGCAACTTCCTGTTCGCCACCTGATGCCCACCGCGGCCAGGGCACGTGAGAACAGCCACGGGGAGTCTGAGGGCAACCAGGTAAGCGCCATGCCCACCACCGGCCCGGGAACGGCTCAGGTCCCTCTTTTGATGGGTACCGCGTGGCGGGCCGTCTTGACCGCCGAGATCAGAAGGATCACGGCGAGTGCCGGAATGAGGGCCACGTCGGGAACTGCGCCGAGGAAAAGACCGCCCAGGAGGGCGCCTACGATCGAGCCCACCGCGAGGACCAAGACAAAACGAAGGTTGTCCCGCAGCACGATAAAGCTGCCATCGCGGCTGTACCGGGCGAACGCGACCAGCATGGTCGGCAGCGACACCAGCAGCGACAGGCTGCCGGCGATCTTGATGTCGACGCCGTAGAGCAGCACGATCGTCGGGATCAAAAGCTCTCCGCCCGCGACGCCCATGATCGCGGCAACCACCCCGATCCCGAACCCCGTCCCCGCACCCACCACGGCGAGCAGCCAGCCGTTCAGGCCGAGCCCGCCCAGATCCGCGGTGTGGGTGAAGACCAGTGCACCGGCCATCGCGACCATCAGTACCGCGAGGACTTTGTAGAGGGTGGTGGTGCGCATTCGCACCGCCCAGGAGGCGCCCGCCCAGGCTCCCAGTAGGCTTCCGGCGAGCAGGTTGGCCGCGATCGTCCAGTGCGCCCCGAGGTCGGAATACGGGACCGCGCCCAGACGGGCCGGCAGCGCGGTCAGCACGACAACCAGGCTCGTCGCCTTGTTGAGGATCACCGCCGCCAGAGCCGTGAACCCGAAAACGCTGATCAACAACGGCAGACGGAACTCCGCCCCACCCAGACCGATCATGCCGCCCAAGGCCCCGACTGCGGCCCCGCAGGCAAGCGCCGACGGGATCGAGCGCATGGCGCGGTCGGGCAGGGCATCGGGTGTGGTGCTCACGGACGGAACCTCTCTGGCACGGCGCGGAACCCGCGCGACTCGCGGATAACCCTCTCCCACCAATCCGCACCAGCCCACCTCACTCGGCAAGAACTGAAGTTCCTTCCATGCCGCCACCGGAAAGCATGGTGCTTCCACCAAACGCGCCGACGGGCAATGTTGTCGGATGGCCGTGAAGGGTCTCGCGCCCGCCCCGCAATTGCGGCTCTGGCGGCCAACTCCCCGATACTCCGGGCTGGGGGGCGCCGTGCCAGAAACCCGGCTTCCTCTCGACGGGAGCGGGTCAGGCAGTCGCGACGGAGTCGAGCCTGCCCGCCTTGGCGTCCTCTAGGAGGGAACCGAATTGATCAGCGCTCATCTCCACGCGCTGCCCGAAGTCGTCGGTGATCACGACGCGGCGTTCCGCCGGAGCGGACTCGTCGACGAACAACTGCGGGCAGCCGCAGTCGCACTTGCCGCAGAACGTGGCCACGGGTTCTGGGGAATTGGTGTCGGTCATCTCAGGCACCTTCCGTAGTCGCGTCCGCCCACGGAATGGCGTACCGCCACCCGTATCCCGGACGTGGTGGGAATGCCCGTTCGGCGAGGCGGGCAAGCGTCGGCCGCGCACCGGATCGGAGCGCAGTCGGCGGGTGCTGTGCTCCCACTGCTCCCAGCCGCCGGGAAATGACGGAAACCAGAAGGCACATCGGTACGACTACTTGGGAGAGTCCGGTGATCCGGCACCTCGCACGGGTGGGGCTCTCCCGGCCCCCATCGCTCGCCGGCCTGACGAAGGAGAGAAGCCATGGACGAGCAGCGCTACCGCGTGACCGGCATGACCTGCGGTCAACTGCGTCACCCACATCCGATGAGGTCACCCAGGTGCCCGGGGTCGACGGCGTCCTCGTCGACCCCGCTGGGGAAGCAGTCACCGTCAGCAGCGTCTCCCTCGACGACCACCTGATCCGCGAGGCCATTTCCGAGGCGGGCTACACCGTCGCGGCTGCCCGCTGACCGTCCGAACGGGCAGCCCGTACGCGGCGCCTCAACCCCACTGCGAAAAGATCCGGAGCCCGGGAACTCCTCGCACACACCGTCCGACTACTGCTGTGTGGGGGTCTGGCCAACCGCTGCGACCGCGTCCTGGAGATGGCCGCGGGCCTGCTGCTGTACGACCGTGAGCTCGCCCAGTGCTCCGGTGTCGCCGCCAGTCGCCGTCGGAAGCCGCTGTCGGTGGTGATCACGGCAGGGCAGCGGGGCGACTCCCTGCAGTTCGAGCCGGTCCTGGAAGCAATCCGAATGCCCAGACTGGGCCTGGGCAGGCCGCGCAAGCGGCCGGACCGGGTCCGGGCTGACAAGGCGTACGACTCCCGCAGCAGCCGCTTCTACCTGTGCAGACGCGGGATCAAGGCCACCATCTCCGTCCCCGCGGACCAGGTCTGCAACCTGGTCGGGGGCGGATCGCGCGGCCGCCGAAGTTCGACAAGGACGACTACAAGCAGCGGCACGCGGTCGAGTGCGGGATCAACCGGCTCAAGCAGCACCGGGCCGTTGCCACTCGGTACGACAAACTCGCCGTCCACTTCGAAGCGACCGTGCTGGTCGCAGCCGTCAACGAATGGCTCTGGCCAGTCCGGGCTCCGTCAGAAAGCATGAGAAGAATCCAGTTGGGGACGATCTGCCTCGCCTGCCACCCTGGCACGATGCTGTTCAAACTGACCGGCTCCAGTTGCTCGGGCAAGACCACGCTCGCCAACGCCGTGGGCGAACGCCTTGAGAAGGCCGTCGTGCACGACTTCGACGAACTCGGCGTGCCGGAAGGCGCCGACCGGCAATGGCGCAATCGCATGACCGAGATGTGGGTGCGTCGCGCGCTGGAGTACCAGGACCGCGGACTTGATCTCCTGCTGACCGGCCAGTCACCGCTCGGGGAGGTCCTGGCGGTGCCTTCGGCACCACTGCTGGACGGCATCGCGGTATGTCTGGTCGACGTGTCCGACGAGATTCGGCGCAGGAGACTCAGCCACCGCGACCCCGGCCGGTGGGACCCGCCGGCGGTCGATGCGTTTCTCGGATGGGCCGACTGGCACCGCAAGCACGCGCGGGACCCCCGATATCGGCCCGACGTCGTCACCGCCGACAGCTGGCCGGCGATGACCTGGCGGCGCTGGACCGACTGGACGGCCGACGACCGCCGATGGTCCACCCACCTGATCGACACCACGGACCAGCCCATCACGGACTCCGCAGCCCAGATCGCGCAATGGGTCGCAGAACAACGCGAGGCCCTCCGATCCGGCCGCCTCGCGCTGTCACGAGGCTGGCCAGATCAGACATCCTCCGAGGCCGGACCCACCTCTTGATCCACTTTCGCAACAGGCCATAATGGCGCATTGTGGTCTCTTCCCGATGTGTCTTCTGGTTGGGTGGCCGCATGGCACATCAGGAGTACGTCGGGCACCGCCTGATCGAGGTCTCGGTACTGCCCGCGCGGGTCGTCTACCTCATTGCCGAGGGGAGCACCGATGGCTTCCGCGCTGCGGTGCGGATGGCCGACCTCCGTTGGGGGGGATGACCGAACCCGTCATCGAAGTGGGATCTGATGGGGACAGTGAGACGTCCGCGAAGCTGGTGCGCATCGCGGACGTGCAGGCCGTCGTAAACGTCGACGCGGATCCCTCACGGGCCTCTCTGCTCGCGGCCGCCTGGAAGCTCCCTCTTGTAGCGATCGACGACATGGAATCGGCGAGTCCCATGGGTATCTGGGAGTTCACCAGCCGCCCTGAGTCCGTCGCTCTGGACATGGGGGCTGGGGTGGATCCGTGTTACCGAGCAGATCCCGCTGGTCCCCTGTGGGCTGTAGGCGTGGCCGGGGTCTACGAGCCGCCGAAGGACTCAACCGGCTACACCCCCATAGTCCCCACGCAGCTCACAGCGCTCGGCACAGCGCAGGCTTCACCCGCCACCGTGCTGATGAAGGGCATGACAGGGTTCGAAGAGAACTGGGCGATTTACGACCGGCACCAGCACGAGATGCCCGTCGCTGTCGTCGTTACCCAGCCCGACTCCCTGGCAGACTGCGTCTGGTTCTGGAACGCCCGCGCGATGCGCTCCCACGCACACGTCGACATGCCAATCTTGCTGTTTCCCCAAGAGGCTCCGGAGCACTGGCTCAACTTCGCCAACGACATCCGCTTCGCTCAGATCCGCTCGGCAGTGCGTGCTCTGCCGGACGTGATTCTGGTCAGTCGGAGCCTGTCGGGCAAAGCGCTGCACAGCGCGGCTGCCCGCGCCGGCCTGGTCGCTGACGGGGAGGATTCCGATGTGCGCTGGGGGGTGCGGTCCGCAGAAACCGAAGGGGCCCTCACTTACAGGGTCGACCGAGATTTCGAGCCCGAGTTGTTCCGTTGGCGGTGGGGGTCTCAAAGCTGCTGAACGAGGTCACTGGGAGCTACACGCCGTCGGTATCGGGAACGATCGGGCTGACGGTCATGGAGCAGTCCGACATCAGCGCCCTCCTCGATGTCCTCGTCGTCGAGGCCCTGTCGGCCCTGAAGACCGAACGCACCGAGCGCTTCCTGAAAGAGCTGCGCCGCCTCAACGAGGGCCGCCACCCCGATTGGGTTCCGCTGGAAGAGGCCAAGGAGCTTGCCGGGAGTTCGGCGGCCGCCAGGATCGCAAGTTCCGCTCGGCGACGAACGTGGTGAGCGGATGGACCGCTCTCGACGTCACTGCGGGGTTGGAGACCGCGTGCGCGCAGGGCTGGGTGGAACGCGGTCTGGGCCTGGACTGCGACCAGTGCCGCCTGCACAGCTTCATCCCTCTCCAATCGTCCGGCGGCAGGGCGGTGTGCCCCGCCTGTTCCGCGCCAGCGCTGTACCAGAGGGAGAACAACAAGAAGGCCGTCGAGGTCGTCTACCGCCTCAACGCGTTCATCGACCGGGCCGTCGACAACGGTGTGCTGCCACACCTACTGGTGATCGCCGCCCTCCAGGACATCGACCCCTCCACCTACCTCCTGCCTGGCGTCGACGTGTACGTCGGAGACGACGACAGGAAGCAGGAGGTCGACGTGTTCGGAGTCCACGAGGGCCGGGTCCTTGCAGGTGAGGTGAAAGTCAAGGCAGCAGAGTTCTCCAAACATGACCAGATCGCCCGGGACGTCGAACTCAGCCGACGACTTGGTGCCGACATTCACCTCATGGCAGCGACCGACATGATCGACGACGCCCTCCAGGACGAGGCACGCGAGCGGTGCGAGAGGGCAGGGCTCGAACTCCTCGTACTCCACGCGCCCAGCTCCGCCCCGGCCTCGCGGAACAGCGCACGGTCCAGAGCCGACGAAAGAGGCCAGCCGGCACTCCCCGACAGCGCCAGGGAGACTCCCAGACGGCCACAGCATCCGGTCCGGGAACGGCAGGCGCCCACGGCGACTGCCTGTGAGCACTCCACAAGCCGACTCCCGGACGCCGGCTCCGTGCGGGCCGGTGGCGGTCAATTCCCGGAGAGCAAAGGGCGCGTCGAGTGGCGTGATCCGCTCATTTTAGAGTGATGCGCATGGACATGCAGAGAATCGTCGTGGTGTTGGCTGAGGAAGCTGAGCAACAGATCCAGGATCAGGTGTGGAATCTTGAGCCGAGCGACCGCGCAGTCGCTCGTGAGACCGAGGGCCGCCTGCGCGACGCTGTCGGCCCGCAGGGCGTCCAGGACGCATTGCCGCAGATCAAGCGACTCGAACATCTGCGGGAAACTCTCGCCGTCCTGGCCATCTCCCTCGCGCGCACGCACGGCCGCATGGCCTGGTTTCTCTCCGGCGCTCTCCACGCACTCGAACCGGTCCTGCGCTGGCGCGCCCTGCCGTCTGACGGCGGCGGCACCTTCGGCACCGTCCTGCCGAGCTCTGAGGACTACACGGAGGCGGAAGATGCCGTCCGCCGACTCCAGGACGCCCTTGCGCAGATCGCCACCGAGCGGGTCGGCCCCGGCAGCGTTCACCCCGGTCGGCAAGCAGACGAAGCCTGAATCCGTGTTTCGGTCCTGGAGCTGCGCGTTTGCGGCCACTCAGGCGGTCAGCGTCGCAAGCTCCGTGTTCGCGCGCTCGGCGACCAGGGCCAGGACGCGGCCAGCGGCAGCCAGATCCTCATCGGGGATCCCGCCCCAGACGCGGGCAGTGACCGGGACGGTCTCCACGTCGACGGCGGCGAGCAGTTCGCGCCCTGTATCCGTAGGCGAAGGTGCGCGCCGTCCGCGACCAGTTGCTGCTTGGTGAGCAGTTCGCCGAGATGGAGGCGACGGCTTGGTCGGCGTCGTAGAGCCGCATCCCGCAGCCGTGCGCGGGGGTCTGCCACCCTTGGCTTCGCCGGAACAGATCAGCTGTGCCGGGCGGTGGCGTCGCGCGAGGTCAGGCCTCCACGTCCCTGGGGTTGAGGGCCGTCACGGCCTGGGACCGATCGCGCGGGCTGCTGCCGCCAGCGCCGCTTCGGCTTCTTTCACCATCCGGCGGACGATCTCACCGGCGGGCAGGACCTCGTGGACGAGGGCGGTCGACTGGCCGGTGAACGGGAGGTACTCCTCGCCGCCGCCGGCCAGGATCGCCGCCATCACGCGGGGCACGGTCTGCGCCGGGTCCACCTGGGAGGGGTCCTCACGCAGGGCGTCGACCAGGGGGGTCCGCAGGCAGTGCGGGACTCCGGCACTGCCGGGGCGGTTGAAGGGCGGCAGGATCCGCTCGCTGCCCACGGCCTTCACCGTGTCCGCGGCATCCGAGGCGACGATCCGGTCCTTCCACGCCTGCGACACGCTCATCTCCTGCGACGCGAGGAAGCGTGTCCCCATCAGCACCCCCTGCGCTCCCAGCGCCAGGGCCGCGGCCACGGCTCCGGAGTCACGGGCGGGTTCCAGTGGTAGGAGCGGACGGTGGTGGCTTCGCGGAACCGGCCTCCAGGAGCTGCTCGCGCAGGGAACCATGGGCCTCGGCGAGCAGCGGGCAGCCGAGCCAGCTGCGGCGGCGCCACCGGTCGGTGCAGGTCCGGACGAAGTCCCGGTCGTAACTGGTCAGGCCGCCGACGACGGTGAAGGGCTGCTCGTCGCCGTGGGCCCAGCCGACCGCGGTGACCACGCCGTCTTCGAGGAGAACCTCGATCATGACGTCCCCTTCGTCCGAGGAGCCATTCGCGATCGTCTCGGCGTACTGCGTCGCGTGGGGGCCAGGGGATCCGACGGCCACCGCCAGGGTCGAGCTGCATGCCCCCGCACCCGGTACAGATCGTGCACACCGTCCCGGGGCTCCGGCATGTCTTCGCGCTCCGCTCCCGACAGTGTGGCGGCGATCAGCACGGAGCGCTGCCAGCCGGCAGTAAAACCCACCGCCATCAGTGCAGGGCCCAGACCGGGGGAATCGTGTGCGTAGACCTTCCACTGCACCGGCTCACCACGCTTGGCGAATCACTCCAGGTCTCGGCCTGTTCGCCACACCGCACCAGGCCGTGGCACTGGCCGTACGCCACCTACCGCCCGACCTCGGCTCGGTCGCACTCGGCAGGTGACCCCACCCGGCAAGCGGCCGGACCGGCAGCGCAGCAGCAGACCATGGGATGCCGCTCGCCGTCTACCAAGCGCTGGACGGGCGAAGTTCTGAGCGGGGGTAGTTGGCGAATTCCGCCAACTACCCCGCTCAGTCACAGGAGGACACGCCCCCAGCCCACCGACCTTGCCGTCAGGCCCGCCAGGCCTGCCAGGAGCAGGTCACCCGCCCCTGGCCATGCCCGACACCGCAGCGTCGCTCCCGTCGGCCCCAGTCCGTCTCACCCTGCCGGACGGCCAGCAGCTCCGCGGCCGGCTCCTCGCCCTCACACCGTGCAGGCAATCGTGGTCTACCTCCAGGACGAGAAGACTTCTTCGCTCTCGCCCAAACCGTCGGCAGACCATCACGAGCGAATGGACCTGGACACCCACGGCTGACCGACCGCCCCTCGTCAAGTTCAGGGGCAGGCCGGGTCAGCCCTTGAAGGCGTCCTTGGCCCGTTCCTTCACCTGCCGGGCCTTTCCCCGCGCCTCCAGGCCGGCCCCCTTGGCCTCGGTGGTCCTGTTGCCCACGGCGTGCGCCACTTTTCTCACCGACTTGCCGATCACCTGCTCGGCCCGGGCCTTGATCTTCTCGCCGGCACTCATGACCGACCCCTCTCTCTCACTGAGGGCGACAAACGCAATCGGGCTACACCGTCAGCCGGAGCCGGCGGGGCAGCGCGGCACGGAACGCGATCCGCAGCGCGCGCCGCAGAGCCAGTCCCGCACTCCCTGTCGGCAGCCGCACGCCCCACACCGTGAGCCGCAGCAGGATCAGGCGCCTGAGGGCGCCGAGGGGTCGACGGGCGAGGCAGCGGCGGCCGCCCCGCTTGTGTCCGTGTCCTCGCGAGCCGGCCTTCACGAGTGTCTCCGACCGACGACGAGCCGGTAGACGACCAGCAGAATGAGGGAACCGACGATGGCGGCGATCCAGGTGGAGAGCTGGAAGAAGCCGTCGATGGAGTCGACCCCGAAAATGACCTTACCGAGCCATCCGCCCAGGAGAGCGCCGGCGACGCCGATGAGGATCGTGAGGATGAAGCCGCCAGGGTCGCGGCCCGGCATCAGTACCTTCGCAACGATTCCGGCGAGAAGGCCAAGCACCACCCAGCCGATGATGCCCATGATTTCCTCTTAACCACGGAAACACCTTTTAAGTGCATATGCGCTGCCTGTCCGATTCTAAACATCGGCGGCTACAGGGCTTCTGCCGGGCCGGTCCCGACGCTGTCGGACCCGGTGCAGGGCTTGCTGAGCACCGGTTTGCACGATGACGCGGCGGCAGCGCCCGTGCCCGAGGACGGCCGGGCGATGCGGTCTGGAGGGACCAGGCTCACGCAGGTAAACGAGCTGGCGTGGTGGATGGTTACCCGGGCCGTCGCGCGGGCGCACTGCACCAAGGTGGCCGAGCGCCGCCACGACACCACCGGCCGACTGCGCCCCGTCGGCCGCACGGTCCCGCTGCGCCCGGGGCAGGCTCGCATCATTCAGTCCCCCGCGGCCGCCGAGGTCGAAGCCCTGGACGCCTCCAAGGACGCCGACACCCAGGACCGGCCCGGCGCCGCCGGGACACTGAAAGAGCACGCCGCCCGGGACAACCCCCCGAACCCATCCCTGCGGGCCGGACCTCAACCGAACGAGACGACGAAGACACCGCCGCCTGCATCCAGATGCTGGGCCCCCTGCGCATCACCGGCGGCCTCTCATCCGCTCACAGCCCTCGCACCGCCGTCATCGCCGCTTTGATCCACCTGCGCCCCGGGCGCAGCACCGAATACCTGTGCCAGGCCATGGACCCCGTCACTCCGTGGTCCACCCGCACTCTGCACTCACGCCTGTCCGAACTGCGTAACCACATCGGGCTCACCCGCGACGGATACCCGCTGCTTCCCCGGCCCAAGACCGGCTTCGGGTACGCCTTCCACCCGGCCGTCACCTCTGACTGGGACCGCTTCCAGCAGCTGGCAGCCCGCGGGCTGGCCGCCGGCCCCACCTCCGGTATCGCAGACCTGGAACAGGCGATGGGGCTGGTGCGCGGAAAGCCGTTCGACGGACGGACCGTGCCCTGGGCCGACCCCGTCATCCAAGACACAGTTACGGGGACCGTCACGGCCCGGCTGGTCGGACCTCTGGTGCAACCTAGGCGGCGTGAGCGAAGATCGCGACCTCGTCACGCGAACCATATTTCCTGAGGAGGACGTTCATGACTCGCCGCATACCCCGTGGCCTCGTCTGTGCCGGCACCGCCGCCGCTGCGCTGTTCGCTCTGGCCGGTCCCGTCTCGGCCCTGCCCTCGGCGAATCCCGCCGAGGCGCCGCTCCCCCTGGGCCGTGTGTTCATGGTCAACCCGGTCCAGTCGTCGGGCGACCAGGCGCTGAGTGACGGCAAGGACGGCGCCGGTGCCGTACCCGCCACCGCCTACACCCTGGCCGCGCTGCGCAATCTGGACGGCAGCGGCTCGCTGTCCGGAAAGTGGGCGTATGTACGGTCCGACACCGGCAGCTCCGCGAGAATCGCTGACGCCACCGGGTACAGCCGCGCCGACGACCAGTTCGAGCAGGTCATGGCCTACTTCTGGGTGAACGAGGCTCAGGAGTACCTCCAGGGGCTCGGCTTCGGGAGCGAACTGCCGGGAGCCAACAACCGCGCGCAGCCGGTGCGGATCAACCAGTGGGGTGCCGACAACTCGTTCTTCTCCGACAAGAAGGCCGAGATCCGCTTCGGCAAGGGCGGTGTGGACGATGCCGAGGACGCCGAGGTGATCGTCCACGAGTACGGCCACGCCGTGCACAACGCGCAGGTCCCCGGCTTCGGCAGCTCTCCGGAGGCGGGCGCGATCGGCGAGGCGTTCGGCGATTACCTCGCGGTCGAGGTCGGCGCGCACGCGGACGAGGTCTTCGGGTGGCCGCGCAAGACGGACCTGGCGTGCGTCGGCGACTGGGACTCGACCGGCTACAGCGCGGCCCCGCATTGCCTGCGCCGGATCGACGGTCCCAAGGTGTACGCCGACCGGGTCGGGGAGGTGCACGCGGACGGGGAGATCTGGTCGCGGGCACTCTTCGACATTCGCGGCGCACTGGGCGCCCGTACGGCCGACCGGATCATCGTCAACGCACAGTTCGGCTTCCGTTCCGACACCGACTTCGCTGCCGCCGCGCAGACGACCATCTCCACGGCGGAGCGCATGTACGGGAAGAGCGCGGCTGACGCCGTACGTGCCGCCTTCAAGGCACGGCAGATCCCCGGGATCGGGTGACGTCCACAGCAGTGCCGCGAGAGCCACATGCCGCCGCTCCGGGTCCTCGTCGGCCCGGGGCGGTTCGCGGACCCGCTCCCCTGGAATGCGGGCGGTGTCCGGTGCCCGGTCCACCGCCAGGGCCATCGGCCACGGAGGCCGGGAAGGGCTCGTGGTCTAGGAGGTCGTCGAGGGGGAGTCGTTCGAGGAGATCCCTCATAGGACTGCGCCGCCAGTTGTGCAGGTCTGCCTCGGCGTCTCGCAGGGCCGGCAGGACGCGCAGGGCAACTTCGCGGCGGATGGCCCGCACGTCGTTGGTCTCCCGGTCGCCGGCGAAGACGGTGACGTCGTAGTCCTTCGTGGTCAGAGGCCTGCCGGTCGGCTGCACACAGGAGCCATCGGCCGTTGCCACCTCCGTCCGCGGGGCGAAGCGGTAGGTCAGCCGGGCTACCTAGGGGTCGAAGTCCACCGCGGCGCTGGACAGAATGCTCTTGGCGTCGGCGTCGCCGTCGAAGCCTCGTAGCTCGACCACGATGGTCACCTCGGCTCCGCCAGCCAGGCCTGTGGGGTGTCCTTCCCAGATGTCTTCCTCGCGCAGCATGCGCCGTGCGTCGGAGATGGACGGGTCGAGGACCAGGCGGACCGCTTCCAGCAGGTTCGACTTGCCGACGCCGTTCTCACCGACGATCACGGCGTGGGCGGCGAAGTCGTCGATGACGAGGTGCCGGAAGTTGCGGACGTTGCGTATCTCGATCCGCGAAATGTGCAGGCCCATTCGCCCCCTTGCCGATGTGGTGCGATGTGGTGATTCATCATTCCAGGCCCGCCCATGGCCTTGGGCGGTTTTCCGCGGGTCCGCGATCTGCCAGGCCCCCTGGTAGACGATCACCACTCGCGCGTGGCTCGGGAACCTGTGAGGCTGTCTGCTAGCCGACGGTATCAATGCCTAGCTATCGTGGTGGGTATGGCAAAGCAGACGAACATCCGACTGGACGAAGCCGTCAAGGCGGCAGCCGAGGACCGGGCCAAGCGCCGCGGTCTGACCCTGCAGGGGTACGTGGCTGACTTGATCGAGGCCGATGTGAATCAGGCACGTGCCGCCTACATGGCCGGCGCCGCGACGTTCCTGGCCCAGTACGCGGACGCGTTCGAGGCGGAGGTCGGCGAAGACCGATACCCCGGACTTCCGGAAGGGCTGGCCGAGCGCGCGCCGAGGGACGCCGCGTGAATCTCCGCATCGATCTCGCCTGGATCTTGGCGGTGGCGCAGCAGATCCCGGGGGATCCCCAGGTCGTCGATTACGGCGTGCCGGTAGCAGCCGAAGCACGTCATCGGGCGGAGGTCCTGGACCACGAGGTCTATCCCGAGCCCCATCACAAGGCCGCGGCGCTGCTGTGTGAACTGGCGAGGAACCCCAGCCTTGAGGTGCGCAACCTCTTGTTCGCGGCCACGGTGACGGCGGCCTACCTGTCGGCATGCGGCCTTCCGGTGAGCCCTGGGCTGGACACCGTGATTCCCTTGGCCCGCGCGGCCCGGGACGGCCTCCCGGTGCGGGAGGTCGCCGCTCAGATCAAGACCTGGACGAGCTGATCG
The DNA here is from genome assembly GCF_044745505.1 of Streptomyces sp. NPDC086989. Taxonomy (NCBI): domain Bacteria; kingdom Bacillati; phylum Actinomycetota; class Actinomycetes; order Kitasatosporales; family Streptomycetaceae; genus Streptomyces; species Streptomyces sp. NPDC086989. Next base: position 19,095 of record NZ_JBIVAL010000023.1, read on the forward strand.
ATCATGCGCCAGCGGGCGCCTGGTCGGTCTGTGCTCTGCCGACGAAGTTCCTGACCTGCGCGCGGATCCGTGAGCGGAGCTCGGACCACTCCTCGGTGGATCGGTGCTCCGCCTCCATCTGTTCAAGGACCCTTTCGAAGGACAGCAAGGCAACACGGCCGCGGCGACAGCCCAGCGCCGTCCGGGCCTCCTGCAGAGGGAGGTCTCGGGCATCCGCGCCCTCGGCGCGGCGATACAGCGCGGTGATGCGGGTCAGCACGAGGCTTCCCAGAATTCGGACGAGCTCTTGATCCGCCCATCGGCCGAGCACAGCCCTTTTGCCCTTCCAGACAGCAAACCCGACGCCTGCGATCCACGTCGGCAGCGTCACGATGCGGATGGCCGGAGCCTCGGCCTGCGGGATCAACCCGCTGGCCAGGAGCATTCCGTCCGGACCCTGCGCCAGGGCGATGACCATCACCACTGCAGCAAACCCCTCGGATACCAACGTAGGCGTCCGTCGGCGAGGGCCACCATCGCACCGAACACCGCCAGACCGACCAGGAGCAGCCAGGCAGCCTCTGCACTCACAGCTGTCATGTCAGGCACATGCGGACGCTCGACTTCACCCCCGTCGCGGCTGGGCAGGACGGTTCAGGATCCGGGACGCCCTCGCGCTCGGGACTGTCTACCTCGGGGGCCAGATGGTCCAGCAGTACAAGCAGCAACTGCACGGCGAGGGCGCCGAGGAGGATGGCGACCCATCCCGTGGTCCATGGTCTGCTGCGGGTGTCGAGCACGGTGGGCGTGAGCACCACCATGGCGGCGATCATGCCGCACGGAAGGGCCCACTGCCGCCTCATGGCCGGCCGTCCGGCACGGTGTCGTCGGGCTGGTGCCCGCCCTCGGTGTCGTTGTCCGGGTGGTGCGGATGGTCTCGCCACGGAGCGGCCATGTTCCTGAGCTTGTGGAGAAGGTGCTCGCCTGTGTCGCGGCCCTGGGCATGTACGGCCTCGGCGTAGGACTTCTCAGAGCGTGGGCAGGGGCCCGTCGTCGGCTACTCTTCGCGTCGACTTGTGCACAGTCGGTCAGCGACTCTTTGTAGAAGCAGTGCCTCGCCGGTCAGGAAGACCTCCTCCCTCTCACATGCCGCAAAGTGATCCCTGAAGGGCTGGGTTGATGTCGACTCCCCGTCGGCGCTGTGGGAGTGGACTCGCAGCGGCTTTCGAAAGACATGTTTCGAGCGCCATCGGATCAACCGCAGTGGTGATCGGCAGCTGAACCGCGCTCTGCATACCATCACGCTCATCCGCATGCGGCTGGACCCAACCACGAAGACGTACGTGGCCCGCAGGATGGGCGAAGGCAAGACGTCCCGCGACGCACAGCGCTGCCTGAAACGGGCCATCTGCTGTCAGCTGTTCAAAATTCTCGAACGCTCAGACCGAACCCCAACGATCTCCTCCCAACCGCTTGACGCGATATAGCAGCCTCGGGGGGAAGGAGGCGTACGTCCGCCAGGTTCCCGGCGTCAGGGCGGTCAGCTGGCGGTCCAGGTGCCGTCGACGGCCATGGAGGGGTGCAGGTGCTGGAAGCCGGTGAGGTCGGAGCGGATGGCATGAAGGTGCATGCGCTTGGTCCGGTCGACGGCGAAGGAGGTAACCGGCTTGCCGTCCGGGCCGGTGATCCGGAACGCGTAGGCCGTGTCCTTGCCGGCCGGCAGCTCGGTGGCAGCGGAGGTCAGGCCGTCGCCCGTGGCGCCATGGTCCATGCCGGGCGTCGAGTGGTGGTCGGTGCCCGGCGGCCCGCTCAGGGGGCGGTCAGTGTCTCGACGAGTCGCGCGAACTCGGTTCGCTGCCGGTGGGTCAGTTGGGCGTAGAGCGGCATCTGCATCTCGTCGGTGATCCGCTCGGCGCGTTGCAGTCGCCGGATTCCGGCCGCTCCTACGGGCTGCGGCTGAGGCCAGCCGTAGTGGGCTGCCTGCTCGACTCCCAGATTGATGACCATGGCGGCTTCGGCACTCACCCCGACCATGCGCACCGCCGCCAGGTGGCAGGCGCCGCGGTGTTCGCGCAGTACGTGTATGTGCTGCATGGCCGCGCCGACCGGGTCGCCGTCGGGGCACGGTTGCGCGCGCCAGCCGGCGAACAGGGGCAGTGCAGCGGTGTCGGCTGCACTGATGAGTTGTCGCGCCAGGTGGTTGAAGTGCTCCACGTCGACGTCGGCGGGGATGTGCGCCCGTCCCCAGGCGCGGACGGCTTGCGCGTAGCAGGCGGCGGCCTCCTGGGCCGGCATCACGGGCTGCCCCGCCAGCCAGCCGCTGGTTACCAGTTGGGGGCCGAGGAAGCCCTGTACCGCCTGGACCACCGTGACCGGTGCCTCGCCGAGCACTCCGAAGCGACCGCGGCAGTAGAAGCCGCGGCCCGGGGCGAACCCGGCGCGCAGACCGATCTCGGCGGTCGCCTCGTCGGACATGAACTCGTCCCCGAAGTCGTGGATGGGGCGGGCCACTGCGGCGATGCACGGAAAGATTTCCATGCCTGTGAAGATCGCCCACCGCGACCCGGCAGGTCAAGGGTTGCTTTTCTGATGCGATCCTTTAGCTAATCTATCGAGTCGTGCTTGATATTCGCCGCCTGTACATGCTGAAGACCGTCGCCGCCCGAGGTTCCATCACCGCGGCCGCCCGCTCCCTGGAGCTGACCGCCGGTGCCGTGTCCCAGCAACTGACCGCTCTGAGAAACGACGTGGGTGTCGACCTGCTGCGCCCCGACGGGCGAACCGTCGCGCTGACAGAGGCCGGCCGTGTCCTCCTCGAACACGCCGACCGGATCCTCGCCGCCATGGAGGAGGCGGAAAACGCCGTCGCGGCGGTCAAGGACACGGTCGGCGCCACCGCCACGCTCGCCGCGCTGCCGTCCACGGTCGCCACGATGGTGGCACCCGCACTGACTGCACTCGCCTCCTGCCATCCGCAGCTCGCCGTGACCTGCCTCGTCACCGATCAGGCTCAGCTACGCGAACTCACCCTCGGCACCGTCGATGTGGTGCTGGGGCAGCGCTATCGCCACCTGCCCGACGCGACACCCCGGGGCGTCAGCATCTCACCACTGCTCAACGACCCCCTGGTGGTCGTCACCGCAGCCGACCGGGGTGGCGACAGGCCCGTCCTCCTGCGGGATCTGGCCTCGCGCGATCTCGCCGTCCCACCGCCGACCACGGACTGCGGGCAAGCCATCCTGCAGGGCTGCAGCCAGGCCGGCTTCACGCCCACACCCCGCTACATCACTGCCGACATCACCGCCCAGCTCTCTCTCGCACGAGCCGGCCTCGCCACCGCCCTCGTCCCCCGCATGGCCATCGACCCGGCCACACCCGGAATCCGCTCGTCCCCCCTTTCGGACCACCCGATCCAACGCCTCCTGTTCGCCGCGACCCGTCACACCGACAGCCCCAACCCGACAACCACCGCCGTCATCGCAGCACTGCGCACAACCGCTCTGGAGGCAAAAGCCGGGGACAGGGCGCGCCAAGAGGCCTGAGGCTACAGCGGCTCGCCCCCGCGACAGCCGCCCAACGGGACCACGTACACGCCTCTCGTCCCCCTCCTTCCGGGCCAGGCACGGTATGACCGGCCAGTCCGGCCCGGAAGCGATGCCGTACTCACGCTGCCATCCACCCACAGCCGGGAAACACCCCAACCGGCATGAACCGCCCTTCACGGCGAACCTGTCGCCTACCACGACGGAATACGCGCGAGCGTATGTCCCACAAGCCGTGCCCCCCCTCGCGTCCCACATAGGGCAAACGGAGGAGCGGCAGCCGACTCGGGTGCGGCGCAGCAGAGGGCCGGGTCATCCGATGGGGAGGATGGCCTTGCCCGGCAACTCGTTTCGCTGACGCCGGATCCACCGCGCCGGGCTGTCCCTGCACGGCGGCTACCAGCCCAAACGGCACCGTCAACCCCCAGGACAGCCATGCGGCCAAGGGACTCCCACACGCGGCGTCGCACTCGAGTCAGGGACATACGACTGTGCTGAGGATCCGGGATCGCCAGAGGCCCTACCCCGAGGCCCGGCCGGGCCCAGGCCTTCGGTTCCCGGTCGTCAGCGTGCCTGCTTTGCCTGGACGTCCATGTGGAGGCGTACGGTGGTGCCGTGTTCGGGGGTGGAACGGATTTCGACCAGGTCGCAGAGCTGGTGCGCGAGCCACAGGCCGCGGCCGCCGAGCTGTCGGGCCGACGGCCTGATGCGGCCGGCCATCGGGTCGGCAATGTATCCGGCGTCCCGGAACTCGCACAGGAACACCGAGTCCTGGGCCCACGTACGCAGGGTTCCGCAGCCCCCGCCGTGTCGGATGCTGTTCGTGGCGATCTCGGTGACGGCGACGGCGAGCTTCGCCTGTTGCTCCGTGGACACGCCCGCGTCTGAAGCGCACTGGGCGACCTTCGAGCGGACCGCGGCCAGGTCCCCGTACACGTAGCTGAGCTCCTGGTACGGATCGCACGGGGCGGGCAGTACCTCGAAGGGGTAGCGTCCGTCATCCAGGAAGTCTGCGTTGGGTGTGTGCCGGCCGTCTTCGTGGATCAGCGGGTGGCAGCGGGAGACGGACCGCAGCGCAGCCTGGTCCTCGTCCGTGGCGTCGTAGGGGCACAGCATCGACCATGCGGAGCTGTGCGCGAACGCCTGGTTCAGCAGCCACTCGTGATGGCGCAGCTCCGAGAGGTGGGCTGCATTGCGAGCCTGGCTCCAGGCGGTCTCCCCGACACCGCGTACCGGCCGGCCTCCCTCGCCGCTCTCCTCCAGCCAGGCGGTCCAGGCAGCGACGAGCCGCCCCGGATTCGGTCCGGCCGTCGTGGTGTCGACGAAGGTGACGGCGGGCTCGCCGGCCAGCTCGCCCTGCAGAAGTGATGCCCTGGCCGCGGGGACGGCGACGACCACCGCTTCGTCGGCCTCCAGCGCCTCACGGATGAAACCGAGGGTGCCGGTCATGAACTGTTCCTGACCTCGGTATGGGTACAGCTCGTGGTGGAAACGGGCCTCGGCCCGGGCTGCCGACCCGGGGGTGTTGGCCGAGGGCGGCTGGGTGGTGCTCATACGGCCATCACCACCGGCACACCGGGCGCGGCGTATCCCGCAAGTTCCCAACACAGCCGCACGGTCTCGTTGGCACCCTCCACGACGATGTGCCGTCCCGGAAGGTGGTTCGCTGCCTCGACCAGGGCTCCCATGCCGGCGGCGTCGATCATCTCCAGACGGTCGAAACACAGCCTCATCCTCGGTGTATGCCCCACCGCCGCGCGAAGCGCGGCATTGAACGCCGCAGCGTCCTGTGAATCGATCACACCGTCCACGCTCCAGCTGTCGACGCCCGTGCTGAACATCCGGAACGCCGGACGCTCCGCACGTGTGCCCATCTCGTGCGGGTGCACACTCGCCACGTATTCCAGCGTATCCGCCTGCCACTGAGACGGCCTGAACGCGCAGACCACCATCGCGCCGCACTCCGAGGCGAACTCGTCGAGCCTGAGCTCCTGGGACAGGAGGTCGTGCGCCGCACCGGGCTCCGTGACCGGCATCCGTTCGGCAAGTACCCGTACCGAACGGTAACCCTCACGGGCTGCGGTACGGGCTTCACGCCTCACCGCCGCCAGAACCGAGTCGGCGTCCCCCAAGGGCAAATCCAGCACCACCGCGGCCGAGACTCCGAACGTGTCCTCGGCAACGCCGTCGGCCGCTCCGACCACCACGATCTTGTCCCCGTACAAGGCGCCGTCGGCGACGTACGCCCGCGCGGTACCAGGGAAGGGAACAGCCCCGTCAACCAGCCAGCAGACATGGTCACCGACGTCCACCTCGTCCAGCGTCGCCAAAGCCCGTGCCGCTCTCACGTCGCCCCTTCCCGGTCATCCAGCACCATGCATAGATCAGACTACTGCGCCCCCGACGGGAGGATCTCGCTACGGCCGAAACATGCATCGGCGAGCGCTGCGAAGCTGGTCGCCCTCCCGATGCACCGACGGCGACCTCCGCGTCGTGATCTCCGCCTCCGGGCCCACCGTGCCGCCGGTCGTCGATGGCGTGTCCTTCCCCCAGGTCGCGCACGCGTCCGCGGTCGGAAGGAGGCTGCTGGCGCAGCTCGACTTCGACGGCCGTAGGGACCGCCTCGCTCGTTACAAGCCCCGCGCTCACCGGCCGGACCATCACCGATCCAGGCAGCTGTTCGCGGAACTCGACGTCCACGCGGTACCCGCATGGGTGGCCGGCGGTACGCCCCCGACGTACTGGTTACCGGCGACCCGGTTGATCTGTGACCGCCCGGGGGCGCGCGCCCGCTGCCGGACCCTCCGCACGGGTGCTCCCGCCGCGGCCTGAGCCCGCGCCCCGGCCGGCGACGGCGAGCCCGTGCTTGACGCACGTGGCATGGTGTCTGAGCTGGGGCTTTGGCCAATCACCGGCTGTGCCGGACACCTTGTCTGATCGCGGCGATTACGTCGCTGGGCCAGGGTGGTATGTCTACGCTGGCGGCGTGACAGTGGTGTGGGTGACGGGCAATTCAGGGACTGGTAAGTCCACGGTCTGCGGGGTGTTGCGAGCGCGTGGCTACGTCGCGCTCGACGCCGATGAGGACGGCTTCAGTCGCTGGATCGACCGAGCCAAGGGCGAGGTCGTGATGGATCCTCCGTATCCCGTTCCCGAGGGCTGGCTCGATCGATACGGGTGGGCGATCGTCCGCGAGCGCGTTGAGACCCTCGTCGAGGAGTCTCGTTTCCGAATCGCGTTCTTGTGTGGGTCGGCGGAGAACGAGGCAGAGGTCCGCGATCTTTTCGACGTCATCGTGTGCCTGGTGATCAACGAGGACACGCTCCGCCACCGGCTCGCGACCCGCACTACGAACCCATTCGGTCAACATCCCGAAGAGCTCGCAGCGGCCCTGGAGTGGAATCCTCGGATGCGAGCGATGTACGAAAGCCGTGGCGCGACGATCATCGATGCATCCAAGCCGGTGACCGAGGTGGTGGACAGCGTGATCGACGCAGTTCAGGAGCTGAGCGGTGGTGCGTAAGTTGATGTCCATTCCGCGCTTTCGGAAGGGGCAAGCGCGGTGTCGCCGGCAGGCTACGGCCGTGGCTGGGTGAACAAGCCCTGCTCGGTCTCGGCCAGGATTCCGCGCTCGGTCAGCCGCTTGAGCTTCAGGCGGGTGTTGTTGATGTTGTTGGGCGCGATCTCCAGGTCCATCGCCTCGCACACCTGCCGCGCCCGCAGCGGCGCGTCGGCCGCGGCGAACACCGCCATGATCTGCTGGTAAGCCGGATGGTCCGGCTCCGGCGCCGGCGGCAGCCACACCGCCGGATCCTGGTCTTCTGACATCGCCCGGGAATGCGTGCCCTTCGGGTATCCGTTAGCCAGTGCGGCGCATCAGCGGATGTATCGACACGCCGAGCCTCCCTCGACCGCAAGAACTCAGCATGCCGTGTCGATGGGGCTTTGGCCACAAGGAGTTGCTATCTGCGAAGGCTGCGGACTGCGCCCGCAATTTCCTGTCTCAAGCGATCTCGTCTGCTTCGCTCGGCGTCTCAGTTGATTCGGTCCGTGTCACCGAAGTGACGGTGGAGGGTGACCTCGCCGAGCGGCTCCGGCCGGTCGGCGCAGACTCGGCGAGGCTGTGGGATCCGCTTACGCGGGGAGGAAGAACCCGGTGATGTCAGCGAGCCGGCCATCGCGGTGCAGGGCGGTGCTCACGCCCGCCATGGCGGGTTCGTCCTGCTCGCCGAGCTGGGTCCACCGTGCGAGCGACCGGTCGTGGTGCTCGACCACCTCGTCGATACGGAACCGGTGACCGGGGAAGGCTCCGGCGAACCCGGCCATGTAGGCGGCCAGCTCCGTCAGCCCGCCCACCTCCGTGCCCGGGTCCCGATAGGCGACGTCTTCGACCGCGACCGCGCCGAGTGCGGCAAGCCGCTCGCCGGGGTCGGCCGACCAGCACGCGGCGTAGTTCGTCCAGAGCTGCTGCGAGTCGATCATCGCTGTCCTTCTTTGTCGGAGCCGATCGACGCCATTGCGCCATCGGTAATGGTGTTCAGTTTCGTGACGGGGGTGCCGGCCCGGACCAGCACCAACAGGCCCTGATAGAGCGCCAGCAGTCGGGCTGCCGACACCTCGACGTCCAGATCCGCCGCCAGCAGGCCCAGAGCGCGGGCGCGCGTCAGCGCGTCGGCGAAGCCGGACTCGATCGTCTCCAGCCCCCGGTGCACTCCCGCGGCGGCCTGCGGAACGGTGAAGGACTCCACCGCGGTGTTGGTGAGCAGACATCCCGGATCGGGATCGAGCCCGGTCTCGAACGTCGAGGTGAAGAACGACCGGATGCCCGCCACAGGGTCCGGCGATTCCAGGAGATGCGCCCGGACTCGGCCCTGCACCACCTGGTCGTTGTAGGCGTCCAGTGCGGCGCAGAACAGGCCCTCCTTGCTCTGAAAGACCCGGTACAGGCTGCCCGGATGCATTCCGGTCGCCTCTTCGATGTCCCGCAGCGAGGCCCCGAGGTAGCCGCGGCGGCGGAACAGTCGCATGGCGCGGGCCAGTACATCCGCCTGATCCCAGAGCTGCTTGCGGCCCACCGAACCCCCCGTAGTTGAACGATCGCTCACAAAAATAGCACGCCGTCACGTCTGGTCCGTCCCGTCACTCCCCCAGCGGTCGAACGATCCAAGTTCCGTGAGATCTGTCAGGGTTCCCTACGTTGTCTGCGGGACCGGGCGAGCCCTTCGTATGGTTCTCCCACCCAGGGGCGTCGGGTGTGGCTCTCAAGGTTCTGCCGCTTGTGGCTTCCATTGATTGGCCGCCCGACGCCCCCGACGACTCGGCTGCCAATTAGGAATTGCGAATGATCGCTCCGTAGGGAATCGACAGCGAGGTCGTCCGTCGGGAGGCACCCAGCACACCCCACCGCACGGAGGCACCATGGCCGCGATCTGGGCCGGTATCGACGCAGGCAAGACCCACCACCACTGCGTCGCGATCGACGAGAGCGGCCGCCGGCTGCTGTCTCGACGCGTCGCCAACGACGAGCCTGAACTCCTCGAACTGCTCACCGACGTCCTGGCACTGGACGACGAGGTGACCTGGGGAATCGACCTGGCCGACGGCGGAGCCGCCCTGGCCATCAGCATCCTCCTCAACCACGACCAGCCGGGCCACTACATCTCCGGCCGCGCCATCCACCGCGCCTCCGAGAGCTACCGCGGCGAAGGCAAGACCGACGCCAAGGACGCAGCCGTCATCGCCGATCAGGTCCGCATCCGCCGCGACCTCAACGCCTTACGCGCCGGCGACGAAACCGCCATCGACCTCAAGATCCTCACCGGCCGCCGCATGGACCTGGTCGCCGACCGCACCCGCACCGTCAACCGGCTCCGGGCTCAGCTGACCTGCATTTTCCCCGGCTTGGAGCGGGCTCTGGATCTCACCAACAAGGGCCCCCTTACCCTGCTGAGTCGGGTCGCCCGGGGGAATCTCACCCCCGGGCTCCCATAGAACGGAGCGTGACAATCTCTCGTCACTCCGCTCTTGTCATCCTGATCACCAGGCCATGGCGGCAAGTGTTGTGTACGGCCAATGCGCGAACATCCGCGGGTATCGCTGAGCGATCTCTTGGAGCTTCGTGATGGCCTTCCGCAACGGCGCCAGCCGCCGATACTTCCTGCGGATCCAGCGCACCAGGTAGGCGTTGATGCGCTGGAGGAACGGGATCAGAACCCAAGTTGCCGCGGGCGGCGAGGACGCCCTTCGTACCCTCGGCAGACCGCCGCCCGGCACCGCCCGCCGCTGCGGCCGCACGCAGCCGCAGCGCGGACAGGCCGGCGCCTTCACCCCGGTAATGCCGGCCGCCGCCAGGGACGCGATGAGTACCTGGACCGAGCGCGGTGCGTCGGTGGCCCCGCTGACCAGGGCATCGGAATGGCGGCGCAGGTGGTCGCGGACCCGGGTCCGGGCAGGACCTGGCGGCGCCGCTCGCCCGCGCGGTCTACTGACGAACTCCTGCGCGCCGCCCTGAAACGCACCTCGCCGGCCCCTGTCGGGCGGCGATCCGGGGGGCTGCGCCCCGATGCGACAAGTAACCGGTATGGGCGGATATGGTGATCGATTTCGCTGCCGGGCCAGCGGTGCGGGGGGCCCATACACATCGGGACGTACCCGGCACGGCCGTGCCCTCGCGTCTCCCGCCGGACGAAAGGCAACCCGCATGAGGAAGACCACTGCCGTGCCGTCGTCGCGCTGGCCGCCCTGCTCCCCATGGAAGGCATGGCTCAGGCCGCGGCAGCCCCCTCCACCCATATGCCGTGCCGGCGGTGCCCGGGCTGGGGTACGAAGAGTTGGGCATACGCGGAATGAGCTGGTACCGGATCCCCGCACCATCCGGGACCGGCGGCCCGCTACCTCGCCGGAAGGATGGAACACCCCGTGGATTCCACTGCTGAGGCCAGGCTGAAGGCGGAAGCGACGCGGCTGACACAGTCGCCTCCCCCCGCCGACGAGATGCTGATCAACCCCTGCGTCGACGGTGATCTGTTCCGGTGGAAAGCGGTGCTGTTGCCGGACACGTCGTCAATGTTCGCCGGTCGGCAATTTCCCGTGGACATCACCGTGCCCTCGTCGTATCCCGCCGATCGGCCGCACATGCGCTTCACCGAGCCGGTCCACCACCCCAACGTCAGCACCTGCGGCAGCATCGACCTGGACGCCCTGAGCGAAAGGTGGGATCCCGGACAGACCATCGAGACCACGCTGCGCTCGGTGATGACGCTGCTCGACGAACCCGACGTACACGACCCGGCCCGTCCCGAAGTCGCGGAGCTGTATGTACTGGCCCCGCAGGACTACCGGCGACGGGCCCGGCACGGGGAGGTCGACTCCACATCCTGAGCCCCCGGTTGGCCGCCTCGGGGAGCGCGGCCAGGTCCGCGAACGGCGCTCACCACCCCCACCTGACTCCTTGAAGGGCTCACATTCACCTGCCTCCGCTCCCAGGGTTCCCGGGCCGCACATACCCTGCCGCCTCGCCGCTCACCCACCAGGGCAGGCGTGATCATCGCCGACAGCGGACCAGGAGAGGAGGCGCGTGGCGGACCAAGGTCGCGGTCGCGCCGCCGATCTCGGCGCCTGCCGCCACGTCGGAGGGGTAGTGGGCGCCGCTGTGGACCCGCTCGACGGCCACCAACACGGCGGGGACCGCGCACGCGGCCGCGGCCCACGGCCAAGGCGACGCAACGGCGACGGTGAAGGCGACTGCGGCGGCGGTGTGCCCGGAGGGGAACGACGAGCTGTCCGGCCTGTCCGCGACGTCGTCGTACGCAATCCATTCCGCGGGTGGCCGCCGCCCGTCCACGAGCTGCTTGGCGACCCCGTTCGAGAGCACCTCGGCAACCGTCATCGCCAGCACCCCTGCGGCTGCGGCGGCCCGGCGGCCACGCCAGCCACCTGCGGCCGCCATGGGCAGGGCGGCAGCCCATCACAGCTTCGTGTGCTCGGCTGCTTTTCCGACGGCGTGCAGCAGTCGGCGCGCCGCCGGGGAATCCAAGGCCGCGATGCGCCGCGTCACCTGGTGGTCGCGGTCCCGCAAGCCGGCCAGCACTCTCATACTCCGGCAGCTCCCCTCGGTCGGCAGCCGTCTGGCGCTCAGTCCAGGCGGTGATGGTCTTCCTCGCTCCACTCCCGGGTGTCCCGCGGCTCGACGTAGGGCTCCTTCTGCGGGGGCAGCCCACCCGCGATCGCGCGCTGACGGGCCATTTCGGCGTCGAACTCCAGGCCCAGGAGGACGGCCAGGTTGGTGATCCACAACCACACCAGGAAGATGACCACGCCTGCGAGCGTGCCGTACGTCTTGTTGTACGAGCCGAAGTGCGCGACATAGAAGGCGAATCCGGCGGAGGCGATCATCCAGATCAGCAGTGCCAGGAAGCTGCCCGGGCTCACCCACTTGAAGCCGCGGCCCTTCGCGTTGGGCGCAGCCCAGTACAGCAACGCGATCATGGCCGTGACCAGGACCAGCAGGATGGGCCACTTCGCGATCGCCCACACCGTCATCGCGGTGTCGCCCACACCCAGCGCCGAACCCGCCTGCCGGGCCAGAGCGCCGGTGAACACCACGATCAGGGCACTGGCCACGGCGAGGATCATGAGCACGACGGTCAGCCCCACGCGCAGCGGCAGCACTTTCCACACCGGCCGGCCTTCGGGCATGTCGTAGACGGCGTTGGAGGCGCGGATGAACGCGGCCACGTATCCGGACGCCGACCAGATCGCCACCAGCAGACCCACGATGGCCAGCAGCGAGCCGATACCGGCGCTGTCCTGCAGCTGCTGTACGGCGTTGCTGATCACGTCCCGAGCCGCCCCGGGGGTGAGCCGCTGCAGGTTGTCCAGCACCTCCTTGGTCGCCGACTCACCGGCGATACCCAACAGTGACACCAGCACCAGCAAAGCGGGGAACAGGGCGAGGACCCCGAAGTAGGTCAGCGCCGCCGCCCGGTCCGCCAGCTCGTCGTCCTTGAATTCCCTCAGCGTCCCGCGCAGCACCGCCCTCCAGGATTGCTTGGGCAACTCAGAGAGCCGATCCGGTGCCCGCTCCTCAACCAGCCGATGCGGACCCGCCGCCTCACCGCCGGGCGTCTGATGACCTTCCGCAGGCTCCGGTGTCCTCATGGGTTTCATGGTCGTCGCATATCCACTCCCGCCGCACCCATGCCTGGGGCGGCTTGCGGCCCGCCGCTCGGCTTGGATTGGCGGCCCCCGCGAGCAGCTCGGAACGTGGCCGGAGGCGGCCGACAGCTGTTGCTGGTTCGCGGCCGCCGCGCTCCTGCGCCTGCCTGACGAGTTCGTCGGCGACCCCCCGCCCATGGCCCTCGCGCTATCCCGCGCCTGCCCGGCGGCGTTAGCCTGACTGCTGCTTATCGGTGCCGAACCTGTAGCGTTGGCGGGCAAATCAGCTGGTCCGAGCACGTGGGGGGAACGGCGCGAGACGTCGACTATGTCGCTTACAGGATGAAAGCGGGGGAAAGCGCACGATATGGAGGATGCGACGTTGCTATCGCGGCTTCTGCCGGAGCCGCTCGGAGCGGGCCTCAGCTGCGCGCAGGCCCGCGAAACCGCCCGTGCCGTCCTGGCCGGCCTACATCTGCCCGCCGCAGCCGTGGACGACGTGCTGACCGTGGTGACCGAGATGATCTCCAACGCCGACCGTCACGCAGGCGGCGCCGCCGCCTTCCAGATCACCGCCCGGACCGGCATCGTCACCGTCGAGGTCCGCGACCGCTCAACCGCCCCGCCTCGGATCAAGCCCTGGGCCCCGGATACACCCGGCGGCTTCGGATGGCGGCTGGTCAACCAGCTCGCCACCACCGGCGTCCGTATCCACCACGACGGCAAGACCGTCACGGCCACACTCACCACCGCCCAGACAGGCTGACCCTGACCTCGGCGCTCAGCCGGTCTCCCCCGCTTCGACGCGGCGGGCTTGCCACGGCCTGGGTTCCGGGCGCGGTGGGCGGCGCGCAACGCGACGTTCTGCGACCTGATGGTCCGCACCGGGCTCAGGCTGGCCGAGGAGTGCGCGCTGGAGGTGTTCGAGGTGCCGTGGTGGTCACCGGAATCGGGCGCCTATGTGAGGTTCTGGCTTCCGCAGGCGGTGGCGAAGGGCAGCTCCTCGCGCTGGACCTACGTGCCGGCCGCGGTGCTGCGGGATGTGGATGACTACCAGAGGTGGGACCGGCCGGAGGTCGTCGCCCAGGCGCAGGCGGCGGGCCGGTACGCGCGGTGGCGCAGGCCCTGAGTGGTGGATGATCCGGGCAGGCCGTGGGCGCGCCGGGTCGGTTCGGCGTCCCGCGTCAAGTTGGAGCACTTGGGCGGGCTTGAGCGGCGTCTGCTGTTGGTCGAGGGTCCGGCGGGGCTGGAGCCGGCGATGTTGAGGCTCGGCGAGGGCGGGCAGCCGTTGTCGGTCTCGGCGTGGAAGGAGATGTTCGCGGCCTCGAACCGGCGGTACAAGGCGGCGGGTGTGCGGCTGGCCTGCCACGCGCACATGCTGCGGCACACCTTCGCGGTGGTGACGCTTGAGCAGTTACAGCGCGGGCACCTGGCGGCTTTGGCCGAGCAGAGGAGCCGGGAGTGGCGCAGCATTCCGTTGCCCGAGGCCTGATGACGAACGTGGGCGCGCCTGTTTGCTGACCGCGCACACGCGCGTCGGGAGAACACCGTTGGCATGGCGGTTCTCGCGTGCCGCGCTCGGTATCAGCCATCGTGCTCAGTCACGCCTCCGTGAATGCCAGTGCTCAGACTGGCCAGCTATCGCGCTCCCTGGCCAACCACGACGCTCCTTACCGTCTTGGTAGCTTGATTCTGGTCCTTCGTACGATCGGGAGACCCAGGGGCCTGGGTGTGGCTGGACGGCGCTCCTGCCGAAGGTGTGGCTTTGACCTGCAGGGACCAGTCAACCGATCGACGAGGGAGGCTCGGGTGCCCGAGCTCTGGGCGGGGACGGATGCCGGCAAGGCCGCGCATCACTGCATGGTGATCGACACGGTCGGGACGAAGGTGCTCTCGCGCCGGGTTCCCAACAACGAGCCCGAGCTCCTGGAGCTGTAGGCGACGTCCTCGCACTGGCTGAGGACAGCCCGGTGACCTGGGCCGTCGACCTGAACGCGGGCGGCGGCGCTCTGCTGATCGCCCTGCTGACCAGTCATGGTCAGCGGCTGCTTTACATTCCCGGCCGAACCGTCCACCACGCTTCCCGTGGCTACCCCCGGGACGGCCAGACCGATGCGAAGGACGCTCACGTCATCGCCGACCAGGCACGGATGCGCCGGGACCTGCAGCCACTGCAGGAACGGGAGATCGCGGTGGACCTGAAGATCCTCACAGCCCGCCGCCACGGCCTCGCCGCCGACCGCACTCGCGCCATCAATCGGATGCGGGCCCAGCTCCTGGAGTACTTCCCCGCCCTGTAACGGACCTTCGACTACGCCGCGTCCAAAGCCGCACTGATTCTGCTGACCGGCTACCAGACCCCAGCCGGCCTGCGCCGGCTCGGCCCAAGCCCCCTCACGACCTGGCTGAAGAACCGCAAAGTCCGTGGCGCCCAGGCCATGGCCGATGCAGCCGTCGCCGCGGCGCAGGCCCAGCACACTGCCGTGGCAGGGGAGAGCACAGCCGCCGCCGTGGTCAACGCCCTGGCCCGGTCCGTGCTGGCTCTGGATGAAGAGATCGCCGCCATCGACGCGCAGATCGCGGCCCGTTTCCGAGAACACCGCCACGCCGAAGTGGTCCTCAGCCTGCCCGGTATAGGCCCGTTGCTGGGGGCGGAGTTCATCGCCTGCACCGGCGGCGACATGGACGCCTTCGGCAGCACGGGACGCCTCGCCGGCGTCGCCGGCCTCGCACCGGTCCCACGGGACTCCGATCGCATCAGCGACAACATGCGACGACTACACCGCTACCACCGCCGCCTCCTGCGCGTCTTCTACCTCTCCGCGCAGATCGCCGCCCGGTTCTGCCCCACCTCGAACGGCTCCACCGACAACGGCGAGTACCTGTGCTGGATCACCGATCCGGCCGAGGATCCCGCCCGCTGGCGGATCACCGTCAACGAAGCACGCGGACCGGGCTGGTTCGACTGCGACGACAACCTGACCGGCTTCCTCGCCTCCTCCCTCACCGGCCGCACCCACGTCCCCCTCTTCCCCAAGAGCCTGACCGAGCAGCCACCGCAGTTCACCACGTCCCACCCCGTCCTCTACAAGCCCGCCCCCACCCCGGACCAGCCCCCCACCGACACCAACGCCATCCGCACCTGGGCCCAGGCCAACGGATACCAAGTCCCCCCACGCGGCCGGATTCCCCCCGACGCCCGGCAGGTATGGGAAGACGCCCACAGGGCCTGAACCCACCGCCAAGAAGCCCACAGCCGAGCCGACAGGCCTGGTCGACCCCATGGATACCCATTGCCGCACGATCACGTCCGCGGCCACCAAGCTGACGGCCAAGCCCCGGTCCGTCCAAGCCAGGCGCGACGCCCAGCCCGGCTGGTAACGGGACCTGCTCGTAGGAGACCGCCGTGCCCGGGCAGTCCTCCGCCAGGCGGGACAGCGCGTCGCGCTCGGCCGGGTCCGCGGTCAGCTTCCAACGCAGCTTGTCGGCCACCCAGTCCGCGGCGTACTTGCACTGGTCCGCCTTCACCGGCAGCCAATCCGCCGGATCCTTGTCCGCCTTCGACCTGTTTGAACTGCCGGAGACCGCGATCAGCGAGTTCGGCGCGCCCTGATCGTTGGCGTACGCCTCGCGGCGGCCCGCCGTCCACGAAGCCGCCCCAGAGTCCCAGGCCTCTGCCAGCGGCACCATGTGGTCCACATCAAGCGAAGACTCCGAGGTGATCCATACCTGGTCGTACTCCGACCACCGCTGCGCTGTCATGGGCGTGCGCTGAACTCCCCCACCGCGATCCGCGGTCGGCACAGCTCTCCTGGACGCCGCAGCCCGCCCCGACAGCGCTCTCCCACCCTCGGGTAGACCTAAGGTGCTCGCATGGACATGCGGACCACCATCGAGACGCTGATCACGGAAGCAAGGGAGCAGATCCGCGACCAGGCATGGATCCCCACCCCCACCGACCGGGCCATCGCCGGCAAAGCCGCCGTCGACCTCGCCAATGCCATCGGCACCGCGCACGCCCAGTCGGCCCTGCCCCCGGTCGAACGGCTGGAGCAGTTGCGCGCAGCACTCGCCGCCCTCGCGATCTCTCTCGCCCACGTCCACGGACGCCTCGCCTGGTTCCTCGGCGCCACCGCCACCGCCCTCACCCCCGTCCTGCAATGGCGCGCCCTCAACCCCGAAGGCGGCCCCGCCTTCGGCACCGTCCAGCCCACCCCCGAGCAGTACACCGACGCCGAAGAAGCCATCCGCCGCATCCAGACCACCCTCACCCACATCGCGGCCCCGTAGCGGCGGAGCGGACCCCTCCACAGACACGGCTGCCGCGAGGCGCACCGCCTGCACGGGGCGCTTCCTCCGGGCGGCGCACCCACCTGGCACGCCAGGCCTGCCCGTGGCACAGTGACAGAGCGAGGTCCACGCACCGCGGGGCCCGGCCGGACAAAGCCACCCCGGCCGGGCCCCGCCACGTACGCCCCCGCCCGTCATGCCCTGCCCAGGCAGGGGATCCAAGCGGGTGAGCGTCAAGCAGCCCGCGGCCCTGTCCTGCGGTTGCCGGTCCTCGCACGGAGCAGACTTCCCGCACCCCGACGGCCTTCACGGATGGAGTTCCCCGTGCTCGAACGCAAGCGGCAGGGCAGCCGGACCCAGATCACCTTCGTCCTCCCCGAGGACACCCCCGAAGGACCGGTCAGCGTCGTCGGAGACTTCAACCACTGGAACCCCGCCGCCCACCCCCTGAAGGACCGCGGCGACGGCACCCGCGCCGCCAGCGTCGCCCTCCCCACCCACAGCAGCCACTCCTTCCGCTACCTTGCAGCCGGCGACTACTGGTTCGACGACCCCACCGCCGACCACCACGACGGCACCAACAGCCGCCTCCACACCTAACCGGGCCGAAAACGACACGGTGCACCTCCTGGGTCCGAACGTGCAGGCGCAGCCGCGTAGACCCCAGGGGGTGCCGAAACCCGGGCTGCGCCGCGCACGGGAGCGGCTGAGCACAGCCGACCGCGCGCAGCTGGCCGCTCTGTCGTGGCGGCCGAGAACGAGGAGCTGGGGCCGGGCAGGGTGCCGGTGACGGCGCCGATGATCGCTTCGGTGGTGTCTCTGCAGCGGATCTTGGTCCATCCGCGGTAGCGGGCCAGATATGGGCTGTTCAGAAGCTTGATGGCCAGGCCGGTCCAGGTCTCCAGCCACTCCCGGGCCTTGACCAGTCCGTCGTCATCGGGCACAGCGTCCCCCGGGCGCTCGGGGCGCGGGTGAACAACTTCGCCAGAATCGAGCGCGACGAAGCAGGCCGCCGGGCTGCCAAAGGCGGTGGCGCCTGTGCACCGGCGCCCCGGCGCTACAACGCCTCGATCGGGGACACGCCGTCACGACGGCGGCGTCTTCGCCGACAGACGACCACCGCGGCCGGTGACCGCACGCGGCCCGCCGCCTCCAGACCACAACACCCGAGTCGCCACTGGCTCCAGCGGGGTACACGCCTACCGGTGACCGGGGCCGGGCCGGGACGGGCGCCGATCGTTGGAGGTGAGCAGGTTCCCTGCTGCGTCACGGCGACCGCCCCGGTTGCCGCAACGGATACCCCCCGCCGGCCCGCTTCCACCGACTGAAGGCCTGCTTTCCCTGTTTGAAGGCCGGGACAAGACGGTGGCTTGCACCCCGGGGGAAGGATGCAAGCCACCAGTGCGTCGCCCGGCCGTCGCGCCGGTGCCGTTGGGCTACCAGCGGTACCAGCGGCCGCTACTGCCCTTCGGGCGGGCAACGAAGCCGATCAGCCACAGGACCAGAACCGCGATGGCGATCCACCAAAGGATCTTCACCGCGAAACCGGCACCGAAGAGAACCAGGATGAGCAGGAGAACAAGAAGCAGGGGAACCATAGTTATCAACCTCCGAAGCGCCGTGTGCCCGCACACCTGCCGCCCATGCGTACGATCTTTATGTATTTCTTAACCGTCGAGGCGGCCAGGAGAGCGCGACCCGGCCTGTATTCCCCCGTTCATGAACTGCGGGAGCGTCCACTGGTCCTGCGCGGAGCGCATCGGAACGTTGACTGCGGTCGACTTCTTGACCTGCGACGCTGCCGGCCTCCTCGCTGTACAGGAAGCTGCGGGGGCCGGGGTTCTCGGGTCCGACCGGCTCCCGCAGGCGCACACGATCCCTGCCCGCAGGCCGCGCGCGTCCCCCGCCCGCCGGGTGGGAAAGCCCCCAACGACCCCACTTACCGGACCAGACAGCCCCCAGCCGTCGCGGCAACCCCGAAAAACCGCAGAGCAAGCGCCTCCCGGCACCGTTCCCCTGCTTGTCGCCGCGGGGCACCAGCGGACGGCCCGGCCCTCGGCTGACCTGCGGGCACAAGCGGGAACGCCGTGCGAGTCGACCGGCGGGTGACCCGCCCGGTCACCTGCCGTTGTTCGGGTATGGACGAGACCCTGGACCTGCTCGACGTACTCCTCGACTCCGTGAGCGAGCCGCGCCTGAAACTGATCAGCGCGGACGAGGCACGGGCGGTGACCGTGCTCCTGAGCCTGCTCGACGATGGCGACCAGCACGAAGACGTACGCCGAGCCGCAGCCGACATGCGCTTCCGCCTCGTGCCGCCACAGCCGGCCGCAATGTCCAGCAGCCGGCCCCGCTCCGCCTCATCGACGACCACCCACACGCCGTCCGGCTCCGCCCTCACCGCCGCTCGGCGGCGTAATGCGCCTCGGCGGTCAGCCCGCGGTGCTGCTGCGGGTGCGCCGCCAGGGCAGAGTGCGGCGGGGCCGGAGGGGCTGCGGGCCGTGCCCCGGGGTCAGCCGCACTCGGCGGCGCCCGGCGGGTGCCGGTCCGGTGGGGCAGGGGTTGCCGCGGTCGAGCGGGCGTACTCGGTGGGGGTCTGGCCGAAGTGCTTCTTGAAGGCCCGGGTGAAGTGACTGCTGTCCGCGAACTGCCAGTGTGCGGCGAGTTCCGAGATGCTCGGGCGGCCTGCCGACGCGGTAAGGGCGAGTCGGGCCTCGTGCAGTCGCCGGTGGCGGATGTAGGTGCTCACCTGCTCGTCCACCGCGGCGAATGCCCGGTGCAGGGTGCGTACGGAGACGTTGAGTTCCCGTGCGAGCATCGCCGGGGAGAGTCCAGGATCGGCGAGCCGGCGGTCGGCAAGGTCCTTGGCTGCCTGGGCGAGGGCGGGGGCAAGCCGGGGTTCGACGTCGTCGAAGCGGCCCTTGGCCACTGCCTTGGTCAACTCGATCAGGGTGCGCTGAGCAGCGCTCACGCCGGCCGGGCCGAGCTCGCCGATGGTCGTGTGGATCATGTCCGTCATCGCCGTGAGCAGACGCATCTCGGCCGAGGCGGCGGATCCGGTGACGGCCCGCTTCCCGAGCAGGGGTTTGAGCTCGTCGGAGGGCAGGACCAGGAACTTCGCCGTGAGGTCGGCGCTCGTCTCGAAGGCCGTCAGACTCCCGAGGTGGCGGACGAGGAACTGCCCGGCCGATACGGTCTGGTCGCCGTGGCCGGGCGGGTTGCCCAGCGTCCAGGCGCCGCGCCGCACCACGTACATGGCGACCAGGTCCTGGTCGCCGCCCGGGACGTCCGCGGTGCGGGTGGCCGACGCTGCGTGGAGATCGGCGATCGCCGCGCCGTCGACCTTGGTCACGTTTCCCTTGACCCGGAAGTCGCCGATCGTGTCAGGGCTGAAGGCCGGCAGCTGGAACACGTCGTCGCCGATCTGCGTCTCCCACCCGCGCCGGAACGCCTCGAGTCCCTGCGGTGCAGCGCCCGGGGCCGTCGAGTCCACGGTGAAGACCCCCCGGGCGCCGCCGGCCGGCGCTCCGTTCCCCTGCATCCCGCTCCGCTCCCTCGTCTGCATTGCGACAACGCCCCGTGGTGGTGTTCCGACGGACGCCGTCGCGGCTCATGCGATACCGGGAAGATCTTCCTACAAGTGGCCGGCATGGCAATGGTCGAGGGTGGAGCTGATACTTCCGAATCGGCCGGAAGGGATGCCCCTCCCAAGTCCGCGGCGCGGAGGGGGGCTCGTCCGGTCCGGCTACAGGAGATGCGTTCCCTGATGACCAGCCGGTCGCTGCTGGAACATCACCTGTCGGGGCTCGCACGGGTGGCGGTGATGCGCCGAGTCCGTCATCGGGACCCGTCACTGCCGGCACCGGCGCCGGTCGTCCGCGGCCGGTGCGGGCGCACGCGTCAGCGGGCGATCGAAATCGCGAAGGGAGTGAATCCGGAGGCGCGGATGATGTGCGGGACGAACAGGATCGCGGCCTCCGTGGCGCGGGCGGTCCGGATCCCGCCCAGGTCCGCTATCCACTCCTGGTGCCATCCGAGGTCGGCGAGCAGTTCGCGGACGGCCTGCTTGGCCTGGGGGTCCTCGCCGGAGAGGAACACCGTCGGCGGCTGGCTGAGGGTGGCCGGGGAGGTCATCACCGGGAAGAGCATGGTGTTGAGGGTCTTGACGACGTGGGTGCCGGGGAGGGCCTCCTGGAGTTGCTCGGCCAGGCTGGTTCCGGGGTAGAGCAGGTCGGCGGGGAGGCCGTCCGGCCCGTCGGTGGTGGCGTTGGAGACGTCGATGAGGATCTTCCCGTGCAGCTCCTCGCGCATGGCGGTGAGCCGGTCCAGGGAGCCGGCGCCCGGGGTGGCGTTGACGACCACCCGGGCGCCGCGGGCGGCCGCTGCTGCGGCCCCCGGGGCGCTGTCTGCCACCGTCACCTGATGCCCTGCCCGGGTCAGGGCCGTGGCCAGGTTGCCGCCGACGCGGCCGTTTCCGAGTACTGCGATCGCGGTCATGAGGATCTGGTCTTCCGTACGTGCACGTGGTGGTGCGGGTCAGCGTGAGAGGGTGGCGACAGCTTCGGCGTGAACGCCCGGTGCGGCCGCCAGGAAGCTTTCGCTGTGCGGGCTCCAGGGGCGTCCCTGGGCATCGGAGATCCGTCCGCCGGCCTCGGTGACGAGCAGCGCTCCGGGCAGCAGGTCCGCGCGGGCGCCGGCGAACTGCCAGAAGGCATCGAGCCGGCCGGCTGCGACGTTCGCTAGGTGGAGGGTCGCGGGCACCGAGGTGCGTACGACGAGGGCGTCGAAGAGCATGGCGGTGATCGAGGAACCGATCCGTCGCACGACGTCGTCGTTCTCGTCCGGCCGGGCCTGGCTGGTGGCCACGATGCCCAGGCCGAGGTCCGCGGTCCCGGACACATGCACAGGTCGTCCGTCGAGATAGGCGCCCCCGCCGGCCAGCGCGGTGTAGGTCTCGCCGGTCAACGGCAGGTGGACCACGGTCAGTACGGGCTTGTTCTCCCGGACGAGGGTGGCGGTGACCGCCCAGTCGGGCAGGGCGTGCAGCTGGTTGACATTGCCCTCGGCCGGATCAACGACCCACCATTCGCCGGGCGGCAGGGCCCCGCCGTCCAGCTCGTCCTCCACCCAGCCGGCCTGCGGGCGCAACCGGGTGAGGCGGGGCCTGAGGATGTCGAGGACCGCGTCGTCGTTGACGGCCAGCGCGCGCATCAGGTCCTCGCGGCTCGCGTAGGGGATCACCTCCCCAAAACGCTCGTCCAGCGCCAGCCCAGCCGCACGCACGGCAGCCGCGGTCCGGTCGAGCAGGTCGGCGTCGGAGAGGACGTCAGTGATCTCCAGGGTTTCGGACATGGTGCTCCG
Source organism: Streptomyces sp. NPDC086989 (assembly GCF_044745505.1). Lineage (NCBI taxonomy): Bacteria > Bacillati > Actinomycetota > Actinomycetes > Kitasatosporales > Streptomycetaceae > Streptomyces > Streptomyces sp. NPDC086989. The sequence goes on from NZ_JBIVAL010000023.1 coordinate 41,423, forward strand.
GTGTGAGAAAGGATGAAGGGACTGATCGAAATCTAAGGAACCGGGCCCCGTACGCACTTGGACACCAGCGACACCCCTCCGGAACATCAGCGCCACACACCGACGTCCAAGCGCACGTTCAGCCCGCTCACGGGCAGGCGAAGCCACTGGCCTCGCAGATCACTGCAAGAGGGGGCACGTGAACGCCGGACGCCCCCTGCTCGCATCATCCGGCCGCCCGATACAGCCCGGTGAATGTCAGGACGTCGTCTCGGGCCTGCAGAGGGACGGCGCAGTCGGAGGTCTGCTCGTGCGACCCGGCGCGGTCGAAGACGCGCCGGCCCTCGACGAGCGGGCGGTCGATGAGTCCGGCCGGGCGCATGGTCCGTCGTGGTCGAGCCACAGCTGGTGGTTGGCGGCGGTAGAAAACGGGCCTGGTTGCGCCGGCGTTAGCCGGCCGGGCGCTTCTCAGGTCACCTTGATGACGACCTTGCCCGAGGTGTGACCGTTTTCAACACCGGCGAGGGCGGCCGCGGCGTCGGAGAGCGGATGGACCGCGGTGATTCGGGGTGCGAGGACTCCGTCAAGGGCCAGCCGAGCCGAGCGCTCCAGGTTCTCGCGGTCGATGCGACGCTCGACAAAACGCCCCCCGAGATCGGACACAGACGCATCACCGACAGCAATGACGTTGCGTGGATCCCGGGCGAGCGGAGCGACCGTCCGCAGCGAGGTGCCTCCGACCAGGTCGACGATCCCGTCGAAGCCGACCGGAACCTGCTCGCGTGCCGCATCGGCGACGTCCTCGGCGGTGTAGTCGATGAACCGCACCCCTATGCCCTCTGCGTGCTCGCGTTTGGAAGTACTCCCGATGCCGATCACGCGCAGCTCGCGCCCGATGGCCAGCTGGGCGACGGCGAGGCCGACGCCGCCCCCGACCCCGTTGACCAGGATCGTGGCACCGGCCGGGAGTCCGAGCTGGTCGAGCACGTCCACCGCGGTCGTCCCGGCCACGGGCAGCGTTGCCGCCACGGTCGCGGACAGACCCGCCGGGATGCGCGCGGTGTTCGGCGCGGACAGCACCGTGGTCTCGGCGTAGGTACCGCCACCGGTCAGTGCGAAGCCGAAGACCGCGTCGCCCACCTCGAGCCCGTTGACGTCCTCGCCCCGGGCAAGAACGGTTCCCGCTGCCTCCATGCCCAGCACGCGGGGAAACGGACGCCCGCCGTCGAGCCCGGCGACCAGACCTGAGCGCAGCATGTGATCGAGGGGATTCACGCCGGCGACGTCGACCCTGATCAGCACCTCACCGCGACCGGGTACGGGATCGGGCCGATCGAAGAACTCCTGCACCTCGGGCCCGCCGTACCTGCCAAAACCCCACGCCTGCCCCATCTTCTGCCGCCCCTCGTACGCCGACCCGGTGATTCCGGGCGCTGGCGCCATCCTCACCTCTGACATTGATGTCAGAGGCAAGCGGCAGAGACGCAGATCACAGCATCAGGTCGACTGCGCCACCGGTTCCGCGACCGCCGACAGCTTCGCCCGATACCGGCTGTTGCCCCTGATCAGCGCGTCGAGTGCATCCCGGGTCGCGACCAGGTGCGCGATGTCGGCGTCGATCCGGTCGCGTTCGCGCACCATCGCTGTGAACGTCTCCTCAGCGACGCCCAGGTCACCCGGGACGTCAACACACGGCAGCACAGTCGCGATCACTCGGCTGGACAGCCCTGCGTCGAACAGCTGCCGGATGAGCGACACGCGCTGGACCGCGGCATCAAGATAGTGACGCTGCCCCGCGTGGGAGCGTGTGCTGGTCAGCAGTCCCTGGTCTTCGTAGTACCGCAGTGAGCGCGGACTCACGCCCGTGCGCCTGGCAAGCTCGCCTATCCGCATCCTCAAGAGCCTACGCCCGCGGTCTCCAGACGCAGACCGCCAACAGGGGTCCAAGCGGGTGCCCAGCCGTGGCAGTATGACCTCATGTTGATCCGAAAGGGCGATGCCGCGTAGGCGTCCCAGGGCCGTCCGTGCAGAGCGGTGGCGGCCACGATGGCAGTACCCGGTCCTGAGAGTCCGCGGTGTCTCCGCGCAGACTCGTGCAGCGATCCGCCGGGTTGAGGACCAGCACCTGTGGCCCAACGCGGTCGCTAATGCGCTCTCCCGTTTTGAGTGGGCCTTCAAGCAGCCTGGACGCTATCTGAACGCCTCCGAGGCCGTTTCGCCCGGAATAGAGGTGGAAGACGCCCGGGACGTCCTGGAGTGGACGATGCGACTCCTTCCTCCCGGAGCCAAAAGGGACTTGGGGCGACTGATCACGCGCATCGATGAGGTATTCGAGCGCCGCACCTTGCCGGAGCCAAACAACATCGAGTGGGCAATGGACGGCTGGTGGTGGACCAGGATGCGTGAACGCTGACGAACCTCGGACCCGTGCGCCCTTCAGTCGAACGACACCTTAACCCTCCGCGACCGCTCCCCAAGATCTGTGCCAGAACCCATTAGTCATCGACATCCGCGAGCCGGGTGATCGCCAGCCGCCTCCAGAACCGATCGACAAACGCTGTTCCTAGAGATCAACGAAGCCAGACACCCAACCGATGCCACACAGCCCCACCCATGCCCTACCCCTTCCGCTTCGCTCCGGGGCAGTGAGGCGCCTGGCTGCGCTCGGCGGCAGACCGCTGCGCGTTGGTTCGGGGCTCCCCTCCGCCTCCCCCCGAACCGCTGCCTCCGCAGGCCTGAGTGACCCCGCTTCACAGGGTCTGATTCTGCGGCCCGTTACGGGGCTCCGCTCCGCCCCCCTGCTCCGCCTCCAGGACCAGCCCACCCCGCGGCCGGCCAGCAGTAGGGGCTCGGGGCTGACATAGGCTGTGCAAGCGCGGCGGGGGAAGGTAGCGCAGAGGTCGACGCACCCTCTAGCTAAGAGGAAAGACGCCGGTTCGAATCCGGCCCACCCCGCCGCGCGCTGTTGCAGCATCACCTTTCCTCCAGGCCACCGCAGCAGCCTTCGTCTTCCTCATGGTGACCGGCGGGACATACAAGGACGACAGCTTCTGAACCAAGATCGCCTTACCCGGACGAGGAGCCATCTCATGCACGATCTAGACCTTCACGACGACTGGATGACGTCCGACTTCGGAATAACCGACCTCTGCGGCTCCTACCACAACGACTGGCCACTGACCGCGGCCGGACCTGTCGAACATGCCCTGGCGTACTGGGGCCCAGACACCGATCCCACCGGCCTGGTCCTGATACTTGAGGACCTCATACGACTGGATCGCTCCCCCCTCACGCATGCCGAACTGGATCTGCTGTGGCAGGCTCCAGGGGACTCATTGGGCGGCTCCCCCACCTTCGGCGGAGCCCCACGGGCCTGGCTGGACCAACTACTGGCAGCCCTCGGACCGCTCGCCCAGACCCGAGGTGCCGAAGAATCCCTGTGGACCACCCCGACCACCTGCATGCCCAATGGCACAGAACCGTCCGCACAGGAACGTCAACGCCTGGCTCCCCAGGTCCTCGACCTGACGGGGCTGCTCGACGGTGCACGAGCATCAAGGCAAGGCGAGTCGTTCACTGCCACACGCACAGCCATCGAAAGCTACGCAAGTAAGGTCTGCCCGGAGCTGGCCTTCCGATTCCTGCTACACGCCCTCGACCGCTTCGACTGCTCCCTGTCCACTGAGGACTACAGCAGACTCGAAGAGGTGGGCAAGGGCTTCAGGTACGGCCCATACGTGGTCGACGCCCACCGCCTCGTGGACCCTGCAAGCTCCGACGTCAACCGGCAGCAGCAAAAATGACGCACAGCATCACCGAGGCACCCAGTGGCCTGGTGATCCCCCAGAAGCTCCACAACATGCCCACAACGTCTAGTGCGCCCTAAACCGCACAGAATATACCCTTCGCCCAGAGCCCCCACGCACGGCTGACGAGCTCATGCATGGTCGGCTGGTGCGACGTAGAAAACTGCGTGTCAGCCAGTGATCACGGCCTCTGGTCGGGTCTTCGGGGCGGCGGTCTGCTGTCCTTCACCCTGAACAGCCCGCTCCGCTGGCCCAAATGACCCCGTTTCGCAGAGTTCAGGCCTATGGCCCGTTGGGCGGGTCCGCTCCGCTCCCTCACCCCAGGCCCTTCCGACTCCGCCTCCAGTACCAGCCCGCCCGCGGGCGGCTGGCGGTAGCCACTCGAGTCAGTGGTCGCGTAGAAGCAGCACGCACATACTCGTCGGCCTGCCAAGGCCGGCTCCGCCGCACACGCCAGTCTCGCGCAGGGTCAGTTCGACGCGCTCGGCGGCCTCCTGGTCGCTGGCGAGGTGGGCGGCGATGGAGCGAACCTGCTCGTAGCCGGTCGTGGCGAGGAAGGTCGGGGCGCGGCCGTAGGACTTCATGCCGACGAGGTAGAGGTCCTTCTCGGGGTCGGAGAGCTCGCCCATACCGTGAGGATAGACGGTGCCGCAGGAGTGGTGGTTGAGGTCGATCAGCGGAGCCAGCGCGCCTGGAGGCGCTCGTCGAGGCCGAGGCCATCCAAGAACTCGCCGTAGTGCCCGCCCGGCGGATCTGGGCACGAGCAAGGACAGCACTGGCCCTTGACTCCCTGGACGCCGCAGTTCGGGCTCCTGATACCGCCACCGGGAACCCGAGGCGAAGGGAAAACGCCCGCGGAACTGGGCATCACCGGGCAGGCGGCCACCCGATGGGCCGCTCGCACCCCGCACGTCAGACGCCCCAAAGTCTTGATCCACTCCTGCCACCACGGCCCCGCCCATCGCATAGTGGTCGGCATGGGAGATCAAGGAGACGACGACCCCGGCACACGGCCGGAGGACAGTCGCCAGCAGGCTGTCGTGCACGTCGGCGGCGAAATGGACATCGACCGGGCCCCCATACTCCGCGCCGCCCTGCTCACCGCCATCACCCAGGACAGCGGGCCGGCCGACATCGTCGTGGACCTCACCGAACTGTCGTTCTGCGACTCCGCCGGCCTGGGCGCCTTCATCAGCGCCCGCCGCACCGCTGGCGAGTACGGCCGCCGCATCAGCCTGCGCAACCCCCCACCCCAATTCCGGCGCTTGCTCGCCCTCACCGGCGCCGAAGACCTCTTCCCCGTCACCCCCACCTGACCCCACCGCCCCCAGCCGCCCCAAGCCGGCCAGATTTCTTCCGTATCGCGCCGTTCCCGGGACCGAAGCGCGGACGTCACACCGCCCCCGATGACCACAAAATCCCGGGTACGCATACGGCTGCCGATCGGCCAGGGCGGGCCACCGGCTGAGGCTGAACCTGGAGGGCTTGACCACTTTGTGCGCTCTGGAAGGCCCCTCGCCGACACCTCCATGACGCACGGAGACTCCGCCCCGCCTCGGAGACCCTTCCGCCGAGCAGCGCGGCGTGGGCGAGGACCGGCGGGGGCAACAGGCCGGCGGCGGCTTCGCGGACGGCCGGGTCGGCGTAGTGGCCCCGGTGAGCGGCGAGAGCGCGGGCGAGCCAGTCGTCGATGTCCTGCTGTACGTACGCCCCGGCGCGGCGGGTCAGCTCGTCGCGGATGGCTTCGTCGCCCTCGCGGGCTCGGCCTGTTCAGTAGTTCGGCGGGAGGGCGCGCCGAACCTGGCCCGCGCCTCTTGCCCGTTCTGCATGACCGGAGACGATGCCACATCACACCGGCCCTCCATCATTTGGCGGGCTCGGGCCGGGATGGGCGCGGCATTCCGTGGCACATGCCGCCCGCGCCCGGGTGTGGTGAGCGGAGCGATGGAGGTCAGGTTCTCGGTTCGGGGGAGACAGGGGTGTGCAGGAGCCGGGCAGCGGGTGCGCCAAGGTCGAGCGCCCGCTGTGCGAGCCACAGGTCGTATACGACGCGGGGCGGCCGCAGCACCGAGCGTTCGAGCAGGGCTTCGACGCGGGTCAGCCGCTTGCGTACGGCGGAAGGCGACAACGCGAGCGCGGCGGCCGTCGGATCGATGCGCGCATCGTGGCGCAGCCAGGTGCCGAGGGTATCCGCAAGGTCCGCCGGGAGCGGCTGGGCCGGTGTCCGCGCGGGACGGAACTGCGCCTGCGCCCAGGCTTCGACGCCGGGCGAGAGCAGGAGGCCGTCCAGCGTCGGGGGTGGGGCGTGGGGGCCGGCGGGCTCTGCGGCTTCGGCGGAATCGGTGAGTTCGGCGGCCGCGCGCAGGGCCAGGGAGAGGGCGGCCTGGTCGGCGAGCCGGTCTAGGTTTATGCCCAGGAGTGCCTGGATGAGGGCGAGGCGCGCGGTCAGGGTGTTGCGGTGGATCTTCAGGTGGGATGTGGCGCGAGCGGCGAAGGAGAGCCAGGACGCGGCTGTGGTGAGGAGTTCCGCGCGGTCCGGATCCTGTGTCCGCCGGGGCGTGTACGTGTGCAGGGGCAGGAGGAGGGAGGCGGCCCAGGCCGTCGCGGCCGGCCGGCCGATCGTGAGGGCCAACTCGGGCCTGGACGCGAACGAGGAGCGCGGACTGCGCCGGCTTCGCGCGGCGGCCAGCGCATGGAAGGCCTGGGCGTAGCCGGTGGCGGTGTCCCGTAACGGTACCGCGTCGCTCTCGCCCACGCGGCAGGCCTCCGCCACGCTGGGGCGGGACATCCACGACGGGCAGGCGTCCTGTGGGGTGCCGGGGTGGGCCGGTGCGATGACGAGCATGTGCCCGGAGTACACCGGACAAGGGACGATCCAAGCGGCTGTGTCCTCTTCCGCGACCTCGTGGGCTACGCGTGCTCGGGCGCTGGGCGGTCCTTCGATGACGTACACGCGGACGTGTTCGGGCAGGGCAGGCAGCAGGGCTCCCGAGATCTGGCGGGCCACGGTGGTGTGGCCGTTCATCAAGAGGTGCAAAACCGCTTCCCGGTTGCGGGCCTCGGCGGTCGCGAGCCGCTCGCGCAGGCCGTGAGTGTGCTCGGCCGCCACGCTCAGGCTCAGTGCGTACGTGGCGTCGGCGAGGAGTCGGGCCAGTTCAGGCGGGGCCGGGCGGCATGCGACAGCGGCGAGGAGGAAGGCGGTGACTCCGGGCGGACCGTCCAGCGGGAGGGCGAGACAGGTGAAGCCCTCATGATCGAGGGCCACGGAGCGCAGCCCGCGCGCGGCGACCTCCCGGACCGCGCGCAGGAGCAGGTCTCGTCGGGGGGCAGGGAGGGCGGACAGGCACGGTGACGCGGCGCTGTCGGAGCCGTCGATCAGGAGGATGTCGGCTCCGCTGCGGGCGGTCAGCCAGCGCAACAACCGTGCTGTCCCGCCCTGGCGGGCGGCACGCTGCATCTCCAGTACGTCATCGGCCCGTTGAGTCCGTAATTCCCCGCTCATGTCACTCCCCGAGGCTCATCGATTCGACGTTACTGAACAGTAGCCTGCGGCCGCTGTGCGGTCCCGCACCGGAAGCACTCCCTCACCGTGCAAAGACGTCACGGGCACACCTGGCGGTCGCCATACATTCGGCAGCGAAACGGGCTCTGCGCCTCAACTATGCAAGGAGAACGACATGTTGAAGAAGGCAATGTCGAAGGCTGTCGCCGTGGCCGCCGCGGCACCGGTGCTCGCTCTGACACTCGCGGGGTCGGCGACGGCGTCGGCGACGGCCAATACCGTGCACTGGGAGAGCGCCAGGTTCCCGGGCAAGTGCCTCAGCTGGGAGAACGACGCGTTCGGCAACGCGCGGCTCTCCAATCTCCGGCAGTGCGCCACCTCGGGCCCGGTCGACGAGTCCCAGTGGCGGGAAGTTTCGGTCGACGGGAAGTACTGGACGTTCCGGCCGTCGAGGTACGCCACCGGAGGCTGGACGAACATGTGTCTGACTTCCTACAACACCCTTGTCTACCTGGAGACCTGCCAGGACGGCAACTGGTGGCAGCAGTGGGAGGAGAAGTGGGACGGCTCCAACTGGAGGCTCCAGCACCGCGGCGCCGGTAACGTTGCGGGCTACTACCTGGACACCGACGGCAGCAGGATCTACACGGAGCCGGGGAACAACGGCCTGAACCAGGTCTGGCACTGACCCCGGAGCCCGGCCCGGCCACGGTGCGTCCATCGCATTTGCCGTGGCCGGCCGGGCCAGGTGCGCGTACCGGCGGTGCCGTGTCCAACGGCCCCGTAGCAGAGGCCAGGCCGGCCGTCGCAGCCGGATTCACTAAGACCGGTGGAGGCGGTTCGGCGGGGTATACGGCGACCCATGGGTGACATCTCGGTGGGCACGTGTTCTTGGACGGATCCGGCGCTGGTCGCCAGCGGGTGGTACCCCGCCCGGCGGCGGGACGCGGAGGGGCGGCTGAGGCACTACGCCACCCGCTTTCCGATCGTGGAGGTCGACTCCACCTACTACGGGCTGCCGAGCACCCGCAACAGCCGGCTGTGGGCCGAACGGACCCCGGCGGACTTCCGGTTCGACGTCAAGGCGTTTTCCCTACTCACCGGCCAGCCCACGCGCACGGCCGCCCTCCCCGCCGATCTGCGACCGGCGGGGAGCGGCCCCACCTGGGTGCGAGCCGACAGCGCACTCCGCAAGGAAGTATGGGAGCGCTTCAGCGGAGCCCTCGTGCCGCTGCGCGAGGCCGGCAGGCTCGGGACCCTGCTGTTCCAGTTCCCGGCCTCGCTCGCCCCCGGGGCGCGCGCCGAGGCGGTGGTGGAGGAGTGGGCCGAGCGGGCGCTCGGCTGGCCGCTGGCCGTGGAGTTGCGCCATCCGGGGTGGTGGGCGGAGGAGCGGCGGACGGCAACCGCCGCGCTCCTGGCGCGACACGGCATCGCCACCGTGGCCGTCGACACGGCCCAGGGACTGCGCGCGTCCGTTCCTCCGGTCCTGTCCGCCACCTCCCCGGACCTCGCCGTGGTGCGTTTCCACGGAAGGAGCCCCGCGTGGGGTTCGGGTGGCAAGGAGGCAAAATACCGCCACTCCTACACTGAGGCGGAGGTGGCCGAGTGGCTACCGCGGCTGCGGGACATGGCGGACCGGGCGGCCTCAGTCCACGTGCTGTTCAACAACTGCTGTGCCGACGCGTCCGTACGGGCGGCGGAGATGATGATGAGGATGCTGGAGCGCGATGCGGCCTTCACCGTGCGTCAACCTCAAGGCCTTCCGCGGCGGGGGGAATGACGGGGTCGGGAAGCACGTCGGGCGGTCGGCCCCAGCACCGACGTGGTCCCCCAAGCCGACCCCGCCTTCAGCGCTGCCCAGTCGGCGAGTCACCGCGTTACCGCGTTACCGCCGACCCGGCCTGGCTCCCGATCGGTCCACCCGCTGTCTTGACGGTGCCGTCCCCGTCCCAGTCGTCCTTGACGGGAACATCGCCCCGCGTCAAACACCGGCCAGTCCCCTTCCAGTGTGCGTCGGGGGGCGGTGAGGCCCATGTCCTCGGCGTTCTCCAGCCCGGCGGCCTCGGCCGAGCCCGGATGCCAGCCGGTCTGTGCGCGCTGCCAGGGGCCGCATGGTCGGCAACGAGCGGAATGGAACGTGGCGGTGCAGCCGCCACGGGCTCCCCAGGACATGAGCATCAGCGAGGAGACGGAGCTGCGTGCCGACGCGCCGTCGTAGCCAGCGGGGGCGTCGACGGCGCCGGAGTCGGAGGCCGCGTCGCGTGCGACGGTGGTCACCTGCCGCTGCGCGCCGCCGCGTCGACGGCCCGCTCGGCGTCCTCCATGGCGTCGGTGAGATCCGCGTTCGCCGCGACGCCGGGCTGCCGTCGCGCTCGAAGGTGGTCACGAGGGCGTGGGCTTCGTGGCCTGGTCGAGGTGGTCGTGCCCGGCGCGTTCGAAGGACTTCGCGTCAGCTTTCCGGCGCGAGGCAAAGCCCGCGCGGCCGGACGCTGAACCCGGAGCGCCGGGAACTCGTCGCGGGGCGGTTGCCGTTTCACGCCCTGCGCCGCTGCCAGTGCCGGCCCGCGCGGCAGGCAGGTTCTCCCCGTATCGCAGGGCGCTGGTGGGCGTCTTCGACGAGTGAGGTGAGCGTTGCGGCGGTGGTCGTCTCGATGGAGGCGAGGGTGGGAACAAGGCTGTCGCAGCGGACACGCTGCCCGCCCCTTGGGGTATTCGGGACATCCGCCGACGGCCGGGTGCGGGGGCTCCCGCCTGCGCGGGAGCCCCCGATCCGTCGCCTGCGGCCGCCGACTCCAGCGCGATGCTGCTTGCCGGTCGAGTCAGGGTCAGGCGTGCCCGTCGGTGCTCCCGGCAGGGTTCGGGCGGGAGAGTGTGCTGGGCCACCAGCTGCGGGGCCCGATGTCGAGGACGAGGGCGGGGACCAGGAGCGAGCGGACGACCAGGGTGTCCAGGAGGACACCGAAGGCGACGATGAAGGCGATCTGGACGAGGAAGGCGAGCGGGATGACCATCAGGGCTGCGAAGGTGGCGGCCAGGACTACGCCGGCCGAGGTGATGACGCCACCCGTCGTGGTCAGGCCGCGCAGCGCGCCGAGGCGGACGCCATGGGTGAGCGACTCTTCGCGGACGCGGGACATGAGGAAGATGTTGTAGTCGACGCCGAGGGCGACGAGGAAGACGAATCCGTAGAGGGGGACGGAGGCGTCGGTGCCGCTGAAGCCGAGCAGGTGTTGGAAGACCAGTGCGGAGACGCCGAGGGTGGCCAGGAAGTTCAGGGCGACGGTTGCCACCAGCAGGACGGGAATCAGCAGGGAGCGCAGGAGCAGGACGAGGATGAACAGGATGATGGCGAGGACGACGGGGACGATGACGGTGCGGTCGCGGGCCGCCGTCTGCTCGGTGTCGTAGGTCTGGGCACTGTAGCCGCCGACGAGGGCGTCGGCGCCGGGGACGGCGTGGGTGGTTGCGCGCAGTTTCCGGATGGTGGCTTTCGCCTCGTCGCTGTCGGAAGGCGCAGTGAGGGTGGCGTCGATGCGGATGCGGCCGTCGACGATCAGCGGCTCACCGCCGGGGCGGCCGGAGGCGGTGACGGCGGTGGCGGAGGCGACACCGCCCGTGTTCTGGACGGCGTCCTGCACCTGCTGGGCCTTGGAGGCGTCAGCGATGATCACGGCGGGTTGACCCGAGCCGCCGGGGAAGTGCCTGCCCAGCGTTTCCTGGGCGGCGACGGAGGGTGCGTCCTTGACGAAGATCTCGTCGAGGGGAACGCCGTGGGAGGACAGGCCGGGGGCGAAGGCTGCGAGGATCAGCATGAGCAGCGTCGTCGAGACCCAGATCCGGCGGGGGCCTCGGTCGATGAGGCCGGCGATGCGGCGCCAGAGCCGGTGGCCTTCCGCTGTGGCCTCGGCGGGCTTGGGGGTGGCCGGCCAGAACGCGAGGCGGCCGAGGAGGGCCAGGACGGCGGGCAGGAAGGTCAGGGTGGCCAGGAGCGCGCAGAGGATGCCGATGGCGCCGACGGGACCCAGGGCTCTGTTGTTGGTCAGGTCGCTCGCGAGGAGCGCGAGGAGGCCGAGGGCCACGGTCGCGGCGCTGGCCGTGATCGCCCCGGCGGAGCGTCGCACCGAGGCTGCGGCAGCGGCCATCCGGTCGCCCCGGGCCGCAAGTTCTTCCCTGAACCGGGCGGCGAGCAGCAGCGCGTAGTCGGTCGCCGCTCCGATGACCAGGATGGAGAGGATGCCCTGGACCTGGCCGTCGACGCGGACGACACCGCGGGCGGCCAAGGCGTAGACGACGGCGCAGGCGAGTCCGAGTGCGAACACGGCGCTGATGATGATCACGAAGGGCAGCAGCAGACTGCGGTAGACGAGGAGCAGGATCAGCAGGACTGCCCCGAGCGCGACGCCCAGCAGGAGTCCGTCGATGCCGGCGAACGCGTCCGCGAGGTCGGACTGGGTGGCTGCGGGTCCGGCGATCTGCGCGGTCAGCGCCGGGACCGCCTCGGCTGCCGCGCGCACGTCGTCCAGGACGCTCGGCAGTTCCTCACCGAGGTCGGGGGCCAGAGGCACGACGGCCTCGAGGGCCGTGCCGTCTTCCGAGCGCAGGGCGGGTGAGGGCGTTCCTGCGATGCCGTTCCTGCTGGCCAGCGCTGCGACGGCCGTGGTCGCATCCCGTTGCTGCGTCTCACTGACCGCGCCGGCGTCGGATGTCTGCCAGACGATGATCGCGGGTACCGACTCGGAGCGTTCGAAGGCCTTCCTGGCCGCAAGGACCCGGGTGGACTCGGCACTCTGCGGCAGGAACGCCGCCTGGTCGTTGGTGGCGACCTCTCCGAGCTTTCCCGCGTAAGGGCCCAGCGTCCCGCCAATGCCCAGCCACACCACCAACAGCAATACGGGTAGCAGCCAGCGGGCCCAGCGCGTCGTGCGCGTCACGGACAATCACTCCATTTACTCAATGCTGAAGTATCTCAATGATCGAGAGACTATATGCTGGTGTCATGCCAGGCGCAGACCACCTCTCACACGAACTTCCGGACGACGACCCGATCGGGTTGCAGTCCTTCGCCGTCCTGTTGCGCGCGATGAACGCCGACTTCAACCGGATCGCCCAGGAGTTCGCGCAGGCCCAAGGCCTGCATCTGACGGATGTACAGGCGTTGATCGCCGTGCTGGATGCCGACCGTGACGAAGCCGGGGGGCCGATGACACCCGGGCGTCTGGGTGCTCGGATGAACCTGACCTCGGGGGCGGTGACGGCGTGCCTGGACCGGCTGGAGAAGGCGGGGCACTTGCGCCGGGTCCGCGCTGCCGACGACCGCAGGGTGGTTCACCTGCATTACACCCCCGCAGGCCGCGCGGCGGCACGCGAGTCCTTCCGTCCCCTGGCCCAGGCAACCGAAGCGGCCCGCGCGCAATTCGATGCCGACGAACTCCACGTGGTGGTGCGCTTCATGGCGGAGATGAACCGCCAGCTCGCCCGGCGGTGCAGCTGACACCCACCAGGACGGGCCACCGATGCGGGTACGCGGCTTCGGCCCCCCGCATCACCTGCGGGCCGGGGATCCGGCCCCCGGCGCCGTGTACAGGGCCGTGTACAGGAGGGAGACGGTACTGATCGCCGCCCGCAGCCCTTGGGGCCGCGCCATGCCCTTGTCGACCGAGGATGCGAGCCAGCCGGGCCCCAGCAGCATGACCAGCGGGGCCGTGCGAGCCCCCCGCAGCCCGAACACGGTGTGCGCCATCTGCCGCGCCAGCGCTCTGTCCGCCGTGGCCCGGGACTGCGACCAAAGGGCCACGGCAGCGGGTCCCAGGCGGCGGACCGCCTCCTCCAGGGCCACCGCGGGCACCGCGGCGCCGAACATCCTCAGCGGCCAGCCCTGCTCGGCCATGGCCGCGGCAAACGCTTCCAGGGGCAGCGTGTGCTGCTCTCCCGGCGTGCACGCCAGGATGACGGGCGGCCCTTCCACACGTACGCACTCGGCTGCGACAGTCGCCTTGCGCAGTGCCGTCGAGACGTGCCATGACAGCAAGTGCTCGACCTCCACGTAGCGCTCCGCCGTTTCCCACTTGCGGCCCACTGCGTGCAGCGTGGGAGCCATCACCTCCTCCCAGGCCGTTACGAGACCGTGCTCGCTCACGGCAGCTTGGAGCAGGGCTTCCACCGCGGTGCTGTCGAGCCGGACGGCGGCACGGGCGAGTCCGCGGCACTCGGGGCGGACGCTCCCCACCGGCAGCCCGCCACCGGGCGCCGGGCGCCGCCGCGACCCCGAAGGCTGCGCCCCGGACGGGTCCTGCGCGGGCTGGTCGGTGTCCGAGGGGCGCAGCATCATGGCCGTACGAGCGGCCTCGGCCGGCGGAACGCCGGAGGCGGTCAGCCGGCACATCTCTTCGAGCATCGCGACGTCCTGGGGCGCCCAGCGCCGGTGCTTGCCGCCCTGCCTGTGGGCGGGGGCGATCCCGTAGCGGTGCTCCCATGAACGCACTGTCGTGGGGGACACTCCCAGGCGCCTCGCAATCGCCCCGGTCGTGATTCCGAAGGCGGGGCCAGGGCGCCGGGCGTTGCTGGAGGCCGCGGTTTCGGGAACGGACGGGGTCCGGGGCGCAGAGGTGGTCATGTGCGAGCCCCCGGTACGACCGGAAGCGGATCGGCGGTGGTCATCGCTTCCTCGGTGTCATCGGATGCGGGCGGTCGCGGCGTATGCAGGAAGTCGCATCCATGTCGCTGTGCTTTCCCCTCGGGAGTGGTGGGCAGGGGAGGTACGGGTCGTGAGGGGTGGTCACCGGCGAGCGGGTGAGAGCTCTCCCGGAAGGCGATCGAGCAGTGGCGCCATCTCCGTGGCCGCCTCTCCCGCCAGCTGCGGGGGATCCAGCGCGCGTGGCGGGCGGCACGGAAGGGTCCGCGCGGTGGAACCGGCAGCTGGACGGGGCAGTCGGGCGTCGATGACGCCCGACTGCCCCGTCCGGCTCCCCAACTCGGGCGCGACCACCTCCAGCCAGTAGGCCAACGCCGACCGGGCGGCCGCGTAGTCAGCCGCTCTCGTGAGCGGTGTCGCCCGTTGGCACTGGTGATCGCGGCGAGGAACCCACCGTCACGAAGGACGGGGACGGCCCCGCGGAGCACGGCCATCGGGCAGAGCGCATTGACGGTCATCACCTGCTCGGCGATGGCAGTCGGCAGGGACCGCGCAGTCGTGGATGCGGGAACATCGACGGTAACCAGAATCCCGTCGAGTCCACCGAGAACGTCGGCCGCCCAGGGTGCCGCCTCGGCACAGTCATCAAGATCGCGGGCGTCGAGCGCGCGGGTGGGGCAGCCGGCACGGAATGCCAGGACATCCAGCTGGGCGGTGTCCCTGCCGGCCAGCGCGGGGCTGGGCACCACGGCGAGCCGGCCCTCGACCGCGTGCGCGCCGAGTTCGCCCGTTGGAGCGACCACCAGCACGCGGGCCGCAGTTCCGTGCACGCCTACCTCCCGGGCAGCTCGGCGCGCGCGGAACCGCTGAGCCGGGCGTGACCGTCCCGGGTGCGGGCTGCGTCACCGGAGTGGCGTTTCCGCCAGTACGGGTTGTCGTGCGGAAGACCGCCGCTGACGCGGCCGTACATGCCAAAGGTCATGATGAGCAGCCCCATGACGAAGCTGAAGACCACGTTCGTCATGCCGAAGTCGAGGATGTTGGCCGGTCGTCCGAGGAGAAAGAGGTGGACGAAGCCACTCAGTACGAACAGCACTCCCACACCGATGTTGACGCTCGAAGCAAGGTTTCCGCCGATCAGGGCCGCGACGAAGAGAAGCAGCCCGAAGAGGACGGAGATGGTGCTCAGCAGGCCGTTCGTGGACATACCGGCGATGTGCTGCCCGGCCGTGTCGAAGGACGACAGGCTGTCCGCGAAGCCGAGGCATCCGAAGACGAGGAGAAGGAGCCCGCACAGTGCAGCGCCGAGCCGGTATACGCGACTGAGCCGATGATCGACCGGCATTTCGTCACGCAGGTTCATCGTCCCTCCTGGGGTTTCACTTCACGCAGTCCCGAGACATCGAGCGTGACCGAAGCAGGAAGACAAGGAAAGTCGCAGTGTTTATGCAGCGAAATGCCCCGTGCGGTCCGCCGCGGTTCTCGCGCTCCCCCTCCGTGTGCTGAGCGCGGCGGGGCGTCGTTCCGGTCGTCTACGGCCCGGCAGCAGCGGTGCTCCTCGGACTCTCGTACGCCGCCGGCACGCATCGTCGTCCGGAGCTCCTGGGGAGACGCGGTCGGACGGTCGGCCCTACCGTGCCCCGGCAAGGACTGCGCCTCGCGTGCGCTCTCACGCGGGTCGCCACAGCCTCGGCCCCGATGCCGGGCAGCGTGGGCACGTCGCCGGGGCGCCCCTCACGGTTCCCTGCCGACGGGGGGCCCGGGCGCCGTGCTCCGACCACGAGGATGTCCGCTGTGGCGGACCGCTCCGTGAGCACCTTCCGGGCGCCAGGCACGGACGACGTCGAGTCCCGCGTCGCGTGCGGCGGCCTCTCGAAAGGCGAACCGCACGGCCGGGGAGGCCACGTCGTAGGGGCCCATGCCCAGGAGGACGCGCCCGCGACGCCCCGCCAGAGCGCGCGGGTCGCCGCGCACGACGATGACCGGGCCCCAGGACCGGGCAGCCAACGGGCAGGGCCACGGAACCGAGGAGAAGATCGGCCAGCTCCCCGCGTCCCCGCGAGCCGATGCAACTGGGTGGGCCTGCATCAGGTGGCCTTGAGAGGAGACGGCAGGGGCAATTGCTAACCGTTTACGGCACGAACTTTCAATTCCACAGGGCGGCTGCTGTGAGTGCGAAGGTGGGCGGACAGTGATCGCCGTGCCGGTTGCGGCAGGCTCCGATCGGAGGGCGCATATGACGTCGCTAGGTGAGCGGCCGGGAGTAGCGCAGAAGGAGGGGGCTCAGGAGCGGGAGGGGACCGAGCGGCGTGTCGGGCAGGGCTCCCGACTGTTGAACCTATTGTCGACGACCGATCACAAGGTGATCGGAAACATGTATTTGGTCACCTCGTTCGTCTTCTTCCTGTTCGCCGGGCTGCTGGCGATGCTGATGCGCGCCGAGCTGGCCCGCCCGGGCATGCAGATTGTCTCTTCCGAGCAGTACAACCAACTGTTCACCGTGCACGGGACGGTCATGATGCTGCTGTTCGCCACCCCGACCTTCACGGGTTTCACCAATGCGATCATGCCGTTGCAGATCGGCGCGCCCGACGTGGCCTTTCCCCGGCTGAACGCCTTCACCTATTGGGTCTACCTGTTCGGTGGGCTTCTGGTCGTCTCGGGTTTCCTCACGTCGAACGGCGCGGCGTCCTTCGGGTGGTTCGCGTACGCGCCTCTGAACAGCTCCTCCTTTTCGCCTGGTGTGGGGGCAGACCTCTGGGTGATGGGACTGGCGGTCTCTGGGCTGAGCACCATCCTCGGGTCCGTCAACTTCATCACCACGATCGTCTGTCTACGGGCTCCCGGCATGACGTTGTTCCGCATGCCGATCTTCACCTGGAACGTGCTGTTCACGTCCATCCTGGCGTTGCTGGCCTTTCCGGTGCTGACGGCCGCTCTGCTGGCCCTGGAGGCAGACCGGAAGTTCGGGGCGCACATTTTCGACGCGTCCAACGGCGGGGCCTTGTTGTGGCAGCACCTGTTCTGGTTCTTCGGGCACCCGGAGGTCTATATCGTGGCTCTGCCGTTCTTCGGGGTGGTCAGTGAGATCCTGCCGGTGTTCAGCCGGAAGCCGGTATTCGGCTACGTCGGGCTGGTTGGGGCCACGATCGCCATCACGGGGCTGTCGGCAACGGTCTGGGCACACCATATGTTCGCCACAGGGGCGGTGCTGCTCCCGTTCTTCTCCTTGCTGTCCTTCCTGATCGCGGTGCCCACCGGCGTGAAGTTCTTCAACTGGATCGGGACCCTGTGGGGCGGCTCCCTTTCCTTCGAGACGCCGATGCTGTGGTCCATCGGGTTCCTGGTCACCTTCCTGCTCGGCGGGCTGACCGGGGTGCTGGTGGCCTCGCCACCCATGGACTTCCACCTGACGGACAGCTACTTCGTCGTCGCCCATCTGCATTACGTGCTGTTCGGCACGATCGTGTTCGCCACGTTCGCCGGGTTCTACTTCTGGTGGCCCAAGTTCACCGGTCGGATGCTCGACGAGCGGCTGGGCAAGGTGCACTTCTGGACCCTCTTCGTGGGCTTTCAGCTGACGTTTCTCGTCCAGCACTGGCTGGGTGAACAGGGCATGCCCCGCCGGTACGCGGACTATCTGGCCGCCGACGGGTTCACCGCCCTCAACTCCCTCTCCTCCATCGGAGCGTTCCTGCTGGGCTTGTCCACACTGCCGTTCCTGTACAACGTCTGGAAGACGTCCCGGTACAGGGAGAAGGTGACCTGCGACGATCCGTGGGGGTGGGGCCGTTCGCTGGAGTGGGCCACCAGCTGCCCACCGCCCCGCCACAACTTTCACGCGCTGCCCCGGATCCGCAGCGATTCCCCGGCCTTCGACCTGCACCATCCCGAGGTACGGACCGCATCGGCCCAGGCGAGCGCGACGCCGGGCCCTGACTCCACTCCCGGTCCCGGCTCGACCGCGGAGGTGGACGGATGAAGGGTGAAGCGTGGCTGTTCACAGGTGTGGCGCTGTTCTTCGCCGTGACGGGCTCGGTCTACGTCACGTTCTCCACGGACCCCGCCGGTATCGCCGCGCTTGCGGTGTCCTTTCTGATGTCGGCGCTGATCGCCGCCTTCCTCTGGTGGGGCCACACGCGCGTCGGCCGCAGACCGGCTGACCACAAGGACGCCTTGGTGCAGGAGGCAGGGGGCAAGCGTGCCTACTTTCCGGCCCGGAGCTACTCTCCCGCCCTCGCCGCTGTCGGTACCGCTCTGGTGGGCCTGGGGGTCGTCCAGGGGGTCTGGCTCTTCCTGATCGGCGTCGGCGTACTCGTGCCGGGCGTCTACGGGTTCGTCTTCCGGAGCCCGGACCTCGCGGACTGAGCCGCACGACAGCCGGGTGGAGTCCGTCAGCCGGTCCGCTCGCCGGGCCTCTCGGGACCGGCCAGGACCTCAGCCACCTCCCTTTGCAGCTCCTCGGTCACTGGGGGCCGTACCGCGTCCCGGTAGTACCAGCGGCTGAGCGCGATCCGCAGCCGGTCGTTGAGGCGGGAGCGGAGCGGCTCCTGGGGAGCGGTGCCCGGGTCCAATGGCTGGGGGAGGTCCCGGGCCATCAGTACGTAGCGCATGCCGGAGGGCAGTGACCGGTGCCCGGGGTGGTAGCCGCCCTCGACCGACTGCCGTACCTCTCCGGTCTCCTCGCCCTCCTCCAGCAGGTCGCGGTCCCTTGCCTGGGCGGCGAGGCAGAGCCGCCCGGCCACCAGGAAGGCCAGCACCGGGAGTACGAAGAGGGCGACGCGAAAGGTCCAGGTCAGGGCGCGGAGGGGCACATCGAAGACGAAGGCGAGCACGTCCTGTCCGCCGGCCAGCAACAGCACCGCGTACGCCGTCAGGGCGGCGACGCCGAGGCCTGTACGGACCGGGCGGTCACGCGGCCGGTCGCACAGGTGGTGCTCGCCGGAGCCCCGGGTGATCCACCGTTCGAAGAAGGGGTAGGCGTACAGCACGAGGAACAGGACGCCCGGCAGTACCACGGCCGGGAGGAGGGGGTTCCACATCAGGGTGTGGCCCCACAGCCGGGTTTCCACCCCGGGCATCAGCCGCAGCGCGCCCTCCAGGAAGCCCACGTACCAGTCGGGCTGGGACCCGCTGGAGACTTGGTCCGGTCTGTAGGGACCGTAGGCCCAGACCGGGTTGATCTGTGCGAGCGCCCCCAGCACGGCCATGACGCCGAAGACGATGAAGAACAGGCCCGCCGACTTCGCCGTGTACTGCGGAAAGAGGGCCTTTCCGACCACGTTGCGACCGGTGCTGCCGGGGCCGGCCCAGTGGGTGTGCTTCAGATGGACGACGAGCAGCAGGTGCAGGCTGATCAGGGCGAGGAGCAGCCCTGGGACCAGCAGGATGTGCACGGGGTAGAGCCGGGAGACGATGTCGTCCGCCGGGTACTCGCCCCCGAAGAGGACGAGGCTCATGTAGGTGCCCACGACGGGGATGGACAGCGTGATGCCCTGCGCCGTGCGCAGACCAGTTCCCGACAGCAGGTCGTCGGGGAGCGAGTAGCCGGCGAAGCCCTCCAGCAGCGCGAGGAGGAACATCGTCACTCCTACCATCCAGTTGATCTCGCGCGGTTTGCGGAACGCGCCCGTGAAGAAGACCCGGAACATGTGTACGCCGATGGAGGCCACGAACAGCAGTGCCGCCCAGTGGTGGATCTGGCGCATTAGCAGCCCGCCGCGTACATCGAAGCTGATGCGCAGAGTGCTGGCGTACGCCCCGGAGGTGCGGATGCCCTGCAGCGGACCGTATGAGCCCTGGTACACCACGTCGGTCATCGACGGCTCGAAGAACAGCGTCAGGTAGACGCCGGTCACCATCAGCACGAGGAAGCTGTACAGCGCGAGTTCCCCCAGGAGGAAGGACCAGTGGTCGGGGAAGGCCTTGCGCAGCAGCGTCCGCGTCACCTCGGCCAGGGGAAGCCTCGCATCGAGGGCCTCCATCGTTCTTCCTGCCGCGTTCCGCGCCTTGCTCTTCAGGCGGGCCTTCTTCCTTGCCAGCAGCATGGGTGTGCTCGCTCCAGTCAGCCGATCGGTGGAGATGCCGTAGGTCCCCCGTACCACGATGACGATCCCGCGGCACGGTCACCCCGCCGCCAGCCGGCTGGCTGCGGCAGTAAGTCGCCTGGTCAGCGCAGCCCTCGTCCGCGTCCAGGTCCGCAGCCGTACGGTCGCGCACCAGCTCCTCCCCCGTGCACCGCCAGCCAGCCGACGCGGACGGGGCACCGGCCTTACGATCCCGGCTGCCTGCCAGGAACCGCACCAGCAGCGCGTCTTGGGCCGCGTGGCGCTGGCCGCGCCCCGGTGGCCGCCGCCCTTCTGGCCGGACCGGCTCCGCAGCGGCATGAAGTTCGTTCGGGGGCCGTTTTGGCTGGTCCGTCCGTGGGGTGGCGGGTAGCCGAATCGCTCAGGTGACGCAGCCGGCCAGGTCAGCGACAGAGAGGCAAGCGGGGTGCGCGCCGCCCGCGGGTTTCGCGCTGAGGGTGCGGAAGACGTCCGGCGGGACGGTGAAGACGGCGACCCGGTGGCGCGGCATGACCACTCGGCCCACTTCCCGCTGCAGCACAGCGACCGTTCGGTCGTCCGCCCGGTCCTCCTGGCGGTAGAGGCCAATCGGGACGCGGGCGCCGACGGGGTATCCGTAGACCGCGATCCGGTGGTTGCGCTCCCAGCCCTCCACGGTCGCCGCTGCCCGGGAGAGGCGCAGCGGAACCTCGCTCTCGGCTCGGATGGCTCCGGAGCGCGCCGTCACGGTGAACCGTTCGGACCGGGCGAGGTCCGTCAGTGCCGGCTCGGACGGGAGAAAGCGCCAGAGGCCGCTCTGGAGCAGACCGCCGCCGACGTCCTCGACCTCCATCGGACGGCCGTTGAACAGGTCGTCCATCGCCGACGGTGTGGCGCTCAGCTCGGCCACGTGTTTTACGGTCGTGGTGTAGGTGCGCCCTCCGGCTTTGACCGTGACGGTGATCGGGCCGGGCGGAAAGCCGTGGAGGCACAGGAGGGACTCCTCGCCCAGGCCTGCCGCCACAGCGCTGCTCATCCCCGTCGGGTCCTCACCCGAGGTCACCCACACCCGGGGACGGTCGTCCGGGCGGCCATGCGCGAGCCGGGCCAAGTCGTCCGGGCAGCTGACCGGGCCGGCGCCATACGCCTCCATGTCGAACTGCTGGGCCAGCAGGATGTCCCGAGCGTTCGGGCTGGGGGTGGCCGACCGTGCGGCGGCCCTCCCGGCGGGGGCTGCCGTCGGCGTGTCGCGGAGCATCGCACAGCCGGTGCCGAGGAGCAAGGTGAGCACCCACAGCACGGGCGGCCGCCATCGCGGCGGGCGTCGTGTGACCATTCGTCACCTCTCATCATCCGTGTCATCGGCTGGTCCCGCACCGCTCCTCGGCGCGCCGCAGCTCCGTGGCGAAGGCCTGTTCGTGCTGGCGGACGAGCGCGCTGTCCACCCTGCCCGCGCGTTCCGCCGCGGCCAGCTGGGTCAGGGCGTCCTGCTGCGCTGTTCGCCCTGTCGTGAGGTCGCAGCGCCCGAGGCTCTAGGAGGCGAGCAAACCGTGCCAGACGGCGCGTTGAACTGGGTCCTGGCCATGGGCGATGGCGTGCCGGATGCGCTCGATGGCTTCTGCCAGGTCGCCTCGGCCGGCCGCGTTGACGGCGGCGACGGACTCAGCGAAGGCGCGCAGATCCGCGGAGCCGGTGACGTCCGGGGCGGCGCGAACGCTCGCCACGGCGCGCGCCACGGTGCCGTCGTCCTTCACCAGGCCGGCCGTGATGCGGCTCTGCTCGACCTGGGCGAGGTTCACGGTGGCCTTGATCCGCCCGAGTTCGGTGACGCCGGGGTCCGCGGCGAGGGTGCGCAGGGCCCGCGATACCTGGGCGAGGTCCGTGTCGCGCACGGTGCCCGGTTTGCAGCTGTGTGTGGGGCCGAGGGCCCGTCGGTAGGTGTTGCCCTGCAGGCTGAGGGCGGCGCGGCGGCCGGCCGGCGAGTCCCGGCCAATGGCGAGGTAGTCGCCACGGGCCGCCGCCAGCAGCTTCTCGCGGGCGGGGCCGCTCTCGCCGGACGCCTGGTCCTCGAGGACGTGGCCGTGGAAGAGCCGGACCAGATCGGGCGGCACGAAGCCACCGACGCCGTCCTGCCGCTCGGCGTCGAGGAGACCGGCGAGGATCCGGCCGGCCTCGGTGGGGCTGCCGTTGCGCCAGGTGTCCAGCGCATCGACGAACCGCGCGAGGGCGCCGATCCAGCCGGTCAGTTCTCCGACCAGCTGGGCTCGGGCGCGCGCCGACTCCCAGCCGCGGGCGACGAGGACCGGCGCGCCGAGGAACCAACCGGTGAGCTCGGGCGAATCGGGGATCTGGTCGGCCCGGACGTAGACGGCGGGCCGCAGCGTGGTCTGGCCCGCCTGGTCCTCGCTGACGAGGCCGCCCACGACGATCTCGGCGTTGGTCTCGTCGGCGAACCTGGCGGTCTTCCCCTCCAGTGCGCCGCGGCGGGTGCCGGCGAGCTGGGCGAGGGGCAGCGACACCTCGCCGGCGTAGCTGCGGACGGCAGTCGCGGTGGGGATGCGCGCCGCCGTGTCGTGGGCGAAGGCCGCGGCCACGTCGTCCAGGACCTGCCTGTCCTGCCGCCCGCCCTCAGCCGCGAAGCCGACCACGGCCACGTCGCGAGCGCCGCTCATCCGGGTGAGCGGGGGCGGCGGGGGACGGAAGGTGAGGAGCACCGCGACGCTGCCGAGGAAGAGCCCCGCGGCGGCCGACCACACCAGGATCCGGGACCGACGAGGGTGCTGCCTGAACCGCTCCCCCACCACGGTGCGCACCGCCAGCACGTACCCGGCCAGCGCGGCGAGGATGGCGAGGACGAGCGGCACGGGTGACAAGGCGGATCCGAGCTTCTCCACGACGAGCAGCGCGCACGGCACGCAGGCCGCGAACAGGCCGAGCAGGGACCACAGCCAGAGGGAGGCGCGGTGGCCGCCGTCCGGGGCCTGACTGGGCGCACCGTCGGGGGCATGGTCGGGCGCTCGTTCCGGGGAGTGGTCCGGCATACGCCTCCTCACCCCGTTGGCAGGTCGGCGCGGGCCCGCGCCGACCAGCACGGTATGAGGCGCCGCGCCGCGCGGGCGGTCGACACCACCCTTGGGCGCCAGGATTGCGTGTCGAATTCCCCGGAGCAGAGGCAGGGCGGACCAGTCTGTCCGACCTTCGCCGAGGTGGGCGTGCGCAGGTCTTGGATGCGCGGGGCGGGGACGCGGCGCGGTCGCCACCAGTCATCGGTGGTGCTCATCGCCTCAAGCTTTCCGCTACGGCCTCTGTGACGAGGTCGTACAGCTCGCTGTCCGGCGCGCTGATGTCCTTGGCCGCGAGGATCGCGGCGGCGTGGGAAGGTGTGCCGGCGACTCTGACGTCGTCGCGTCGGCGCGCGTCCGAGGTGCCCGCGGCGCCGAGGGTGATGCCGGGGTGAGCGTCGGCACCGCATGAGCACACCCGCGATCTCGGCAAGTGATCGCCGGCGCGAGAGGCGGCTCCGCCAAAGCCCGCCGCTCGCGCCCGGTGGCACGACCGCGTCACTCGTCCCTGACCAGGCGGACCCGCTCCGGGGGCGGCTGCCCACGGACGGGCGTCGCCCGACCGGCCCGTCGCGTTGTCCGGTGTGAGGCGGCGTGGCACCGTCGGAATCCGCAACCCCCAGCCACAACGACAGAGGAGGCCGCGCATGCCCGACGACCTGGCCGCGGACACCATCCGGAAACTGGAAGACGTCGTCGCGTCCCGCTCCCTGCCGGAACACACCGCCGAACTGCTCCGCGTCTCCCTCAGCCAGGCCAGGGCGGCGAAGACGGCGGGTCACGACCAGGAGGCGATCACCATCGCCGCGCAGGCCCTCCAGATCGCGGAGTCCCCGTCCACGGACCGGTAGCGGCGCGCCCCGGCCCCCGAGCCCCAGCCGGCGACCGGGGCCCGAAACCGCACCGGTTGGACCGTCAGCAGTGGCCGACACCGGTCTGGCCGGCCACCACTGATATGACGTCGGACGAGTCCTCGCTACCGGCGAGTACTACACCCGACCGCACGTCCGCAGGGCTGGACCCGGCGATCCAGCCCTGCGGACGTGTGTCCGGCGTCAGTTCTGGATGGGCCCCACGCAAAGGACGGACTCGTCTGCGTCAAATTGCTCCGCGGGAGGGCCCGCTCGTCGGGAAACTCCCGGCCGACGTCCGCCTCGAAGGTTCCTCTCGAAACGGCCTAGGCAGGTATCAGATTCTGAGAGCGGGTTCGCCGGAAGACCGGCGCTGCGCCCGTCGCCGCCACGGTGAGGTCCCAAAGCCGGGCGGCCCCCTCGGGGTCGACGGCGTACGCGCGGACGCCGCCGTCGTCCATGGGGGCGTCGGGAGCGGAGGCGCGGGCGACGTCACAGTCTTCAAGGTAGAGCCCGCCGCGGCCCTCGAGGAGTGGGGAGGTGGCGGCCCACAGTCCGGTGGCCGCGCCCTGGGAAGGGGTCTTGAAGCTGGCGCCGATCACGTTGCCGTGCTCGTCCACCCAGCCGCGGTCGATCTGTTCCCGGAGGGACATCTCGCGCTGGAGGCCGGTGATGATCTTGCCGGGGTGGAGGGCGAACGCGCGGACGCCGTCGTCGCGTCCGAGGGCGTCGAGGTGTACTGCGAACAGGGCGTTGGCGGTCTTGGACTGTCCGTAGGCCAGCCACTTGTCGTAGCCGGTACGGAAGTGCGGGTCGTGCCGGCGGATGTCGGTCAGGGCGTGACCGGCGGAGCTGTTGACAACGACCCGCGCGCCGCCCGCGGCGGCCAGGAGCGGGTAGAGCTCGCAGGCGAGGGTGAAGTGCCCAAAGTGGTTGGCGGCGAGGTGGCCTTCCCAGCCGGGGCCGACGCGCCGCTCCGGGGTGGCCATGACCCCGGCGACAGCCATCAGCAGGTCGAGCCGGCCGAGGGAGTCCCTGATGTGCGCTGCGGCCGAGCGGACACTTGCGAGGTCGGCGAGGTCCATCGGGACGACCTCGCAGCCCCCCACCCCCCGGAGGGCGGCACAGGCCACGCTCGGCCGGCGGGCCGGTACGAAGACCCGCGCCCCGGCGGCCGCCAACGCACGGGTGGTTTCCAAGCCGAGTCCGGAATAGCCGCCGGTCACAACGGCGGTCGTACGCGAAAGGTCGCGGCCGGCCACGACGTCCTTGGCGAAGGTGGCGGCAGAGAAGGGCGAGCCGAGTGGCCGCTGATCGTTCATGGTCATGCCCCTGACGCTACGATCGAGAGCGAGGTCTAGATCAAGTCCGGGAGCGAACGCCATGACAACGACCGCCGACCCCGACGCGCGGTCGCTGAGCATCGGCGAGGTGGCCGAACGGACCGGGCTAAGCGTGCACGCCCTGCGCTTCTACGAGCGCGAGGGCCTCCTCGTCGGGCCGGTCCGGCGCACGCCGGGCGGCAGGCGGCGCTACGCCCCCTCCGATGTCGACTGGCTGCTGATCTGCGTCAAGCTGCGCGAATCCGACATGCCACTCGCCGACCTCAAACACTTCGCCGAACTGGTGCGCCGGGGACCGGGCAACGAAATGGAACGACTGAGCCTGCTCGAAACCCACCGGCAGCGCGTCGACACACGGATCCGCGCACTGGAGGAGTGCCGATCCGTCATCACCGGGAAGGTCGGCGTGTACGCCGACCACCTCGCCCGCGGCGAAGCCGGCGGCCTCTGGGACCCGACGACCGAAGACGCCATCTCGTAGCTGTCCGGCCGACCATGTGACCACCGTCGCTTGATCTGACCGTCGCTGTGGGCATGGGGCGGGGAGAACGCGGCGATCTGCCGGACGCGGAGTGGGACGGCTGCGGCCGCCGGGTGCACTGGCGTGACCTGCCGGAGCGGTTCGGGCCGTGGAAGACCGTTGACGAGCGCCACCGGCGCGTGGTCGGCGGACGGCACCGCCCCCGATGCACCGTTCGTTGACGGACCCGCTGAGCAACGTCCAGTCACGCGGCGCGCGCTGGCAGCCAGGTGTCGATGGCCGCTGTCAGCTGACGGAGTTCTATGAAGACATGTGCGTTCATACCGATGGCTTGCGCTGCGTGCACGTTCTCCTCGCGGTCGTCGATGAACAGGAAGTCGGCCGGTGCGGCCCGCAGTGCGGCGACGCAGTGGTAGAACGCCCCTGGGTCCGGCTTCGCCGCCTCGATCTTCCCGGAGAAGGCGACGTGGTCGAGGTGTCGCAGCCAGGGCTGCGCGGCGAGGAAGGCGTCCGCGTGGTCGGACGGGATGTTGGACAGCAGGGCGACCTCGGCGCGGTCCTGCAGGCTCTGCACGTAGGCGACGACGCTGTCGTCGACCCGGGACCAGCTGTCGATGTCGGCGCGGCGCAGTTCTTCTATCGTTTCGGTGTCGACGGGACGCGACAGCTGTCGTAGGACGGTGGTCCAGTACGCGGCCGCGGTCTGCTGGGCGGCGTCGTAGGGCGGGCGGGAGACCCAGTAGGCGTCGGCGAAGGCGTCGGCGGGTGCGCCGCAGAGGGTGGCCATCCGTTCCAGGGCGCCGGGGCGTTGATGGCAGGCGATGACCCCGAAGAGGTCGAACAGCACGATGCGTCGTTCGGTGGACATGGGGGTGGTGTCTCCTGGTTGGGGCAGTTCAGAGGGTGGGCGGGGCCTGTGCGGGGCGGTGTCAGGGTCGCGCCGCGTCGCTGGTCAGTGGCTGTGGGACGCCGGCTCGGGCTCCGGCTCGGACGTGGCGCTGGAGCCGGTGCGCAGGACGCCGGCCGCCAGGGCGGTGGTCGCGCAGAGCAGGGTCAGCAGCAGGAAGGCGTGGTTCAGTGCGGTGAGGTGGGTCAGCCAGCCGATGACGGCGGGGCCGGCGAGCATGCCGACGTAGCCGAGCCCGGCGACCCGGGAGACGTTCGCGCCGGCCGCGGCGGGGTCGGCGTGGCCGGCCGCGCTGAACAGCTGGGGGATGCAGCCCGACAGGCCGAGGCCGAACAAGGCCCAACCCACGAACGCGGCCCATGTCGACGGGGCGAACGCGGCGAGAGTGATCCCGACGGCGGCCATGGCCGAGCCGTAGCGCAGGACCGCCATCGACCCGAACCGCGCGGCGATCCGGTCCGCGAGCAAGCGGCCGGTGGTCATCGCCGCAGCGAACGTGCCGTATCCGAAGGCGGCGGTGCTTGCGGGAGCACCGAGGACGTCCTTGAGGTGGAGGGTGCTCCAGTCGTTGGCGGCTCCCTCGCACAACATCGTCGTCAACGCCAGCGCGGCCAAGATCCAGATCCGCCCGGCGGTCCCGCGCCGCCTGGTAGCCGGAGCCTGCTCGGCAGGGGTGGCGGCGACAGTAGCTGGCGCCCCGGGCAGTAGGCCGCGGGCCAGGGCCAGTGCCATCACGACGCCGAGCGCGGCAAAGGCGCCGAGCGTGACAGCCGGGCTCATGCCGGCGCCGAGGGCTCCCGCCGCGACGAGGGCGGCGATGACGCCGCCGACGGAGAAGGTGGCGTGGAAAGCCGACATGACGGGCCGGCCGTAAGCCTTCTCCACGTGTACGGCGTGGGCGTTCATGCTCACGTCCAGACAGCCGTTGCAGAACCCGAAGATCAGCAGGGCCCCTGCCAGCATCCATGGATCCCGGGCCAGACCGGGCAGCAACAGGGTGGCGCTGGCCAGGACACCGGTGGCGGGGACCACGAGGCGCGGTCCGAGGCGGTCGGTCAGCGGGCCGGCCGCCTGCATTCCCGCGACGGCCCCGAGCCCGAGCAGCACCAGCAGGCTTCCGAGGGTGGCATGGCTGATGCCGACCCGTGTCTCGACGGCGGGGATATGTACGACCCAGATGCCTATCAGGGTCCCGGCCAGGGTGAAGTAGATGAAGGTCGCCGCGCGGGCGGCTCGAAGCGAAGGGGTCACACCACCCACCGTAACGAACATCTAACGTGTTTGAAAGGTGCGCGTTCGAACATGTTGAATGTTCGTTCTGAGGTGGTGTTCAATTCGGTGGTATGAGCAACACAGACCGTCACTCCG
The DNA here is from genome assembly GCF_044745505.1 of Streptomyces sp. NPDC086989. Lineage (NCBI taxonomy): Bacteria > Bacillati > Actinomycetota > Actinomycetes > Kitasatosporales > Streptomycetaceae > Streptomyces > Streptomyces sp. NPDC086989. The sequence goes on from NZ_JBIVAL010000023.1 coordinate 69,397, forward strand.
TGATCGCGCAGGCTGTCAGAGAGACGGGCCAAGTCACCGTCCAAGACCTCGCGGCTCTGACCGGCGCATCGGAGATGACCATCCGGCGTGATCTCGACGTACTCGCCAGGCAGGGCGTCCTCGAGCGCGTCCGCGGCGGCGCGCGGACCCTGCTGCTGCGGGGCCAGGAGCCGCCGTTCGCGCTGCGCGTCCGCGATGCCGTCGATGCCAAGCGCAGGATCGCCGCCGAGGTCTCCTCGCTCATCACCGACGGCGAGAGCGTCCTGCTGGACAGCGGCACCACCTGCCTGGAGGTCGCCCGCCTTCTGCGTGAGCGGCCGGTTACCGTGATGCCCCTGTCCCTCCAGGCCATCCGCGTCCTCAGTGACCCCCCGGGCCAGGCCGCGCTGATGGTGCCCGGCGGACGGCCCCGCGCCGCCGAAGGAGCCCTGACCGGCCCCCTCACCCTCGCCTCCCTGACCGCGCTGCGCTTCGACACCGCGGTCATCGGCTGCTGCGGCCTCAGCGCTACCGAGGGCCTGACCGCCTACGACCTCGACGACGCCGCGGTGAAGAAGGCGGGCATCGCCTCAGCCCGCCGCGTCGTCGTCGCCACGGACGGCGGCAAACTCGGCCGTACCGCCTACGCCCACGTCGGGCCCGCCACGCTCGTGCACACCCTCGTCACCGACACCACCGCGCCCGCCGACGCGGTCGCCGCACTCGAAGGTTGCGGAACCGTCGTCAAAGCCGTCTGACGAAACCGCCGAGCCGCAAATCCGCGTCGATGAGGAGTCGCTCATCTGGGGAGCGCAGCCCAGGCCAGAGCCGGACCGGTCGGCGCTGACGAGCTGGGCGCAGGCGCCGTCCAGGGCGATGCGCAGGAGCTGGCCGGTGGCGAAGGCGCGGTTGCCGTGGTCGAGGAGGGCCTGGTGACGACGCGGTCTTCTCCGGCGCGACGGGCGCCGTGGGAGGCATTGAGGGGGCCGTGGGAGGCATTGAGGAGAAGGGTCGCCATGATGGAGGCCGGGGCGTCGTGGATCGGAGGCTTGGGCGGCCCGGTGGTATTGCCGCCAGAGCGCTCTGGTCACCGGGCCTCGCCCGCGCACGCCTGATCGGCGCGGACTGCACCGAACATAACCCCAGCCAGCCTGCGCCCCGCTGCGAAAGCCCAGCGTTCGGCAACCCGCGTGACATACGAGGGCGCAAGTTGACTCCCAGCGCTGACACGAACCTTCCCGACGCACACCTCTTCTGGCATCCCGTGCGGTCCGTTGCGGGGGGGCTGTTGCCATGCCCGGAGCGACGCGTCATCCCGTCAGCGTGTGCCGATGGGCTGGGCGCCGGCATCAGGGCGGTGCGCTGGAGTCGGCCCCGGCCCGGATTCGCCAGTGACAGTCGAGGAGCGCCTGGGCGACCGCACCCCCACGGTCTGCTGTGCCCGGCGGCGATCTGAACGGGATCCGAGGGCGGTATCCCAATGGCCGGGGAGGGGAGGGTGCACTCGCCGCCTGTATGACCAGGTGTAAGAGGTCCTAACAGAAGCCGTTGATCATGTGACTTTCGGTTCGGGTGGTCGTTGGTCCTGCCGTGGGGAAACGTCAGTCGCGGCCGTGGATCGTGTCGGATGAGCTGTGGTCGCTGATCGAGCCGTTGTTGCCTGAGCCGGCGCCGAAGCTGGCTGA
>NZ_JBIVAL010000024.1:0-32148 GCF_044745505.1 Streptomyces sp. NPDC086989
CCGCTACGAGCGCAAGGCTGAACACTTCCTCGCCTTCGTCGGCATAGCCGCAGCCCTCATCTGCCACCGCCGCCTCACCAAATGAAACGACGTCTTAGGGGCTATCCGGTGGTTCGGCGGGGTCCCTTGCCTGCCTTCTAGGCCGGCGCCATGGACAACCTGGCTTCGTACAGTCGTGCTCCGTCTGAAGGAGCTGTTGTTCCTGTCGATCGCGAACGTCGCGGTGCTGTCGGTGGACGTGAACATCGCGATAGTGCGTGTTGACGCGAAGTGCACCACGACTGGCGCCGCCTGCCCGGAATGCGGGGCCTGGTCGACCCACGTTCACAGTTCCTACCTGCGGTTTCCTGCCGACGTGCCCGGCAGGGCGAAGGGCCGTGCTGCAGCTTCGCGACCGGCGGTTCCGGTGCCGGACGACCTTGTGTCGGCGCCGGACCTTCGTGGAGCAGATATCCGGCCTGACCCGCAGGCGCGGTCAGCGCACGGAACGACTGCGCTCGACCCTCGCGGCGCTCGGTCTCGCCCTGGCCGGCAAGGCCGGCGCCCGGTTGGCCGGCGTCCTTGGCGTGTCCGTGAGCCGGAGCACTGTCTTGCGCCTGGTCAACGCGCTGCCCGAGCCGGAAGTACCGGCGCCGCGGGTGGACGGCGTCGACGAGTACGCCACCCGCAAGGGCCGCCACCACGGCACCGTCCTCGTGGACGTCGAAACCCGCCGTCCAATCGATCTTCTCCCAGACCGGGAGGCATCCAGTCTGGCGGTGTGGCTCGCCCAGCGGCCAGGCGTTGAGGTGGTCTGCCGGGACCGGGCACCGTTCTTTGCCGAGGGCGCCGCCGCCGGAGCGCCGCAGGCGGTCCAGATCGCGGACAGGTCGCACCTCTGGCACAACCTGAGCGAAGCCGCCGAGCGGAGTGTTGCCCAGCATCGCCGCTGCCTGCAGGTTCTGACACCCGCGTCACCTGAGCCCCAGCCTGTGAGAGTCCCGACCGCGGGCCAGACCGGGTCGCCACGGCCACGCGGACACCGGTTCGCCGACCGGCCCCGGTCCCGGCACGCAGCCGTGCAGGCCCTGCTGAAGGCAGGGCACAGCCAACGCTCGATCCAGCGACAACTCGGGATGACCTGGCGGGCCGTCAGACAGTTCGCCAACGTCGCGAAGCCGGAGGACCTGTTCACCAGCCAATGGCAGAACCGGCCCTTCCGTTCTCGACAACTACAAGCGAGCGGCGTGGGGCCGACAGGATGCCCGCAGAAGAGGGGCGGTGCTTCTAGTCCGCGCGGCGCGCCTTGTGCGGGGATGCCCGCAGGTGTGCACGGGCTGTGAGGTCGCGGCCCGTTGACTGCCGTGCACGTTCCAGAGGTCCGTCGTGCAGCTCCTGCAGAACGGTGCCGGGCTCAGTGTCGGGGGTGAGCGTGATGTTGAGGTCGGCCTCGGGATGGCCGGACTGGCCAGTCATGCGTACGCGGGCCTGACCGACTCCGGGCACCCGGCGGGCGTCGGCTGCGACGGCGTCGCTGAGGGCGCCCTCGCTCAGTGCCACTCCGTCCACGGCTGTCGTTTCTCCCACCGGCATGGGGCCGGGGTGCGGGCGGCGACGTTGCGCAAGCAGCCACCACAGGGCGAGCAGGACGACGATGACCAGGGCTGCAATGATCGCGGGCCACCACCAACCCTCGCCGCTCCAGTGGGTGCGGTCGGCGTCGCTGAGGAGGACGTCGGCGGGGGTGGTCAGGGGCCAGCCGCCGGGTGGTGTCATGCCCCAGCGCCGGTAGAGGTCGAATCCGCCCGCCAGGATCAGCAGGCCCGTGCCGAGCAGGATGATGCCTACTGCGGCCAGCAGGATTCGGTTGACCGTGGACTGCCTCTTCATCGAAGTCCCCTTTCCTGCCTTTTCTCCCGGCACTCGCCCGGGGTGCTGGCTACTTGTCGCGGGGGCGCACCCGGACGTCGAGCCGCGGGGCGCGGGCGAGGTCGAGCCGGTCGAGTTGCTCCCGCAGAGCGGCCTGCAGATCCGTTTTGACATCGGCGGGGGCACGGAAGCGGACATCCGCGCGTGCCTTGACGCGGTGTTGGAAGCACTTGACCTTGGCGGCGCTGACGCCCGCGACGCGCATCGCGGCATCCCGCAGCTGGAGTTCCGCGGCTGTCCGGTCCAGATCGGCGTGCATCCGCGGGCCGGGAGTCTGCAGGGGCAGCTGGCGGCGCAGACCCGGGGTCAGGGCCAGGATGATCAGCCACAGACCGAGGACGGCGATGACTCCGGCGGTTATTTGAATGAGGGTGTCGTCCACCGGGCGGGTGGCCAGTTCGTCCGCCAGGCGCCTGCGCCAAGCTGCGGCTGTGCTGCCTGCGCGGACCCTGAGGACGTCGAACAGAAGGATGCCGGCCGCAGCCCCGATGATCAGCGCTGTGAGCGCGGCGGGTATCCGGCGCGCTGACCATGGGCGCCGCGTGGGCTGCCGCGGCCCGGGCGGAGGCTTCTCGGCCGGCAGCTCCGCGGTGCGGGAGACGACCTCGCCGGTCGCGGTGGGTCGCTCTGTGCGCGCCGGTGCGTCTTGGTCGCGTTCCATGCCGCTTCTCCTTACCGTTCGCAATGTGCTCGGGCGCAATGCGCTCCGGTTCACTGCACGCGCCGGTGTTCCAGGCCGTCGGCGGGAACGAGGCGCTCGATGGCGAGAGTGACCTCAAAGACGCGCAGTCCGGTCAGCTGCGCCACCCGCTCGCTGACGTAATCCTGCACCTGGCGGGAGGCGCGGGCGAGGTCTGTCGGGTAGGGCAGGTCCACGGTGAGCCCCAGCCGTACGGAGCCGCTGCCGACGGTCGCCGAAGCACGGGGAGCGGCCAGTTTCGCATGCGCGGCGAAGGAGTCGGTGTGCTCGGCCAGCGCCTCCTTTGCCGCGCGGGCCGCGATGCGTGCCACCACCTTTTCCGGAATCACAGTGGCCCCGCGTTCAGCGGGCGGCAGGACCGCCGCCTGGGGGCGGGTGGCTGCCCCGGGCCTGGCAGCGGCGCGCTGCGCTGTCACTGCCGGTCCCGGGAGCGGGTGAAGTCGGACAGCTCGAGGTCACCCTGCACCATGCGGCCGATGATCAGGCCCACCAGGCCCAAGAATGCAACGAGCAGGAACGCCCAGAAGCCACCGAAGAAGGCGGCGAAGCCCAGGGCCATGCCGGCAAGCAGACCCACGGTTGCTGCGCTCATATCACTCACCTGATTTCAGATTGCTCTTCTTCTCGGACCGGTCGCCCGCAGGACCCGGGGGTCACTGCACGCGACCTCCGTCCTCCTCGTCGTCCTCCTCGTCGGGAAGGTGGACGTCGTCGACAGTGATGTTCACTTCGACGACCTCCAGGCCGGTCATGCGCTCCACAGCAGTGATGACGCTGATGCGCACGTCAGCGGCGAGGTCCACAATGGCGACGCCGTACTCCACGACCACGTCGAGATCGACGGCGGCCTGCCGCTCGCCCACCTCGACCTTGACACCCCGGGACACGCTGGGCCGGGCGCCGGACACCTTGTCCGTCACCGCCCCCAGAGTGCGGGACATGCCGGAGCCGAGACTGTGGATGCCTGCCACCTCGCGGGTGGCCATTCCCGCGATCTTCTCGACCACACTGTCGGCGATTGTCGTGCGACCGCGTGTCTCGGGCGCCGTCCCGGCGCCTGTCTCACCCGAAAGCGCCCTGCCAGCGGGGCGCGACCCGCTCCCGCCCGCGGCGGGGTTGAAGGTGTCCGACATGAGGACCTCCCCAGCAAGTCCAACCGGACGCCGGAGCGGCGCCCTCTCCTCTTGGACACACCGCCCTGGCATTCCTCACGCTGCTGCTCCCACGCTTCACGGCCGTATCATCGAGGAGTGCGTACGCAGGCCGCGAGCAGGGTCTCCGGCAGAAAGCGAGCGGCGAATGCGCAACCGGACAACGCACCCTCCCCCGCCCGGCCAGGAACTCCCGCTGCGGTCGGCACCGCAGTCGATCGCCCACGCCGCAGCCGACCAGGATGCTGCCGACGACCTGGACGACGGCCTGCTCGCGGTACGGGCGTCCGAAGGCGATGAAGAGGCGTTCGCGATCCTGGTCCGCAGACACAACGGCCGCCTGCTCGCTCTGGCACGGCACCTGCTCGGCAACCGGGCGGACGCCGAGGACGCCGTGCAGGATGCCTTCATCAGTGCCTGGAGACAGCTGCCTGAGTTCCGTCGCAGCGCCGCCTTCAGCACATGGATGTACCGCATCGTGACCAACCGCTGCCTCAACGTTCTGCGCCGCCAAACCCACGGGGTACCGCTGGACGCCATCGCGGAACCTCCTACCGCAGACGCCGGCAGCTCACCGCCGCGAACCGCCGAAACAGACGCAGCGACCGCCGCCCTCCTACAAGCGCTCATGGACCTGCGCCCCGACCTTCGTGCGTGCTGGGTCATGCGGGAACTTCACGGCCTGCACTACGACGAGATCGCCCATGTCCTGGGATCAAGCGAACAAACCGTGCGCGGCAGACTCGCCCGCGCACGACGCGCTCTGATGGAGGCGATGCGCCCATGGCGCTGAACGACCCGCACCCGGCCTCGGGCGACAAGCCCGCCATCGTGCACGGCCCAAGCGGCGGGGTGCCTCACGACGCCGAGCTGATCGCCGCTGCGGAGCCGCTGCCCTGCGGACGCTCCCTGGGCCACGTGTGGGAACAGGTCCGAGACCGGGCAGGCGCGCCAGACCCCCACTACAACCGGTGTCCCCATTGCCGCGAAGCCATCGAAGGCCTCACGGCCCTGGACCGGGCCACGCGCGCGCTGCGCGCCGAGGAGCAACCCGACAGTGACAGTCTCGCCAACCGGGTCATCAACGCGGTCAGAGCCGAAGTACGGCTGGGCACGATGCTGCTGCTGGACGACCCCCACGGAGACCTGCGCATCGCGGAAAACGCCGCTGCCAAAGTGCTGCGCCGGGCCGCCGACACCGTGGCCGGCGCCCGTGCTGCCAGCTGCCGCCTGGTCCCCACTCCTGCCAGCCCTGCCGTCCACGCCGTCACCATCACGGTTTCGGCCACGCTCGACCAGCCGCTGCGAGAAGTGGCGGCAGCAGTGCGCCGGGCGGCCCTGTTCGCAGCCGAGCACGTGCTCGGTCTCGCCGTCGCCACCGTCGACGTGGAAGTCAACGCGGTGCTGGAGCCCTTCCGGGTGCAGGACGCCGGCGAGCGGGTCGGGCAGGGCAAGCGTTGAGTACCTCCCACCGCCAGGACATCCAGCGGACCGCAGCCACAGCAGCTCTCGCTGTTCCCGGCGTCACAGCCCTCCAGCCCACGCTCGCCGACCGGCTGTCTCACGCAGCGTCACTCACGCATCACAGCGTGACGGCAGGGAGCGACGTTCACCGCGAGGCGGCCCGCATCCGCTGCGAGCAGATGCCCGGAGGCGGATGGCGGGTGGAGGTGCGCTGCATCCTGCAAGCCGACCACCGCATCGTCGAGATCGCGCGCCAGGTCCGTGAAGACGTGCGCACCGCTGTCACCGCGTGTCTGGCGCAGCACGGCACGGCCGGACCCCTCACCGTCCTGGTGACCGTAACGCGCACCGTCACGGGAGCGGCGTGGTTCAACGCACCTGGACTCCGATGAGGCAGGCGTCGTCGTCGGTGTCAGAGGTGCTGTAGGTCAGCAGATCGTCGAGGCGGCGTTCGAGGGAGTCCAAGGGGAGTGCGGCAACGGTGAGGAGCTGAGCCAGCGAGTCGGTTACGGAGGAGTCTCGTCGTTCGACGAGACGTCGGTGTACATGAGGAGGACGTTCCTACTCTGGCATATCCACCTTCGCCCGTGCTTCCGACCATCACGCAATAGCGGTCAGAGCCTCGATTTCCCTGACCCGGCTCTCGACTCCTCACTCGTCGCCTGTTGGAGCAAGCGGGGAGTTCAGCGAGCGAGGACGTGGGTCGCTCTGTCCAGGCTGCAGCGGCGGGTGAGTGGCTCGACCTGATGGCCGACGGCAAAGCCGGGGCCGCTACGCTGCGGGTTCCCCGGAATGATCACCGTTCCCTCACAGAAGTGGACCCCGATGCGCACCACCGCCGGTCCGGTCACCGCCAACGAGCGTCTGGACCCGCAGGAGATGGTCGTCCTGCACCGCGTCTTCCGCCGCGAGATACCACTCCTGGCCGGCCTTGTCGAAGCCGCCGCCCCGGGCGACCGGCGACGCACCGCCGTACTCGCCGACCACCTCGACCTGGTCCTCGGCGCCCTGGGCGAGCACCACGAGGGCGAGGACGATTTGCTGTGGCCCAAGTTGCGCGAGCGCGCCGCCCCCGGCGACAGCGTCGTCTCACGGATGACCGGCCAGCACGAGGCCATCGCCAGCGCGCTCGCCGTGGCCACCGAACTGTCGCACCGCTGGCGCACCCAGGCCGACCGCGACACAGCGCTGCTCCTTGCCGAAGCCCTGCGCACACTCGACCGGCACGCCGCAGCCCACATGGACGACGAAGAAGAACACCTCCTGCCCTTGATGACCGACCACATCACGCCCCGTGAGTGGACCGAGGTCGGTGAACGCGGACGCCGCAGTGTCCCCAAGACCAAGCTCCTGATCTTCCTGGGCGCGATCCTCGAAGATGCGACCGCACGGGAACGCCAGCTGTTCCTCTCGCAGATGCCCGCCCCCGCCCGCCTCCTGTGGCGCACCCTCGGCGCTCGCCTCTACAAGCGCACCATCGCCCGAGTTCGCCGAAGCGGTGCCGCACTCCCCCGGACGTAGCTTCTTGTGATGCAGTCACACGCTGTACTCACTCGGCACGTTCCTGCACGAGTTCGGAGGCTGACCGTGAACATCGGTGGCCCGGGAATCAACCGTGCTCGCGAGCCATTCGAACTGGATCCGGAACTGGCGTGGGGCGAAGACGACCGGTTCTCCGAGTGGAGTGACGTTGGGGAGAGAACTCTTCCCGCTTGGTGAGCTCGATCCCGGCCGATTCTTTCTCGGTATTGACGTCCAGGTCCGCTTGCTGTGGCCGGCGGCCAGGAGCGCGTGGACGGGGGCGTGCTTGGCGCGGGTCCTCTCAGCGAACCGGTGCCCGGTCGGCCACAGCGACAACGCGGGCGGTTCCGAAGCCTGCTGAAGCTCTTCGAGCGGTGCCGGTGGCGGTCGCAGGCAGGCGCGGGACGGAAGACGCACTTCTCGGCGGCTTCGCCCAGGTTGTGCCATAGGTCCCACCTGTCAGCGACCTGGGGAGCTTTCGGGGCACGCGGGTCGCTCCTTCGGCGTAGAAGCGGGCGCGGTCCCGGCAGATGATCTCGATCCCGGGCGGACGGCCAGGCCGCGAGGGGTGTCTGCCTCACGATTCGGCAAGAGGTCCACGGGGCGTCGGGTCCCGACGTCGACGAGCACAGTTCCGTAGATCTGGGCATTGCGTTGGGCGTATTCGTCGACTCCGGCCACGCGGGGCGTGAAGGCAGGCGGATCCGCCAGCGAGGTGATCAGCCTCAACAGGGTGTTCCGACTGACTCGAACCTTCGAAGGCGTCCGACATCCGAGCGCCGGCGAGTCCCGCGACTGCGAGCCCGGCAGCGACCGGCGTCGATCGCAGCCGCTCCAGTCCTCCGGCCGAACCTACGGGTGAGCCCCGGCACCTGTTCGACAAAAGTCTTGCGCGGGCAAGACTCCTCGGCGCAGAGGAACCGGCGCACTCGCAGCGACACCACGACCAGCTTGCCAGCAGTTGGCAGGTCACGGGGAAACCGCAGGTAGGAGCCGTGTATTCGCCCTGACCAACACCCGCAGCCCGGACAGGCCGCCCTACTGACCGTGGTATGGGCCTCCACGCGGACGACAGTGTCGGTCACCACCCTGCTGACGGGTGCTGCGGGCGACAACTGGATCCAGGCTGCGCGGGAGGCATCGGCGCGCCTCGGCGTGGAGGTCGCCGCTTAATCGGATCGGGCCGGACGCCGACGTGACCGACCCGGAGGGCCGATGGCCCCGGGCAGCCGGTCTCACCGAGGACGGCGCGCACCGGGCTGAAGCCCGCGGCCGATGCCGTGCGGCGCGAGAGCGAGCAGCCCGCCGTCCGGGCCGGACGTGAGGAGCGCCCGGCACCCCCGAGAGCGACGGCGCTCCCACAAGCCATGACTTCGTCATGGCCTCCCTGCTACTGGCGCGGGTTGCGTGGACGGGGGGCCTGTCGGGGGCATATCGGTGTCCCTGCCCCGCACCGTGGAGCCCCTTGGGCTTGATCCGCTTGGACGGACATCGCAGATCAGGGGGGCCTGGTGTACCTAGTCCTGCGTATCCGGCGCTCCGGCCAGCATCACCGCACTCTCCGCTGAGGCGCCACGGAGCCAACAGCGCGGCCCTCGATCGGGGTGCCCTGGTCGACGGGTTGACGGGCGCGGGCGCCAATCCACACCTGGTAGCTGTCAAACGGCAGCAGACGACCCGTTCGGCCGTATCGATGACGACGACCACCACGCCTACACCATGGGCCGGGCCCGCCGAGGTGCTCGGCACTGTCCAGGGCTTCCTCCGCGCCATTGGCGAAGCCCGCCTCATCACCCCCGACAGGCGCAGCCAGGCGGGGGGACGCACAGCGGCCCGGGCCGCCCGGTATGCGTTCGGTCATCGCTATGCGCGAGGGGAGGCAGCTCGCTGCCTCGAGCCGGGCACGCCGGTCCTGCCCTGCTGCGGTACCGATCCGGATCCCGGCCGCCCGGGCACTGGCTGCGACGAGCCGGTTCGCCGTGTCGCGCGGCGACACAGGTGAGCCAAGGAGGTGTAGAAGCGGTCGGGGAGGAACACGGCGTCCGCCACGATCATCGCTCCGGAGAAGAGAGGCAGCCCCATGACCACCGCGATGCCGACATGCATCCCCAGCAACATGGTCAGAACCGGATACTTGAGTCTGCCGAAGAGTACGAACGGGAAGGCGACTTGCAGGAGCACCGTCCCGTAGCTGGCGATCGCGATCAGGACCGCATAGTTGTCCGCAAAGTGGGAGAGCGCGGGCCAGGGCTGGAAGAGTTCGAGGTTGAGGACGAAGTGGAGGGCGGTGCCGCCGCCCCAGGAAGCGCCCTGGACCTTGTACAGGCCGGCTGACCCGTAGAGGAAGCAGACCTCTGCCGCCATGACGAAGATGCCGCAGTTGTGCACGACTGTCGTCAAGGTGCTCCGCGCTTGACGGAGTCGGGGCGACGGGAACCTTCTCGCCCGTTCGGGATCGCTGCCTGCCCGAGCCGTCTTGAGACGGTTCCTGCGTGCGTCCAGGGACCAACGGCGACCGCACGCGGTGAGGACGAGATAGACGGCCATCAGCAGGATCAGATTGTCGCCGCCGTCCGTCATGAAGATCGCTCTTGCATGGAACGAGGTCACCATGACGGCGAACAGGACCGAGATGGCGCGCGTCCGCCACCCCAGCATGAACAGCGCGGACGTGACGAGGGCCGTCACGTAGCAGAGTTCGAAGTAGGCCGGACTGTCGGAGAGGGTCAGGACGCTGTTCCAGCCCGTCTGTGCGAAGAGCTGCTCCGCAAGCGCGGGCGTCCACGGGGAGCCGGGACCCCAGATCTCGTGACGATGCGGGAACTCGCGCAGAAGGAAGACCAGGTAGAGCATTCCGTAGCCGGCCCGCATGACCGACACGGCGTACAGGGACACCGGCCGGCCGGTCAGGAGTGCGGCGAACCGCTGGGCTGCACCTGCGGTCCCCCGGTGTGCGGTGCCCCCCGGTGCAGCTGCCGTGGACGGGGGCTTGGTGATGTGCTCAATTCCCACGGGGGGTCACCTTCCACCAGGGCAGAAGCCGCTCTTCGACGGGTGTCGGCGGGTGTTTGCCGGCCGCTGCGCCCTGCGCGGCGACGGGCAACGTGAGGACACGAAGCTGGATGAAGCCGAAGGTACCGCCGTGCTCGTGGGCGGCGACCCGGTCCTCGGCGATGTTGCGCAGGTACTTCTGCATCATCACGGCGCGATCCGAGTCTGCCGTGTCGTCTGCGCCGTGCGTGTCGACGTAGGAGGTCCAGGCGCGGCGCAAGAGATTCTGTGTCGTATGGCTCGGGAACACGTTGTGTTTGACTGCGGAATTGTCCACGGCTGTCAGATCGACCCAGCTGCTCACCTGAGCCGAACCGTCCGGGGCAGTACGCGCGGTTCTCGCGAGAATGTGCCGGTTTACGGAGTCGGGATCCGGGGCGAAAAGCCGCCAATTCTGCTCGAAGAGGGGGTACACCCATGCGTTGACCTGGGGGCCGTACCGATTCGAGACGGCATTGGGGGGAGCCACGTGGAGGAACACCAGAACCACATGGGTCAGAGTCGTCGCCAGGCACAGGGCCACGACGGTCCGCAGTGCCGCTGTCAGTAAAGGGGACCGCCGGGGTTGCCGGCACGGCGTGGCCGCTTCATCGTCACGTGCCCGGGGATCCGGCTCGGAATCGGATACCCGGAGTTCCTTCACGGTCGCTGATTCGATTCCGCTCGACACCGACCCACCCCGCCTTTCTCATATCCACTGCGCGCGTCTGAAATTTCCTGCTGGAACCGGCGGCGGCGCACGACGGAGTCGAAGAGGCTCCGCCGCGCGCCGCTGTGCGATCAGCAGACCTCGTGCTGTCCGCTGCCTAGCCCTCGGCGCTCATGGGCTTGCTGCCGTATCCGTAGTCGTGGTCGTAGCCGTGGCCGTAGTACTCGCCGGCGCCCGGCTTGCCGGGCTTCTCGCCGTGCTCCTGGCCCGGCTTGCCGGGCTTCTCGCCGTGCTCCTCGCCAGGCTTGCCGGGCTTCTCGCCGTGCACGTGGCCAGGCCTGCCGGGCTTGCCGCCGTGCTCGTGGCCGGGCTTGCCGCCGTTCCCGCCCGTGACGTTCCCGCCGGTGACGTTCCCTCCGGTGATGCTTCCACCGGTGGTGTTACCGCCCGTGGTGTTCCCCGCGGTGCTCGCTCCCGTCGTGTTGCCCGCGACGTTCCCCGAAGTGTTGCCGGAGACGTTCCCCGAGGTGCCGCCCGTCACGAGGCTGGCGATCGGGCCGCCCAGGAGGCCGCCTCCTGTCGTCACGCCACCGAGCACGCCACCAAGGACGCCCGAAGTCGCGCCCGAAGTCGTTGTGCCGGCCGTGGTGCCCAAAGTCGTTGTGCCGGCCGTCGTGCCGGCCGTGGTGCCAGCCGTCGTGCCGGCCGTCGTGCCAGCCGTCGTGCCAGCCGTGGTGCCGGTCGTCGTTCCACCCGTTCCGCCGGTCGCGCACGTCCCGAGGAAAATCCGGTTGTTGTCGAGCGTCACCTCGCCGTTACGGGCCAGCGCCCGGCCCTCGATGTTCGCCCTCGTGGTCACGAAGATCGAGGTCAGAGCCATGATGGTGCCCACGAAGGTGGAGTCGGTGCCAAGGGTCGCCGAACTCCCGATCTGCCAGAACACGTTGCACGGCGAAGCGCCGTTCGTGAGCAGGACCCGGCTGGAGGATGCCGTCGTCAGGGCTTCCGGAATCTGGAACACCCACACCGCGTTGGGGTCTCCCCCGGCGTTCAGGATCAGGTCGCCGGTGAGTCCGACACCGGACGTAGCCTTGTAGACGCCCGGAAGCAGCGTTTGGCCCGCGCCGATCCCCGCCGCAAGCGCGAAGTCCTGAGCCTGGCCGGCCGCGTTGTTGTACGCCACGGTCAGATCGCTTTTGGCCTGGAGGGCCGCAGCGTCCGCAGCGTGCACGGCACCGAGCACCAGGCCGGGCGGGAATCCGGTGATGGCCGGGTTCGGGTGCGTCCCGAGGTCGTGGCTGATGACCGAGGGGCCGGTGTTGGTGACTCCCTGACCTGCCAGAACGGAGTAACTGGCGGCCGTGCCCAGGGGGACGGGTGTTGCGATGGCCGACGCCTGCGTCGACGTTGTGGCGACCATCGCAGCGGCAACCGTTACGGCAAGGGCCGAGGTCAGCCAGCCGGACAGAGGACGGAGTCGAGCCGCTTGAGGAAATCTCAGCTTCATCGAGAGGCCATTTTCTGTGGGGGCCGTGGCGTACCGGGCCCTAACCGATTGCCCGGGAAGCCGTACTTGAGATGGCATATTACGTTGGCATTAGGTGCGGCGATGTCAAGCAGCAGACCGAGGCATGCGATTGAGGACGGAGCGACGCAATATGCGTCCGTAATATCTGAGTTCATATGGATGGTTGTCCGATGTTACGCCGCGGCGTAAGGGGCGCCATTACCCCTATGTGGGCCATCGACTTCAAAGCGGTCCGACAATCCCACCCCGGCGCACATGGCGAAGCGCCGCCATTCCAGTGATTCAACGAAATCCGGAGCGCGTGGGCGTGGCGGCAACAAGGAAACCCGCACCGTCTCGTCACCTTTGAGCATTCGCCCACGGCTCTTCCTGCGCTGGTGGTGCACCCCCGCACGGCCATGCCGCGCGCACCGACCCCGCCGGCCGCACGGCCTGACCGGGAAGCGGACCCTAAGACGTCGTTTCATTTGGTGAGGCGGCGGTGGCAGATGAGGGCCGCGGCTATGCCGACGAAGGCGAGGAAGTGTTCAGCCTTGCGTTCGTATCGTCGGTGCAGTCGGCGGCAGCCGGCGAGCCAGGACACAGTCCGTTCGACGACCCATCGGTGGCGGCCGAGACGCGTTGAGGACTCGATGCCCTTGCGTGCAATGCGGTGGCGGATGCCGCGATTGCGCAGCCATCGGCGCAGGTGGTCGTAGTCGTAGCCCTTGTCGCCGTGCAGTTTCGCCGGCCGTCGCCTGCGGGGGCCACGCCGGGACCGGATCGGCGGGATGCCCCGCACGAGCGGTTGCAGACCGAGGCTGTCGTGCATGTTCGCGCCCGAGATGCCCAGCGAGAGAGGCAGTCCGTTCCGGTCGGTGATCAGGTGGATTTTCGATCCCGGCTTGCCACGGTCGGTCGGATTCGGTCCCGTTAGTGGCCCCCCTTTGCGACCCGCATGCTGACGGAATCGATCGAGCACCGCGACCAGTCGAGCTCACCGCGGGCCCCGAGTTCGTCGAGGATGACGCGGTGGAGCCGGGCCCAGACACGGGCCCGGCTCCACTGGGCGAAGCGTCGGTAGACCGTCTGCCAGCTCGGGCCGAACACCGGCGGAAGCTGCCGCCACGTGCAGCCCGACGTCGCCACGAAGATGATCGCTGCCAGTGTCTCGCGATCCCCCGCCCTGCGCCGGCCCCCGCCCTGGGGGCGTATCACCTCCGTCGGAGGCACCACTCGCCGGAACAACACCCACAACTCATCCGGCACCAGCCGCTCAACCAAATCCGTCATGCACGATTCAACGAACGATCACGCCATAAGAAACGGCGTCTAACCCGAATCTTGGGCTTACGCCCTCGATCGGGACGTTGCTGTACGGGAGCGTGAACGCGGCGACCACAGCGTCGCGGTCCCACTCCAGACCAGGGTCCACAGCGGGTCCCTCTGCCATGAGCTTGAAGGACCCCATGGTCATGCGGGGCTCAACGCCGCGGGCTGGCGGGGCGCGAACCCGCCAGGGCGGTGGAGGTGTTGGAGCCCGCGGGTCCGGATCGCCTATGCGGCCCCCTCGCCGGTGACTCCGCTCGCGCTCCACCCGCCGCGCCGCGAGCGCTCGAGGCGCAGTCGCTGCGACGACATCTCAGTGGTCGGCAGGGCTCTGGGATCGCCCGGCGACGATGTCCCCGTCGCAGATGGTGGCCACGATCACGGTGTCGTCGGCGGGTTCGCTGTCTCACCTTCACGCCCGGCAGATCGCAGATGAGCAGGCAGGGAACAGGCCACCGTACCCCCCGGTAGGCGGTGCCGGTTCAGGGCCACCACCCGGTACACGAGCTGGGCGATCCAGCTGATCGGGGGCAGCGTCATGGCTTGCCCTGCGAGCCGCCAGGGCCGGCACGGGCCCTGTTTGAGCAGCTGCGCCACCGCCTCCGCGCCGCCGTGCACATCGGCCGTACCGGGCTCGATCCACAGGGCCTCCCGGTCGGCCCGTTCTGCGGTGACGCCCAGTGTGTCCAAATCGGCGTACTGCCATGGAGTGACGATGGCGTCGGGATCCAGCAGGCGCACGGCGATGTTGACGGCTTGGGTGCAGAACCCGCAGTCGCCGTCGTACAGCAGGGTCGGCCGTTCGGCCATGGTGGATCTCCTTAGTCTTGCGGTCGTCCCCGGAGGCGGCCACCGGGTCCGGATCTGCGGGCGCTTCAGGGATCGTCTAACGAAGGGCGCAAGTGCCTCGAACGACGGGAGTTCCTTCAGGCCGTCGAAGCCGACGATTGGCGGTTTCTGCTCCTTAGGCATGGGCCCGACGGAACGGCGGCAAGGCCCCGGGAGGGTGTCGTTGCGGTCTTAGCTGCCTGTTCTGGGCGAGGTCGCTGGGCAAGCTTTGCTCTGAAGTACAGCATCGTCGCTACGCGCGTAGGCCGTTTCGCATGCAGGACTCGCCATCTTCCAGTGCGGCAGAGCCATGGCCGTCCTGTGGGCCGCTCAGCTGGTGCCCCGTCTCGGATTGGTCGCCTGCTTGTGGCGGGCTGGGGTGAAAAAACTACGGTCCGCCGGTTTTCACGAGCTGTCCGACTTCGTGAACGACGGCCGTCGTCGTGACTCTCTCGATCGAGGTGCTCTGAATCCGTGTCGACCCGACCGGCCTGTCTCGGCGGGACGAAGTCCCTCCTGCCGGAGCGCGGCCAGGGGCCTATCCTGGTACATAGGTCGTCGCACTCTCACGTGTGGCGTCCGGAAGGGCGACCCCGGCGTGTGAATGTGCCGGGGTCGTTGTATCACCGCCGTCGCGCCGCAGGGGGCGAGGCATGATCCATTCAGCCGATGTGCGCGAGTGGCGCGACTGACGTCCTCGACGCGAAAGGGCACCGGATCGCGCTCTGGAAGCGGTCTACGTGGACACTGCCACCGACGAGCCGGCCACCGCCGCGCCGGACTGCCCACCCGCCACCGCCTGGCCTTCGTACCTCTCGACAAGGCGATCCTTGGGCCCCACTACCGACTGGCACGCCGCTGAGCCCACCGAGCCCGGCGTCAGAGGAGGTGTTCGGCGAATGGTGATCTTCTTGCTGCTGCTGCTTGTGGCCTTCGTCCTGGGCCTCATCGGCGCGGTGGTGGACGGCCTGTCCTATCACCAGCTGCGCTGCCCGACGCCGCATCTGCTGTGGCATAGCGCGATCCACCGTGCCCGCCCCTCCCTCTGGTCATGCCCGCAACTCCTCTCCCGGCTCGACGAGAAACGCGTGCGGAGCGGGGTGTCGCGTTGCTCAGCCCGGTGGACGTCGCAAGACTTGCTCGCCGGTGACGCCGGCCGTACGCGACCACCTCACAGGCAGGGGATGTTGTGACAGGACAGGTCCTTCCGCACGACGTACTGGGCACCGGCTCCACACGAGCCCTCCTGCTCCATCACTGGTTCGGCGACCGGTCGAGCTTCGACCCGATGCGCGAGCATTTGGATGGGGACGCATTCAGTTACGCGTTCCTGGACTGCCGCGGGTACGGCAAGGCGATCGACTCCGACGGCGCGTTCACGATGGACGAGGTCGCCGAGGACGCCTTGGCCGTAGCCGACAATCTGGGCTGGGAGTCCTTCACGGTCATCGGCCACTCCATGGGCGGCAAGGCGGCCCAGCTGATGCTGCTGCAGGCCCCGTCGCGCATCAGCTCGATCATCGGCATCTCAGCGGTGCCCGCATCCGGCTTCCCGCTCGAAGGGGAGACCCGGGAGCTGTTCGCCGGCGCCGCGGAGAATCCGGGCAACCGCAGGGCGATCATCGACTACACCACCGGGGGCTGCACGACGACGCCTGGCTGGACTCCTGGGCGGGTGTCGACTTCCACGAGCGGGTGAAGGACAACCCGGCCCGGCTCCTCCTCCTCGCCGGTGCGAACGACCCCGCGCTGGGGCCCGAGGCCATGCGGGCCACCTGGATGCAGTGGTACCCGAATGCCGAGCTGGAGGTGCTCCCGGACACAGGGCACTACGCGCCGGAGGAATCCCCCGAGGCTGTAGCCGCAGCCGTCGAGCGGTACCCCGGCCGCTGAGGCTTCGGGATCAGGCCGCCGGGTCGGCGGAGCCGCCGCCCGGGGGTTCGGGTGTGGTGGCGATGAGGATCTGGGCGGCCTGCGTGATGTTGTCGGCGTGGACGGCGCGGGCCATCGCTTCGCGGGCGGCGTCGGCGGTGGTGTCCGGGGGAACCACCAGCAGGGCGAAGTGGTCGTTGTGGCCGCGGGTGATGAGGACGGTGTCGTCACCGACCGGGTCGGAGTCGAGGTGCACGACCTGACCGTCGATGACCAGGCGGGTCGGGAGGCCGTTCCAGGCGGACGCGTCCACGCCCACCCGCGTGATCGGCCCGAGATGCCCGGTCAGCACGCTGATCAGCGCCGGCAGCTCGGTCCCGATGTCGCGGGTGCGCGGCCACCACGCCCCGTCCAGGAGCCCTTCCCGGGACTGCGTGGTCACCAGCCGCAGCAAGGCCGTACCCGGCTGGATCGCCTGGTGGATCGATTCCGGCAGGAGCAGTGGGGGCCTGTGGGGTGTGTCGGAGTCAGCCATGTGGGTCCGCCCGTCTACGGGGTGCGCCAGTGCGTCATCGCAGGTCGGCACCGATGCCCGGCCGACGACGTACGCGAGTCCGCCGTGGTTTCACGGTACTCCCTCCGCCCACACCGCCCGCTCTCCACAGCCCTCCGCCGGAAAGTGCCTGGTCACAACAGCCACTACCCCTCGAACACGTGTACAATAAAAGCACCGGAAGCACTTCGCGCACCCTCCTTCACGCGGGTGTCATTTCCGGCGATCGCCTAAAAACCGGACTGCCGACGGGCGGTCCGGGGGCAGGTCCACACCGTGACCAGCACCCTCGACCGGACCGCGCCCCGCGACCTCGCCGCAGAAGTCCCGGCTCGCTTGTCCCTCACTCCGAAGACCGCGCTCGCCGGGCAGCTGGACGGGGCCTGGTGGCCCCGCTCCCGCGACCTCGAAGCCGAGCTTCCGCCGCTCGTCGCCGCCCTGCAGGAACCCTGGGGCCGCGTCACCCGCGTCACCGTGAACCCCACCCGCTGGCCCGTCGTACCGCGCAGGGTCGCCGTGGACGGTCGCGTGCTGCACGTGGGCTGGTTCGCCGAACAGGACGCCGACAAGCTGATCCTGCTCGCTTACGCCGTCGGCCGCTGGGACCTCCTCGTCATCCCGCCCGAGACCGAACCCGCCGCCGCTGCCCGTCTGATGGCCGCCGCGGCGATCCCCGGCAGCGTCCTGACCGCAGGCGTCCTGATGGCCAACGAAACCGTCATCGGGCGCGGCATCCGCGACGCGCGCCGCCAGGAAGTCACCTGGGAGAGCGAAGGCGGAGCCCGCATGTCCCCCTTTGGGAACCCGACGGGCCGAAGCACCTTCCCCCCGCCCGCGAACGGCTGGAGGTGAGCTCCGTGGAGACCGTCGTCCTCATCGCGGTGATCACCCTCGCGATCGCCATCGGAATGCGCTGGATCCACCTGCTCCACACCCAGCACGACACACGGATCGAGGCCTACCGCTTCAGCGACCCCCTACCGAGGCCTCCCGGCCTGCCGGACGACACCGGTCGTCGAGCCCACCACACGGATGCCGACCGATGAGGAACAGAACTTCCTCCGACCGGGGGCAGCGGTCGGGGCGCAACGGCGCCCCAACCCGCCGCTTCGCCCACTCCGAAAGGGAACACGCCCACATGAAGCACATCGAGACCCAGACACTGCCCTCGCTCGGGCACGCCGAGGTAAGAATCATCGCGCACACGCCCGAAGCCGCCCGAGCCGTCGCGGAGGCACTTCGCCACTGCTTCGCGGGCACCGAACAGCGCAGCTACCCCGGCCTCGACGGCGACACCCGCCTCCACCTCACCGTGGACACGGCAACACCCGCCGGCACCGGCGCCCACTCCGACGAGACCTAAGAGACCCGACGGGCCCGGACCAGGTCGGACCGTTTGACGGTGGGCCGTGAGCGGGCGCATTCCACGGGGGTGGAGTCCACGATCCACACGTCGTCGTGCCACAGGTCGGTGTCCCGGGCCAGGGTTCGGATGAACCGGCTGATCAGCGGGTTCGCGGCCCGCAGACGCTTGTTGTAGCCGGACTGGCCGGGCAGGTAAGGGAACTCGGCGGACAGCTGGCGGCGGGCGAACCGCAGCCAGCGGGCCTCGGAGACGAAGCCGAGCACGGCCTGCATCACCGCGAGCGTCAACAGTTCGGCGTCCGTCAGCCTCGGAGGACGGCCGGTCCGCCGCGTTCCTGCCGGAGAGTCATCGATCCTCACGTACAGTGCTGTCGCGAGGGGTCTCCAGGTTTGTCGTCACAAACGAACCAACGAGACCCTCGCTTCATGCGCGCGAAGACTTCGGACTTACTCGTCTAGCCCCGCCGCCCGGTGTGCCAGCCCCTCCACCTGGACAGTGGTCGTAGCCGGCCCGGCTCCCGCCTCGGATACCGTGTTCCTCTACGGGGTGCCATAGCGGATGTGTCGCCCCCCACCGGAGGTAGTCAGCGTATGAGTTCAAAGCGCAGCAAGAATCCAGCCCTGCCCGTACTTGACGACGCATTCCGACTCGCGTCGGTCAAGGACGCCGAAGAGTCCACCCGTGACTTGGCCGCGCGGCTGGCCACCACCGAGCTGCGCCGCGTTTCCCACCCGGGCCGGGTCACCTGGGAGCCCACCGATCAGGCCGAGCCCGTACCGGTCCCGCCGACTGTGGTCGACGGTGACGGGGACCTGTGGCTGCGGGACCGGGGCACTGGCACCTGGACCATGCCCGAGTTCGACCCGAAGGAGTTCCCGGCCCGCTGTGGCGAGGTTCTGACGTGGAACCAGCTTGCCCGCGAGTTCGGCCCGCTGACCGCACTGGCCGACGACCGCCGCATCGGCGGCGGCCGGCGCTGACCTCGCAGCCTTCTGGGGTGACCGCGCCCCTGAAGCGCCCGTTACAGGTAGCTGAGAGCTCCAGCCACCCGCCAAGCTCGACGATGGCGGCGAGCAGGTGAGCGTGATGGTGGCGTGCGACGGCCTCGAGCAGCGTGGTGCGGGCCCGGCGCCACCCGATGTCAAGCTCAGCCGATGACTCTGCGGGTTGCCGGCAATGGCCGCACGGAGTCCTCCGTGCGGCCATTGCCGTATCCGGGGTCAGGCGGGGGTGATGTTCTCCGCCTGGGGGCCCTTTTGGCCCTGGGTGACGTCGAACGTCACGGCCTGGCCCTCCTGGAGCTCGCGGAAGCCCGAGGAGTTGATCGCGGAGTAGTGGGCGAAGACGTCGGGGCCGCCGCCGTCCTGGGCGATGAAGCCGAAGCCCTTCTCCGCGTTGAACCACTTCACAGTTCCCGTAGCCATGTCTCATGCCTTCCAGTCGATGGACGCCTCCCACGACATGCGGGAGGCGGAGGTGATCGCCCTGGTTCCTGCGGCACAGCACAGCAAAACGCCCACGCCGAAGGCGTGGGCAAAGGGAACTTCCGAACCACGACAGCTGACGCAGACGGTACACGTCCGCACACGCTGTCACCACAGGAAACGAGCACCTGTCATGGCTTGCACCGGGTGCGCGCAGGCCCGCCGCGGCCGGCGGACGCGCCCCAGCTCACGCCGCAGCCGGGGGATTCGCTGATCCGGCAGCGGCGCGGTACTCGGCGTTGATGCGCTGCGCTTCCTCGAGCTGGTCTTCGAGGATGACGATCCGGCAGGCGGCCTCGATGGGGGTGCCCTGGTCGACGAGTTCCCGGGCGCGGGCGGCGATGCGCAGCTGGTAGCGGGAGTAGCGGCGGTGTCCGCCGGCGGAGCGGAGCGGGGTGATGAGGCGGTGTTTGCCGAGGGCGCGGAGGAAGCCCTGGGTGGTGCCGAGCATCTCGGCGGCCCGGCCCATCGTGTAGGCGGGGTAGTCGTCGTCGTCGAGACGGCCGTACGTGTCGTCTGCTGTCATTGCACCTCTCTGTGGAACGCGTGGAGGGGCCCGGGTGCCGTACTGGCACCCGGGCCCCGAAGGAACTACTCACACCATCTGCCGGCCCTGATGCTGCGCCGGCCTTCTGTTTCCGCCTACCCGACCTGGATGCTGTCGGGGGTGCGGGGATCGCGGATGCGTGACCGGAGACCACCTCACTATCGATGTCCTGCGGTACCCGGGCTTCGTACTGCTCGCCCGGGCGATCCTGATGGCGCTCGGCTCCTCCGTTCTTCCCTCTGGATCAATCACTTACCAAACGGGAACTGCGTACTGCTGATACTGCGAACTGCTGGTGTTGCGTACTGCTGGTGGCCTCTCACAGCGCCACTTCGGCAGCCAGCCCCGTCGCCCATCCTGCATCTGCTCTGGCTTAGAACCCCACTGCCGAACCTCCCGGTGCGCGCGCCCGCAGCCGACGCCTTCACCGAGGTACCACTCACTTATCTCACTGCTGGGTACTGCCAACTGCTGCCAACTGCACTTACTACGGGTACTGCCACTGCGTTAACTGCGGTACTGCTCATGGCGGCCCCTGATCACTGCGGGCCGCCCGGTCCGGTCACCAGTCCCGTCGCCGTCTTGCAACAACCCTGGCTTCGACACTCCGTCACCGCACCGTCCTGCGAACTGCAACTGCGTGTACTGCGGCACTGCTGCCCGGCAGTTCGTCTCTGCCGGACCCTGCGGTCCTTCTTCGTTACGAGAGAAACCATAACCACACCGCCACCCAATGTCTACTCCGGCCGACACAGATTTCTGTGTGTTCGCCGATCAGGTAATCGGCCTCGAACAACGACACGGACAGGCGCGAGAAGCGGCCGTCACTGGGTTATCCGCCACAGGCCAGGGCACAAGCACCACGCGGGCACCACCGGGCATTGACGATCAAGAAACCAGGGTGAACCTCATGGACACGACGAGCGTCAACCTCGCAACCGCCCGCTCGGCCGCCTCCGTCGCCGGCGCCCGAGACAGCACCCGGGACTTCCTCGAACGTCTCGTACGCCCGCTCCCAGCCGAGACTGCCGACACGGTGGTCCTGGTCGTCTCGGAACTCGTCACCAACGCCCTGCGCCACGCAGGCGGCACCTTCGCCCTGGCCCTGACCGCGCACCCGGACAGCATCGAGGTGGCCGTCCACGACACCAGCCCGCAGGCGCCGCGGATGCGCACCCCACCCCCGATCTGAACGGCGGCACCGGGGGTTTCGGCTGGCCCATGGTCAACCGCCTCGCCCGTGCCACGTCGGTCACCCGCCGTGCGTCCGGCGGCAAAACCGTACGCGCCCTCCTGCCCCGATAAGACCCGCCCAGCTTCCCCCGCATGGCGGAGCTCGTCTTCAAAGCTGCATCTGGAGTTGCTTCCGCGAAGTCGACTGGCCGCTGCTAGCCGTTGCCCCGCGCTTTCTCGTGGGCGGCCAGTTCCTCTGCATTGCCGATGAAGGCCGCGCCGCAGTGTGGTCGCAGGCGATCGATGACCATCGCCACTGCTGCTTGTGCACTGTCGGTCTCGGCGATCCGCGGACTGTTCCGGCTCGGTCCTTCGACGTAGCGCCGTCCGTCTTTCAGTGTGCCGATGTAGGAATGTCCCAGGTGTGGCGAATCTCCGTGCACCTGCTGAAGTGCAGCTCCCACATACCGGTCCAGGGGTACAGCTGACGAAGCAGCGGCTCGGCATGCGCCGCCAGCACCAGTTCGGCAAACGGAGCCAGAAGCGGCGATTCCGCTGGTCGGCGGGGTTCGCCGGTTGTGGTGAGGATCTTGTGCCAGGCTGCTTCGACAGTGTTGGTCATGCTGTGATTGTGCAGGTCCCGCGGCCCCCGTCGCCGAAGATCACCTACGGGCAGATCATGGCCGGATGCACCGATATGAACTCACCGACCAGGAGGGACTTACTCGCTGCGCTCATACCCCAGGCCGTGACTGGCCGCGTCTGGCCGAAGACGATCGTGCAGACCTGAGTGGTCCGTCTGCTCATCAGTCAGAAACTCCACCGGCACGACCGGACCGTAGCCAGCGCCGACACCCACTCGACATTTTTCCGGGGACCCCCGACGAGGCCACGGAACGGTGTGCCAGCCGACCATGATCGTCCTTACCGGGATTTCCTGTACGCCAACTACTCACACCCGGTGTGGCGCCGTGGTGGCGTTGGCGGTGGCTGTATTCGGTGATGGCTTGCCAGAGGTGGCGGCGGTCGATGTCGGGCCAGCAGTCGTGGGTGAAGTGGCGCTCGGCGTAGGCGGCGTGCCAGGGCAGGAAGTTGGAGGTGCGTTGTTCGCTGCCGGTGCGCCAGAGCAGGTCGACGTCGGGCATGTCGGGGTGGGGCAGGTGCCGGGCGAAGTCTTTCTCGCTGATGTGGTCGGGGTGAAGGTGTCCGTCGCGGACCTGGCGGGCGAGGTGGGCGGCGGTGCGGGTGATCTCGTCGCGGCCGCCGTAGTTGATGCACATGGTCAGGGTCAGGCCGGTGCGGCCGCGGGTGGTGCGTTCGCGTCGGCGCAGCAGGTCGCTGATGTCGGTGGGGAGTTTGCCGGTGCGGCCGTGCCAGCGGATGCGGACGTCGAGGTCGCGGAAGGGGTTGTCGGTCAGTTCAGCGCGGACGACGTCGAGGATTGCGTCGACTTCCTCGGGGTCGCGTTTCCAGTTCTCGGTGGAGAAGGTGTACAGGGTCAGGTGGCGCAGGCCGATCTCCAGTGCGCCGTGGACCGTCTCGCGTACGGCGGTGGCTCCGGCTTGGTGGCCGGCGTGACGGGGCAGGCCGCGTTGCTGGGCCCAGCGGCCGTTGCCGTCCATGATGATCATGATGCGGACAGCCTGACCGCAGCGCCTGGGGGCCGGCTCCTGATCGGGACCCGCCACCACGGGCCGGCCCGTGCCGACTCGTCTCGCAGGCGCAGCTGGTGGGTCTGCTTCGCGAGGCCGGTGTCTGATCCGCGCCGGTTATGGCGCGTCTCCCCGGCCGGGTCCCCGCGGCAAGAGCCGTCTGGCGGAAGACTCAGGGACTCGCACATCGAGCGCGCGGGCCGCACGGCGACACCCGCCACGCAAGGCAACAAGGTCCGTCCGTACATCCGCCTCCGGCCGCTCCGCGGCAGCCGCGGACGCCCTGACGGCCGCCGCGTGGAGCTCCGCCCGCGCGCCAGCGGGCCGTCCCCGGGAAGAACCGCGAGCGCGGCGGCAACCGCCAACGCGCTCACCAGCCGCGCCACCTCGTTCCGCTGCGCCTCAAGACGCCGCGCGGGTGCCTTCCATGGATTGCGCCAATAGAGCGCGGCGCCTCAAGTCACAGCATCGGGTGCGGATTACCCCGGTCAGTCGGCGGCCGCCGCAGGACCGCGGCCGAAGGGCGGGACGTCCTGCACGCCCACGTCCAGGCGCAGCCGCCGGAAGCGGAGCGGGTGGCGCCATACGCCGCCCCGGTCGGTCGAGCGGTCGGCGCTGATCTCGGCCACCAGGTCGGGGCGGACCAGGCGCACGTCCAGGACGTCGCGGCTCCCCCAGGTCGCGGCGAAGGTGACGCCTTCCCAGGGGTGTCCGGGGTCGGCGGCCGTCAGGTGCTCGGCGACCAGGCGGGCCGCCTCCGTGCGCAGCGGTACGGTGCGTCCGACCGCGCGGAGCCGGCCGTCTGGGTCGTGGCGGCCGAGGACGAGGAGTTGCGGGCGGGTGAGGGTGCCTGTGATGGCGCCGATGATCGCTTCGGTGGTGTCGCGTCGTCTGACCTTGATCCACGCTCCCCTGTGACCTGGCATGTAGTGGCTGGTCTGGGGCTTGCAGAGGATGCCCTCGACGCCGGACACGTCCGTCCAGGACTCCAGCCATTCTCGGGCTTTGGCGGGGTCCGTGGTCATGGGACACAGGGTCCATGGGGCTGTCAGGGCATGGTCGGCGAATAGGGCCTGAAGGCGGGCGCGGCGTTCCACATACGGCAAGTGCAAAAGCTCCCGGCCCTCGATCTGCAGGACGTCGAACACCACGAAGAACGCCGGCAGCTTCGCGGCCAGCGCAGGAGCGCTGCGGGCGCGGGCGGCAGCCCGGCGCTGCAACCCCTCGAACGACAGGGCGCCGGCCTCGCTGTCCCACACGAGGAGCTCGCCGTCCAGGACGAGGCCGGTGGGGAGCTGCGCTTCGGCAGCCGCGACGAGATCGGGGAACGCGCCTTGGACCAAGGCCCCGCGGCGGGTCTGGAGCAGCACCCGGCCACCCGGCCCGGCCGACGTGAACACCAGCACCCGGTACCCGTCGAACTTCTGCTCATACGCCACCCCCGAAGCGAGCGGACGCACAGGCGGGATCACCTCGGCGGCCTGCGCCAACATGGGCTCCACCGGCGGACGCAACACCATCCCAAGGCCTCCTTCGTCCTCGACGCCAGCGCCAGCCTGACCCGCGCCCACCCACGCGGCCCGGCGAGAACGCCGGACGGCGGAACCCGACGAACCCGAGCCGCGCGACAGTCGGGGCAGAGCCGGGTCAAGAAATCGAACACGTGATGGAATAGGAGAGTCCGCCGCACCTCAGGAGCCCGCCATGACCTCCCCCACCCGCACACTCCGGCCGCAGGCCGTGACCTGGGCGCCGAGCCAGACCGGCCCCTGCTCGAAATGGCTTGTTGACTGCACTAACGGTGCTCACGCCGCGTCGTCGTGATTCGGGGTCGGGCGGCAGTCAGACCCCGGGAAGCGGATCGGTCGGAGCCCCGGGAAGTGATGGGAGGGGCGAACTGCGCCTGGCTATGGCACAGTTCGTGATGCCGTGTCACTGGCTGCGGGGAGAGGGGCACGATATGGCTGGCGAGTTCGAGGGCGTCTGGCTGACGGCGCGCCAGGTGAGCGCTTTGTGGCCCGGCGTTGGTGCTCGCTCGGGTGTATGTAAATGCGCTGGCCCATGAAGTGCGGGTCCGTACGGACAGCTGGATGACCACTACCGGGTCCGCCAGTAAGACGTGGTATCACGCCGACGACGTGCGCCGAGTGGCCCCGCAGATAGCAGCCCGGCCACCCCTCAAGGGGCCGTCCCCGCTGCCGTGCTGTCTACTGCTGATCGTTCTGGCAGCGGTACCAGTCGTCTGGCTGGTGCTGGCCATACGAGGCGTGGTGCAGTAGAGGTCAAGCGTGTGGCTGCGGCTCGCCGGCCGCGAGATGCTGCGGTGTCAACTGCAGCATCTCTGGCTCGTTGGGCAGGGCGCCGCCAAGCCTCGAGGGGAGACCAGTCAGATGCCTGCACGCGAGGGTACGGCGTCCGCACGTCCGTAGCCGAGCACCCGGGGCAGGACTTGTCGAAACGTGAAGGTCTTCGGCCGGCGCTTCGATGACGGCGCCGATCTCGCTGTCGGTGCAGAGAAGCCACGCTCCGACATGCCGCTACGGAGTCGGGGCGTCGCCTTTGTGCGCGGCGTGCAAGGAGGCGCGGAAGGCGCAGTACGGGGGCTGACCGTGTCCGAGTTCCCCGCACCGTCGCGTCTTCAGTTCCTGCGGTTCCTGGGAAAGGTGCAGCTCCAGGACTTGCAGCGCACACGCGACTGGATCGCCGTCGAAGAGCAGCGCGTGGCGGCCGAGGCCGTACGAAGGCCTGCGCCGCCGCCCCCGGAGTGGCTGATCGAGCGTGGTATCGGCGTGGGCCGGCTCCCGGTGCGTCCACGCTGGAGACTGCTGGGACACCCGTAAGCGCTGCACGGCCATGACCTTGGACGAGGCGCGGCGCGCGCTCGCCGAAGGCGTCCCCGGCTGCCCGCACTGCCGGCCTGATGCCGCCCTGGGCATCGAGTAGCTCCGTCACCGGGCCGGCAATCGGCAAGTGCCGCGGCCTGTTCACGGGATTCAGGGGGTGGTGCGTTGCTGGTCGGTGCGGTGGGCGAAGGCGTGGTCGGCGCGGCGGCGGTCGTAGACGGCCTCGGGCCGGATCCCGGCCGCCAGAGCGGCCTGGCGCAGCGCCACGCCGGGGCGAAGGGCACGGAAGAAGGCGTCCCAGTCGGAGGCCCCGGGTGCCCGGTCCGGGGTGCGGGGGTGGGCGTGGTGGGCGGTGTCCATGGCTGCGGCGAAGGCGGGGTCGCGTTTGCGGCGCTGGTAGATGACCGCGGTGGTGATGCCGACCTCAGCCGCGGCCGCCGTGACCGACAGGCCGGCTTCCAGGTGGTCGAGGAAGACGCGGCGTCGCTCGGGGGTGAAGCGGGGCGCCCGCGCCGGTGCCGGCTGTCCGGAGGCGAGGTTCCCGGCCGCGTCGCATGCCCGCGCGAAGGCCGGGTCCTCGCGCCGCCAGTGACTGGCCTTGCCCGCGCCGTCGAGCAGGATCTGCGCGGCAAGGCTCGGCGTGCAGCCCAGAGCGAGGAGCCGCAGGTACTCGGCGCGCTTGATGACCCCGGTGGCGCCGGGTTCCTCGGGATCGGTGCCCGCCAGGAGCAGCGCGAGCGCGGTGTCGGTGCGGGCCGCGGTGAACACCTGCCGCACCCCCAGACCCGCGGCCTCGGCGGCCGTGGCCACGGCCTGCCCGTTCCGCAACCCGTCGAAGAGCGTTGACCGCTTCCGGTCGGACAGGACATCAGGCATGACCGCACGCTACGGGCCACCTCACCGGTGCACCCCGCGACAGGCCGAGGGCGTAAGGGCAGTCGGGGGCGGTTCGGCTATTCCCTGGCCCCGCTTGCCCGCGCTGCGAAGCGCATCGGGTGAGCAGACCGCGTACCTGAGCACGGGGTAGGGCTTCAGCTCTCAGACCTGTTGTCAGTGGTGCGGGGCAGCATTGGCAGGATGATTTTCCGCACGCAGGGGGGGACCATGGGCGCGGCAGCGCACGTGTATGTAATGAGCCACCCGACCTACAGGGCACCCAAGGTGGGAGTGGCTGGCGGGAAGGGCAGACAGACCGCTCGTATCGATCAGCACGTCCGTGAGGGCTGGCTTTTGTACCGCGCGATGCTGTTGCCAAGCAGACCCCACGCTGGAGCCGTCGAGAAGGCAGTACTGCACGAACTGCGCGTCGTACGCGGCTTACCCAGCGTTCTCACCTCGGCTGAGATGCCTCAATGTGGTTGGACCGAAACGGTGTCCGCGGAAGCGATCCGGCCCTCAGAACTGTGGCAACTGGTGGTGAAGTTCGCAGAGTCCGTGCCTGACATGACGCCGCCTGTAGTCCGCATCCCGCATCCCCGGGCAAGCCGACAGGACTCTAAAACTGAAGATCGCTGGCCAGAGAGAGTGCAGGAGTGGCTGGCAAAAAATTGGGCGGCCGTGCGACAAGGCGCTGTCGTCCGGACTCGGGTGCGCTGCCCCACCTGCGGTCCCGACTGGTGGGGTGACCCTCAGGAGACGGCTGGTTGGACAGACGGCTTATGCCGATACTGCGCTGCGGAGCGCGCAGAGGATCTGGGTCGGCCAGGTCGGGTGATGGTGATGTACCACCGCGGCCACGCGGCCTCGCTCGTGCAGGCTGTTTCCGCTTCCGAAAGGGGTGCTGCCCTCACCGACAAACACCGGGCACAAGGCTGGCGGCTCCATGCGGCACTGCGCTGCCACGAACTGCATGACGCCATTCAAATCGAGCAGAGGGCCTTGCACCGTCTCAGCGACGACGGGCTCCAGCCCTTCGTGCCGCCCGCCCTCATGCCGCAGTTCGGGAGTGATAGCACTGTAGACGCCCGATGGATGCCTCCCGACGCTCTGTGGAGCCTAGTCAACGTTGAGGCAGCACTACGCCGCGTCACGCGAGACAAATACGACTACCTGTGGCAGGCGGAGGAAGAAGCCGACCGAGACATCAGCTGGGTCGCACGTCTGCCAGCCTCCAGGGAGGAACGCCGCCGCCGGGACCTTCAAGCATTCCTCGGCCCGTTCCGACCCGGTGCTCCCTGGTGGGAGGGAGTGGTTGATGAGACCCGGGCTGCAGAGTACGAGTTGTACGAGTCGCTCCGACGGCTTCCGCGCACCAAGGCGGAACGTCTCCGACGGGAGACCGCCACGCGCGGGGCTCACCCACCTGTGATTCCTCCGGGTAGGCACCAGCCACCGTCAGTGATGGAGTCCAGAACAGTCCTGGGGACGGGCCCGGTATACGCGGGCAGTAAACGCAGCAGGCCCGGACCAGGTGGTCCGGGCCTGCTGCCGTGTGGGCGGTTTTGTCAGCGGACCGCCGCGACAGTGTCGTTGAGGGCGTCGCGGTGACGACGGGCGACGGAGCGCGGGCCGATGAGCAGGGCCCAAGTCCTCGCGCTCGCCTTCGACGGCTACAGCGACAAGGACGTCGCCACCATCCTCGACATCACCACCGACTCCGTCCGGTCGCACCGCCGCCACGCCCGCAAGCAACTCGCCCTCGACCCCACCCCCCTGTTCCCACAGGACTGAACTCGACCCAGCCAGCCCGCCCGCGGCCCCGGACCACCGTCCGGGGCCGCCCCCATACCCGTACACGGCCAACGCCTTCCCCGACTCCACCGGAACGCGGCCGTCAGGGCGAGAACGGCGGCCAGGCTCTTCCGCCCAGGGACCCCGGGTCGGCAGGGCGTCCACGCTGCCGCCCGTCGGCTCACTCATCCGTCGGGCCATCGTCGGCCAGCTCCGTGATGCGGTGGCGCAGCCCGACGAGGTGGAGTGCCGGTCGCAGGTCTGCGTTGCGCGCTTCCCGCACCCCGCGACTAGGCCAGGGCTGGCCGCGGCGTTACGACCTGCGGGGGCCTTGACCCCGGGCGGCGACCAGGACGACGAACCAGACCGCGACGGCCACCACGGTCACCGACTCGGCGCGAGCTGACGGGCAGGCTTGTGACCGCATACTCAGTGGACCAGGCGGGACAACTTTGGGCCCGTCTCTCTCACACGCGGCGTCTTCTGGAGCGCGTCGGGTCGGCGTCAGTAGCGCTTGAACAGAACCGAGTTGGAGACCTTCCGCGCCCCGTTGGGCAGTGTCAGGAGTGATCCGTCCGGATTGCGGTTCTCACTCAGCTGGCGGTAGGCGAAATCGTCCGTGAGAACGACGTAGATGGTGCGGGCGGAGCCGGGCTCGGACGAGGACAGGTGGACATCGAAGTTGTAGGTGCCAGGCCGGCCGAGATCATTCTTGGGGTAGTAGTTGGTGTGCGGGACGGGCTTGCCCACGCCGTCGAGCTGCACCATCCAGGTCAAGTGCCAGCCGGCTTTCAGGTTGCAAGTGACTTTGGCGGTGAGGGACCCCTCGGAAGCGACCATCAGCTGCTTGGGCTCGATGGTCACATCGTGTCCTGGCGTGTCACCGCAGTCCGGCAGGGTCTGGTCCGGGCTGGCCGTGGGCGGGCCGCTGGAGGGCAGGCCGAGGTGCGGTCCGGAGACGGAAGGTGCGGGGTTTTTGTCCTGGTGGTCGTTCTTGTTGCTGAAGACGCCGTTCCACAGGCCGAAGACACCGGCCATGACGCCAGCGATGACCACCCCCGCAATGGTGAGGATCCCGGTCTTCGCGATGTCGGTCCGAGCGTTCCACCACGTGCTGACCCAGCTCATGACTACCCCCAGATCCTCCGGCACCCGAACATCCCCCACATGGGGTGACATCGAAGCGCCGGCGTACAGGGCAGGAAGCCTGCCCCCACGACCAACAAAATAACAACCCTCTGTAATGGGTCAGCTACAGGAGAATCCCGGTTCGGTCAGGCCCACCCTCCCGCTCGCTGCCCGCCCGGACGCAGCGCCATACGGACGACCCCCTCCTACCGTGGGATCGCCGGGTGCGCCCGCAAGCTGGCGCACCGCAACAACCGCGCCGCCCAGCCGGGACCGCAGCCGTATCAGGTCGGACAGCTCCGCCACGTACTTGAACCGGTCAAGGAGAAGACCGATCCGCTGATCGTCCCCCTCCCTGACCGCTGCCGTGATGGCGTCGATGAGCCGTTCCGGGTCCTGAGGCATGCGGCAAGTCTTGCCACCGGCCCGGAGACCCATGCATGGCCATGACCATCCCGCCGTCGAGAGGCTCCGCTGTAATCGCACGAGGCAGCTGTCCCACGGCCTGGCCGCCGCATCATCTACGGCCAGGCCCCAGCGGAGCTTCACCGCCGTTGTCCACTCCGCCCCGAAGGACAGCGCATACGGCAGCCGCTGCGGGGGGGGTGCCCCTATCTTTTTGGTCAAGGGAAACGGGGCTGCGTTGAGTCGGTGAGACGGGCAGCATGGCGGTGTGGCTGATCTTCTGTGGGATGACGTGAGGTGCTTCTTCGACCCGGACCTGATGGGGTCCTTGCCGGACGTGCGTGTCCCGGATTGTTCGGTGGAGGGCTGGCAGGCGGTCCTCGATCTTGTCGAGGCGAGGGGCTGGAAGTGCCAGTACTCCGAAGGCGAGACGGTGCTGCCGGTGCCTCGGGCGGAGAGCGTGCTCGCCCGTCCGGCGGACGCTGAGTGCCCGAGCCTGCGGGTCTGGCCGGCGGCCGAGGTGCTGGCGATCTTCCGTTTTCTTGACGACGGGGTCATCGACTTCGACGTTGACCTGCGGGAGTTGCAGGGCCAGGAACGACTCGATGTGTTCTGCGGCTTCCTCCGGGAGACCGGGCGGTGCTTGGGCAAGCCGGTCCTGATGGATCCAGAGGGCGACTACGGCCATCCGGTGGTCGGTTTCGATGTTGAGGCCGACCGGGTCGTCCTCCTGGCTGAACCGCTGGTCACGTGACCGCGGCCGACGGCCGCGGTTCGTAGAAGGTTCCGTCGCGGAGCATCGCGAAGAGGACATCGGACCGTCGTCGGGCGAGGCAGAGCAGGGCCTGGGTGTGGTGCTTGCCCTGGGCGATCTTCTTGTCGTAGTAAGCCCGCGATGCCGGGTCGCCCAGGGCGGCGAACGCGGAGAGGAAGAAAGCCCGTTTCAGCTGCTTGTTTCCCCTGCGGGAGGGCTGTTCGCCGCGGATCGAGGAACCGGAACTGCGGGTCGCGGGGGCGAGTCCTGCGTAGGCGGCGAGGTGTCCGGCGGTGGGGAAGGTGCTGCCGTCGCCGACCTCGATCAGGATGCGGGCTCCGGTCCTGACGCCGATTCCCGGCATGGACGTCAGGACCTTCGAAAGAGGGTGGTCCTCCAGCAGTTCCTCGATCCGCCCGGCCAGCAGTTTCCGCTGGTCAAGGACGGCGGCCAGGGACCCAGCCAGGCTCGGGACGATCAGCGCGGCAGCCTCGGTCCCCGGAACCACGACGGTCTGTTCGTCCAGGGCGGTGAAGATGTCCTCGACCAGCCGCTCTGCCATTCTCGGGGCCTTCGGCCGTAACGGCGTGACCAGGCGGCGTCGGCCGGCCTTGCGGATCTGGGCCGGTGACCCGAAGCGTTCAAGCAGTGTGAGGACGGCCGGGTGCTGCAACCGCGGCCCCAAGACCCGTTCCAGCGAGGGATGGATCTGGGTCAGCAGGCCGTGGAGCCGGTTCGCGACCCTGGTGGCCTCGCCGGCCAGGTCGTCGTCGAACCCCACGATCATCTCCAGCTCGGCAATCGTCTCGTCCTCGCCGTCGATCGCCCGCAGCGTGTGAGGCATCGCCCGGGCGGCGTCCGCGATGATGAACGCGTCCCTCGCATCCGTCTTGGCCTCGCCCGGGTAGAGGTCTGCGATCCGCCGCATCGTCAGTCCGGGCAGGTAGGCGACCGGGCAGCCCATGTCCCGCGCCACCGCGAGCGGCAGGGCGCCGATCGAGGCCGGCTGGTCGACCACGACCAGCACCGTTCCGTGCTTGGCCTTCAGCTTGGCGAAGAGCTCGCGGAGCTTGGGTTCGGTGTTGGGCAGGCGCTTGTCGAACGCCTTCTTCCCGGCCGGGGTCACCGCAGTGGCGTGGTGTTCGCCCTTGCCGACGTCCAGGCCGAGGAAGACGTCAATGTCTCCGGTGTCGATCACGTGCAGGCCCCTCCATCACGCTTTCGTCCGGCCTTGCCTCGGCACCGAGCTGCCACACCCACGTTACGGAGAGCTCATCCGGTCCGGGTGAGACCGGTGCTCAAGCCCCTCATCAGCGGTCCGTCGATGCCTCTGGGCCCGGTGACACCACCCCCCGGATCATCAACCGCAACAAGGGGGGGAAGTCATGCCGGACCCGAAGGCCGGTAGCCCCATTGCGGAGCCACGAAGACGGTAACGGGGGGGGAGCCCCCCTCTTTCCGTCTCAGTCGAAAGGGCCGGGGGGGGGGGGGGCGGGGGGGGGGGGCGCCCCCCCCCCCCCCCGGGGCGGGGGGGGGGGGGGGCCCCCCCCGGGGGGGGCGGGGGGCGACCCCCCCCCCGACTATCGGGGGCGC
>NZ_JBIVAL010000024.1:32158-66077 GCF_044745505.1 Streptomyces sp. NPDC086989
GCCCGACCCCTTGGGCGGGCCCCCCCTGTGGGGCCCCCCGAGGGGGGACGGGGGGGGGCCCCCCCCCTGTGCCGGCATCTGGCCAGGGGGGGGGGGGCCGCCCGCGTGGGGGGGCCGCCCCCCGGCGATCAGACGTTCGCTGGCCTTGCCTCAGTCGCACAGGGTTGCCGTCTGCGCCTTCCCCAGTCCTTTGCTTCGCGGGACGGGTGGCTCGCCCTTCAGGTCCGCGCCGAGGTCGTAGACGTTGGCGGCGAGGACCAGCTGTCGCTCACCGTCGGCGGTGGTGAGGGACACGCTGGTGAAGCCCGGTCCGCCGCCGTCGGTCTCCCAGACACTGACCGGCTTGGTGTCCGGCTCCGAGCCGCACGGCACATCCATGCGCTGCACGCCGAGTCCGTATGCCGGCGCCTTGGGGAACTGCACCGTGGTCAGGAGTTCGCGCTGCTGGGCGGGGCGCAGGAGCTTGCCGGTGAACAGGGCCCGGTGGAAACGGGCCAGGTCGTCGACGGTGGAGATCATGGCGCCGGCGGTCCAGTCATAGGACGGGCTGAATCGGGTCACATCGTGTCCCGTGAGGTCGTAGCCGTGAAGATGAGCGCCGTGAATGGCCGGGTCGGTCAGCGGGAAGGACGTGTCCTTCAGGCCGAGCGGGGCGAGAATCCGCCGCTGGATTTCTGTGGGCGCGCTGTGACGTGTTACTGCCTCGATCACCAGACCGGCGAGTAGGTAGTTGGTGTTGGAGTACGACCAGTCGCTGCCGGGCGCGAAGAGCGGCTGGTGCCCCACGGCGCGGGCGATCACCTCCCGAGGGGTGTACACGTAACCCCATTCGTGGCGCTCCAGGTAGGGGGCGAAGAAGTCCGGCTCTGTGGTGGGGTCGTAGATGCCCGAGGTGTGGTTGAGCAGTTGCCGGATGGTGATGGTCTTCCCGGCGTTGCCGTTTCCCTGGACCACGCCGGGCAGCCATTTCTCCACGCTGTCGTCGAGCGAGAGCCGTCCTTCGCCCTCCAGCTGCAAAAGCACCGTCGACACGAACGACTTGGTGTTGCTGGCGATCCGGAACCGCTGGTCCGGCCGGGCCCGTTCGCCGCTCGCCGTGTCCGCGAGCCCGGCCGCGATCCGTGACTCCCGCTCCCCGTGCCTGGCATACGCCACGACACCCGGGAATCCGTCCGCGATCGTCTGCTCGACGGACTCCCTCAGGCGGGCGGGCGGGGCCGACGCCCGCTCCGACGCGGCCACCGGGAAGACCCCTGATACCACCACCGTACAAATCCCCGCCAACAGTGCTGCGGCCCCCGCACGCGCCTTCACCTATCGCTCCCGCTTCTGTTGCCTGTACCGTTCCTGCCCCAGCCTCCCCGGCCACCACACCAGTTGCCCATCCCGCTGACACCCGGGCGGAAAGGGGGGCTGCCCCCACCCACACCATCCCTCGCCAAGTCTGTGCACGCGAGGTCCTGACGTCGATGTTCCGGAGCTCCCCACAGTGTGCTGATGCCCGCCTTCGCCGGCAGCAGCCCGGCCCGCCCATGGCAGACCCCCGGCACCGATGGCGCCGGGGGCCTGCCATGGGCGGGTACGGGCCTCATGCCTGTCGATGGGCTGCCGGCTTCGCCAGACAGCAGCGGGCCGGGGATCGCTGCGGGCGTCTCCTTCTCGCCGGTGAATCGTTTCTCCGGTTGTCGCCACGCACTGCACACCGCTCCCCCGCGGTACCGCGAGCCCGGCCCGAGCGCCCCCTCCCCCTGGTTCCCGGGCCCTACCGCTTTGCGCTGGCCCGCAACAACGATTCGGCACCGGCCCGGGCGCCCCAAGATGCAGCACTGCCCACCGCCCCTGTCCGCGCGTGGTCGGGCCCGGGACCTAAAGGGTGCGCCGGCTGCCCTTACCTGTGCTGATTGGCAGAAGTCGCGGCGTTTGCCTCAGGTGCGGTGTCGGCGGCCGCCCGCCGTCCAAGCGGCCACCGACACCTGACGCCGGTCAGTGGTGGCGACGGCCCCAGGACTCGGTGTCCACGACACGACCCCGGTCGTCGCGCAAGGTGGCGGTGTCGGAGCGGTTGTGCCACACGTACCGGGGCCTTGGGGCTGGAGGAGCGAGAGGGCCCGTGGGCAGGTGGTTACCGTTTCTCAGCCAAGCCAGACACAGCCGGCCCGGCCCCGAGCCCAGGGCCGTTCCCGTCCGAGGCCGGCTGTCTGCCAAGCACTCGCTCTCACGTCGGCCCCGGAGCCGACCGTGCTCCGGGCCGGTCCGCTGTGTGCGGCGGCGCTGGTGCGGCAGGCTCATCCTTCCGCGATGACCTCGTCCGCCTGCATGCCCTTCTGGCCCTGCACCGCGACGAAGGACACCTTCTGCCCTTCCTTCAGGCTCTTGAAGCCGTTGCCCTGGATCGCCCTGAAGTGCACGAAGAGGTCGGGACCGCTCTCGGGGGTAATGAAGCCGAACCCCTTCTCATCGTTGAACCACTTCACCGTGCCGTGCTGGCGCTCAGCCATGTCACTCCTCGATTGCGTACGTCGGTTTGGCGTAGAGGACGCCCAGCAAGTTGATCATCCCTGCTGGAATAGACCGATGAAGGGATTCCGGGCGACTGGCTGGTAATCGCCGGACCCGTCTGCCAGTTCCGAAGCCGGCGGATCGCCTGGCCAGGCACGACGTGCGCGGCCTCTGCACGGCAGCGGTGTAGCACCGCGCGTCGCCCTGCCCGCACACACCAGCCACTCCTTCCGCTACCTCGCCGCCGCGACTACTGGTTCGACGACCCCACCGCCGACCATCACGAGGCACCAACAGCCGCCTCCACACCTAACCCCCGACAGACACCAGCCCACAGAGCCGCTCCGCTGCCGGACATAGGGCGTGCGCCGGCGCCGGGTCAGCGGACGGTTCTGTGCTGGTCGGTG
Organism: Streptomyces sp. NPDC086989; assembly: GCF_044745505.1. NCBI lineage: Bacteria > Bacillati > Actinomycetota > Actinomycetes > Kitasatosporales > Streptomycetaceae > Streptomyces > Streptomyces sp. NPDC086989. The sequence continues at coordinate 35,065 of NZ_JBIVAL010000024.1, forward strand.
CGGCGGGCGAACGCGCGGTCGGCGCGGCGGCGGTGGTAGACCGCCTCCGGCCGGATGCCCGCAGCAAGCGCGGCTTGCCGCAGGGCCACGCCCGGGCGCAGGTGGGCGAAGAACGCCTCCCACTCGTCGGCGTTCGGCGTCGTGTCGGGGGTGCGGGGTCGGGCTTGGTGGGCGGTGTCCACGGCGGCGGCGAACGCGGCATCGCGTTTGCGGCGCTGGTAGACCACCGCCGTGGTGATCCCGACCTCCGCCGCAGCCGCGGTCACCGACAGCCCCGCCTCCAAGTGGTCGAGGAAGGCGCGTCGGCGCTCGGGGGTGAAGCGCGGCGAACGGGCCGGCGCCGACCGCCCGGCACCCAGTTCGCCGGCCGCGTCACAGGCCCGCGCGAACGCCGGATCCTCGCTCCGCCAGCCACCGGCCTTGCCCGCACCCTCGAAAAGGATCTGCGCGGCCAGACTCGGCGTGCAGCCCAAAGCCAGAAGCCGAACATACTCCGCACGCTCGATGATCCCGGCAGCGCCGAGCTCCTCGGGATCGGTCCCCGCCAACAACAGCGCAAGCGCCGTGTCGGTGCGGGCCGCGGTGAACACCTCCCGCACACCCCCTCCCCCACCGCCTCCGTGGCGGTCACGACGTCCTGCCCGTTCCGCAACCCGTCGAACAGCGCCGACCGCAGACGGGCGGACAGAAGCACCCCACGGCTTACTACTGCAACGGTGTTTGGCGTGACTGTTGGGCAGGTCGGTCGTTGGCGTGGTTATGGGTGGGGAACGTGTTGATGCCCGGTCGTGGGCTGGTGAACTGAAGGCCTTGCAGGAGCGGTTCGTGCACCGTTTTCCAGGTCGGAGCCGCGGGAGTCGGCTCTTGCCTATGTGCGGGGACTGATAGCTCCGCTGGAGCGGAAGAACGGCTGGACGCTCGCGGAGGAGGCCGGGCATGAGGGTCCGGACCGGATCCACCGGTTGCTGAACCGGATCGACTGGAACGCGGACGAGGTCCTGGACGACGTGCGGGACTACGTCATCGAACACCTCGGCGATCCGGATGCGGTGCTGATCGTGGACGACACCGGGTTCCTGAAGAAGGGCATCCGCTCGGCCACCCGAACTCCGACGCCTGATCCACCGACTCACCGGCCCCGGCCGAGCACCGACCACGTCCTGCACTGGTCCCACTGGCGGCGGCGACGCCAGTTCCAAGCCCGCACGAGCCACTACAAACGACGCGGCCACACACCACCAGAAACTGCCCAACAGTCACGGCAAACACCGTTGCAGTACTAGCTGCGGCATGGCCGCTCCCTCCCCGCGCCCCTTGTTCTTCCTCGACGTGGAGGGTCCATTGATCCCCTTCGGAGGGACGGAGTACCCCACGGCCGCCGACCCCCAAGACGCGGCGGACAACCCCCTGCTCGCCAGGCTCGACCCCGCCCTCGGGCCCCGGCTGCTGGCCCTGCCGTGCCAGCTGATGTGGGCCACGACCTGGTCGGACGAGGCCAATGAGACGCTCTCCCCGCGGCTCGGGCTGCCGCCCCTGCCGGTGGTCGACTGGCCGTATCACTCGGACGACGAGGGCCGCGGTGGTATGCACTGGAAGACCCGTACGCTCCTGGTCTGGGCGGCCGGGCGCCCGTTCGCCTGGGCCGACAACGAGATCACCCCCGCCGACCGGGCCTGGACCGCCGCCCACCACCCGGCACCCGCACTCCTCGACCGCGTCGACCCCCGCACGGGTCTGACGCCTCCTGACCTCGCCACCCTCGCCCACTGGCTCGGCCGGCCCGCCTGATCCGCTAGTCGGTGTCCGTGGCCGCCAGGACGGCGAGGCGGCGGCGGTCGGGGGAGAGGGCCGCTATGCCAAAGTCGCAGCCGATCTCGTTGTGGAACCACGCCGAGTCAGCCTCGAAGCGGAACCAGGTGCTCTGGCGGGCGTGGCGTTCCACCTGCTGCGCGTCCGCCCACATCGGGGCGCCGCTGAGGCCCGCGAGCGAGCGCCAGGTCCACATCCGCCCGTAGGCTCCGCCCACGCCCCCGCCGTGGACCCCGCCCATCGAGGCGGCGGCGAAGAGCAGCCCCCAGACCTCGCCGAGCCGGCTGAGCGCGATCTCGAAGCGGTCCGTCGGCCCGACCTCGGTGCAGGACACGGGCAGCGTCGGCAGCAGGGCGGGGACCAGCTCGGGGGCGAGGGCCTCCTCCAGCTCGAAGACCCAGGCGTCGCAATGCCCCCACTCGCCGGCATGCGGGGCGGACACGATGCTCTCGTGGACCTCCACGGTGGCCGAGTTCCGCAGAGCCGACCGTTCGGTGGTGCGGGGCGTCGCAGGGTCGACGCGTCCCAGGGTGGGCATGCGGGTCCAGAACCCGCCCGCGGAGCCGTTGACCGAGCGGCTCGGGAACTCGGCGCCGACCTCGAAGTCACGCAGCTGCCGGGGCAGCCAGCCCAGGGTGTGCGAGGAGCGCGGCGGCCGGCAGCCCGTCATGTCCGCACCCCGCAGCAGCAGCTCGTGGAAGAGGCAGGAGCTCAGCTCGTCCGCGCACCAGCCGGAGTGGTCGAAGACGGTGGCGGCCAGGTCACCGGCCCGGTGGTGCTCCGCGAGGAGCGAGGCGAGGCCGCGCGTGCTCGAAGAGGGGCGCTTCTCCTCGAGCAGCCGCAGCAGCTCCACCAGGCTGTCCCGGCCCGGCGTGAGCGCCAGCACCCGTATGACGTGCGCCAGCCGATCCCCGTAGGTCCGCGCCCGCGCGGTGGCGTCCTTGTGCTGGTCGGCGAGCCGCGCCCCCAGCTCTCGCAGGTAAGCGACGTCGCCCAGCGCGGCCCGCTGCTCCGGCTCGCCCCAGGCGAAGTCGTCCTTCATGTCTTCCATGATCGGCACCCTAGTCCCCCGTCCTACACTCACCGGATGACCGCGGTCTCCTCCGGCTCACCGTCCTGGGACCGGGCTGCGGGTCGAGGTGTTGGTGAGGAAGTGGGCCAGCCGGTCGGCGGTGCCCGGCGGGGCGTAGAGGGGGATGGGCGCCGGGAGCCGTATGTCCGCGTACAGGGCGGCGTAGTACGCGGTGAGCATGTCGGCGCTGTGGTCGGCGTGCAGGTGCGAGATCCAGATGGCGTCCAGGCCGTCCAGCCGGACGTACCGCTGCAACTGCGCCAGCGTCCCGCTCCCCGCGTCCACGCCCTACTGGTGATCCTCAGCCATGCCTGACGCCACTCGGTGCAGGAGCGGGCAACGTGAGAAGGACCCGAAAGCGCGTCCCGAAGAGTCACTTCCGGCCATCTGACCGCTGTGTAGAGCGCGCTCGGACGGCTGTGACCTTCAACGCGAGCGACGGGCCCAGTGGTTCTCGAAGGCCGAACGGCCACGGCTCGTCAGGCCCAGGGCCAGCGGAAACCCCGTGACGGTGAGTCCGTAAAGTGGCCACATGTCTGACGTCTCTCCCCTGATACAGAGTTTGCGCACGGCCGTCGAGGCGGCACCGGCTGATGTGCCTCTGCGACTGCACTTGGCCAGCCTGTTGCTGGATGCCGGTCAGCATGACGACGCGGTCATGCAGGTGGCCGTCGCGCTGCAGCACGCGCCGGCTGACAGTCAGGCAAAGGCGCTGATGACACGCGCAATGAGCACGCACTCGCCCGCGGGAATGCCTCCTTCTGAGCCCGCGCCGGCCCCGGCATCCCCACCGACCGAGCCGGCGCCCGAAACCACTTTCAACTGGAGCGCCGCCGCCGACCAGGTCAAAGACGTCCTTCCGCCGCGCTTCGTGGAAGAGCCCCTGGCCACTGAGGGCAGCGGCGACCCCGAAGGTGCCCCCGCCTGGGAGATCGATGCTCCGGGCGTCGTACGCCTCGCCGACGTCGGCGGCATGCAGGAGGTCAAGGACCGCCTGGAGGCCGCGTTCCTCGCGCCGCTGCGCAACCCGGAGTTGCGTAAGCTGTACGGCAAGAGCCTGCGGGGCGGCCTCCTCCTCTACGGTCCTCCCGGCTGCGGCAAGACCTTCGTGGCACGCGCCGTCGCGGGGGAGCTCGGTGCGAGCTTCCTGTCCGTGTCGGTCAACGACGTGCTGGACATGTGGATCGGCAACTCCGAGCGCAACATGCACGAACTCTTCGAGACCGCCCGACGCCAGGCCCCTTGCGTCGTGTTCCTCGACGAGCTGGACGCTCTCGGCGGCAAGCGCAGCCGTACGCAAAGCGCGGGCATGCGCAACACCGTCAACCAGCTCCTTACCGAGCTCGACGGCATCAACGCCGCCGCCAACGAGGGCGTCTTCGTACTCGCCGCGACGAATGTCCCCTGGGATGTCGACATCGCGCTGCGCCGCCCCGGCCGCTTCGACCGCACGCTCCTCGTACTGCCCCCCGACGCGCCGGCACGCGAGACGATCCTCCGCTACCACCTGCGCGAACGCCCGATCGAGAAGGTCGACTTGGGCAAGCTCGTCAAGCTGACCGACGGTCTGTCCGGAGCCGACCTCGCCCACCTGTGCGAGTCCGCGGCGGAGACGGCGCTCCTCGACTCGGTGCGCACCGGTGTCGTCCGCCTGATCGGCATGAAGGACCTGCTCGATGCGGCGAAGCAGACGGTGCCCTCGACGGAGCCGTGGTTCGCCTCGGCGCGCAACGTGGCGATGTACGCCAACGACGGCGGCATGTACGACGACCTGGTCGCTTATCTGAAGAAGAGGCGGAAGCTGTGACCACGCTGCACCCGATCGTCGAACAGGCTCAGGCTCTGATCGACTTCGAACGCTATGACCAGGCTCTGGCACTGCTGGGCCGCCACCTCGCCGAGGATCCCGGCGACATCCGTGCCTGGGTCAAGATCGGCTACTGCCATCTCAACACGAAGGCGCCGCGGCAGGCGAGTGAGGCTGCCGACCAAGCCCTCAAGCTGGACCCCGAGGACTACGGCGCGCTCATGCTGCGCGCCCGGGCGATGGTGGACGACGGGGGTTGGCTCAACGTCGAACCCGTACTGCGCCAGGCGATTCGCGTAGCTCCCGAGGAGTCATACCCCCGTGCCATGCTCGCGGACGCCGTGTGGCGGGCCGCGATCGTCAAACACGCCCGGACAACGGGAGCGGGGACGATGAGTCATGCCGACATGGATCGCGTTTCCGGCGAGGCGGCCGACCTGGCCATGGAGGCATTGCGCCTGGGCCCCGAGGACCTTTATGCCCACGAGGTCGCGCACCGCATCGCCAGTGCGGCCGGCAATCGCACCGTCTCCGATCAACTCGACGAGGCCATTCTCCGCATCGACCCCAATCACGACGAAGCCGTTGCCCGCCAGACGAAGAAGGCCGCCGAGGCCCCGGGCGTGAACGCCGCACAGGCCGCCGAACTGTACGCGGGTGCACTGGCCGGCCAGCCCGACTCGTCCTGGATGCAGCAGCAGCTCGATCGTGCCACCTACCGGCTCTTGCGGGGCACTCGATGGCTCGCGGTGCTCTGCCTGGTCACACCAGCCGCCATGATCAACCTGTTTCCGTCGGACGACCACCCGGCCCCCGCACTGCCCATCCCTATCGGCCAGCGCCTTTGGTCCATGGTGATCATGGCGGCGATCTGGGGCTTCGGCGCCTGGCGCCGCTATCGCAAGCTCCGCTCCGGGGTGCAGCTCAATGTCCGCTCGGTGATCCGCCGCGGCCGCTGGGCCCGCGTCGTCCTGGCGCAATCAGCCTGGGCCATGCTCTGCGCCCTGCTGATCGCGGGGCCTGCCTGGGCAGACCTGGCCGGGCCACGCCTCCTCTTCTGGGCGGGCCTCGTGCCCATCGCAGCCACCATCTGGTTCGACAAGAACAAGGCCCGGTAGCTCATTCGACGACGCAGCGGACAAGGTCTGGGCAGGCTCTCGGTGCGCCGGACCCCCGCGGGCGAGCACGTTTCCGAGCTGCCGGACATCATGAGCGACGCGGCGGACGGTGAGCGGGGCGACAAGAGCGCACGAGTGGAACGTGCACCTCTCACCGCCGATCGAGCCGATGCTGGCCCGCTCCGTGACGACCCTGCCGCCACCTGGGGCGCGGCCACTGCTGTACGAGCAGAAGGCGGACCGGTTCCGCGTCCTCGTCTTCACCGGCCGGGAGCCGTACCTCCAGTCCAGACGTGGAGCCGGCCTCGGGCCGGCCTTTCCGGAGATCATCCGGGCAGCGGCCACCTTCGGTGTCGAAGCGGTCCTCGACGCCGAGCTGGTGGTCCTGCAGAAGCTGGTGGTCCTGCAGAACCGCCGGCTGGACTTCACGGCACTGCAGCACCGGGCCCGGCTCCTCGGTGCCAAGGCCGAGAGCGCCGCCCGGGACCAGCCCGCCCACCTGATCACCTTCGATCTGCTTGAGGTCTCCGGGGACGTCCTCATGGACCATCCCCTGCACCAGCGCAGGAGCGCGCGGGAGAACCTCTTCGCTTCCCTCGGACTTACGGCGCCCTGGGCGCTGTGCCCCCAGACTGCCGATGCCACGACGGCACGTACGTGGCTGGACCCGGCGTGGGGAGCGGCGGGCATCGAGGGCGTGATGATCAAGGATTCCGGCTCCCGGTACCGGCCCGGGGAGCGCGGGTGGCTGAAGCTGAGGACGCGCATGTCGGCGAAAGGGATCATCGGCGCGGTCACCGGCAGCGCCTGCGCACCCCGCAGTCTCCTGCTCGGCCGGCTCGACGCGGCGGGCCGTCTGCGCCTGGTGGCCCGCTCCACGCCGCTGTCGCGGGACGCGGCGGCCGAGCTGGGCGCGGTCCTGCGTCCAGCGGGAGACGAGCACCCGTGGTGGGGTCGGAGGTTCTCGGCAGGGTGGGGAACGAAGGAGCTGCTGGTCTTCCAGCCCGTGGTGCCCAACCTCGTCGCCGAAGTCGACGCCGATACAGCCCTCGACCTGGGCCGGCTACCGGCATCCGGTGCGATACCTGCGGCTGCGGGACGACATGGCTGCCGGCGACGTCCGGGAATGACCACCGCTCGGGCGGAGTGAGAGCCGCGTCACAGCCGTAGCGTCCAATCGCAGACGACGGCACGCCCCTCCCCTTCATGATCGGATTCTCATTCACGACCAAGAGGGGGTACCGCTGTGCCGGTCCTGCGCCAGATCACCACATGGACCGCGCCGTCGACCGTCGTCGTCGAACGCCGCAGCCGGGCACGGGACCGGCCGGTGGACTACCGGCTTGAGGTCTGCCGCCGCCACCGGTGGCTGGCGAGCAGCTGGACCGGGCGGCGCGGTCCGGAAGGCGCCGGCCGGTGCGGCACCGTCGCGGACTACCGGCCCTTCGCAGCGATCGTGCAGTCCCATGCCGATCTGTGGCTCCGGGACCCTGATCCCCACCCAGCGGCGCACCGGGAAGGCGAACCGACCGAACTACTCCGGCAAGCAGCACCGCCACGGCCTGCACTTCCTCGCCCTGGCCAACGAGACGGGCCGCCTCATCTGGATCTCCGCCGCCCGGACCGGCCGGACCCACGACGCCACCGCCGCACGCCGCGCCAAGATCGTCGAAGACCTGAGGGCGGCCGGCCTCGGCGCGCTCGCCGACCTGGGCTTCCTCGGCGTGGGCAAGCCCGAGACTTCCGAGGACCAGGTCATCGTCACTGGCTACAAGGTTACCCGCCACCGCAAGCTGACCACTGGCCAGAAGCAGGCCAACCGGATCCTGGCCGCCGGACGCGCCCCTGTCGAACACGGATTCCCGCATCTGAAGAACTGGCGGTTCCTGACCAAGCTCCGCACCGACCCCGCCCGCGCCACCGCCCTCCTGCGCGCTCTGCTCGTCCTGACCGACCTCGAATCCAGCCGATGACACCCCATGACGGACGATCAAGAGCTCCGACTCCCGCGATCAACCAGCCCGAGCACCCCGGCTGTCGGTGGCCTCAGGAGGGCACTGCCGGGCTCTTCGGGCAGAACTCCGCCTCCAGCTCGGCGGTGAAGACCCCGATCGGCGAACCAAACTTGCCCTTCGCCCAGTCTCCGTTCACCTCGGTGGACAGCAGGTGGCGGCCGTCGCGGGTCCCGAAGGTGTACGACCAGGACCCGTTGATCGCGCCACCCATGCCCCACACCGTGCCGCAGGACAGCCTCTGCGAGGCGACTCCCAGGCCGTATTGGGTGTCCGGAATCCAGTGGCCCTGCGGGTCCTGCATGGTGAACATCTCGCGCTGTTGGGCGGGCGGCAGCAGGTGCCCTTCGAGCAGGGCGCGGAAGAAGGTGTTCAGGTCGCCGCTGGTGGAGATCATGTCGCCGGAGGCGTACCCCCAGGAGGGGTTGAGGTCGGTCACGTCGTAGACGGGCGCGGTGTCGACGTCCTTCGCCATCAGCTGGGAGTAGTAGCGGCCGTGCGGGCCGTGGATGCGCATGTCGTCGGCGGCCGGTTCGTAGGTGTTCTTGAGGCGCAGCGGCTTGGTGATCCGCTCGGCGATTTCCTGCGGCAGGCTGCGGCCGGTGGCCTTTTCGACGATCATCCCGGCAAGCGCGTAGTTGGTGTCGGAGTAGGCGAAGCCGGTACCCGGGGCGAACTTCGGCCCGTTGGCGAGGGCGGTCTCGACGAGCTGACGCGGCGTGAAGTCGTCGAACCGGTGCTGCAGGAACGGCGTGCCGACGAACTTCTCCCCCAACGTCGGGTCCTCGGCGTAGTTGAAGACACCGCTGGTGTGGTTGAGGAGTTGGCGGACGGTGATCCGGGAGCCGTCGTAGCCGTGGCCATCCACCAGGCCGGGGAGCCAGTGCTCGACGCTGTGGTCCAGGCTGAGCCGCTGCTCGGCCGCCAGTTGGAGCACGACGGTGGCAACGAAGGTCTTGGTGGTGCTGCCGATCCGAAACCGCTCGTTCGCGGTGATCTCCCGGCCGGTAGCCAGGTCAGCGGTGCCGGCCGTCCCGAACCAAGTCGAGTCGCCGTCCCTGACCTCGGCCCTCGCGCCCGGCAGGCCGGCCTCGGACACGGCGCGGTCGAGCACGGACTGGACGCCGGGGTGCTCGGCGCCGTGCGGGGGCTCGGCGGCGAAGGCGGCCGGAGCCGAGACCGACGTGAACAGAGCGGCAGCGAGAGCGGCGCGAATGGCGGTCTTCATAGTGGTCTCCCCCTGGGTGGCGTTCCGTTTCGGTTCGAGGAAAACCTTAGGCCTGTGTTCACTACCCCGGCAATGCCATGCACGCCCATCACGGATAATATCCCAGATGAATAGCAGTTTTTCCTTGCAATGACTGTGCCAACTAATGCAATCAGTCCAGCGCCCAGCTGTTGCAATGGAGTTAGGCGGCCGCATACTCGGCAGCGACGAGAGGAGCGCCCATGCCAGGCGCCAGACTGACCCAAGAGGAGCGCCGCCTGATCGCCGCCGGGCTCACGGCGGGGTTGGGCTACGGGGAGATCGCCCGGCAGCTCGCCCGCCCGACCTCCACGGTCACGCGTGAGATCGCCCGCAACGGCGGCCCGTCCGGCTACCGGGCGGACAACGCCCACCGTGCGACGGTACGGCGCTCCCGGCGGAGCAAGGCGGCGGCGCCTCGGATGCCGGAGGGCGGCGCGAGCACGGGCTACGGGCGCGACCCGGCCGCGGTGGAGGAGTACGCGACGCAGCTCGCGGAGTTGCTGGCACAGCTCGGCATGCCACGCATGGTCGGCCGGGTGCTCGCGTGCCTGTACGTCACCGACTGCGGCAGCCTGACGGCTGCCGAGCTGGTGCAGCGGCTCGGGGTCAGCCCGGCGTCGGTCTCGAAGGCGATCGGCTACCTGGAGGGCCAGGAGTTGGTACGGCGCGAGCGAGAGGAGGGCGGCCTCCGCGAGCGGTACGTCGTCGACGACGACATCTGGTATCGGGCGATGCTCGCGAGTGCCCAACGCAATACGGTCCTGGCCGAGTTCACACGCAACGGAGCGGACCTGCTCGGCACGGCCACACCCGCCGGGGCGAGGATGGCCGAGGCGTCGGTCTTCCTGGACCTGGCGGGCACGGACATCGTCCGCGCCGTGCAGCAGAGGCGGCGTCAGAAGGGGAACGGGTAGGTGGTGCCGCGGCCTGAGTCGGACGCGTAGATATTCACCCTTCAGCGCCTGGCCGTCAGCGCAGGGCGCCCGCCGCGCCCATTCGCTCGGGTCAAAACCCTGGAAGAGACGCCGAAGAACGCGACCCACTGGTCGACCAGATCGATGGCCGCGGCCACGGGAATGTCGCAGTCGACGGTCTCGAGGATCTGGCGGGCGTTCGCACTGGCACCGCACCGGTCACAGACGTCCAAGCTGTCCACGGACCCGCTGTTCATCGACAAGGTCCGCGACGTGGTCGGCCTCTACCTCGACCGGCCGGAGAAGGCCCTGGTCCACTCTCCACAAGGTGAGGGCGGCGCCGACGTCCTCGGGCTGGCCGCGGCGAGGGACACACTGGCGGGCGATCTGGTCCTCGGTCCTGACACGGTGATGTGCGGGGAGGTCGATTTCGGCGGGGACCTGGATCGCCCGGGAGGACAGTCTTCACCATGATGCCGAGGCACCTGCCGCTCCCACCGGTCGCCTCCGCGCACGGCCTTCGTCGAAGGGGAACACACCGCACGCCCGCTCCTTCCGCCCGTTTTGAGTTCCCCCCAGGATCCGGCCACGCCTGCGCTCCCGGCCATCGGCGGTTTCGCCGGGCAATGGCCTAGCCGGGGTCGCCGCCGACGCGGCCCAGCGGGCCCACTCCCTTCTTCGCACCCTGACCGAGGGCGTCACCTCGGCTACGGCACGGCCGACGGACATGGTCGCGGTAGCCGACCCGGGCGGTGGTTCACCTGCTTCGCGGCAGTTCCCCAACATTCCGCTGCAGCAGCGGCTCAGAGAGCTCCAGGAGGCTACGGGCCTGACCAGGCCGGAACTGGCCCAGTCCGTCCGCGACTGAGGCAACGACTGAGCGGTCATGGTGAACTCCGCGCTGCCGTCCATATTCACGCAGCGGATTGATCTGTCGGTCGCCGAACCGGTCTCCTGCCGTCGGAAGTCGGCTCAGCCAAGAGTCGAACCGCCGCGCAGCCCCGTCGGAACAGACCCTTGCCGCCGCCGAGGAACGCGAGGCCGCGGCTTCGGCTTCGGCTCCCGCGAGGCCGGCCCGGGTACGGGTCCTCTCCACCGTCGAACGCGCGGACCGGGGCGGCGGCATGGGGCCGGCTGGGCCCTGATCGCCCGGTGCCGGGCAGGGTCAGCCGCGTCGCTCTGCCGGCGCCGTGCGGGCGTACTCGGTGGGCGTTTGGCCGTAGTGCTTCTTGAAGGCGCGCGTGAAGTGGCTGCTGTCGGCGAACTGCCAGTGCGCGGCGAGTTCCGAGATGCTCAGGGGTGACGGCGCGGCAAGGGCGAGGCGGGCTTCGTGCAGGCGCCGCTGGCGGATGTAGGTGCCTACCTGCTCGCCCGCCGCGGCGAAGGCCCGGTGGAGCGTTCGGACGGAGACGTTGAGTGCGCGTGCGAGCATCGCCGGGGAGAGTTCCGGGTCGGCGAGGTGGCGGTCGGCGAGGTCTTTGGCGTCCTGGGTGAGGGCGGGGGCGAGGCGGGGCTCCACGTCGTCGAAGCGGCCCTTCGCCACCGCCTTGACCAGCTCGATCAGGGTGCTTTGGGCGGCTGCCACGCCGGCCGGGGCGAGATCGGCCACGGTGGTGTGGATCATGTCGGTGAGGGCGGTGAGCAAGCGTATCTCGGCCGATTGCGCCGGGCCGGTGACGGCCCGGGACCCGAGCAGGGGCCTGAGCCCGCCGGGTGGCAGGACGACGAAGGTCGCCGTGAGGTCCGACGACGTCTCGAAAGCGGTCAGGCGGCCGAGGTGGCGGGCGAGGAACTGTCCGGCGGACACCGTCTGGTCGCCGCGTCCGGGGGCTCCGCCCAGGGTCCACGCGCCGCGCCGCACGATGTACATGGCGACCAGGTCCTGGTCGCCGCCCGGAACGTCGGCGGTTCGGGTGGCGGAGGCCGCGTGGAGATCGGCGATCGCCGCGCCGTGCACCTTGGTGACGTTGCCCTTGACGCGGAAGTCGCCCATCGTCTCCGGGCTGAAGGCGGGCAGTTGGAAGACGTCGTCGCCGACCTGCGTCTGCCATCCGCGCCGGAAGGCGTCGAGTCCCTGCGGTGCGGCGCCGGGAGCGGTCGAGTCCACGGCCAGGACCCCCCGCGCGCCGTCCGCTCCCGGTTCTGTGTGGCGTATCCCTCTGCGGTCCCTGGTGCTCATGCTGCGACGCCGCCCTGTGGTGGTCGTGTTCCGTAGGCGGATCGGATGCTTTCACATCAGACGGATCAGCTGATCGTCAGGGTACTCGCTGTGAGTGAACGGTCCGTCAGGGACGGTCGGTGCCGCGCCGGCTTGCAATCCGTACTGCCGGCGCGGCTCGGGCTGTCAGCGGGCGATCGAGATCGCGAAGGGGGCAAATCCGCTGGAGCGCATCACGTGCGGTACGAACAGGATCGCGGCCTCCGTGGCGCGGGCGGTCCGAATCCCGCCGAGGTCGGTGATCCACCTTGTTCCAGCCGAGGTCGGTGAGGAGTTCGCGGACGGTCTCCTTGGCCAGCGGGTCCTCGCCGGAGAGGAACACGGTGGGCGGCTGGGTGAGGGTGGCGGGCGCGGTCATCACCGGGTAGAGCATGGTGTTGAGGGTCTTGACGACCCGGGTTTCGGGGAGGGCTTCCTGGAGTTGCTCGGCGAGGCTGGAGCCGGGGTGGAGGAGGTCGGCCGGCAGGCCGTCGGGGCCGTCGGTGGTGGCGTTGGAGACGTCGACGAGGATCTTGCCCCGGAGTTCCTCGCGCAGGGCGGCGAGCCGCTCCAGGGAGCCGGCGCCCGGGGTGGCGTTGATGACGATGCGGGCCGGGCTGCGTCTGCGGCGGCTCCCGGCGCGCGGTCGGCCCCCGTCACCTCGTGCCCTGCCCGGATGAGGGCTGCGGCCAGGTTGCCGCCGACGCGGCCGTTTCCGAGTGCTGCGATCGTGGTCATAGTGGTGTGATCGGGTCTTTCCGTGCGTGGGATGGTGACGTGGGAAGGGGGTCAGCGGGAGAGGGTGGCGACAGCCTCGGCGTGGACGCCGGGGGCGGCGGCCAGGAAGCTGTCGCTCTGCGTGGTCCAGGGGCGACCCTCGGCGTCGGAAATGCGGCCGCCGGCCTCGGCGACGAGCAGCGCCCCGGGCAGCAGGTCCGCGCGGGCACCGGCGAACTGCCAGAAGACGTCGAGCCGGCCGGCGGCCACGTTCACGAGGTGCAGGGTCGCGGGGACGGATGTACGCACGACGAGGGCGTCGAAGAGCATCGCGGTGACCGAGGAGCCGACGCGCTGCACGACCCTCTCGTCCTCGTCCGGCCGAGCCTGGCTGGTGGCCACGATGCTCAGGCCGAGATCGGCGGTCTCGGAGACGCGCAGCGGCTGCCCGTCGAGGTGGGCGCCGGCTCCGGCGAGCGCGGTGTAGGTGGCGCCGGTCAACGGCAGGTGGACAACCGTGAGTACGGGCTGGTTCTCGCGTACGAGGGTGGCGGTCACCCCCCACTCGGGCAGGACGTGGAGGTGGTTGACGTTGCCCTCGGCGGGGTCGACGACCCACCATTCGCCGGGCGGCAGTGCGCCGCCGTCGAGTTCGTCCTCGACCCAGCGGGCGTGCGGGCGCAGCCCGGTGAGGCAGGGGCGCAGGATGTCGAGGGCGACGTCGTCGTTGGCGGCCAGCGCGCGCATCAGCTCCTCGCGGGTGTCGTAGCGGACGACCTCGCCGAAGCGCTCGCGCAGCGCCGAACCGGCCTCGCGTACGGCGGTGGTGGTGTGGTGCAGCAGGTCGGCGTCGGAGGTGGCGGCGCCGGCGGCGGTCGGAGGGGTTTCGGACATGGGGACATGTGCTCCTGTCTGAGGAAGTGGGGGCTCGACCGAAGTGTTGGGCCTGGGCAGGTGGAGGCGGAGGTGGGCTCGCGATGAGTTGCGGCGGGCCGCGCGGGCCGCTTCCGACTCACGACCGGGGCGCGCCGCAGGGGGCTCAGGCGAGGAGTTCGGCGGCCCGTTCGGCGATGGCGTAGACGGTGGCGTTGGTGTTGGCCGAGGGGATGGACGGCATCACCGAGGCGTCGGCGACCCGCAGTCCCGCCATCCCGTGGACGGCGAGGGTGGCCGGGTCGACGACGGCATCGGCGTCGGTACCCAGGCGGCAGGTGCCGGTGAAGTGGAAGTAGGGGCCGGTGGCCTTGCGGAGGAACTCGTCCACGGACGCTCCGCTCGTCGCGGGGCCCGGTACGGATTCGTGCCTGCGCCAGTCGGCGAACGCGTCGGCTTCTCCGATGCGGCGTGCCAGGGCCAGACCCTTGCGCATGACCTCCACGTCGCGGTCGTCGCTGAGGTAGCCGGGGTCGACCACGGGTGCGCCGGCGGGGTCGGCGTCCGCCAGGCGTACGGTGCCGCTGCTGTGCGGCGCCATCGCCGAGAAGGCGATGGAGTAGCCGTTGGCCGGCACCGGGCTCCATGCCGAGGGCAGGGGTGCGGCGACGACGTAGACCTGGATGTCCGGGCGTGCCGCGGAGGCATCGCTGTACAGGAGGCCCATCATTTCGGCCGGCGGATTGGCGGGAACGTGCGGCACGGGCCGGGCGGCTTCGTACACGACGGCCGCCAGCGGATGGTCCTGCAGGTGGGAGCCCACTCCCGGCAGGTCGGCGACGACCTCGATGCCGTGTTCGCCTAGGTGCCGGGCCGGGCCGATCCCGGAAAACATCAACAGGTGTGCGGAGCCTATGGCACCTGCGGTCAGTACCACCTCGGCACTTTCGACGGACAGGTGCTCGCCGCCCCTGACGTAGTCGACGCCGGTGCAGCGGCCCGCGCGGGTGCGCAGCCGTAGCACGGTTGTGTCCGTGACGACGTCCAGGTTGGGCCGGTCGAGGAACGGGCGGACGTAGGCGTCGGCCGCGCTCTGCCGGGAGCCGCCGGGCAGGTTCATGTCGCTCCAGCCGAATCCGGTCTCCAGCCCGCCGCCGATGTCGGCGGCGCGTGGAAACCCCGCCTGCGCGGCGGCCTCGACGCCCGCCGCGGCCAGCGGGTGGGGTGCGGGGACCGGGGCGACCACGACCGGACCGTCCGTTCCCCGTAGGGAGGCGTCACGACCGCGCGCGGTCTCGCTGCGGCGGAAATGGGGCAGCAGATCGTCGAAACCCCAGCCCGGAGCGCCGAGTCCGGGCCATTCGTCGTAACCGGAGCGGTGGCCGCGCAGGTGGTAGAGGCCGTTGATGCTCGACGATCCGCCGAGCGCCCTGCCCCGCAGTACGGCGGCGGTGCGGCCGGTACCGGCCTGCACGGTCGAGGCGCTCTGCCACAGGGAGGACGGGGCGAACTCCAGGAACCCCCAGGGAGATGCCATCGCGTCGGTCGCGTCCCGCGTACCCGCTTCCAGCAACAGCACCCGCACCCCGGGGCGTTCGGAAAGCCGCGAGGCGATCACACACCCCGCCGTACCGGCTCCCACCACGACGTGGTCATACAGTTGTCCGCCCATCATGTCTCCGCTTGCCCACGGCAGCGCTTTCCCTCTGCCGTCGAAGCCTAGGAAGCGGACGCAGCCGGTACTTGGACCACGGCGCCAAGCGTCCGGAACCTGAGCGCCACACAGGACGACACCCCGGGATCTCGCTGGATGCGGCCGCCGACCGGCGGCCCGGTCGTCGGTAGGGTTCCGAGCGGCCAAGTCTGTTCAGCCACGAGCGTCAGTAGCCCCTCCCAGAACCCCCAGGCGACAGGACCCTACGAATGGCCCGATCAACCCGCCTAGAAGGTAGGACACCTCAGGGCCCTAACTCGTCAAGTCGCACGCTCGTAGCCGCTGTGTAGCCTGTCGATCTGTTCGAACGGGAGAGGGGAGCTGAGGGTGGACGCGGAGCGGCCGCGCGTGGGCATCCAGCTCCCTGAGGGGTCCTGGTGAGACTGGCATGACATCGCCTGAGACGCTGCTGAGCTGCGGCTGGCGGCCGGGCATGATCTCACCTACTACCACGGCTTGGAGCTGGTCTTCGGCGATCCGACTCTTGTCAGCTGCCCGGCGAAGTTTCTCGATCCAATGTTCCGCGCGCCGACGATCGAGGAGCTCGCGCGAGTCGCCCGCCAGATCGGTGAAGAACCGCCTGTCCTTGTCGCCTTCGAGGCGGACGCGGGCGGGCTGGAGCCAGTCTCGTGTCTCATCGCGGCGGAACGAATCGAGGTCGTGCAGGAGACCGTTTTGAGGTACTGGGGCGACGACGTAGCTCCTGGTCAGCGCTTCGCCCCCTGGGTGTCGTCCCCGGACCAGCAAGCGGCCTCTGGCCAGGCGGCCGCTGTGCCCACCTCCTCGGGTGGAGCTGGGAAGGCCAGTTCCTCGTCATACCGCTGTTCCTGCTGGAGGCGGGGGTAGAGCTGTCCGATCATGCGGTTGAAGAGGTTGCGCTGGGCGGCGTGCCAGTCTGCGTGGTTGTCGCGGCGTCGCCGGTAGTGGGCTTTGGCACTGGGGGAAGCGGTGATCGCGGAGAACGCCCAGAGGTAGCCGGCGGCATTGAGGCGGTCGTTCTTGCCCCAGCGTCGGGTGATGCTGGATTCCTTGCCGGAGGCCCGGGTGATGGGCGAGGCGCTGGCGCATGCCATCAGGCCGCGGGCGTCGGCGAACCGTGTCCGGTCGTCGCTGATCTCGGCGAACACCCGGGCGCCGAGCTGTGTGCCGAGGCCGGGGAAGCTGAGGATGATCTCAGCGTCCGGGTGCTGAGGGAACGCCTCGTCGACCGCCTCGGCGAGGTTGTCGGCGGCCGTGTAGGCGGCCTCCAGCTGAATCAGGAGGGCGAGCATCTGCCTGGTGATCGAGCCCCGGTCCACCGTCGCATATCGGCGGTCGGGCCGGGCGAGCGGCCAGGTCGTGGCTGGCTCCCCCTTAAACAGGCCGATGGGGTGTCCGGCGTTCGCCGGGCACCCCATCCGCGTGACCCGGTCCCCTACACCTCGTCGGGGTCAGGTCCTCGAGGTCCAGGATGAAGCTTCGCCGAAGACAGTCAGCCCCGACGGCGGGCCAGCCGACCGACCACGCGCGCGTGTCCAGCTGCAGCCCCACAGGCCTCAGCCACGCTGCTATGCCGTCGGCCAGAGCACGCCGCGCAGGACGGACGGTGGTCGCTACTCAAGGCTGGCCGCCGCCCTAACTAGTCCTCCGCCCAGGGGGTCGTCATGGCGCCGACCCCCTGGCGGAGCGACCAGCAGAACACTCCGGGCTTCTGCAGGGAGGCCTCCGTCCCGGGTTCCGTGCCCCAGACGTTCAGGTGATGGCCGGTGCTGAACACCAAGCGCAGGGATCCGGACTTGAAGACGATCGCCGACAGGACGGTGGCACCGACGAGTCGGCCCCACTCCTCACCGGCAACGGCCACGGCCCCCGGAGCGGTTTCCGGCCCGTCCGTCAGGAGTACCGGGCCGGCGACCGTGAGCACCACCTCGCCAGCGAACGCCACCGAGAGGGCCGCCTCCGTACGGGAGACGGAGACGGCCAGCACCGGGCTGCCCCGCAGTCCGATGCGCCAGCGGTCGCCGAGGTCCTCGATCACGACCGGCCCGGGATGTGGTCGAAGATGTTGCCGATGCTGTCCCCCGGAGAACCGTCGGGCATCTGGGGGTAGACCTCTCCGGTCTTGGGGTCGACGAGCATGTCCGGGTTCTTGTTGCCGCCGATTCCGCGCCACGCTCCCTGGGCCTTCACTTTGTGGATCGCATCCTTGACCTGCTTCACCGAAAGGCCGGTCGCCTTCGCGATGGCGGCGGGCCTGCTGCACAGTCCATTGGAGTTGTGGACCAGAACCGGCGTGACACCCGCGAGCACGTAGTACGTGTGCAGGTCGTTGACCGTCAGATTGTACGCGCCCTGGAGTTCCTTCCAGTGCGTGACCTTGTCGATCGCGACGGCGGTGCCGTCCGGCGTGCGGAGGGTGTCACCGGAGTTGAGGTCGGCGGCGTCCGTCCACTGCCTGCGGTTCTCCACCCACACCGGGTGGTGGTCCGTGGCGGTGAGGGAACCCGCCCCCTGACCGACGGTGAGGCCGGTGAAGTCACGGTCGTCGGGGGTGTAGATCGTGCCGTCGACCCGGCGGGGGCCGCTGGCACCCGTCTCGGGATCGGCGGCGAGGACGGTGTCGCCGACCTTGATCTGCTCGATGGGACGGGTCGCCCCGTCACCCATCAGCACCGGCGTACCGGCCGGGAAGCTGTTGAAGCACCCGGCGACCTTCTCGGCCTTGCGGGCGGCCTGGATGGCCTCGGCCGTGAGCGTACCGCCGGTCTTGATCCATTTCAGTACGACGAGCCCGCCCACGACCCGGTCGATGGTGCCCATGCGCTCACCGGTCGCCATGTCCTTCCCGGTGATGGCTTCCACGACGCCCTTGCCGCTGCCGATGCCGGGGAGCAGGTCGAGCACCATGCCCATCCTGCGGTCCCGCTCGGCCTGCTCCTCGGGCGACAAGGGGACCGAACCGACCTGCTCGCCGACGTGGGAGAAGTCGAATTTGATGTCCGGTACGGAGAGGATCTTCTCGGCGGCCTTGTTGAACCCGGCGACGGCCGTGTTCATCTGCCCCATACCCTGGTTCATCTGGCCGACGCCCTCGTTGAGCTGGGCCATACCCCGATTGGCCTGCTTCAGACCCTCGTTCATGCCGTCGATGCTCTTGTTGACATCGACCATGATGGCGTTCATCTCATCGAGGGCCTCGTTCGTCTCGTCGAGACCCTTGTTGATCTGGTCCAGGGCGCCGAGGAGGTCGTCGATCCACCGGGCGAACGACCCGTCGGCGACGACCGGAGGCCGGTCCTCACCCGGCGGGAAGAACTGGACGGCGGTCATGAAGGCGAGCATCTCGACCGAGTCGCTCGCGGTTCCGCTCACGCGCGCCGCCAGTTCTAGCTTGGTGCGCAGCGAATCCACGGCCGGCTTGGCCGCTTTGAACGTCTTGACGAACTGCTCCAGCGCCTCCCGCCTCTTCTTCGGGTCCGTCTCCGCCGTCGGGTGGAGCAGGATTTCCGGCTGGAGCTTCTGGAGCGCGGCCACCTCCTTCGTGATCTCGGCGAAGGCCGGCTGCTCGTCGGCCTCCATCGCGTCCTTGAAGGTGTAGAGGACCACGCCCAGGGCGAGCCCGACCTTCATCGACTTGAGCGCGAACTCCTTGGCGCACTTCGGCCGCTCCAGCAGCGGCAGGTTCTTGCACTTCGCGTACTGCGATACGCGGGCGGCGATCTCCAGCAACGTGGGCGGGCGGTCGAGCGGCGGCTCCGCGGCCGCGGCCGTACCGGCCGCCCCCACCGTCAGGCTCAGAACGGTGAGGAGTATGACGATCTTCTGTTTGACGTGCTGAAACATGCGTTCCCTACGACGCGGCCACAAGGGCCGCGCTCCCCGTCGGCGGCGACAGCCACCGTTCTTACTCGCGCGTAATGCGCATGGTCGCGGCCCACCATAAGCCGTTACCGCGGGTCATGATCATTTCCATGCAACTCCGGGAAGCCGCGGCGCACTTGGCGCGGCAGCGCGACGTGGGCCCCCGGGTGAGGTGCCAGCCTGTGGGGCTGGTCCTTTTCCCAGCGGCCTCCTCCCGAACCCGTCGTACGACGTGAACTAACGGCCGCGAGCGGTCCAGCAATGACAACGGAGCGTGCGGCCGCACCCCCTTGCCGCCAGAACAGGTAACCCGTCAGACCTGTGCGGTCACAGCAAATGCTCGAAAACAGTGCTCCAGCCAGGACGCACGGAGAACCGCAGCTGACAGCAAATAGGCTTTGCCCGGCGGCAGCCGCGTGGGGTGATCAACTTGCGCACGGCCATCCGTAGAGACCCCATAGAAGTAGTCGACAAAAGGCAGGCGAGCCATGACATCATTCGATGCAAAGATCGCGAAACTCCACTGCCTGCATACCGCAGGCGGCGCGAATGATGACGCCAAGATGCAAATTGACGGCGCGGAGCGATGGGCACCGGGGAACCCGGAAGGGTTCGTCACGATCGGTATAGGCAACTACTTCGACATCAATCAGAGGTTTACGTTCCAGGGTGACCTCGCCCGCGCCAGGCCGGCTGAGGGAGACCTGCTTCAGCTACGCGCCCTTGAGCACCATCAGGCTGACCACGCTGTTCGCGGTGACCGCCCTCCAGGTGTCGCACCAGGGCACGAGCACCCGTGAAACCAGTCCCGGATCTCGTTTTGGCGCATACAGGGCAACGGCGTCCAGCATCTCTGTCCGCGGTCGCCCAACCGGCGGACGGCCAGTACCGAGCGGCTCCCATAACTTCGCCCCGCCTCCCAAGCTGCCCTTCTCTAGCAGTTCTGGGTGGTAAATTTTGTAGCGGGTTCGGTGCCGGTGCCAGCGTCGGCCACCGGGAGTTTCCAGACAGCGATGCTGCCGTAGTGGTCTTCTATGAGGAGAATTCCGCCTTTTGCGGGCACGTTAAAGTCGGCGATTGCCTTGTACTCCTCGTCGGGTTTGACCGTGTCATAGGGAGTGAAGGCGTCGATGCATCCCTCCCATGGGGCGTCGTTGTAGTCCATGGCCTCGGCCATTTCGGGGCCGCGAGCCCATTTGATCTGGTTGTCCATTTGCGAGCCCAAGTACCCGCCTGTCTTGGACTTCTTCGTGAAGGCCACAACCAAGGCGTACTTGCCAGTCAGAGGCAGCGTCTTGTCCTTGGCGAACGCGTCTCGGTAGGCAATGCCGGTGAGCGTGACCTGCATAGGACGACCTTGATCGTCCCTGAGCGTCACCGTCTGGCCGATCTCCCGCGCCGTCGAGCTAACGGCACCCGCCTCACCCGGCACCTGGCCTGCCTCCACCGGCGGCTCAAAGTTGACCGATTTCTGGCCTTCGCCGCCGACCGTGCTGCACCCGGTGACGGCGATGGTCATCGCAAGTACCGCGGCCGAAGCTGCCTTCTTCACGGATGAGTCCCCCCTGCTCTCTCGTGTGACTGATTCCCAATGACCATTGTCAAGCATGGAGGGTGCTTACTGGGGGGCTGATGTCATGCCGATGACATGCCGGAACCGTGCCCACAGAGAGGTCGGCAAGGTGACGCCAGAGACTTCGTCAGAAGAGTCGTGTGGCGACCGCTCTGCTCGGCAATCGTGAGCGTCTCCGCGGGAGGCGACGGCGTCCTCGCCGACCCCGAGTACCTCCAGGAAGGTGTTCATGGCCTTGTCTGCTTGCTCGTGCGGCTGGGTGAGCCAGACATACGAAACGCCGAGCGGATTGCCGTCGTGCTTGCTGATCGCGAAGCTGAAACCTTCCAGCCGGAACAGAACGACATCGAGCTCGTCCAGCCCGTCCAGGACCGCTCCACGCGCAGACGCAGCCGCTGGGCCACGGGCTGCACTGGCAGTGCCAGCGCTCCGATCATCTGGAACAGCGGGGCGGAGTGCTCCCAGATGCTGTACTGGTAGGCCGGGTTCTTGCCGGTGTAATAGGGCGGTTGCGTAGCCGGCTGCCAGTCGGCCTCAGGCCCCGAGACCTCGATCTCTGTCACAGAACGCGACCGGCGCGACGACCATCGGAGCCGCTGCCACCGCCGCCTACCCGGTGGACAACCAGGTCACCGGTGCCGTCAGCGACGTCCGCACCTACCCCTACGCGCTCACCCCCGACCAGGTGGCCGCCGTCTACAACAGCTGACCGCGGCCTGATACCGAAGGGTGCCGGCCCCGGCCGGCACCCTTCGCGCGTGTCCCGGCCCGGTCACCCCCGGCCACTGGTGGCCGCGTACTGGAGGTCCTGGGCCTCCAGGCGCTTGCGCACCGGGGACGGCAGGGTCACGGAGGCCGTCGTCGTGCCGTCGTCGGAAAGGTTGACGACCTGGCCGGGCGCGTTGTGGCCGAACACATCGCCGTCGCCGAAGCTGGCCCGCGCTGTTGTCACCCCAGGACTGCACGGTGCGGTCGGTCAGCAGCGCCAGCCCGTGACCGGTGGCCGCGCCGGCACCGCCGGCCGCGATCTTCACCACCTCGGCGCTGGTGAGCCCGAGCACTGTGGTGGCGGTAGGGCGGAGGTCGGTCCAGGTGCCGTCGCCGAGCGGCCCGACCCGGTTGTTGCCCCAGGACTTCAGCCTCTTCTCAGCCATGTGATGCCTTTCTGATCGGTAACCAGAGCGCGGAGCGCGGGCTTGAGGCGGCCGCAGCCGTCCTGCGAGTTACTCAAGACCCCGTCACGATTACCGTACGTGTTCAGTTGATAGCGTGGCGTTCCGTACGCAGGGTGGGCGGATTTTTACCCTGCCAGCCCGTTCCGAAGGTCTGGGGTGACTGAGGAGCAAGCGTCGGCGTTCGATTTCCCACCGCACCCCAGCGCCTCCCGAAGAGGTGAACAAACGCTGCTCAAACTCGGGTTCTGGCAACTTCTATGACGCGGCCACGCTGAGTGACGACTGAGCTCCCCTGGGAAGTATGCGAAGTCGCCCGAAAACAAGCCGTGGTCTGGGCGGTTGGGATGACAGTTCGGGGCCGTGGAAGAGATTGTGGTCCGGCTGCAAGAGCTGTTGTTCCCGTCGATCACGGACGTCGTGGTGCTGTCGGATGGACGTGAGCATCGCGATGGTTCGCGTCGACGCCGAATGCACTGCGAACGGCGCCGCTGCCCGGTGTGCGAGGTCTGGTCGAACCGGGTTCATGGTTCCTACCTGCGGTTTCCCTCTGATGTGCCGAGCGTCGGACGAAACGTTGTTCTCCCGCTGAGGGTCCGCCGGTTCACCTGCGGTAACTCAGAATGCGCACGCCGGACCTTCGTCGAGCAGATACCCGGCCTGACCCGTCGACACGGTCAGCAGACCGAGCGGCTGCGTTCGACGCTGGCCTCGGTCGGTCTCGCCCTGGCTGGCACGGGCTTCCATCCGCTCTGACGGTTCGCGTCACCGACCCCGCACCCGACAACACTGTCACCCGAATGGCCCAACATGGCGTGCCACCCACATGGGTGAAGATCAAGCTGGCTAGTGCCCCAACCGAGGCAATCTGTGAAAGGCGAACCAAATGCGCATTCGACGAATCCTCGCCGCAGTCTTCGCCACGGCAGCCCTCGCCGGACTCGGCCTCACAGGCGCCGCCACCGCCACCGCCGCCGCAAGCAGCGTCACCCCCGCCAGCGTCACCCCGGGTGAGTGCACGGACAACGGCGGAACGATCGACCGGTCGACGCCCGTGCTCCCGACCTGCAGGGGCGGTATGTACGACGGGCAGACGGTCGACTAAACCCCACTAGGCCCGCTACGACAGTGGATCGTCGCCCCGCAGCCACGCGCTGCGGGGCGACTCCCTCGCGGGCGTTCGATCGCACACGGGCCCGATGAGGTCGGCGGGAGCGGCTTTGGGCTGGACCTGCCATGGGGCGAGAGATTGGGGCTCAACGTGGACGTCTAGCACTGCGGCAGCTCGATTCTGATCAGCGCCCGCGGGGAGCTCGACAAGGGTGCGGGAGAGGTCCTCCAGCGCGCGCTGGACCACGTGACGACGGGCGAGCGTGATCTCCTAGTGGACCTGCACGGCATCGCGGCCATGGACGTCGACGGCCTGCTCAACCTCCTGAACCTGCACAGGCGCGCCGACCGTATGCGCCTACGGGTCCTGGTCACCGGCTGGCAGCCCCAGCCCCAGCCCCAGCAGTGCATGGCCACCGTGGCAGGCATCCCCGGGCCCAGATCCGCCACCGGGGACACCCTGTGGGCAATCCATGCGGGCAAGCACGCGGGGCCGGACATGCCGCAGCTCCGGGAGTACGTCAGGACGGCCTACCAGACCTGGCTGAACAACCACCCCGTGGCGGACCCGCTGACCCCCGGCGACTGGTGGTAGGAACCCCAGGGGGGCAACACCGGCGGTTCGACCTGCGCAACTTGTCACCGCAGGTCACGGCCTGCGTGACGACCTATCACCGACAGTAAGCCAGGGGCTGGCACCTACCTCGGCTGGCCCATACCCCGAGCAAATCCTGCGTGCCCGTGGCACGGTGGCAGGGCGACAAGAGGTCCACGCGGAGCGGGGCCCGGCCGGTCGAATAGCCACCCCGGCCGTGCCCCGCCACGGACCGCCCACCCCGGCCTGCCCTCAGGCGGCAGCACGTCACCGCAGGTAGGCCGAGGTCCGGCTGGGTGACCTGCGGCCCGGCGAGCGGCACGCCCCGCCAGGGCAACCATGCGCACAGGGTGAGGGTGCCCGAACCCCTTCGACGCCTTCGTGATGGAGATTCCCGTGCTGGAACGCAAGCAGCTCAAGGACCGGACCCAGGTCACCTTCGTCCTGCCCGAGGACACCCCCGAGGGGCCGGTCAGCGTGGTCGGGGACTTCAACCACTGGAACCCGCTGCCCACCCCCTTCAAGCCCAGGGCGACGGCACCCGCACGGCGACCGTCGCGCTGCCCTCCCACAGCGCGCACTCCTTCCGCTACCTCGCCGCCGGCGACTACTGGTTCAACGACCACACCGCCGACGGCCACGAAGGCCCCAACAGCCGGATCCACACCTGAACCGGCACCCCGTACCGGCGCCACCCTCGTGCTGGCCCCCGAGTTCTTGCCCCGCACTACGGCGTTCCAGGGTTATGGCATGGATGATCCGGGGGAGGTGCTGCCGGCCCGCGACCGGACGATCCTGGCCAAGGCGGGATTCGAAGAAATCACCACCCGCGCCGAGGGGGTCCACCTCATTCGCCATGCCGCGGCGTCATGGTCGACTGGTGACCACCACCTGTAGCACTTCCGCGGCCTGGGCGGGTGATCGCGATGAGGGCCTAGCGGTCGAGGTGGCGCCGTGTGTGCGGTTCCTTGGCGTCGGTGGTAACGGCCTCCCCCCGTCGTGGGCGGCGATCGGGTCGGGGAACCAGCGTGGCGTCGAGGCGGTGTTGGGCAGGCTTGCTGGATGTCGGGCGCGTAGGTGCGCTGTCCGGCCGGTGGAGGTGCTATTCGGCGCGGTGGGCCTTGTGCCGGGTCACCCGCAGTCGCGCCTTTGCGGGAAGCGGCCGACCGGTGGACCAGCGGGCGCGTTGCAGCGGCCCGTCGCTCAATGCCTCCAGGATGGGGCCGGGCTCGCTGTCGGGGGTGAGGGTGAGGTCGAGGTGGGCTTCGGGCCGGCCGGGCGGGCCGACCATGCGCGCACGAGCCCGGTGGACGCCGGGCAGGTGGCTGGCGTCGAATGCGAGGGCGTCACGGAGGGCGCGCTCGCGCAGTTCCACGCCGTCCACGGGGGGACCGCCCACAGGGGTGTGACCGGGGCGGGTGCGGCGCAGTTGCGCCAGCAGCCACCAGAGGGTGAGCAGGAAGACGACGGCCAAGGCGGCGATGGCGGCAGGCCACCACCAGCCTTCGTCCGTCCAGCGGGTGCGGTCGGCGTCGTCGAGCAAGACTCCGCCGGGCGTGGTCAGGGGCCAGCCGTCGGGTGGTGTCAGATGTCGGCGCCGGTACAGGTCGAAGCTGCCCGTCAGGATCAGGAGGCCGGTACCGAGCAGGACAATGCCTACCAGAAACAGCAGGACTCGGTTGACGGCGGATTTCGTCTTCATGGGATCCCACTCCTGTCGCTCGCTCGCCGGCAGCCGTCCGCGGACGGCGAATTCAGACCACTTCAGATCATTTCCGTCGGGCTCGGACCTGCACGGCGAGCCGAGGAGGGCGGCCGAGGGCGAACCGGTCGAGCTCCTCCCGCAGAGCCACCACGAGATCGCCCTTGACCTCCGCGGTGGCGCGGAAACGTACGTCCGCGCGTGCCCGGACACGGTGCTGGAAGACACGGACCTGGGCAGCGCTGACGCCGGGGACGCGCATCGCAGCGTCTCGCAGCAGGAGTGCGGCGGCGTCGCGGTCCAGCACGGCGCGCATCTGGGCATCGGGAGCCTTCAGGGGGAGCTGGTTCCGGAGGCCTGGGGTGAGCGCCAGGATGACCAGCCAGAGGCCGAGGACGGCGATCACGGCGGCGCCGATCCGTATCGAGGCGTCATCCAGCGGGCGGGCGGCCAGTACGTCGGCCAGGCGCGCGCGCCAGGCCGCGGCCGGCTGGCCGGCCCGGACCCTGACGACGTCGAACAAAAGGGTGCCGGCCGCAGCTGCGATGAGCAGGGCCGTCAGGGCGGCGGGTATGCGGCGTGCGGACCAGGGGCGCCTGGCAGCCGGCTGCGGGCCGGCCGATGGCTGCCTGGGCAGCTGACCCGCTGTGCGGGAGGTGACCTGGCCAACCGCGGTGTGCTGCTCCCCGTCGGCCGCGGTGGGCTGCTCGGGGACGGTCGTTGTGGGTTGCTCCCGGTCCGCCGGGCGGTCTTGGTCCCGTTCCATGCCGGGCTCTCCTTCCGGTGGGAATGCGGACCGGCTCACTCCACGCGTCGGTGCTCCAGGCCCGGGGCGGGAACCAGGCGCTCGATGGCGAGAGTGACTTCGGTGATGCGCATCCCTGTCAAATGGGCGACCCGCTCGGCGACGTACTGCTGCACCCGGCGGGAGGCAGTGGCGAGGTCTGTCGGGTAGGGCATCTCCAGCGTCAGTCCCAGCCGTGCCGTGCCGCTGCCTGCCGTGACCGACGCGTGCGGAGCGGCCAGTTTCGCGTGAAAGGCCGAGGTGTCCACCTGCGTGGCCAGTGCCTCCTGTGCGGCGCGGGCCGCGATGCGGGCCACCACCTTGTCCGGGATCACCGTGGCCCCGCGTTCGGCCGTCGGCAGTACTGGCCGGGAGGGACCTGAAACGCCCAGGGACGGGGCGGGGGCAGGTTGCGGAGTCACTGACGGTTCCGGGAACGCGTGAAGTCGGACATCTCCAGGTCACCCTGCACCACGCAGCCGATGATCAGGCCCACCAGGCCCAGGAACGCCACGAGCAGGAAGGCCCAGAAGCCGCCGAAGAAAGCGGCGAAGCCCAGGGCCATGCCGGCCAGCAGGCCCACGGTTGCTGCGCTCATTTCACTCACCTGAATTTCGCGTCGGTTGTTTCTCGGCCCGGCGTATCCGGGGGATGCGAGGGTCACTGAACGCGTCCCTCCACCGCCTCCTCGTCCTCGTCGGCCGCCAGGTGGACGTCGTCGACCGCGATGTTCACTTCCACGACCTCAAGGCCGGTCATGCGTTCCACGGCCGTGATGACGCTGGTGCGGACGCCGGCGGCGATGTCGACGATGGCGACGCCGTACTCCACGACCACCTCGAGATCCACGGCGGCCTGCCGTTCGCCCACCTCGACCTTCACGCCGCGGGACACGCTGGGACGGCCGCCGGCGACCTTGTCGCTCACCGCGCCGAACGTGCGGGCGACACCAGAGCCGAGGCTGTGAATGCCCGGTACCTCGCGGGTGGCCATTCCTGCGATCTTTTCGACCACACTGTCGGCGATGGTCGTGCGGCCCCGCGTCTCGGGATCCGTTCCTGCGCCGGTTCGGCCCGTGAGGGTGCTTCCTGCGGCAGGTGGCTCACTCCCGCCCGCGATGGGGTTGCTGATGTCCGACATGAGAACCTCCCCAGGGTGTCCGTCCGGGCGCCGGTACGGCGCCTCATTCCGTAGGACACCTCGCGCCGTCATTCCTCACACGGCTCGTCCAGCGCGCACCGCCTACCATCGAGGAGTACGTACGCAGCGTCTCTGGCAGGAAGCGATCGGCGGATGCGTAACCGGATCGACCCTCCACGGCCGCGCGGCGCAGGCCCCCCGACGCGGCCGCCAAGCCCGCCGTCCGCCCCCGGCGTCGCCACAGCGCAGGCCTACGACGACGCCCTTGACGACGGCGTGCTGGCGGTCCGGGCTTCGGAAGGGGATGACGACGCCTTCGCCGTCCTTGTCCGCCGCCACAGCGGCCGACTGCTCGCCCTCGCCCAGCATCTCCTCGGCAATCGGTCGGACGCCGAGGACGCGGTCCAGGACGCCTTCCTCAGCGCCTGGAGGCGGCTGCCCGAGTTCCGGCACAGCGCCTCGTTCGGCACGTGGATGTACCGGATCGTGACGAACCGATGCCTCAACACGCTGCGGCACCCGCCCCACCCGCTGCCTCTGGACACCGTCCCTGAACCTGCTGCCGTTGCCGCAGACAGCTCACCGCCCCGCGTCGCCGAAACAGACGCAGCGGCCGCCGCCCTGGCGAAAGCGCTCCTGGGATTGCGCCCCGAGCTTCGCGTGTGCTGGGTACTGCGGGAACTGCACGGCCTGCATTACGACGAGATCGCCCACGTGGTGGGCAGCAGTGAACAGACGGTGCGCGGCAGACTCTTTCGCGCACGACGCGGTCTGACGGAGGCGATGCGCCCATGGCGCTAGACGACCCGCACCCCCCCTCTGGCACCGAAGCCCCTCTGCGCGCCGACGCCGACCATCTGGCCGGTGCCGAGCTGTTGCCTTGCGGGCGGCCCCTCGGCCATGCCTGGAGAGAGGCCCGCAACCCGGTCGGCGCCGCAGATCCGCACAGTAGCCACTGCCCCTACTGCCGCGAAGCCATCGAAGGGCTGACAGCCCTGGACCGGGCGACCAGGGCCCTGCGCGCCGAGAAACAGTCCGACGGCCAAAGCCTCGCCAACCAGGTCATCAGCGCGGTCCGTGCCGAGGTGCGTCTGGGCGCCACGCTGCTACTGGACGACCCCGATCGCGACCTGCGTATCGCCGAGAGCGCCGCCGCGAAAGTTCTGCGCCGAGCTGCCGACACGGTGCCTGGCGTCCGCGCCGCCAGCTGCCGCATGATCCCCGCGAAGGGCAGCCACGCCGTCACCATGACGTTGGCGGCCACACTCGACCAGCCCTTGCCAGGACGAGCGGAACAAGTACGCCGAGCGGTCCTTCACGCGGCTGAGCACGTCATCGGTATCGCCGTCACCACCGTGGACGTCGAAATCAACGCCGTGCTGGAACCTTCCTGCGTGCCGGTGGCGCACGAGCGGAGCTGAGCCGATGACGACCACCTCCCACCGCGAGAACATCCACCGAGCGGCAGCGAGGGCCGCCCTCGACGCTCCCGGCGTGGCCGCGCTCCAGCCCACGCTCGCCGACCGGCTGGCGCAGGCAGCGTTCCACGTACACCAGTCCAAGGCTGCAGGAACCACCCCGCACCGCGAGGCCGCCGGCATCCGCTGTGAACTCACCCCGGACGCCGGTTGGAACGTGCAGGTACGCTGCGTCCTGCACGCGGACCGCCGCGTCGTCGATGTCGCCCGACAGGTCCGCGAAGACGTGCGGACCGCCGTTACCGCCTACCTGGCCCGGCACGGCACGGCCGCACCCGTCACCGTCATGGTCACCGTAACCCGCACCGCGTAGACCACTCGGTCGCGTCCGCTCCTTGCGGGTGTGTGAGCAACGCAGGCCCGTGCAGGCCTGGTGCTCGTATGGATGCCAAGCCTGCAGGACGTGGCGTCGTTGCGTGCGTGATGAGCCGGTGAGCCAGTCGCCTCGCCACACGCTGCCCGCTCAGGTCCGATGCATTCGGGCATCTTCGTCCGGCTGTGGTCCGGGACGCACCCGAACGGAACGCCATGCCATACAGCCGTGACAAAGCCGCCCTCGCGATGTGCCGAGAAGAGCTTGCGATCCCCGAGAACTACCTTCGACGGATGCGGCAGCCCAGTGGCCACATCCGACTGGACGCCGAGGAGTCCGGCCAGAAGCAGCTGCAGGCGCTCTTGTTCACCCACGCCGCGAGGGCCACCTGACCGGCCCGCCCCGCGGTGTGGTGCTCAGGCCGGTGTGACGTTCTCGGCCTGCGGCCCCTTCTGCCCCTGCGTGACGTCGAAACGGACCTTCTGGCCCTCTTGCAGCTCCCGGAACCCACTGCTGGCGATGGCCGAGTAGTGCACGAACACGTCCGGACCACCGCCGTCCTGCTCGATGAACCCGAAGCCCTTCTCCGCGTTGAACCACTTCACCGTGCCGGTGGCCATATCGAATCTCCCTCATCCAGGTCGGCGGCGCAGCGCCGTGCCACACGGCCGCAGGCTCGATCATCGCGGTCCACGCGCGTAACAGGAAGGAGAAACGCGGTGCTGCGGCAGGCCGGAGGGTCACCTCCACCAAGATCGATCTCGCCGATGTCGGGCGTTGCTGGCTGGCCGAGAGGCGGGGCGGGTCTGTTCTGGTGGGTGTGACTTCGGGCGTTGCCGCCGTACGCAGCCGACACCGTCGGCGCCCCTCTCCCCCACCGCCGCGGCGAGGGCGCCGGCACCCGCCGTCCATTCCGAGCCAGTCCCAGGTCGGGGGCCATATCGCCCTTAAGAGGTCGTTTTCGTCCGATGTTTCATCCGGTGATGGGCCGTTTGGTGGGCTTCGTGGGGTCGCTCCAGGAGACGGTGTTCTCGCCGGTGAGGCGGCGGGCCATGAGGTCGGTCATCGCAAGATGGATGACGGCTGGGGAACGGGTGGGAAGGGTTTCGTAGTCGCGGGCCAGGCGTCGGTGGAGCATGAGCCAGCCGTAGGTCCGCTCAACCGCCCACCGCTTGGGGATAGGGGTGAAGCCCCTGGTCCCGGTGGTGCGGGTGGTGATCTCCATGTCGATGCCGAGACTGGCGGCGTGTTCGACGAGGTGTTGGCGGTAGCCGCCGTCGACCCAGACCTTGCGGATTGCGGGGTGGTCAGCGGCGACTTGGTCGATGAGGCGAGGATCGCGTTCATGATCTCGCGCAGGTCATGCCGCGGAGGCCGGCCGAAGTCCAGAGCCCTACCGCGGCGCTCGAAACGCCAGGCGGACAGCACCGGCTCGATCAACTCCCAGCGCGCATCCGACAGATCAGTCGGGTACGGGCGTCGCGTCGTCATGATTCCGGCGTACCGCTGCGGACCAAGTGCGCCCAGGCGCACAGCCGCGGCACCGGATGCTACGCGGGCTGTCCACGCCGGACATCCTGGGATGAGACAGGAACAAGAACCAGCCCGCCCCACACGCCACCCCAGCCGACCCACAGGCACCGACTCCACCCATGGCCACCGCCACACCGCGGCCATCCGCCATATGAATCACACCAAACCACTGCACTACAGGTTAAAATGATCTCTAAGTGGATGTTCTGTGCGCTGAAGTCTGGTTTGACACCATCTTCTACCAGCCCGAGAAGTAGCATTCTGGGTCATCCATCCCAGTTCGATACCTGG
>NZ_JBIVAL010000025.1:0-60329 GCF_044745505.1 Streptomyces sp. NPDC086989
GCTACGAGCGCAAGGCTGAACACTTCCTCGCCTTCGTCGGCATAGCCGCAGCCCTCATCTGCCACCGCCGCCTCACCAAATGAAACGACGTCTTACTCCGCCGCGGGAACGGGTTTTACTGCGTGTTGGGTGTGTCGAGCAGGAGATGAGTGGCGGCGAGTAGGTCGCGGGCGCGGGTGGTGTGAGGGTGATCATCTCCGAGGAGGCGGATGCGTGCCTCAAGAACTTGCTCCGCCAGGCGGAGGGCGTCCTGGTGTCGGCCGAGTTCGTTGTAAGTGACCGCGAGGTTGGCTCGGGCCCGGTGTGTCTCGGGGTGGTCACTACCCAGTAGGCGGACACGCCCTGTCAGGACCTGTTCTTCCAGCAGGGCGGCGGCATGGTGGTGGCCGAGGTGGTGGTGGGCGCCGGCGAGATTGGCGCGTGCCAGGTAGGTGTCGGGATGGTCATCGCCGTGGATGCGGATGTAAGCGGCAAGCACTTGCTTGCACAGGGAGAGGGCGTCGTTGTGGCGGCCGAGTCCTCTGTAGGTGGCAGCAAGGTTGCTGCGAGCAAGATGTGTATCGGGGTCTTCCTCGTGGAGGTCGCTCCGCAGGCGTGCGGCAAGCACTTGTTCGCAAAGCGGAAGGGCGTCGTGGTACCGGCCGAGTTGGTTGTAGGTGACCGCGAGGTTGGCGCGGGCCCAGTGGGTCTCCGGATGCGTGTCGCCGCAGCTGCTGACGCGAGCCGCCAAGACCCGTTCCTCTAGGCGGAGGGCTGTTTGGTAGTCGCCCAGGTGGCAGTAAGTGGCTGCGAGATGGGCGCGAGCGGTATGGGTATCTGCGTGATCGTCACCGTTCAAGCGAATGCTGTCAGCGAGGACCTGTTCCTGCAGCAGCTGCGCCTTGTCGTAGTGGCCGAGCAGGTTGTGCGTCGAGGCGAGGGTGCCGCGTGCGCTGAGCGAATCGGGATGTTCCGACCCTCGCTTGTCCTCAGTGACGGTGAGGAGGAACTGCCAGTAGGCGAGGGCGGACTGGAACTGACCGCTGGTGATCATGATTCTGCCAGCATGGAAGAGCACCGCGTGGGTCTGGTCATCCCACAGGTAATGCCCAGGATGGCGGGTGAGTGTGACGGTGTTGGCGAGCAGGACTGCAGAGATTTCGCGATCAGGGCTTGGGCCGCTGGGCCAGATTTCGAATAGAGCGTCAGCGGCGATCCACGCGAGGCGGGACTGCAGTGCGGGGGGCGTCACCTCTTGGACGGCGCGGGCAGTCAGTGCGTGGATTCGTACTTCCTGACCGGTGCTCCGTGCGTCGTGGGTTATAAGCGCGTACCGGTGCAGAGCGAGGAGGCTCTCCCGGACCTGAGAGTCGGACACTGGAACAGGTTGTCCATCCTCGTCGGTATTGAGTTCGTTGAGATAGCTCCGAACTGCACGGCTCCCCCACAGTCTGGCCGGATGCCCGGCGGGGTCCAAGAGCGCGGTGAGCTGCAGTACGGGAAGGGCGAGTCCTCGCGGGGATGCGGCTTCGGCCGCGGCACGGGAGAGCAATAGTGCAGCGGTGACCCGGCGGCCGTAGTTCTCAGCATCTGCCCATTCCGGCAGGACGTCCTCCAGCCGTAGCGCCTGATCACCGAGGCGCTCCAGGTACTGAGCGCAGGTGAGTTCCTCGGCGAGGAGGTAGGCGGCTGCGTGGCCCAGGGCGAGCGGCAGGTAGCTGAGCACGCGGGCCACGTCTTCCTCCCGCCCATCCAGCAGATGTCCGGCGCCATCGGCGGTGACCCGCTCCTGCAGGTAGTGGACGGCTTCTGCTGGGGCGTAGACGTCGATGTCGATCCGGGTGCGCCCGCCCCCGGTCAGCCGGGGGTCATGTAGGCGGGTCGTGGCCAGGGTCCATCCGGTGCCGGGCCGGGCCGGCGGCCACCACGGACCGACGGCGCCCGGGTCACGGACGTCGTCCAGCACCACGAGCCAGGACCGGTCGGTGGTGCCCAGCCACTCCAGGAACGCCCGCGCGTCCTGTCCGGGATCTTCCCCGGCTGCGCCCACCGCCCCCACCCGCAAGGCCGCCTGCGCGTAGACGGTGATGAGCTGCCCGCTCTCGCCGGCCGGGACCCACACCACCAGATGCGTCCCCGCAGCCACGGCCTGGTGGGCGTACTGGGTGGCGAGCTGGGACTTGCCGACCCCGCCCATCCCCGACAGCACCCCGGCCGAAGCCCGCCGCGTTTGGGTCAGAACCACGGCGCCGCCTCCCCGGGCGGCGTCGATGCGTTTCCGAAGCCCTTCACGGGGCTGGAACGCCGATGCCGCCAGCGGCGGAACCCCCACGAGCACACCCGGCTGCCCGCCCCCCTCACCCGCTGACGGCTGGACCGCAGCGATCGGCTCCGGACGGCCGACCTCGCCGCCCGCCTGGGCTTGCTCCGCCTGCAAGCGCAGGTCCAGCAGCGCATCCACATCGAGGTTCAGTGCCTTCGCCATACCTGCGACGGTCCGCGCGCTCGGAACGGACGGCTGGTGCAGAGCGTTGCTCACGCTCGTACGCCCCACCCTGGCCCTACCCGCCAGCCAGGTCACCGTCTGCCCTGTCGCGGCCAACGCGTTCGCCAGCTGCGCCTGCAGACGGGGCAGCGGCTCGGACGGCTCCCCGACGGGCTCGGGCCCGTCCTGCGCCGTGTCCATCGTTTCCCCCAGCGGTGTGTGCGCCGTTGTACAGAAGTGTTCATCTTCGCTTGCCTGAACCCTGTCGCACACCCGATCCGAGACGCTCGATCCCTCAACCGACCCGTCCCTTCGAGGAGTTCGACATGCCCGCACTGACCCTGGCCCTCTTCACCGTCTGCCTGGTGCTGATCATCGCTCTGGCCGTCGCGGCGGTGGCCGGTAAGCTCGCCCGTCTCGACGGCGCCAGCTACCCGGCCGCCTGCCTGCGCGCGGCCACCGCCTTCGGCGCGGTGGTGACCCTGGCCGCCGCCGTGACCGGCGCGCTGGCCGCGGTCCTGCCCTGACCCCGCCGGATAACCCACGTCGGCGTGCGCAGAGGAGGAGAATGTGGCGTACTATTGATCTTGAGCCTGCCGCCCAGAATAGGGCAGCACGGCCGTGCGTTGGTGGTCCAAGGAAAGACACCCCACTTCCCGTGGGGGGATGCAGGTGCAAGGCCTGCCCAGCGCTCCAGCGAGTCCCGTCGCCTTCCCCCAAGAATGCGGCGGGACTCTTTTGTGCGTCTGCTGGAGACGCCCTCCCCAGAGGCTCCGACACTGACCGGCTATCGCAGGTCCGTGGCCGAGCTGTCCGACGCCTCCGGTGCCGGGTAACCCCCTCCACCCGCTCGCTGGCTCACGTCCGCGTACACCAGCACGATGACCTCGTCCACGCCCGGGATGCGCCGCGGCCGGCACGGCCCGCGCGAGAAGAACAGGTCCGAGACCCGGGCAGCGGCTTCGACCGCAGCCGGTTCGAGGCCCCGGATCTCAACCGTGATGATGCTCCCGTCGCTCATAGGCTGGGGAAACCCGGCAGCCGCACCGCCGGTTCCGACGGCACGCCAAGTGCACTCCTTCGAGTCTTCCAGCGCGGGCGACGGCGGGCGGTGCAGCGTTTTGGTGACCTGTCAGGTCGCCTACGGTCGGCACACCGGATACCGCCGCCACCGCCCTTCCCTGACACCGCTCACCGGGTCCTGGCGAGCAGCCGTCCGTAAAGTCCCGGGAGTCACAAGGGGCGGGAAGCAGCCACGTACGGGTCCTTTCGTGTCCGGCATACGCTCTGCCGCGCCGGACCCCGGCGTTATACCGTTGGGGGCTTGTCGACTGTGGGAGGTCTGCTGTGTCAGGGATCGTGGAGGGCAAGCACCGATCACCGATTGGTGACGACGGGCATCAGCCCAACCGGCCCGTCCCGCCCCCGCCGCCACCCCCACCCCCGCCGCCCAGCAACCCCAGCCCCAAGAAGTAGCCGTGCCCGCCGCCCCGGACACCGCCGCTACCGGCGCGCTCGTCGACGGGCTGCTCGCGCAAGTCGCCGAGCAGCTCGGCCGGCCCCTGCCCGCCCGCCTGCGGGAAGCCTTCCAGCACATGCCGCGCCACCGGTTTCTGCCCGACCGGATATGGCTGCGCGACGGATCGGGCGGCTACCGGGCTGTGGACCGTACAGCAGACCCCGAAGGCTGGCTGGCTGCTGCCTACGCCGATCAACCGCTGGTCACCCATTTCATCAGGGGGCTGCCGGCCTCGTCGGCGTCCATGCCGTCGATGGTCGCCCGCATGCTCCTCCTGGCCGGCCTCACCGAACCCAACGGCCACAACCAAGACTCACTCCGAGTGCTGGAGCTGGGTGCAGGGACCGGCTTCAACGCGGGGCTGCTGTGCATCCTGGCGGGGGATGAGCAGGTGACCACCGTCGACCTCGACCCCGCCCTCGCCGCCACCGCGCAGGAGAACCTGAAGAGGGTCGGCCGGACGCCGACGGTCGTGGCCGCGGACGGCGCCGGCGGATGGCCGCCGGGCGCCCCCTACGACCTCGTTCTGGCCACGTTCTCCGTCGACCACATCCCCCCTGAATGGCTGGCCGGACTCCGGCCAGCCAGGGGCCGCATCGTGACCCCCTGGACTTCCGCCTGGTGCAGTTACGGCACCCTCGAACTCACAGCCAGCGAAGACGGTCCTGCACACGGACGCTTTCACTCCTTCGCCTCTTTCATGCCGATGGCACGCCCCCACGCCGAGTCCCGCCCGCCGATGACCGCTCCCGCAGGCGACAACAGCGCAGCCGCGTTCTCCTCGACTGGG
Organism: Streptomyces sp. NPDC086989; assembly: GCF_044745505.1. Lineage (NCBI taxonomy): Bacteria > Bacillati > Actinomycetota > Actinomycetes > Kitasatosporales > Streptomycetaceae > Streptomyces > Streptomyces sp. NPDC086989. The sequence goes on from NZ_JBIVAL010000025.1 coordinate 4,774, forward strand.
CTCTCCCCGTGGGCGGTTGCCGGAGGTGACCTCGACGCCGAGTTCCACATCGGCCTCACCGTCCCCGGCGCCTCGTTCGCCTGGGACACCAGCGGCGACCACGCCCACACCCGCCTTCAGATCCAAGACCCCGTCACCGGCTCGTGGGCGACGGTCGACTACGACGGCCGCACCGCGGCCGACTTCACCGTCGCTCAGGCCGGGCCCCGACGGCTGTGGGATGAAGTCACCGCCGCCTACCGGCGGTGGGAGGAGCTCGGCCGGCCGAGCGTCGACAAGTACGGCCTGACCGTGGCAATGGGCGCGACCGTCGTGTGGGCGGGCTCTCCCGCCAGCCCGGTCGCCGAACGCTGATCCTCGAACCTGACGTCGACGCCCCGCAAGAGCCGCGCGGCACCAACTATCCAGATGATCGACTGGGCGTGGGCCATGCGGGGCCCCGCATGGATCGACGCCGCGCAGTGGGGGTTCCGCCTGGTGCTGGACGGCAAGCAGAGCGTCGAGGACGCTGCGCGCTGGGCGAGGACCATCCCCGCGTTCGCCAAGGCTCCCCGTGAGGGGGTGCGGGTCCTTGCGGAAGCGGAGGCGCGTTCCTGGCAGGCTTGGCGCGAGCACGGGATGACAGAGCTGGACGAGACGATCACGGCCGCCCGCAAGGGTCCGCCGGACTACACCACGCTCCTATGCGTATGTCCCGATGGACTCGGGGGTAGGCCGAGCATCCTCTCGGATGCGGATGCGGCCGTGGCCCGGCTGCGGGAGGATCACCGCGCCCTGCTGGCCGAGTCTGTCTACCACTACGGGAGCTTCTTCGACTCGCGTGCGCCGATTGCTCTGCACGCCGCAGTCAGCCGCTTTGCGAGCTCATGGAAGGCCTGCCGCCCGCCGTGGATGCGCTGCGTACCACCCTGGCGGATGCCGGGGCGCACGCGATGCTGCGCCAGCTCGACGCGGGCGAGCGGCAGGCAGGGACCGCAGGCGACCCCGGGGCGATCCTGGCCGACCGGGTCGCGCTGCTGGACGGGCGTGTATTCGCCGAGTTCTTCGACACCGCCGGGGAAGGCCGGCCCTTCTGGCTGCGCGCCCTGGCACATCCGCTGCGCGTGCGGATCGACTTGCCTAAGCACGCTCAACCGGACGCCGGTGTGGTGCAGTGCCGTCTGCGAGATCAGCCAGGGACCCGTGACGGGGTATTACCGGCCGTTTCCTGTGTGGCACGGGTGGGTGGCAGGCACCGCGCAGCGATGAGGGGCGCCGCAGCGGTGGCGGAGAACTGACGGTCCGTCGGGGGTATCGGTCGCTCCGGCCGGCGTCCCGGGGCCCCGTGGGCCGGAGCTTGGGCGGCCGTATCGCGTCCACTGAGCTGCATCCTTACCCGTCAGTGACCGCTCAGTTACTGCGCTGTCCGGCATTCGGGGCGTCAATCCCGGCCGTGCGGCAGGTCCTCGTACGGAGGGGGAACGCCGAGGCGCCCTGCCCGCGCACCTCTCCGGCAGGCTCGGGTACCTGTCCGGATAGCGGTCATCCGGCGGCGTGGCCGATTCTGCAGCCGGGCGTCGGCGGGGAGTTGGCAGGGGGCGGAGCGGAGGACATCATCCTTCCTCGTACGAACCGACTATCTGTGCGGGAGTAAGAAATTTGTTCGGCAATAGCCGCGGCATAGGGCTCCCAGGCGCCTTGAGGCGCCGCTAGATGCCACGAAGTGCCTTCCCGGTGGGCGTGAGTTCCGCGCGCGCTCCCGCCCGGCACGCCGTTCCTGCGCAGCTGCCCTCTCGCACACTCACGCCTCCGTTCATTCGATTTCACCGTAGTGGAGTTCTTGACTCTCATGTACCGACGCTCGAAGTCCCTCACCTTCACCGCTGTGGCCGTAGTGATGTGCACCGCCGGTCTCGTCCCGTCGGTCGGCCACGCCGCCGAAGTTCCCACCGGTGTTCCTGCCGGGGAGACGGTGCGCTCCTACGCCGAAAACCACGGACTCACCGCGGCCGATGTCATGCGCATCAACACCCTGAACGAGAAGGCGCTGAGCCTCGGGCAGCCCGGAAAACCCACGGGCTCCGTGCCGCCGAACGCTTCCGCTTCCTCCAGGGCCGCGGCGGACGGCGAGATGGAGACCCCGCCGGCGGAGCCGCTGGACCGGATGCCCGACCCGTACCGGGTTTACGGAGGCAGGGCTTCGACCTCGGTCGGCAACTACATACGCAAGTGGCAGCAGGTGTACAGCCAGCGCGACGGTCAGCGGCAGCAGATGACCGAAGCGCAGCGACAGGCACTCGCCTACGGCTGCGTCGGCGTCACGTGGGTGAATTCCGGAAACTACCCGACGAACAAGCTGGGTTTTGCCTTCTTCGACGAGAATAAGTACAAGGACGCTGTCAAGAACACCAGCCCCCGCCCCGGTGAAACCCATGCCGAATTCGAGGGGCGCATAGCCAAGCAGAGCTTCGACGAGGAGAAGGGCTTCAAGCGGGCTCGCGATGTTGCGTCCGTCATGAACAAGGCCCTCGAAGGCTCCGGCGACGAGAATGCCTACCTCACCAAGCTCAAGGCGGAGCTCGGCAAGACGAACGACGCCCTGGCCAACGAGGACGGCCGCTCGAACTTCTACGCGGCTCTGCGCAACACGCCGTCGTTCAGGGACAAGAACGGAGGAAACTCCGATCCCTCCAAGATGAAGGCTGTCATCTACTCGAAGCACTTCTGGAGTGCCCAGGACCCGCGCAGTTCCGCCGACAAGAGGAAGTTCGGCGACCCCGAGGGCTTCCGCCCCAGCCAGGCCACCGGCCTCGTCGACATGTCGAAGGACAGGAACACCTCGCGCAGCGCCACCAAGCCCGGCGAGAGCTTCGTCAACTTCGACTACGGCTGGTTCGGCGACCAGAAGGAGCCCGCTGCCGACAAAACGATCTGGACCCACGCCAACCACTTCCACAACCCCAACGGCGACATGGGTCCCATGAACGTGTACGAGAGCAGGTTCCAGAACTGGTCTTCCGGCTACGCCGACTTCGACCGCGGCGCCTACATGGTCACCTTCATCCCGAAGAGCTGGAACACCGCGCCCGACAAGGTGACGCAGGGCTGGCGGTAACCGTCCGCCGCTCGCTCCCGGACACTCTTGGCGCCCGAGAGTGTCTTCTGCCGGCGTGCTGAGGGCAGGCGACCGCTCTCCTGACCGGAAGGCATGGGGGCGAGGTGGGCCGCACAGGGTGACGCGAGCAGGCCGCGGGGGATGAGTGCGGTTGCGTACCGGCCCAGCTGCGCAGCAGGTGGCCCGCAAGCGAGGGGGCGTCAAAGCGATCGAGGGTGAGCCGCCAGATGCGGGCGATGGTGAGCGCGGAGTCGCCGCCTTCATGGGTGGCGGCGAACATAGGTGGTCAGCGAACGGGCGCCCGGCACGGAGGCCGGGGTGTCGCCGTCGGGGACGGCGTGGAAATGGGCGGCTACGCCCATGACGTCATGTTCCCGCCGGTGGCCGGGCTGGGGCCGAAGGCGCGCGATGAGCCGGTGGGGATTCAGGCCAGCAAACTCACATGCTCAGCCGTGCAGTCATGCCGCTGCTTCGGCGCGATCGGCGGTGACACCAACTGGCACCCATGTTCCTGTGTCTCCATGCCGTTCGAGGAGGAGGCGGGGGGACTCGGGGTGGACGTGGGCAGCGCCACGGACAGGCCGGGGACAGCCCGCAGTTCATCCCCGGCGGGGGCTGGTCCGTTCCCGAGCGGGCGGCGCATGGTGCTCATCGCCGAAGTTTCGCAGCAGGTCTGACAACCCGTCCGAGAAGGGCCACATCGGGCGCGGGTCAGGGGCCGCGTAGGTGATTCCGCCGTCCCCGGCGGTGGTCGCGGCGAGCGCCACGACCTTCCAGATCGCGGCGGGAACGCCAGCCCTAGGACCGTCGTATGTGTCGTTGAGTAGATCCACGGTCAACCTCGCGGACTTGCCGTCCGGCCCCTTGGCCGTAACCCTGGCCTGCGGTGGGGCATTTTGCCGAGCCTTCTCGAGGCATCGCGGCACCGCGAACATTGATGGCCGTGAACATTCTTCGTAGGTGGATCGCCGATCCGGGATTCTTTGAGGTGGGGGCGATGCGCTGCGTCAAGGCGCGAGCTCCTGCTTGATCTGTGCGACCTGCGGGCCCGCGTCGGTCTTCGGCATCGCCCAGCGGTACGCCTGCCCAGCGCCGTCGGTGTAGAGGAGCATGCCGCCCGCCTGCGTCACCTTGACATCGAAGACGACGCCGGCCCAATCGAATGTCCCGGGCGAAATGAAGCTCGCATTGAAGCTCTCTGCGACCACGTTGAAGGCCGAACCGTTGCCCTGCTTGATGGCCTCCCCATCCGGGGCGACCCAACTCCACCCGCCATTACTGATCGGCGAAGTCTGGGCGGTGCCCACCGGAGCCGTCGCTACCACCTTGACCGTGACGAACACGAAGCCTTCGGCCTGAGGCTTCTCGGAGGTCGACCCGGCCTGCAGGTAGGCGATCGAAGTGGGGGTGAGCTCGAGATGCCCGAGGCCGCCGGCTCCGACGGTCTCAACCCTCGTCCCGAGCGCCAGCGCACCGGCGGACCCAGTCGCCGAGGGCCGTGCGGTCGGATTGGCGTCCGGCTTGGGTGGAGCCTCACCGCTGCAGCCGGCGAGGGCTAGCGAGGCGAGGAGGATGGCGGCGATTCGTCTGCGCATGTGCGTCCCCTGGGATCGAGTGGAGCGACCGTAGCGCCGGCGCGCGGACGCGGGGTGCGTTGTTCCCGAACTGGTACCCCGCACCTCGCCCTCACCGCTCTCGCGGTGGGGGTTTCTTGCTGTTCGGGCTGTTCATCAATCGATCCGATTCCGCACACCCCCGCAACACGCCCGGGGCGTACCAGCGGGATCATTTCGGTTGTCCGGAAGGGGCGTTCAGGAAGTCTACGCGTGCGGGGCAGCTACCGCCCCGTGCGGTATCAGCCTGGTTCAGGTTCCGGGTGCACCGGTCGCAGTCCGGGCTGGGGCCATCGGTAAGAGCGGATGAAGGTGAACGTCGTTTCACCGGGGTCGTAGGCCACTGATGGATGACCTGGCCATCCGGCCAGTCGTGCGGGGCAAGCACGGTCGCCAACCTCCAGTCGCCCTTCAACCACACCTTCATGGCTGGCCGCTCGCCCGGCCGCCAGGCGCGCACCCATGGCCGCGGACCGTCCTTGGGCGTCCACGGGCGTGACTCCACCGGCTGGGTCGGCGGCCTGGTCATCTACTGCCGCGTTGATCTCCGCGGCCGTCGTCCTGGCCGTGGGCGAGGACCGGCAGCAGCGACTCGGCGGCGTCGCATACGGTGCACGCCGTCGTGCCGGGCCGCGTGAGCGCGTCGAGCGCCCTGCATCGTGCCCAGCGGATGCGCGCGGCCGGGCGTGACACCGTCGACGATCTACCGCCGCTGGGGGACCTGCAGGAGCTGCTGTCGGACGTAGCGGTCGAGCGTCTGCGGCCCGACACCGCACCCCACGACTACGGTGCCCTGTCGTCGGACCTGACGGCCTGGGCCGAGCAGTTTCTCGACGAGATGGCCTCCCCCACGGGCCCCGCCTGCATCCGTGACGCCCTGCTCGGCGACCCGGACCGGCAGCAACGCCGGCCAGTGCTCGGCCTACGCCGCCGAGCAAATCGACCTCGTCCTCACCCGCGCCACCGAACGCGGGGAGAAGACGCCCGAGGTCGAACGGTCATCGACCGCGTCGTCGCGCCCATGATGTACCGCATCCTCTGCCGCCCGGACGGACTCGACGCCGCGTACGCGCGCAGACTCGTCGCAGAGGTCCTCGGCCAGACCGGCCCGACCAGGTGATCGCACCCGCGTGCCCCCTCTGGCAGCTGACCGCCATGCTCCGGCGGGCTGGCCGCCGCCCGAGGCATCGAAACGGACGCCGAACGAATCCAGCAGCTCTTCGACGAGGAAGCCCCTCGGTGCGATGCGCCGGTTTGGGGTCAGTGGGTGTTGGCAGTGACGGGTTGTCAGCTGCGGGTGTGTGCGACCCGGTTGAGTCTCCCGTAGGGGGAGACGTCAGGCTAGGGGCATGGACAGCGACACGCACTATTCCATCGGGGAGTTGTCCCGCCAAACCGGAGTGCCGGTCAAGACGATCCGGTTCTACTCCGACGGCGGCATCGTCCCGCCGGCCGACCGGAGTCCGGCGGGCTACCGTCTCTACAATCCCGACGCGCTTGCCCGCCTCGAGCTGGTCCGCACACTGCGCGAACTGGGACTCGACCTGGCGACAGTACGCAGGGTACTGGATCGGGAAGCCTCCCTTTCGGAGGTCATGCAGGCGCACGCCGACGCCTTGGACGTGCAGATCAACACCCTGCGCCTGCGCCGCGCCCTTCTTCGAGCGGTCGCCGGACGCGACCGCCCTACACCTCGAGAGATGGACCTCGTGCACCGACTTGCCACACTTTCGCGGACCGAACGCCACCGACTCGTGGCCGACTTCATCGAGGAAGTCTTCACGGGCTCTCACACCAACGCCGAGTTCGTGAGCCTGATGCAGTCCGTTCTGCCCGAACTGCCCGACGACCCCACGTCTGAACAGGTGGACGCCTGGGTGGAACTTGTCGGACTCTGCCAGAGCGCGGACTTCCGTGGTGCGCTCCGGCGGACGGCCCAAGACCAGGCGGAAGAGCTCTCCCGGAGGGACGGTATTGCGCTGCAAGAGTCCCTCGACCTGGCTATGCGCGAACGGATCGACGAGGCAGTTTCCGCCGACCTGCTCCAGGCCACGGACGCCTCATCGGCCGACCTGCTGGCCGATCTCTACGCCCGAGCGTTCGAGCGTGCCGCGGCGGGCGATCTACGCCGCTGGCTCCTCGCCCGCCTGCGGACGAGCGCCGATCCGCTCGTGGAGCGCTATTGGAAACTCCTGGCGACCGTCAACGGGTGGCCGCCGTCATTCGCGCTCGCACCGGTTCACTCCTGGTTCACAGGGGCGGCGCTGTGAGGACGCGTGACCTCACGTTCGGCCTGTACGCCGACGCGGAAGGGCTGGCCTGGGTCAAAACACTCGTCGAAAACGCCGTGGCCCTCCGCACTGAGCGGATCGATGCCATGAGTGAGACGCCGCTGGCCGGCGCGTACGACTTCCTTGCGCAACAGTGGGCCGCGGAACATCCCGCCCGGAGCAGTGGCGCTCGGCAGCCGACCGAGTTGCGTGTGCGCTTGGTCTGTTCGCTGCGGAGGCGTAGAGCCCTCCGGAAAGTGCTGATTGCAGCCCTGTGCCCAGGAGGGACAGCCCCCCACCGCTGCCGCGTCCCGTGGATAGCCCTCTGACACGGGAGCGCAGGCACGGTGCCATACATCCCTGGCCTGCGGGATTGGGAACGGGTGGCATGGATCAACGGCTCCCGAAGCGGAGTCGCTGGTGCCGGTTACTGACCTTGTAGTCGTGGTGTCGTCAGTGTGAGTCCGGTTCCGGTGAGGCATCCGTCGATATGTCGCTGCGGTATTGGATCTGGCGGAGGCCTTGTCTGAGCCGGTGCATGAGGTGGCCGGGGTCGGTGAAGACGGTGTTCGCCTGGCTGGTCCGGCGGAGGATGGAACAGATGCCTTCCACCGGGTTGAGGTCGGGTGCGTAGGGCGGCAGAGGGTAGGCGGTGATCCAGCGGTGTGCGTCGACGAAGGCCCGCATACGGCGGTCCTTGTGGACGTTGAGGTTGTCCCATATGAGGACTATCGGTCCGCCGAGCTGCTGGTGGGCGGCTATGAGGAGGTCGCGGTACTCGGTCCACGCGAAGCTCTTGCGGCGGCCACTCTTGTGGTCGGTATGCCGTTTGGGCCGGTAGACGAGGCGGGAGCGTTCGCCGGGCTTGTAGCAGCACATTGCCGCGATGGAGAAACGGCGCTGGGAGCGTCCGCGGACCCGGATGACCGGTGTGCTGCCGCGTCTGGCCCAGGTGCGAGAGGTCGGCGGCGTCATCGAGCATCCGGCTTCGTCCGCGAAGACGATCCAGGCCCCGAGCGCCGCCGCGGTGGTTCCACGTGCGACCACACGATGATCGCCCAGCGTCCGTCCGGATCCGTGCGGGCCCTGCAGGCATCCGCGGAGGCGATCCCTCTCGCCGATGACTCCGCCGACGCGGTGAAGGCCCTCCTGGCCGTGCACCACTGGACCGACCTGGAAGCGGGTATCGGGGAGCTGCTTCGGATCGCCCGGCGGCGCGTCGTCATCTTCACCTGGGACCAGACCATCCTCCGCAGGTTCTGGCTGGTGGACGAGTACCTGCCGGAGGCAGCCGCGCTCGACGACACGCGGGCAGTCGCGATCGACCGGCTGATCGCACTGCTGGGAGGCGCCCGCATCGAGACGGTCCCGATCCCGCATGACTGCACCGATGGATTCAGCGCCGCCTTCTGGCGCCGACCGGAGGCCTACCTCGATCCGGAAGTGCGTGCCGGCATATCCATGCTCGCCCGGACCGGCGAGGAAGTACTCCGTCCGGGCTTGGCCAGGCTGTCCGACGACCTGTCTTCCGGCCTGAGGCACGCACGTCCCGCCGACCTGCTCGACCGCGAAACACTCGACATCGGCTACCGGCTTGTCATCGCCGACCTGTAGGAACAGGTGAGCGACGCGACTCCACGCTCAGGCATGCGCGGACCTTCACGTAGGTAACAGTCCAGCAGTTCGTCGACGTCGTCGGTGATCTTCTTGACGGCCTTGGGCCACTTCGCGCCGTACGTCTTGCCGAACACGGCGACGGCCCTGACCGCGTGATCGCGGTCCTCGGCGTTGTAAATGTCCTGCAGGGCCTTCCTCGCGCCGGGCTGGGCCGACTTCGGGAGCGCGTTGAGCACATTGGCACTTTTGTGCACCCAGCACCGCTGATGGCGGATCTCGGGAAACACCTCCGCAAGGGCCTTCCAGAAGCCGAGCGCGCCGTCGCCGACCGCGAGGACGGGGGCGTGCATCCCGCGCCGTGCGCAGTCGCGCAACAGGTCGGCCCAGGACTCCGCCGACTCGCGGTAGCCGTTGGCCATCGCGATCAGCTCCTTGGCGCCGTCCGCGCGCACGCCCATGACAACCAGGACGCAGGACTTGGACTCGGCGAGGCGGATCCGCAGGTGGATGCCGTCGACCCGGAGCGGTGACGCCCGAGTCGTTGGGAGGACTCGATGCCCCTGCGGGCGATGCGGTGGCGGTGGCCGTAGGTGCGGTTGCGGGAGAGCGGGGAGGACCGCGCCGTCCAGCGGGGTGGCCGCATCGCTGGCGAGTGGGGAGTCGGAGGTGGCGGGGCTCGGTCGGAGGGGGAGCGCGTTGCTCTGAAGCAGCTCAAGTGCGGTTTGACGCAGCCCCTTTAAATGCACAACAGGACTATGACGGGAATGGATTGGGGCACGGTCCCCGCGTGGTTCGGCGCCATTGGGACGACCGGTTCGCTGTCGCTTGCCCTGGCGATTCTGTTGCGGGACAAGCGCAGGGATGACTTGGCTGAGGCTCGAAAGCTGGTCGTCAGCTGGTTGACACCCTGCGGTGGCGACGGGCACAAGGTCCGGATCACCAATGCATCGGATCGTCCGTTTATCTCGGTCGGGATGTTCAACCTTGATCAGTGGCAAAGCGACGCCGAGATGCCGGACGGGCCGATGCTGCCGGGAGAGTGCAGGGTCTATACACACGACGGTGTGGGGTCCAGCGCCCTTGCGATGCGATTCACGGACGGGGACGGGGAGAACTGGGTTCGCTCGCTGCACAGCTACCGGCTGTATCGCTGTCCGCGTGATCCGGTTCGTGCGCGGCACTTCCAGCGGCGCTGGGCGAGCGAGGTGCTGCGCACGGATCAAGTTCTGGCTGCCCCCCTCCCTACGCCTTTGCAGGATGTGGGATACCGGCTTTGGCGGCCTGTCCGCCGGTATTTGGTGGTGCCGGTGTGGTACTTGATGACGTGGCCTGTGCGGCCTCGAAAGCCTCGGACAGAGGTACCGGTTCCGTCGCCCAGGTACCGCTTGTGATCTGATGGGTGTGCCAATAGTCGGCCCCCTTGGGGGGCTGGCTCTGTCGGCATTATCACGCGCCATACGTGATCATGCGGGGTCCGCTTGCAACTGGTTGGAGCCAGGGTGTTCGTGGGATTTCGCCGAGGAACTCGACGGGGCTCAAACTCGACACTCTGATGCTGCTGAACGAGCTCGGTGCACTCCTGGGGCTCGACCGTATCCTCCAGCCGCGAGCGGCTCCCAAGCATCGAAGGGATGATGCCTCTGCCTGCGGCGGATGGCCTTGGGCAGCTCCTAATTCGGCCTGGAGGGTTGGGTTCGGGTTTGATGGGGTGGTTGTAGAGGTTGGCGAGTGGGCGGGGCATATGGTTTGGGAGGGGTGGTGTGCTGGGGTGGAGAGGACAGGAGGACAGGGGGTGGGAGGACCCTGACCGTCAACAATGGCATGGGCGAGGGCATCGACGTGGCCCCTGACCAGCACGTCCTCGGGGAGGACGGCGCCGCCGTCCACCTGCGGTGAGCGTGGGCGGCGACCGCTTGGGCGTCCGCTTCGCGGCGGGCGCGTACGCCCACGTCTTCCTCCAGGCCAGACGGGCCAAACGCCTCACCCTGGCCGCCGAGATGCAGTTGCCAGCTGCTGCCCGGACGCGCATCGGGGCAGGTGCGAACGGAGACGCACGTCTTCGACGCACCCCGAACCGATGCTCGGCCGCCGCTTCCCGCCACGGCGGGACCCGGCACACCACCTGCCGGGAAACCGGGAATGAAACCCGAGAAGAACCCGGAACAAAAACCTCCCACCCCCACATGCGCCGGCACCCAGCCTGAGAGCGCCGACAGCACCCCCACGCCGACTGCGAACGCCAAGGCCACGGCGTTACTCCGCACCCTGAGCCAGGCCGAGGCCCGGCTTGCCCTTTCACCGGCCGACATCGCGAGCCTCACACCGCTGGCCGAACCGTGGCTGGCCACCGGCCTGACCCTGGCCACCATCCGCGCAACGCTCACGGCAGGCCTGCCGACAGCCATTCACTCACCCAAGGCCCTCATCGCCGACCGCCTGCAACGCAAACTCCCCGACCGCACGCCCGACCCCACACCCAACCACCACCAACGGCTGACGGAATGCGCGCGCTGCCGAGACCCACTGCCCCGAACCAGCACGTCCCCCAACTGCGCCGCGTGCACCCCACCGCCCAGCGACCCACCCGATCACCAGTCCCAACGCCCTGACTTCGGACCTCTGCACGACCGTGTAAATGCCCTGCGCACTTTGCTGAGCGCGGGTGTACCGCCAGTCGGCCTGCCCCTGTGACTGCCTTGTCGGCTGCTCGTCGACACCCATTCCTGGGGCCGGCGCCCCCACTGACCGGTTGACGGCGTCGGCAGCCGCCTGGACATCGGGCGGCCACCGGACACCGTCTGGCTGCCTGGACGGCGGATGACGCCGGCGCCCCCTGTTCGTAGCGGCGGTGGAGTCGGCGGCAGCCGGCGAGCCGGGCCATGGTCCGTTCTATGGTCCATCGGTGGCGTCCGAGTCGCTGCGAGGACTCGATGCCCTTGCGGGCGATGCGGTGCTCGATGCCGCGCTGACGTAACCATTTCCGCAGGTGGGTGTAGTCGTAGCCCTTGTCTGCGTGGAGCTTGGCGGGCTTGCGCCGGCGGGGTCCGCGGCGAGAGCGGATGGGCGGGATGCCACGCACGGGGGGTTCGAGTGCCTGGCTGTCGTGCAGGTTCGCTCCTGAGATGCCGACGGACGGGGGCAGACCCGTTCGCTCGGTGAGCAAGTGGATCTTCGATCCGAACTTGCCCCGATCGACAGGATGCGGACCTGTCAGGTCCCCCTTTTCAGAGCCCGCATGTTGACGGAGTCGATCGCACAGCGGGACCAGTCCAGCTCGCCGCGAGCGCCGAGCTCGTCGAGGACCAGGCGGTGGAGCTTGGCCCACACCCTGGCCTTCGTCCACTCGGAGAACCGCCGGTGGGCTGTCACCCCCGACGGCCCGAACGATGACGCGGGCAGCTGCTGCCACGTGCAGCCCGAGGTGGCGATGAAGACGATCGCGGCCAGTACTTCGCAGTCACCATGCCGTCGCGGCCACCGCCTTGAGGCCGCGACGGCGCCTCCGGCACCACCCGCTGGAACAGCTCCCCCAACTCATCCGGCACCAGCCGCTCAACAATTCCCGGCACAACCGCCAGCCTCCCCAGGCATCCAAATGAGATGACTTCTTATCCTGCTTTCCCCGCGCCCGCGAACTCGTCCTGGGTCCGATCGCACCCCGGAGGCGGCCCTGCAACGTCGTACGTTCACCGCTCGGACCGAAGCGGGGTGGTGGCGGGTGGCGCCAGGTAGTCCTCGAGGGACATGGAGTCGTGCAGGCGTGCGGTTCTGGTGGTTAGCCGCAGCAGTGTGCGGCCGGGCCCTGCGGGCAAGGCGGAGATCAGTCGGGCGCCGTGCGCCAGTGCGCGCACGCCCAGGCGGGAGGTGGGGATGAGGGTCTTCGCCGCGCTGAGCGCGGCGGCCCGGCTGCCCCTCACGTGCTGTGCCATTACCCGCTCGTAGGCGGGGAAGGCCCGCTCGTGGTCACCGCCCGCGCGTGCCAGTTCCCCGGCGAGGACGTAGGCCCCGACAACGGCGAGGCTCGTGCTGCCGCCCACGGCCGGGCCAGGGGAGTAGCCGGCATCGCCCACGAGCGTCACGCACCCCCTGGACCAGGTGTCCATGCGGAGTTGGGTTATCGAGTTGAAGTAGAAGCCTGGGGTCCGGTTGAGGCCGTCCAGCCAGGAGTCGACGTCGGGGTGCATGCCGGTGAATGCGGCGTGCAGGAGCTGCTTTTGCCGGGCCAGGTCGTGGTGGTGGTAGTCGAGCTGGTGCTCGCTTCGGAAGAGGAACAGCGCTCGTGCGTCGCCCAGGTGGCGGGCGCCGTACATGCCGGCCGTGCGGCCCACGCCGGTGTGCATGACGAGCTCGCGGTCGAGACCGGCGAGGTTCGGCAGGACCAATACCCCGAGGTAGGCCCCGAGGAAGGCTGTGTAGCGGGACTCGTCGCCGAAGACGAGGCGGCGCACGGTGGAGTGGAGTCCGTCCGCGCCGACGACGAGGTCGAAGCGCCGCGGCGGGGCGTTCTCGAACTGAACCCGGCCGTCGGGGGAGATGCTGGTGACCGAGTCGCCGAAGACGTACTCGACATGCTCCGCTGTCAGGTCGTAGTAGATCTCGCTCAGGTGGTCGCGCATGATCTCGACGTGCCGCTCGGAGGCGGCGCTGAAGATCTTTGTGAGGTCCGCCCGTACAGGACGCCGCGCCCCTTCCTGGTAGACGGCCATTCGGCTCGTGCCGGTGGCCCGCTCCTCGATCCGGGGCAGAGCGCCCATTCTCTGCGAGACGTCTATGGCGGGCCGGAACAGGTCGACCGCGTGCCCGCCGGTTCTGCGCGGGGTCGGCGCGCGCTCTACGACGGTGACACGGAAGCCGTGTCGGGTGAGCCAGTGGGCCAGGACCGGACCGGCGATGCCGGCGCCGGAGACCAGGATCCGCATGACGCTTCCTCCTTTTCCTTCAGTCCACCCGCGCCGGGCGCGGCGCGGTGAATGCCAGCAGCGATCCGGCCGTCCGCTGCGGATCCTCCAGCAGCGGCGAGTGCCCGAGACCGGGCAGCAACTCGACCTGGGCGCCCGGGACCTTGAGGTAGTCGGCCGCGGAGGAGGACCGCCATCGGCGGTCGGCCTCGCCGAAGAGGACCAGGAGGGGCTTGCCCAGGACCGTCAGCCGGTTGGGCAGCGGCTGCTCCTGGAGGTAGGAGCGGATGGCATGCGTCGTCGTGGCGAGCGTGTGGAGGGTCATGCCGCGCACGTCGTCGAGGAGGACCTCCGGAATCTGGTATCCCGGGCGGCTGACGGCGGTGGAGGCGAACGCACGGAGTTGCTCGTCGGTCGGCGGCCATTGTGCGAGGTCCACAGCCGCGGTCTCCGGTGCGCGCAGGGCGTCCAGGGCGGGGCCGGTGTTGATGAGCGCGAGCGCGCTGACCAGAGCGGGGCGTTGTTCGGCGAGGGCGGTGGCGACGACGCCACCGCTGGAGTGGCCGACGGCCACGGCGTGTTCGACGCCGAGCCGGTCCAGCACCATGCCGGCGCGGCGTGCCTGGTCCGGGACCCCGTAGCCGCTCCTGGCCGGCCGGGCCGATCGGCCGTGCCCCAGCAGGTCGATCCGGATGACGCGGTGGGCCCCGGTCAGTAGCGGTGCCATCGCGTCCCACGAGCGCGTCGAGGACGCGGACCCGTGGACGAGTAGGAGCGCAGGCGCACCGCGCGGACCGTCCTGACGTACGTGGATGTCGCCGTCGTCCAGCGACACGATCGAACCCCCGTCGGCCGCGCCGCGCCCGCGCACGGACGGGTCTTGCTCAGAAACAGTCATGCCCCCACTGTCGCCATCGCGCGCGCCGGTGGATTGGACGAATGTTCCCGCCGAACCCGTCCTAGCATGGATCGATGCAGACGTTCGCGCACGGTGCGGCTCAGTGGCATGTCGCGTGCCCGAGGAAACCCAGCCGGGTGCCGGGTGTGTCCATGGCCGGGTTCGACGTGCGCGACCTGACGGCGCTTCGGATCGTCCCGCACCCCGCCGTGACCCTGCTCGTCGAGTTCGGCGAGGGCACGTCCGTCATCGACTGCGCTGCAGGGCGGCAGCAGCGGGGAAGCGTTGTCGCAGGAATGGGCCTCGGGTCCGGCGGAGCGGTCCGGGCGCGGGGTAGGGACGTCGTGTGCGTGCAGGTCCGCCTGTCCCCGGTGCTCGCCCACGCGGTCCTGGGCGCCTCTCCCGCCGAACTCAAGGACGCCGTCGTACCACTGGAGGACCTCTGGGGCCGTGAGGTGACTCGGATCCGCGAGCAACTCGCCGACGCCCCGTCATGGCAGGACCGCTTCGCGCTGACGGACATGCTGCTGGCCCGCCGGTTCGAGACGGGGCCGACGCCGGACCCTGAAGTGGCATGGGCCTGGCACCGCATCGTCGCTAGCCGCGGCGTGGCCCGGGTCGACGCGCTGGCGGACGAGGTCGGCTGGAGCCGAAAGCAGCTGTGGTCCCGCTTCCGCGCACAGCTCGG
Organism: Streptomyces sp. NPDC086989; assembly: GCF_044745505.1. Lineage (NCBI taxonomy): Bacteria > Bacillati > Actinomycetota > Actinomycetes > Kitasatosporales > Streptomycetaceae > Streptomyces > Streptomyces sp. NPDC086989. The sequence continues at coordinate 19,852 of NZ_JBIVAL010000025.1, forward strand.
CCTGCCTCCCAAGCGCGCCGCGAAGCTGGTCCGCTTCGACCACGCCGCCCATCGCCTGGTCGCGGGCGAAGGAGCGGCATGCGTGGCGGCCGACACCGGGTACGCCGACCAGTCCCACCTGCACCGGGACGTCATGACCTTCACCGGCGCGACACCCACGACCGTCGCCGGTGAGCCCTTCCTCGCCGTCGACGGCCTGGCCTGGCCCCCGGACCCGGCGGCCGCCCCCCGCCCGGCGCGGGGCCCGCGGCACGGTCGGCGGATGCGGGACTGACCATAGGGTCGGACCGCAGACGTGTTGCCAAAGTCCACCGTCGCATCGGATGTTGATCCTGCCGATCTTGCATCGGGCAGATCACGGCGGCCGGCGACCAGGGCGCGGGCCGGGAGAAGGGGCACCAGGATGGGTGAGCGGTGGCTGGAACGGATCGACCTGGGCGGGTCCCGTACACTGACGCGGTCGCGCAGATGCAGCAGTGGGTCCGCCAGAGGCAGGAGGGCACGATCCGAGATCGGCTCGTGCTCCTGACGCACCCCGCCGTGATCACCTACGGTGCCCGGACACCCCACCAGGAGCTTCCCCAGGACACAGCGATCCCCCTGGTCGAAGTGGACCGCGGCGGCCAGGCCACCTACCACGGCCCCGGACAGCTGATCGGCTACCTCGTGGCGAACCTCCGCGAGCGCGGTCCCGCCGACATCGTCCGCTGGATGGAGAACGGCCTGATCAGCGCCCTGCACTCGCTCGGATTCCCCGCGGTGCGCCGCGAGACCCCGCCGCGCCAGCAGAGCCTGGTGGGCGTATGGACACCCGGGCACGAGAAGCTCGCCTCCATCGGCATGCGGATCCGCGGGGGAGTGACCAGCCACGGCTTCGCCCTGAACATCACCCCTGACCTGGACGCCTTCACCGCGTTCACCGCGTGCGGCCTGCCCGGGGTGCGAATGACCTCCCTGGAACGCATGGCAGCTTCCCTAGGCCGCCCCGTCCCCTCGCAGGAGCAGGCACGGGACGCCGTGGCCGAAGCCCTGGGCGCGCCCCCGCCTGACGTCGTCGGAGCCGTGGACCGCGACACCACCGTTCGTGCGTCGTTGACCACTGATTCCATTGAAGTGGGTTCATTCTGGGTGTCCGCGGCGATGAACGAGACGGCGTGATCGCGACGGTGGCCGTGTAGGAACCCATGCCGACCGACGACCGGGACTGGGTGCTGGATGCCGCCGCGAGCGTGCCCGGCGTGCACGGTGCCCACCACCTTGTCGATCCCGCTACGGGTAACGGACTGTCCATTTCGTTCTTCGAGGACGAAGCTGCGGCCCACGCTGCACGAGAGGCGGTCGAGAGGCGTGCCGAGGAGATCGCCTGGAACAACGCCCCCCATCCGGCTCCCGCCTCGCACGCGATCTATGAAGTGGTTCGGCACGTGTAGTCCGGAGCCCGAGAGGGCTGCCGAACGGGAGGCCAGGACTGCCGCAACAGGCCGCGACAGCCACGTGACGTGCGCGGCGAGCAGGCAGCCGGAGCGGAACGGTCAGCGACGGCGGCAGCGCCCACTTAGCGGGGGTGGTTCAGGACCAGTCGCAGGCCTTGCCGTCGCCGTCGCGGTCGAGACCCGAGCGGTATCCGGGCTGGCCGCGATAGATCGGTGCCCTGCCCGCAGCGCGGACCGCGTGGCAGTTCTTGTAGTACGCCGATCCGCCCGAGCCGCCACCCGATGGGCAGCCGTCCGACGGGACCTCCAGGACGGCCCTGTGGTCCCTCACCTCCACCGGCACTGACTTCGCAGGTCCGGTCATGAGCTGGGACAGCGCGGGCTGCCTCAGCTGGAACTGGATCTCCAGCGACCTCGCCTGAGCACCTTCTCGCCCGCCCACGGGCCCACGAACGACCCGGCCAGGACGGCGACCGCCGTCCTGGCCGTCGGTGCACCACTGCGTCCTGACCACGGCTGGCCCTGGGAACCAACGGGGTGGGCCCGACCTGGAAGATGCGGCGCGGCCGAGGGCCGAGGACGAAGACGTCAGTCGGCGTGGGTGAGTGAACGAAGGTCGGCATCCAGCACGCGGATCAGCTCACCGACCCGTCCGCCGCCACTCGGCGCCGTCGGGAAGCGTTTGAGGACGTCCACGACGGTGGGTGTCGCTCGACGAACCATCCGCTCGAGATGGTCGATACCAACGCTCCGATCGTCGTCGGCGACGAGTTCGGCCGCTCTGGCCGCGTGGGCTCCAGCTCCGAGAATGTGCTTGACCTGCGTGGCTTTGGCCAGTGGATGCAGGTAGGCGGCGCCTGCCGCGGACATCGCTGCCCGGGCCGCCTCCTGCGCGGCCGTGGTGTCTGCGCTCTTGGCCGCCTTGAGCGCCGCCCACGCAGTGTCGCGCAGAGCCTTCCCCCGCTCACCACCTCGAGCGAACTCCCAAGCGGCCCCGATGGCGTCCCGAGGCCGCGCGTCATCCGGCTGATCGCCCTCGAACACCTCGAGCACCGTTTCCGCGCACGCCGCAGCGAACGCGGTCACTTCACGAAGGTCCTGCCTACTCAGAGCGATCTCGACCTCTTCCCCTGCCATGACCCCATCCTCACCCATTGCCCAGCACAAGCACCCGGTCCCCCGAAAGCCGTAGCGCCCCCTGCGACCTGCCGATTCAAGGTGACGGCGACTGTGCCGGCACCACACCCGCGTCCCCCTTCGCGAGGAGGCACCCGTTGCTAGTGTCGGATCATGGAACCCGAAGCCACGATGCCGCTCGTCGAGTGGACCGCCCGCAACGCAGCGCCACTTGCCGCCTCCGGCGCCGATGCCCCCGTTGACGACCTGTCGGCTTTGAGCCGTCTAATCGGCAGTGCACGCGTGGTAGCCCTGGGGGAGAGCTCCCACCAGATACGAGAGTACGGACTCTTACGCGACCGCATGCTGCGCTTCCTCATCCAGGAGCACGGATTCACCGTCTACGCGGCGGAACTCGCAACCGTCTCCGGTCGGGCCCTCGACGCATGGACGCGAGGTGCCGACACAGACCTCGATGTCTTGCTCACCCCCAACGCTGGAGGCTATCCGGCCCAGTCGGCGGAAGGCCGCGACACCCTGCGTTGGCTGCGTGCCCACAATGCCGCGGCGACGTGCCCCGTTCAGGTCGTCGGACTCGACATCCCTGCCGCAGGCGGTTCACTGGCTCCGGTCCTCGAACTGGTGGCCACTCGTCTCGCCGCCATCGACCCCCGCGCAGCTCGCTACGCCCGAGCTGCCCTCGAACTTTCAGAGCCACTCGCAGGAGGCTCGGGCTTCACTGCGGCCCAGGCGCGTCTCGGACTGGACGCCACGCTCCAGGACCGCCTTTCGACGGTGCTGGGCCAACTGCTCAACCGCGTTACGGTGATGCGCGAGGTGTACATCGACTCGGCGGGCCCTGCACTGTACGAGGACGTGGTCGACGACGTCTGGGCAGCGTGGCGCACGGACCAGATGCAGCGCGCGATGGCCGCGCTGTTCGAGGGGAACCCCGATGCCGCTGACCTCTCCGCCCGCGACCGCCACCTCGCCGACAGCCTGCTCAACCTCCTCGACCGATCCGCTCCCGACACCCGCGTCGTGCTGGTCGCGCACAACGCCCACATCCAACGCACGGTCAATCCCGAGGGCACGCCCCTGCCCCGTGTCCCCATGGGACACGTCCTCGCCCGGCGGCTCGGCCAGGACTACGTCTCGATGGCGATGACCAGCGGCGGCGGCACAACCGTGCAGAACGTGGTTGATCCGGCACACCCGGCAGGCATGCGCCAGGGCGCCACGGACGCCCCCGCACCGGTACCCGCCAGCGTGGAGGCGCTCTTCGCGGACACGCCAGCGGCCCCCAGCCTGGTCGACACCCGAGCCATGCGCGCGCACGCACGCCGGCACCACCTGCCGGAGCCGACCCGGATCCGCATGGACGACGGCTTTCTGCCCGTACCGGTCCTGGACGCCTACGACGCAATCGTCCACGTTCCCCGTACCACGCTCAGCGCAGACCTCGCGGGGTGAGCGACTTGCTCCGTTCACACTGGAGCCGGACCTGGTCGCAGCCGCCGAGCAGCAATTGCCCGGTGGCCCGGTCCTCGACGGCGAGCTCCTCGTCTGGGACGTCGCTGCGCACCGGCTGTCGTTCGAGGGGATGCAGCACCGGGCCGCCCCCCGCCCGCGGCGCCGCCGCGTGGCCGGCGTAGTTCGTTGCGTTCGACGTCCTCCAGGAAGACGGCATGGAGCTACTCACCCTGCCCCACTCCGACCGCCGCGCCCTCTTCTCCAACCACGCCCTGACCACCCCATGGACCCTGTGCCCGATGACCACCGACCTGGCCCAGGCCCGGGAACTGGCTCGAGTCCGGGACCGCCATCTCCGTCGTCGCGGGCATGAACACCCGCTACCTGCCCGGCTACCGCGGCCGGACCAAGATAGGAAGACGGGACTCGGCAGAGGCGATCATCGGCGCCGTCACCGGCACCCTGACACGCCCCCAGTTCCTCGTCCTCGGCCGCCACGACCCAAACGGCCGGCTGCGCGCGGTCGGCCGGACCGTACCGCTGCGCCCGGACGTCTCCCGCCAGGTCGGCGAGCACCTCGCCGCGGCCGGTCCCGGTCACCCTTTCGAGGGGGTGCGGTTCACCTCGACGTGGGGGAGCCGCGACGTCCTGGACGTGGTGCTCGTCCACCCGGACCTGGTAGCGGAGGTCAGCGCGTACAGGGCGGTTGACCTGGGCGTTTTCCGGCGCCCGCTGACGTTCCAGCGGATCCGCCTGGACGTGACCGCGGAGGACGTCCCGGCCTTCGGCGAGGGCCCGGCCGTGACCGGCTGACCGCCCGTCCCGTGCTGACGAACGGGTCCTTCGGGGCCGGCACCGAAGGGTGCCGGCCCCCGTTTCGTGTCCCCCGCAGGGGTGAATCCTGCCCTCGCGTACGCGTAGGCGGCTTGTGCGGTGCGCTTCCAACTCGCCCCAGAATCAGGGCTATTAGTGATAAGCGGGAACTTTCGGCATGTTTCCGGCGCTGCCCGATGGTCGGGCCGGTCGATGTGCGATCGGAGTGCGATTCATGGCGCGTTCGGTACGTGAGAGCTACGACGAGGGACAGGCCGCGGGCCGGCTGCGGGTGCCGTTGGCGGGCTGGCGGTGGGCGACCGGTACGGGCCTGGTCCCGCCGGCCGAGGCTGGCCCTGGCCTGTGGTCGCGGGCGGTGGTGGAGGCCGTCGACCCGGAGCAGGTGCGCGCGGCCCTGCGGGGTCCGATCGGTGCCGGGATGGCGGCGGACCGGCTGACGCAGGCCCTGGGGGAGTCGTTGCGGTGCCGGCCGGGTGACTGCGGCGGCGGTCGGCCACCTCGCCGGGGCCGGCTTGCTAGTCCGCCTCGGCGGGACGCCGAGTTCCCCGACGTCCACCCGGACCAGGTGGCCGCCCTCGGCCGCCGCCGGGACCTGCCGGTTCTACTCGACCTGCACGTCCCCCTCGGCCCGGACCGGGCCGCGCGGCGCCTCGGCGTCCGGCGCGTCGACTTCGATCAGGTGGTCAGGCTCGGTTGGGCGCCGCCATAGCAGCGGGTAATCCTTCGGGGGCTTCCCAGGACACCCTCTTCTGACCCCACCTCCGGTAACAGTTGGTACCCGGGTTCGAGTAGTTGCGGTACAGAGAGTGCCGCTGAGATTGATCGTGTAAGACCGCAAGATCGCCCCATGGCCCCTTTTGGGCTTACCTCGGCGATACCCCATACGGGGCGGGCGCTCAGGCGCAGTCGAGGAGGTGGTTGCAGGTGTTGGTGCCGCTGGGGAGGTCGCTCTCACTGTTCAGGATGTAGAAGCCGTACTTTGCCGGAAGCACGATCATCGTCTGATACTGCATCCTGCTGTCGTCCCCGACCACGTGATGCCTGAGGGAGTAGAAGAGGTTACCGCTGAGATTCGGGGACTTCATCACCCGGTAGTTTCGGGTCTCCGATGCGAAGCCCGTCACCGGAAGCACCGCATTCTTCCACTTCGTCACGTCCGCAGTGATTTTCTGCTGCTTCTCATATCCTTCGAGGTCGCGCAACGCCTGGGCGGCGCAATGGGACATGTGGATGTGCAACTGCTCTTGCCTGCGGGCCTGTTTGGAGTTGATGCCCAGTCCGGCCGCGCCCGGTTGACTGAAGTAGTGGGGGATCCTGCCTTGCGCGGCAGACCAGTAGTCGGTAGCGCCGCTGGCCCAGATCTTGGGGCACTCGATCCCTTTGAGACGCTCCGTCGGAACCAGTTGAAAGTCCGTCGTGCTTCCCTTACGGCCCGCCATCACGCCCCAACGGCTTTCCACTTCCAGGCAGGGTCCGGGCTGTTTCAGGACACACGCCTGGATTTCCTCCCAGAGGTGTCCGCCGTCCGTTTGGCTGCCGCAGTCGTCGCCGAGAGGATCGGCGCTGGGAGCGTTCTCCTGATTGTTCGTGGACATGGCATACCTCCGCCCCTGTGGAGTCGTCCGAGAGCCTGCTGTGTGCGGGATCGGCTGAGTTCAGGATCCCTCCGATATTGAAAAGATAACCAGTCAGGTGAGCCAATCACCCGCAGGGTGCAGCTGTGACGCCCTCGGGCAGCGTGCCGTTCGAGAGGAGAGTTCCCGTCTCGTGCGCTCCTTCCCCCGCCCTCGCTGGCCGGGAGGTGTCAGACGCGGGGCCGCGGTGGACGCCGAGGAACATCCCAGCCGCCTGGTCTCCTGGCCCGCGGACGCCGACGCCATCCCCTGCCCCCGCCGAGTCCGCATCCAGCGGCCGGACGACCCGGTCACCCCAACGCCAACCGGACCGTGATCAATCTCAGCGGCACTTTCTGTACTGCAACGACTCACACCCGGTGAGCCCCGCCGTTCAGGGAAACTGAAGCTCGTTCAGTGGGAACTCCGGGGTCGGTCCGTGTGCCGCGCACCTCGACTTCTCCCGCGAGCACGTCCGCAAGCAGCTCATCAGCCGTCGACCAGTAGGCCGGACAGACCAGCAGCACAACAAGGCCCCCGTTCCACCGGATGACTCCGGTGGAACGGGGCCTTTTGCGTTTCCGGCACTCGGCCGATCAGCTCCTCGGGGGTACGGCGAAGGCGGCGCCCCAGGCGGTCATCGCCCGGTCGAACATGTCCACCGCGCCGGGCTGGCCGGCGATCAGCATGATGACGCCGACGATGAAGAAGGAGACGCCCAGCATGATCAAGGCGGGCCGGCGGTACACGGCGCTGCGGTCCAGGGCGCGGCGACGGGCCTGGCGCCGAGAGGGTGGACACAGGTTTCGCCGTGCTAATCCAGTAGTCGCCGATGGCGCTTCCGGCGCGGGTCAGCCCGAGCAGGGCGGCGAAGACGGCGGGACGGTGCATGCTGGGGTTCTCCTGATGGTGTCGCGCTCCCGGTAGGAAGGTGAGGCCAAACCCAAATTGCACCCGCGAGTCGGATGTCTCGGTCGACTGGTGTGACTGAGACAGTCCCAGGATCGTCCTGGTGGGTGAAGGCATGAACTGCATTAGAGCTTTCGCGGCCCCCGTTGAGCAGCTTGAATCTCCTCGAGCCTCATCCACCGGACCTGCCACTGACGCACGTCGCCGTTCAAGGCTCTGACGATGGCATAGAGAGAATCCCACCTCGGTAGGCGCTTGCCGTTGAACACCTCGGAGAGCGCCGACATGCTGACGGTGGCGGGGAGTGTGTCGTCGTCCTGGATCTGGGTCGAGAGCTGACGGAGGCTCGGTGCTCCAGCCCGCACTCGAAGATCGCGCAGCAGCGCCGTGCTGTCCTCCACCGCGGCTACAACGCACGTCAGGCCGGCTATGATGCGTGCCGCCCCGCGTTCCACCGTCGCGACCGGCAAGGGCAACCCGTTCAAGATCGGCGGCCTCAAGGACCTCGCCGACAGCAAGATCAAGGTCGTGCTGGCCGCGCCCGAGGTCCCAGTGCGCCGCTACAGCAAGCAGATCCTCGACGCGCAGAAGATCGAGGTCAAGCCGGTCTCCCAGGAGCCCAACGTGCGCGCCGTGCTGAGCAAGGTGGAGCTGGGCGAGGCGGACGCCGGTCTGGTCTACAGGACCGACACCCTCAAGTCCGGTGACAAGGTCGCCGTCGTGGACATCCCGGACGAGCAGAACGCGGTGGCTTCCTACCCGGCCGCCTCGCTCAAGGGTTCCAAGAACGCCGAGGCGGCGGCTGCGTTCATCGCCTGGCTGGGCACGCCGGACGCGCAGAAGATCCTTCAGGATGCCGGCTTCCAGAAGCCGTAACCTCATGCCTCTCCGACAGGGCCGCCCCCATGGGGCGGCCCTGTCGGCGTGTTCGCCCGTCCGGCTGCTTCCTCCGCCGGGCGGCCTTCGCCCGTCCCGGCTCGAGGCCCCGCACGTTCGTGTCCGCGGGAGGACCCTCTGCCTTCGGGGCGACCCTATCCCGGTGGGTGAGGCGCGGGTGGAACCGACTACTCCGACATGGTGGCATCTGCAAGGAAGTTAACGAGAAGTAGCAGTAGATGCGGCCTGTCTCGCTGGCTATAGTCCGCATGTGCGATGAGCCGTGGTCAGGCTTCGACGTCCCGGAGCACCCGTAAATCCCCTGCCGTCCCCATCCCGCGACCCGGGCTGGGGCGGTGGCGATGTCCGTCTGTCGGCGAGACCCCCGTGGACGTCACCTCTGCGCTCCGCTCAGATCCCCCCGCGCCCCCGACTCGCGGCTGCTGACATGCGGTCCGCCTGCAACGGGACAGTGCCAGCCGCAGGCGAGCACAGGCTCCTCGCATCACGATCCGTTCTGCGCGTTCGTCCGCGAAGGACGAACCCAGCCCGAAAGAGGGAGACTTCCCATGAGGTTGACAGGTCTGCGGCGCGTCGGCGCGAAGAAGGCCCTGGTTGTAAGTGCCCTCCTGATCCTCGTGGCACCCGGGACCGCGTACGCCAACACCGCGGCGGTGACCGTGGAGACGCCCGGCGCCACCTCGGGCCCGGCCGCCGCGTTCTCCGAGATCTCCACTTCCGCCCACTGCGAAAGCGGGCTGATCTCCGGTGGCGGCATCGACCAGGCCATCGGTACGGGAACCTCCTCCAACGGCAACAAGGTCAACGGCACTGCGCCCAGCCCCAACGGCAGCACCGAGTACACCGGCTCGACCGGCGTGGTGGGCACCGACGTGACCTACTGGCTCGGCATCGGCGGCAGCGGCGGCGCGGTCAACGCCTCGTTCTCCAGCACCCCGTACGCCATGTGTTTCACCAGCGACCTGATCGACCACACCCAGGTGGTCATGAACAAGACTGCCGGCCCCACCACCAGCGGGACCGTGGCCCTCGTCACCGCGACCTGCCCGGCGGGCACGCGCCTGATCGGCGGCGGCGCACGCATCACGCCCGCGAGCGTCGGCAGCCTCAAGCCCATCGCCAGCTTCCCCACGTTCAACGACTCGGCGCACAGCTACGGCCAGAAGGCCGCGGCCAACAGTGAGACGAACCCGGACTCCTGGTCGTCGGTCGGCTGGAACGGAGGCGGCGGCAACAGCAACAACACCACCTACGCGTACGCCATCTGCAGCGGCAACAACATCGACGTCAGCGGCGCGACCGTGACGGTCCGCCACAGCGAGGTGAGCGGCCCGACCGCGGCCACCGCGGGCCAGAAGGTCACCGTCGGCTGCAGCGAGAGCGACGGGAAGCTGGTGAGCGGAGGCGCCGCGATCAGCGGGGGCAACGTGACGACCACCAACTTCTCCGGCCCGGGCTCGGTCGGCGACCACCTCAACGGCAGCTACCCCAGCGACTCGGGCGGCAACGCCGTGAGCGACGGAACCACCACCGCCGCCTACTGGACGGCGTACACCCACACCGGCGCGGGCAGCTCCCCGAACACCTACTCCGACGCCTGGGCGCTCTGCGCCGACGACGGCGTCTGAGCGACGCCCCACCCCAGTCCTCCCTCGTACCGACGGGACACTCATTGAGCACCTTCACGTCCAGGATGCTGAGGGCGGCAGGTCTGACCGGCCTCGTGGCCGCCCTGCTGACTCCGCTGTCCGCCAACGCCGAGCAAAGCGAGGCCGACACCCCCTGCGGGACCGGCGGCCTCTTCACCGCGTCACCGCCCAGCTGCACCTACGCCACGCCCGGCACCGACACCTTCACCGTCCCCGCCGGGGTGTCGGCCGTCAGCGTCGACCTCAACGGCGCCGAGGGCGGCAGCGCGGCCGGCTTCGTCACCCCCAACCCGCCCAACACAGGAGCATCCGGCGGCCTCGGCGGACGCACCCGCGCAACGCTGCCGGTGACCGTCGGCCACGACCTCCAGATCACCGTCGGGGCGGCCGGCATCCCCGGCTCCTCGCTCCGCGGCGAATACGCCCGTCCTGGCGGCCTCGGCCACGGGGCCGGTGGTGGTGGCGCCCACGGCGGCGGAGGCTCGGGCGGCGGCGCCTCGGACCTCCGTACCGGCGCCTTCGGGAAGGACGACCGGCTGCTGGTGGCCGGTGGAGGAGGCGGGGCCGGCAACGGCGGCTCCCTGCTCCGCGGCGGCAACGGCGGCGGACTCGTCGCCGAAGCCGGAGGCCAGGGCGGCGGGCCGGAAGGGTCCGGCGTCGGAGGAGGCGGCGCTTCGCAGACCGCGCACGGCACGGGCAGCCCCAACTCCGCCGCGGGCGGCCCCGGGATCGCCGGCAGCGACACCGACCCGAACACAGGACTGGCCAACGCCGGCAGCGGCGGCCCTGGCGGCAACGGCGCCCGCGGCGGGAACGGCGGCGGGGGAGGGGGCGGTGGCTACTTCGGCGGCGGAGGCGGCTCCGGCGGCGGCAACCCCGGCAACTTCTACGGCGCCGGCGGGGGCGGGGGCAGCAGCTACGCCGCGCACTCCTTGCGCGATGCGGTGCTGGACGCCGGGGTCAACCGGGGCAACGGCAAGGCAGTGGTCTCCTTCCGCTACGACACCACCCTCGCCCTCGCCACGGACACCGCCACCCCGCTCTTCGGCCACGACGTCACCGTCACCGCGACGGTGTCCTCGGCGGCCCGGACACCCTCGGCACCCAGCGGGACGGTGAACTTCTTCGAAGGCCAGGTCGCCTTGGGCGCCGCGCCGCTCATCGACGGCCGGGCCAGCCTCACCACCGCCGGACTCCGGCCCGGCGCCAATGCCCTCACCGCCACCTACAGCGGCGACGGGAACTTCACCGCGAGCGAGTCGAACGGCCCCGCCGAACTCACGGTGGGCTTCAGCCAGCCGTGCATCACCGGGGCCCGCACGGGCGCCTTGACGGTGGCAGCGGGGCAGTCGCTCTGCCTTGCCGCGGGTGCGGTCCAGACCGGACCGGTCACAGTGGAACTCGGCGGAGCGCTGGCCCTCGCCGGAGCGGAGATCAACGGACGCCTCAGCGCGGACCGGGCCCGTGCCCTGCGCCTGTGCGGCTCACGCCTCGCCGGCGCGGTCACCGCGGAGGGGACGAGCGGCCACGTACTGGTCGGATCGGCAACCCCCGCAATGGTCTGTGCCGGCAACACGGTCGTGGGTCCCTTGACCTTGGCCGAGAACACCGGCGGTCTGGAAGTCGGCGCGAACACTCTGACCGGTCAGGTGAGGATCAACGGGAACAGCGGCAGCGGTCTGCCGCCGGCCCAGGCGGCGCCTTCCTTCAGCCACAACCGCCTCACCGGACCCCTGCGCTGCGAAGGCAACGCGCCGGAACTGCGCCAGGAGGCCAACGAGGTGCAGGGCCCGCGCTCCGGCCAGTGTCGCTGAACCGCCTTGTTCGTGCGTCCTGACCGGCAAGGGCCAGGACGTACGAGCCCCGGTTGAGACAGAGGCCTCCCCGACTCCGCGCGGCTAAGGGGCGGTTGCCCGTCCGCTCGTCATCGGCCCGAGAGGCTGCCCATCGAACGGCAGACCCTCGGGCCGCACGCGTCAGGTCGAGCGAGCATGGGCCAGTGGCGTCAGGCGCACTGCAAGGCGGCGTACAGGTCGAGCTTGTGGTCCAGCCGGGACAGGTCGCGCCCGGTGAGCACCTCCACGCGCTCGATCCTGTAATGCACCGTGTTCACGTGCAGGTGGAGTGCCTCGGCGGTCCGGGCCCACGAGCAGTTGTGGGCCAGGAACACCTCCAGCGTCTGGCGCAGTATCCCGTCCCGCAGGGCCCCGAGCGTCCGTGTTCCGAACACCTGGCGCACCTCCGCGGGCACCCCCGCGAGCAGCTCCGCCAGCGTCGACAGGTGCTCCACACCACGAACCGGTTCCTGACGGTCGGCGGCCGTCAGCGCGAACCGGGCCTGCCGCGACGAGGCAGCGAGCTGTTCGGCGGTGTCCGCCCGCGCGCCCGCTCCCACACACAGGTCGGCCTCCGGGCCGGCGCACGCCTGCACCAAGGCCCACGCCGTACGGAGGCGGCCCAGGACGTCAGGCCCGTCGACCGCGCCCTCGAACAGCACGGCGGTCGATTCACCGACGGCCGCCGGAACGTCGGGGAGGTGGCCGAGAGCCTCCGCCAGCGCATCTCCGGAGGTTGCCGCGACCACCCGGTACGGGCCGCCGAGCGGCAAGCCGGCCGTGGTCAGCGCCTCGTCCAGCAGCCCCGGCTCCCAGGCGCCTTCCAGCAGCCGGACCAGGTCCTGTCCGGCGGACCTGGCCGCCGCGGCTGCGGCGGCCTGTCCGTCCCGCAACTGCGCGAGTACCCCGGCGATTTCGTGGAGCACGCGGGGCGGTGCCGCATCGGCGTCCGGAACGTGCAGGTACCAGGCGTCGTAGGGTGAGCTGTCAGCTTTGACGTGCAGCGAGAGCCCGCTGCGGGCCGAGGCGGGATGCCCGGGTGCGATCGGCGGGGCCGATGCGGTACGGGCCAGCGTGCGGCCGCTGGCGGTGAGCAGGTAGCACGGCACCCGGCCTAGGTGCGCACAGGCCCGGTCCAGGAGTTCGTCCGGCTCGGCTCCCCGCTCCAGCAGCCTTCCCAGCTCCGCGCGTACGTTCTCCGGCAGTGCGAAGAGCCGGTTGCGGCGGCGGCTCAGGTCCCCCCACTGCCGCAGGTAGACGGCCTCGGTGACCGTCCGGAAGCTGGTCCGCGCGGGCACCGCGACCACCGGCAGCCGATGAGCGCGGCACGCCTTCACGACTTCCTCGGGCACGTGGCCGTGGGTCTCCTCGCCGGCCAGCAGCGCGGCGGCCCCGGCATCCGCCAGCGCGGCGACGAAGCGATCGGCCTTGCCGGGGGAGTGGTGCGTCCACCACACCAGGCCGCTCAACACGAGCTCGCCGGGGCCCAGGAAGCGGCTGGGGTCCTCCAGATCCGTGGCGGTGACCCCGTTGACCTCCTGGCCGAGAAGTAGCTCCTCCCCCCACAGGAGGGTGAGGCCGAGGTCGTCGGACTCCAGCAGTTCGAGGAGGTGCATGACGGGAAACTCCCTACGGATCGTGCTCCTCGTTCGCAAGGTGAACAAGGGCGTCATCATCGTAAATGCAAGGCTGACAGCAGAAAAGCCTCTTGGTTGATTCACCAAAGCAGTGGCGTCTCCGGTGGGCGATTCCGTGTCCCGCACCAGTCGTGGCAGGCATGCGGCGGTTGCTTCACTGACGTGCGACCCGTGCAGAGTCCGCGCATCCAGGAAGGTCGGTGGCGTGAATTGGACCTCAACACCGTGCTCGACGTACGCGACGCCCGTCGGCGGGAGCCGTGGCGGCCCGGTGACGCCTGGCTCGGCGGCGGCACGTACCTGTTCTCCGAGCCGCAGCCTCACATCCGCCGCCTGATCGACCTGTCGCGGATGGGCTGGCCATCGCTGACCCGGCAGCCCGACGGCTCCCTCGACATCGCCGCCACGTGCACCATCGCAGAGCTCCACCGCCTCGGCCGGTCCCTGACGGAGCCCGTCGGCCCGCTGTTGGTCCAGTGCTGCCGGGCCTTCCTGGCCGGCTTCAAGATCTGGAACATGGCGACCGTCGGCGGGAATCTCTGCAACGGCCTGCCCGCCGGACCGATGATCTCGCTGACCGCCGCCCTCGACGGCGAAGTCTTCCTGCAGGGTCAGGACGGCGCCACCCGCAGTCTGCCTGTCACCCGCTTCGTCCTCGGCGCGGGGGTGAAGGACCTACGCGAGGGCGAACTCCTCCGCTCCATCCACCTCCCCGCCCGCGCACTGGGCTTCCGCACCGCCTTCCGCCAGGCGTCGCTCTACGGCCTCGGGCGCTCCGCCGCCCTCGTCATCGGCACGGTGGACCCGCATGACGGATCTCTGGCCGTCACGGTCACCGCTGCCACCACCCGCCCCTTCCGCCTCTGGTTCCCGCTGCCCCCACCGCCACCGAGCTGCGCGCGGCCATCGACCGGGCCGTCAGCCCCAGCGAATGGTTCGACGACATCCACGGCCTGCCCGACTGGCGCCGGCACATGGCCCTGCGCCTGGCCGAGGAGATCCGCCGCGAACTCACCTTCGACCGCAAGGAATCCCCATGAGCCTCGACACCACCCCGCGCTTCCGCATCGAGGTGAACCGGCAACCCTTCGACACTGCCCCCAGGCCCGGCCAGTGCTTGCGCACCTACCTCCGTGAACAAGGCTGGTTCGGCGTGAAGAAGGGATGCGACCAGGGCGACTGCGGCGCCTGCACCGTCCACGTCGACGGCCGCCCGGTCCACAGCTGCCTCTACCCGGCCGTACGAGCCGACGGCCGCTCCGTCACCACCGTCGAAGGCCTGGCCCACCCCGACGGCGAACTCCATCCCGTCCAGCAGAAGTTCCTCGACGCCCAGGGCTTCCAGTGCGGCTTCTGCACGGCAGGCTTCCTCATGACCACCGCGGCCCTGGAGGCAGAGGCCAGCACCGCTGACGACGACGGCAAGCTCGACGACCTGCCCCGGGCCTTCAAGAACAACCTCTGCCGCTGCACCGGCTACCGCGCCATCGAGGACGCCGTCCGAGGCGTCAAGCACACCGAACGTCCCTGCGCGGGCCAGGCCGTCGGCCGCAGCCCCGGCGCCCCGGCCGGACCCCAGGTCGTCACGGGCACCGCCCGCTACACCTTCGACGTCGACGTCCCCGGCGTGCTGCACATGAAGCTCCTGCGCTCACCCCACCCGCACGCCCGGATCGTCTCCATCGACACCACCGAAGCCCTCTCCGTCCCCGGCGTACGGGCTGTCCTCACCCATCACGACGCCCCCGAGCGCCTGTACTCCTCCGCCCGCCACGAGCACCCCACCGAGGACCCGGACGACACCCGCGTCCTGGACGACACGGTCCGCTACGTCGGCCAGCGGGTGGCCGCCGTCGTCGCCGACAGCGAGCAAGCCGCCGAGGAAGGCTGCCGCAGGGTCGCCGTCACCTATGAGGAACTGCCGTACGTCCTCGATCCCGAGGAGGCGATGCGCCCCGGCGCTCCCGTGATCCACGACAAGAGCCCCGCCTCGCGCATCGCCCGGCCCGAGAACAACGTCGTCGGCGAGGTCCACGGCGAAGCCGGATCCGTGGACGAAGGATTCGCCCAGGCCGACGTTGTCTACGAGGAGACCTTCCACACCCAGCGGGTGCAGCACGCGAGCCTCGAAACCCACGGCTGCGTCGCCTACTTCGAACCCCGCCAGGACGGCACCGGCGAACGGCTCACCGTCCGCTCCTCCACCCAGACGCCCTTCCTGACCCGCCGGGCCCTGTGCACGCTGTACGACCTGGACGAGGACGACGTCCGCGTCGTGGCCGGCCGGGTCGGCGGCGGGTTCGGCGGCAAGCAGGAGATGCTCACCGAGGACATCGTCGTCCTCGCCGCGCTCAAGCTGCGCCGGCCGGTGAAGCTCGAGTACACCCGCGCCGAGCAGTTCTACGGCGCGACCACCCGCCACCCCTTCAAGATCACCGTCAAGGCCGGCGCCCGGGCCGATGGCACCCTCACCGCTCTCCGGATGCGCGTGGTCTCCAACACCGGCGCGTACGGCAACCACGGTCCGGCCGTGATGTTCCACAGCGTCGGCGAGTCCTTCGCCGTCTACCGGGCCCCGCACAAGAAGGTCGAGGCGTACTCCGTCTACACCAACTGCGTCCCCGCCGGCGCCTTCCGCGGCTACGGCCTCGGCCAGGTCACCTTCGCCCTCGAATCCACCATGGACGAACTCGCCCGCCGCCTCGGCATCGACCCGCTCGCCTTCCGGGAGCAGAACGTCATCGGCCCCGGCGACCACATGGTCAGCCCGATCGGCGACGAGGAGGACCTGCACATCGCCTCGTACGGACTGGGGCAGTGCATGGACATCGTCCGCATCGCCATCGCCGAGGACACCAGCCACCGCGACGTCCCCGAGGGATGGCTCACCGGCCAGGGCGCGGCGGTCGCGATGATCGCCACCGGTCCTCCCGGCGGACACTTCGCGGACGCCCGCGTCTCACTTCTGGAGGACGGCACCTACGACATCGCCGTCGGCACCGCCGAGTTCGGCAACGGCACCACCACCGTCCACAAGCAGATCACGGCAGGCGCCCTGAACACCACGGTGGACCGGATCCGCATCCGCCAGTCCGACACGGACGTGGTCCGCCACGACACCGGCGCCTTCGGCTCCGCCGGCACGGTCGTGGCGGGCAAAGCAGTACTGCTGGCGGCCGGCTCCCTGGCGCAGCGCCTGCGGACCTTCGCCGCCCGCCACACGGGCACCGCGCGGCACCTGTGCACGCTCTCGACCGAAGGCTTCGACTGCGCCGGCCGGACCGTCACCCTGAAGGAACTGTACGAGGCCGCCCACGCCCGGGGCTCCGAGGGCGAACTGACGGCCGAGGGCCACTGGGGCGGCTCGCCCCGGTCCGTTGCCTTCAACGCCCAGTGGTTCCGCATCGCCGTCGACCCGGGCACCGGCGAGTTGAGGATCCTGCGCAGCGTGCACGCTGCGGACGCGGGCAAGGTCATGAACCCCATGCAATGCCGGGGCCAGGTCGAGGGCGGCGTGGCCCAGGCACTCGGCGCGACACTGTTCGAGAACGTACGCCTCGACGAACGTGGCGAAGTGACCACCGCCGCCTTCCGCCGCTACCGTCTCCCGCAGTACGCCGACGTCCCCCGAACCGAGGTGCACTTCATGGAGACCACGGACGCGATCGGCCCGCTCGGCGCCAAGTCCATGAGCGAAAGCCCCTTCAACCCCGTCGCCCCCGCCTTCGCCAACGCACTGCGCGACGCCACGGGCATCCGCTTCACCGAACTGCCCCTCACCCGCGACGTCATCTGGCAGAAGATGCGATCCCAAAACGGCCATTAGCCCAGGATTTGCAACCGGGTTACTGACCGAGCTGGTGGCGCGGTTGCCGGTGCCCAGCTGGCCGTGGACGCCGCGGCCCTAGGCGTAGACCTTGCCGTTCTCCAGCAGGGCCAGGCTGAAGTCGCAGCCGGCGGAGATCTGCTTGACCTTGGGCATGCCCGGGACCAGCCCGGGGACGCCTCGGGAGTCGCCGGTGTGGTTGTTGCCGAGCTGCCCGTAGGCGTTGTCCCCCCAGGAGTACACCTGCCCGGACGTGTCCAGGGCGAGGGCGTGCCTGCCGCCGGCGGCGATGTCCTTGATGTGGCTCAGCCCGGGGACGGAGGTGGGCACGCTCTGGTTGCTGGTGCCGCCGTTACCGAGCTGGCCGGACGAGCCGTGTCCCCATGCCTTGACCGTGCTGCGGGTGCGGGCCAGTGCGAAGGAGTCGGCGCTGGAGGTGCCGCCGGCGGAGATCTGGTCGACGTCCGACCGGGCCAGGCCGGTCACGGGGGTGGGGCTGAGGCTGTCTGCGGTGGTGCCGTTGCCGAGTTGGCCGGTTCGACCGGCTCCCCAGCTCAGCACGGGCGCCCCGCTGGCTGAGGACGCGGCGGATGCCGGACTCACTGGCGCGAGCGCGAGGCCGGCGGCCACAACCAAGGTGAGCAGGACAGGGGATCGACGCATGCGGGCGGTCCTCTCGTGATCACGTGCGGGGCTGCGCGTGCGGCCCCGCACGTGATCACGATGCGCAGCCGGACGGACCTACAGGATTCAGGGCGTGACGCACTCGAACGCCGCCCTTTCCCCACCCAAGTGGGACATCCTCAGCTGCTCCCGTTCGGGGAACGGGCACCCTGACCGTTCCCCGAACGGAATCATCAAGGCTCCGATTCCGCACTGGCGGCCCGTGACCTGCTGTTACGGCGTTCAGAAACAGGCACTCACTCCGGCATCCCGAGGGCGGTGTCGGGGCGGCAGTGCGGGCAGGCGGGTATCCCCTCGGCCAGCGCTCGGCGCGTCTGGTTGGTGTCGATGGGGGTGCAGCGTTTTCGGCTGTCCCAGCAGCCCCCGGCGTGGACGCGGACCGGCAGCCGGCCCGCGCCGATGCCGCGCTCGATCAGCCACGCGGGAGGCTCGGTCGGAGGTCTGCGCCGCGCGGCGAGGGCCTCGCGCTCCTCCGCCGTGTTCAGTGCCCGCTCGGCGCGGCCGAGCTCGCCGCGCAGGTACGTGACGACGGTGCGCAGGCGCGGGAGGTCGGGCGGGAGTCCGGACACTGCTCAGCCCCCGTACTGCGCCTGCCGTGCTGCCTTGCACGCCGCGCAGAGCGGGTTCCCACCGACCCCGTAGCGGCATGTCGGCTGGTGGCTTCTCTGCACTTCACTCGCTCGGATGGTGCGGGTGCTCTGAGGTTCCTGAAGGGTGGGCCGGGCTCAGGTGACCGTTCCGTCAGGAAGGACGCTGGGGTGTCCTGAGGCGGTCGTCCCGCATACCGGAAGTCGCGGTACTCGTCCTCGGCGACGCCGCGGGGCTCGCCTGGGCCGCCGGCCAGTGGCGGCGCCGCTTCGGACTAGCGGCTCTGCTAGAGGGACCGACGCCCGGCGCCGACGCACCCCGAACGTCCATGGGTCCTTGCCCCTTGGAGGGAACAGGACCCATGGACGTTCTACGGGCGTATTCGGTCTAGTCGCCGATGACGTACCAGTCGCTGTCCGGCTGGTACGGGGGAACGGTGGTCGCCCATCCGTGTTCGTCCCAGCTCGCGACCGGCTGTCCCTTGCAGTCGGACCCCACGTACGCGTTGTAGAAGAGCGATCCCTTCCACCACCAGCCGCTCAGGTAGTTGTTGTACTGGGGAGTCTGGAAGCAGTGAACGACCCGGTTGCCGTTCTGGTCGTGGCCGTCGACCAGTACCGAGGAGGCCTTGCCCTGATGGTCCTGGAAGAGAAGCTGCTGCCCGTTGCCCGCCGCAGCGGCGGACCCGGTCCCCGACAGGAGGCAGGCACCGGCCAGCCCCGCCGTCGCTGCTGCGGCGGCTATCTTCTTGCGGATGTTCACAGTGGTTCCCCGTGAGTAGACGTTTCGGTCGACCGTGCCGTCTGTGGGAAACGGCGCGGGCGTCTCGTGCATCAGTGACCCTATGGCGGCGGCTGCGCCGTAAAGGGTTTCGCTTCGCACTGCATGGCGGGTCCTCGGGTATCAATCGGCACTTCCGCACCCCGTTCTCGCGGTCGTCGCGGCCCGGCCGCTGCGGGCCCGGACTGCCGGCACACCTGGCCGACGTGATGATGCCGCCGACGATGTGCTGGGAGGCCGAGCGCGTAGAGCGGAAGCGGCGGCGGGTGGACCTGGCGGAGTCCCGCACTCGCGAA
This sequence comes from Streptomyces sp. NPDC086989, assembly GCF_044745505.1. Classification (NCBI taxonomy): domain Bacteria; kingdom Bacillati; phylum Actinomycetota; class Actinomycetes; order Kitasatosporales; family Streptomycetaceae; genus Streptomyces; species Streptomyces sp. NPDC086989. The sequence goes on from NZ_JBIVAL010000025.1 coordinate 39,422, forward strand.
GCGATGCTGCATCTGCTGATGGCCGGTCAGTTGTCCACAGCCCATCGGATAGCGGCGGGCCCTGCAGCCGCGACTGCCCGACAGGCCGCGCCGCCGCTCGATCGCGTGATCGGCTCCACTGTGGACGACAGCGTCGTCGGGGTGAGCGAGGAGGTGCCGCTGCGCGAGACAGCGGCCGGTCACGAGCAGGCGCTCCACGCGCTCACCGTGGCCCGCGGCCGCGCCGAGCGGCGTGCGCGGTTCGGGGTGTCGCCGGAACTCGCCCTGGTCTTCAGTGGCACAGGCGCGAACTGGGCGGACTCCCTGCTGGAGCCGTCGTCCCGCTCAACGACCCAACCGAGGTGCAGTTAACAGACCACCGCGCGCAGGGTCCGGTTTGGCTGGGTGCCCAGGTGACGGGTACGGCCTGCGGGCGAGCCTTGGTGGTGGTCTGCTCGTTCATGCTGCTACCTCCCGTTCGGTCGGGTCCGGCGTGTGGATGCGGGCGGCGCGGCGCAGCTCGACGCCGCCGGCCCGCCAGTCGGCGGAGGCGCCCAGTAGGGGTGGGCGCAGAGGTTTCCAGAGAGGATGATCAGCCGGCGCCGCAGGCACGGTCGTACCGGCCCCGCCGGGGCGATTTCATACGCGAGCGGCACGCTGGAGGTCAGCGTCCGTACTGTGTCGGAGCGCGATAGTTGTTACCTGAGCGCGCTAACTGTCACCACGGGAGGAGGTCCCCCACCACCAGGCGATGGTCGGGTAAGGGAGTGGTGCGGTGCTGGGGTCACTGGGCTTGTCCACCCGCGTGACCGTGTGAGGAGAGTCGGGGAGCAGATAGCGGCCGGTTGTCATGGCGAAGTTGATGTTTCCGCTGGCCATGCGGTCGAGCCCGGTCAGGTAGCGGCCGAGGTCGTCGTCGCCGCCCGCTAGGAGCTCCTCGCGTAGCTGGAGGTACAGGGCCATCATGCGGTCGCGGATGGCGACGGCCTTGATGACGGCTTGCTCGAAGGTGTAGTCGGGATGGTCGTGGCGGATCGCGTCGAACAGGCTGAGCTTCTTGACCGGGAGATCACGCTCCCGGAGGTAGGAGTAGCGATCGTTGTCCAGGACGCTGGCGAGCATGCTGGCCTCGGCAGCCGCGCGGACGGCAGGACGGAGCCGTTGCTGCTCGCTGAGTTCAATGCCCTCTGCCGCGTCCATGAAGGCGGCCGCAGCATTCGCCCCACCGGACCCGATCCGCATGGCCAGAAAGTCGTTGACGGAGAGAGTGGCACCCTGTTCCAAGAGGCTGGCCTCCCATGCCATGTGGTAGAGCCACTGGCACTGGCCCGCAGCGAAGCGCTCCCATTGCACTGGGTTCAGCAGGCTCCGCAGACGCAGGCACACGTCGCGGATGGCGATGTCGGCGGGGGCGGTGGCATCCGGCCAGGAGTTCGGCGAACGGAAGGTGCGTTCCCAGCGGGCCAGCGAGGCTACGACGTCAGAGGTTGGTCGGCCCGAGCCGGCGAACTCGCTGGGGAACCAGGCCCACGCGTTGTAGTCAGAGAATGCCTGGGCGATCTCTGCGGGCGCATGCGGGAGCGCGTGCGCGGTGAAGTCAGCTCCGGTCTGGGCGAGCATCGTGGTTAGCCGGGTGTTTCCAGCGCCGAGATCGAACTGCTGTGCCCACGCGTGCGTGCGAGCTCGCAGGCGCTCCGCGTCGGGGTGGATCTCTGCAATGAGTGGACTGTAGAAGGCCAGGAGCTTGGCGAATGCGCTGTCCGGCGCGTCGGGGTTGGTCATGGTGCTCTCCTCACGCGTGTCTCTTGGGTTGCGCGGTTTCCAGGTGAGACTTCTGGGAGTTGCCGGCGAGGTGCCGTCGAGATTGGTCGGGTTGGGAGGCACAGCGGCAGCAGCCGGTGCACGCGCGGGCGAGTTGGTCGGGGCGGGTGGCGGGCAGCGTGCCCGCGTTCATGCCGGCGCCTGCCGGGTCGTCTCGCTCGGGGGCAGGGTCAGGAGCGCGAGGACGTGGGTGTGGGCGGTTGCGGGGAGTTGGGAGATGGCATCGCGCGCAAGTTGAGCGTGGTGGTCGGCCATCGCGTGTGCGGCTTCGAGGGCGCCTGTCTCGTCCAGAAGGGCTCGCATCCGGCGCAGTGCGGTCCGCGGGTCGGCTTCGTTGAGCAGGGTGTGACGCAGGGCGGCGCGGCCGGCGGGGTCGGCTCGCTGGTGGGCGAGTAGGACGGGCAGGGTGGGGCAGTGGTTGCGCAGGTCGCTGTCAGCGGGTTTGCCCGCCAGGCCGGCGGTGGCGGGGGCATAGGGCAGGAGGTCGTCGCGGATCTGGAAGGCGATGCCGAGGTGGTCTCCGAAGGCGCCGAGCAGGTCCGTGGCGGGGATGTCGCCTCCGCCGAGGATGGAGCCGATACGGCAGGCCGCCTGCAAAAGTGCGGCGGTCTTGCCCCGGGCAATCGCCAGATAGTCGTCGACGGAGAGGTCCAGGCCGCCTCTCATCGCCAGCTCGTCGAACGCGCCCCGGCAGATCGTTACCCCGGCGCCCGCCTGCACCTCCAGGGCGCGCCCGATGCGGTCGGTGGGCACTCCGCGCTCGGCGCACTCGGCGAGCGCCGCGAACCACGAAAAGTACAGGGCGTTGCCGGCGACGATGGCCTGCGCGCGTCCGAAAGCAGCATGGACGGCTGCTCGGCCGCGCCGCTGGGTGTCGCGGTCGATGATGTCGTCGTGCATCAGGCTTCCGACGTGTACACCCTCGATCCCGGCGGCAGCAGGCAGCACGGAGCTCAGTTCCCCGCCCACCGTCAGTGCCGCATGCACCACCAGCAACGGCCGTAAGAGCTTGCCCGGTGGGATCATCGCGTACCGGTGCACCTCGTCCAACCCCGTCACACCGTTGGGCCATCGGCGAGCGAACTCGGCTTCCAGCGCATCGAGGATCTCGATGGGATTCCCCGATGAACCGCGGGCCCCCTGCACTCCGGACTGCGCGGGTATCGGTACAGCGCGCTGGCTTGGCAGTTCGATCACGTGCGGGCCCCCTTGCCGGTCGTCTGCGTGAACGTTTCCGCATGCTGGGCTAACACCAACAGACCTATGGCCTGAGCTGGAACGGCTCGCAGCGGCATCATCGGAGCACGGATCCGCCCCACCCCCACGGGCCTGTGCTTCCGTACCCGTCCTTCAAACGGTTTCAGACCCGCTGATGGTGTCCGGGAGGTGGTCGGTGACAAGTAGCTTGCTCATCCGGTGACAACAACGGTGCTCACGGTCGCGAAGAACGCCAGGTCACGCCGTGGCAGTGGTGACACCTACCGTGCTCAGTCACACGTACGTCTGATGACACAGCGCGGTGACGGCGGGGCTGGTCACGCCGAGCGCGGCGCGGCACAGCGCGGCCATGTCCGCGGCTCCCGCGCCCGGCCCGGGTGCAGGCTGTACCGGGCGGGGCGGTGCGGGCGTACGGTGCGGACGCGTCTTCACCTTCCCGGGCTTGGCCTTGGGCTTCGCGGCGGGGCGTGCGGCGGGAGCCGGCGGGGTGGCCCTGCGCGGCCGGGCCTGGCCCCCGGCCCTCCGCTGGGGGACCGGCCGGGTGTGCTGGCTCCCGCCGGATGCCTCGCGGGCGCCCGCCCCGGGGTGCCCGGGGGCGGGAGGACGTTCGGCCTCTGGGGCGGCGGCATTCTCGGGCAGGCGAGAGAGGGGCAGAGCCGGCCGTGCGGGCCGGGGCGCTGGGTGCTTGGCGTCCGCCGGCGCCGCGGCCGGGGAGGCATCGGCGGGCCGGGTAGGGGCGGGATGGACAAAGACGCATCCGGAGACCGCGAGCAGCGCGGCGAGGAGCAGAGGCAGGTACCAGCGGCGCATCCCGACACGGTGCCGCAGCCGGGCCCCAGACCGCTCCTGACGGCCCCGCTGCACCCCTCGGATGGGTGATCCGACGGCCGTTCTGCCGGGCCGCCTCAGGCTGGCCTGGCCGACCCTGGAAGAGGGGCCGCGGGCTTCGACCTCCTGGACGTCCACGACCGCGAACACCCCGACCGCGCCGAGATGCCCAGCGGGGTCATGGTCGCCCTCGCCCGCTACACCGCCGGCTCGTAGAGCCAGCGCGGCCGGAGGCTGGCCGACGAGAGCCGCGGCAGCGCAGAGGGCTATCCACCGGCTGCCCCTCGTGTACCCCTCGTAACCGTTGCCGTGGTCCGGCAGCTGTAGACGCTACGGCGGTACTCCAAGAGATTCGGCGCAGTGATCGCTGCTGTGGGCTGGGTTCCGCCGCGCACCGGGGTGAGCCGCTCCTGGTCGGGGAGCGCCGTGAACGTGATCGAGCCGAAATCGGGATGGTGGTCCGCCGCTGTAGTGGCCGGGGGAAACGTTGCATCCGGGGTGGCGGGCGGGGGCGTGGTGGCTAGAACCTGATCACTCACCGGTATGAATGCGGAATTACCCCTCCGAATATGGACAGTCTGTCGTGGGCTGCCAGACGGGCTGGCAGAAGTCCTGAAGGTGTCATGACCCCGGCCTGCCGAATGAGGGGGCGCCGTGCGCTGCGTGAAGGCGTCTGGCTGGTCCGGCCGGGGGAGTTCGCGATCGGGGTGGGGGAGTTCTGCACACCCGTCGCTGGCGACGCAGTCGCACGATCGGCTCTCCGACTGCCTGGAGGTCGGTATCGACGTCCCGCGGGGCGGCCCGGCCGGCTGGAATCAATGAACGGCTGTCTGTGGCAGGCGGCCGGCGAATGGTGAAGGATTGACAATGAGCACTGCCCACACAGAATCCGCGGAAGGTGAGCGCTCCGCTGCTGCGATCAGCACGGTCGCGGGAACCGGGGTACCCGGATTCGCAGGCGACAACGAGCGTGCCGCTGCGGCCCAGTTGAACCATCCGTTTGGTCTCGCGATGGACAGCAACGGGACCCTCTACTTCTCCGACTGTGACAACCACCGGATCCGGAAGATCACGACCGACGGGAAAGTCACTACGATCGCGGGCACCGGCACCGCGGGGTTCCGGGGTGACGGCGGCCCCGCCACCGCCGCCCAGCTGAAGACCCCGCGTGGAATGGCAGTGGACAGCGAGGGCGACCTCTATGTCGCCGACAGTGAGAACCACCGGATCCGGAAGATCACGGCCGACGGGAAGATCACTACGATCGCGGGCACCGGAGTCGCGGGGTTCCGGGGTGACGGCGGCCCCGCCACCGTCGCCCAGCTGAACCTTCCGTACGCGGTGACGGTGGACAGCGCCGGCGTCCTCTACATCGCCGATTACAAGAATCACCGGATCCGGAAGATCGCAGCCGACGGGAAGATCAGTACGGTCGCGGGGACCGGAGTCGCGGGATTCGGGGGAGACGGTGGCCCAGCGATTTCCGCCAAGCTGAACTACCCGTATGCAGTGCTGCTGGACAGCGCGGGGGTTCTCTACATCGCTGACGTGGACAATCGCCGGGTCCGGAAGATGACGCCGGATGGGAAGATCAGCACGGTTGCCGGTACGGGCACGGCGGGGTTCAGCGGTGACGGCGGCCCGGCGACCTCGGCCCAGCTGAACTTCCCGATTGCTCTGGGGATGGACAGCACCGGCACTCTCTACGTCAGCGAAGGCCGCAATCACCTGGTTCGGAGGATCACGGCGGACGGGACGATCAGCACGGCTGCCGGTACGGGCACGCTGGGGTTCGGCGGTGACGGCGGCCCGGCGACCTCGGCCCAGCTGAACTTCCCGATCGGACTCGCTGTGGACTGCGTCGACACCCTCTACGTCGCCGACTACAAGAATCACCGGATCCGGAAGGTCGCGTCGGAGAAGATGGCCGGGCTGCCCGAGTCGGGCACGGTGGTCTCCTGGGCGAATGTCCGCAGCAGGCTGCGGATGGGGGTCCACCGGGAGTCCCTCAAGGACGGGGCCGAGGTCCACCAGGTGCTTGCCGCCGCCCGGGATCATCAGCGCTGGCGGCTGGTGGTGGCGGGCCAGGAGGACGGCGATGTCGTGTACCGGATCGAGAACGTGCGTAGCGGCAAGGTGCTGGAGGTTGCCGGTGCGCAGGAGGCGGCCGGGGCGGTGGTGGCGCAGCGTGCCTACGAGGGCAGCGGGGCGGGCCATCAGCAGTGGCGGCTGATCCCGGTGGGCCCCGCGAACGGCACACCGGTGGTGTATGAGATCGCCAACCGCGACAGCGGTCTGCTCCTGCGCGTCGACACCAACGCCCGTGCGGCGATCAAGCAGGACGGGGCGGAGGGCGACCACCGGGAACGGCAGTGGCAGCTGCTGCCCGTATGACGCCCGAGGGGGCAGGGGCGGCCTCGCCCCTGCCCCCTCCTCGCCACTCGGCGGACCCTACTGGGAACTGGGCGGCTTCTCAGCGGTCGCCTTGGGCGCCTTGGGAGCTTCCGGTGCCGTGGGAGCCTGCGGAGTCTTGGGGGGCTTGGTGTAGTCGCTCTTCTTCGGCCTGCTCTCCAGGTCTTCGTCCTTCTGGAGGTCGCCGTGCTCGGTCACGGTCGCACTCGCCTGCTGCATGCCGGCGGAGGCCGCCTGGGTCACCGAGCCGGGATCCTGGGTGTATTGGGCCTGTGCACCCGCGGATGCCTGGGTGGTCTGGATGAAGGAGCCGAGGAAGCCCAGGACCGCCCGGGCTTCGGGACAGGTTTCCTGCACGATCTTCGCGCGGGAGGAGGCGCCGTGGATGGCGTTGTTGAACAGGCTGGGGTTGGTGTCGTCGTACGTGTCGTCGTCGGAGTCCTCGAAGTCGATGCCCTCACCGGGTTGGGGCTTGGTGCCGTCGGTGGTCACGGAGAAGAGCCCCGCGCCCCTGCCGGCGGAGTTGAAGATGTTGTCGAACACCATGGTCGTCACCTCTGGTCGTCGTCGTCGCGGCGGCGCCGCGCGGGGTCAGGGCAGCTTGTGCAGTGTCTGCTCGCTGACGGCCAAAGCCTCGCCGTCGAGCATCGTGTGGTGGACCTCCAGGGCGGAGACGACCTCGGCCAGGCCCTTCATGCGGAAGCCCCCGGGTGCCAGATCGATGTCGGCGATGTCGCGGGCGACCACCTCCTGGAGGCCGGGATAGTCCCCGGACTGCGGGGGAGACAGGACGGGCGCCGGTACGGCGTACTGCACCGCGATCAGCCCGGAGAAGGTCACCGGGATCTCGTAGGAGTACTGCTTGCGGTTGCGCCGCTGCGAGACGATGGTCTGCACACGGGAGTTCGGCGGTACCTTGCCGGAGATCTGCGACTTCGACGCCCAGCTGGTGTTCAGGGAGCCGCCGACGGTGGCCGCGATGCCAAGGGCCAGCTGCGCGTTGAGCGAGGCGTTGCCCGTGGCGCTGCCGCTCGTCGTGAATCCCACGGAGTTGGTCATCCCCGTCGAGGCGGAATTCGTCGCGGAGGTGCTCGCGGACGTCTCGGTGGTGTTGGCGTTGTCGACGCCGACACTGTCCTTGCTGTTCTTGTTGGTCACCGTGTTCGCGTTCTTGTTCGCCGTCCCGTTCTGGCACGACGCCGCGAGCTGCGACTGCAGATCCAGACGGAGCTGGTTTTGCAGCTGCAGCTGAAGAGATGCGCCGACGCTGCCACCGAAGGTGAGCTTGGCGTCCCCGCTCAGCGACCACGTGACCCCGTTCGACACGGTGAAGTCGACCGAGTCGGTGAAGGTCATCTCCGACTCGCTGCGGTTGACGTAGTCGCGTGAGGAGAAGGTGTCGGGCGGAGGCTGGGCGATGTCGCCGCGCACTTCGATCAGCGGCTCCCCGAGATTCATGTAGGCGAGCCAGCCCAGATCGAACGCGGTCCCGCCGAAGGAGCCGAACCGCGTCTTGTTCACGGAGAACCCGACGGGCTTGTGCTGGACACCGTAGTCGTCGACATAGACCAGGTTGGGGTGATCCAGGATCGACTGCCAGTTCTGCTCGATATTGAGTTCCCGCACGTTCTTCTTCGTCAGCGGCTGACGCCTGGCCGGTACCAGGCTGTACGCGTTGGAAGGCATCTATCCGTCCTCGACTATTCCGGTCGAACCGTGCCCGTCAAATGCAAATACTTGTCCTGACTGCTGAAGGTATCGCTTTCATAATGCGCCCGGGAGGGGGTCCGTGTACATTGCACTCAATCGAGTGATCGGTTTTCGGTTAATTGCTTCCGAAACGCCGAAGAGTTTCCTTTCTTCACTGTCCGTCACTCGATCGATGACTTCCCGGCGCCTCTGCCTGGGAGTACCGTGACCTCGGATGTTGCCGGGAGCGAAGTCTCCGTTTCTGTCATTCGCTGTGCCTCGGGAGCCTTCCTGTCGAAGGCGATCGGGATCCCGGCAGTATTGCGTGACAAACCGCCGCATTGAAAGTTCAAGGCATTGTTCTCCCCTATTCAGAAAAGGTGAGGTTTCCGCGATGTACACCCAAGAACGCACGACGATGTCGAATCTGGTGGTCGGCGGCCCGGTAGCGGTGAACAGCTACGACAACGCGATCGTGGCCGCTCTCGTCGAGAACCGGCCGGTCATGCTCGTACACGCCTTCAACGGCGGCTACCTGCGCCCCGCCGAGCTGAGGGAGGAGAGCCACGACAAGGGGGTCCAGCTGGCCACCGCGCTCGACCCGGCCACCAAGGAGGCGCAGGGCCACCTCTGGTACATCACCCCGGCCGGCTTCTTCGGGCAGCGGCCGCTGTACTTCCTCGAAAGCGCCGCCGGCCAGGTATCGCCCCCGCCTCCCGTTCCGGGTGCGGTCGACGGCGGGCGTGGTGACGACGGCACGCCCAAGCCGAAGCGCCGGCGCATGACCGTGCACCAGGACGCCCCCAAGACCACGGCCGACACCGTCCAGGTGGGCCTGCCCGACAAGGTCGCAGACAAGTGGCGGGGGAAGAACGGCGCGCCCGAGGACACCCAGCTCTGGGTCGTCACGGTGACACCGTGGGGCGGGATCACCTTCGTGCCCATCACCCACCCCGACGCCATCCTCGGGTTCAAGGACTACGCGGTGACGCCCAACAGCGAGGTGCGGCTCACCTACAACTGGGGCGGGGACTTCACCGGCACGGTCATCAATACCTTCTACCCGCGACTGCCCAGCGAGTGGAACGTCCCCTACCACCACGTCTTCACGTGATCCGCGGCCGCCGCGCTGCATCCCTCCTGAGCTCACGCCCGTACCGCCTGGAAGAGGCCGCACGATGCCCGTGCCCACGGAAGAACTGAAGCTGCAGATCGTCAACGCCGCCACCGGCAAACCCCTGGGCGCCCCGGCCGAGCCGGGCGCCGACGGGGCGCTCGTCGTGCGCGACTTTCCCGACGGTGGACCGAGTCCCCACCACTGGCGGCTCCTGCCCGCGCAGGACGACCACGCGTACGTGATCCGCAACGCGGACAGCGGCGAGGTCCTCGACGACCCCGCCACTGCGGACCGCGCCGTCCGCCAGGCCACGGCTGCTGCCGGCAGGCAGGGCCAGCAGTGGCACCTCGTTCCCGTCGACGGCGAAGCCGGCTGCTACTTCATCGAGGGCGCCACCGACAACGCCGTCCTCGACCTCGCCGACGACGGCCAGGACGAGAGCGGCATCGTCCTGCGCGAGTACGACGAAACCGCACCGAGCCAGCGCTGGCAACTCGTCCCGGCCGAGCCCGAACGCATCAGTGACCCCGTACTGCGCTGGGCATCGCTGGACCACTGGAACGGCCGCCGCTCCTGGCGGCTGGCCGACTCGGCCGCCCTGCGCCCGGCTCCCGGCGCCACGCCCTCCTTCAGCGACATGCTGCTGGTCCTCGAACAGTTCGGCAGCGACCAGGACGCCGGCGGATGGAAGAACGCCGGAGCCGCAAGCTCCCCCAGCGGTCAGCCGGCGGTGTGGTGGGCCGGCCTCGGTGAACGCTTCCTCGCCGACACCACAGGAGACGGCCGAGCGGACGTCGTCGGGCTCAAACCCGCGAAGGGGGCTGTGACCTCCTCCAGTCAAGGAGACGGCACATTCGAGGACGAGGAGCGGGTCCTGCATCCGCCCACGCCCTCCCCGAGCCACAAGGACTTGTGGACTCTCGTGGACACCACGGGCGACGGCCGGCCCGACGTTATCGTGCTCGGCGCCGACGGCGTCCGCGTGGCCCGCCAGGACGAGGACGGGACGTTCACGCCCGCGGGCGGCGAACCGGTCCTCAGGGCGTTCGGTCACCAGGAGGAGGCGGGCGGGTGGCTTGCTGACAAGCATCCCCGTTTCCTCGCGGACACCACCGGCGACGGCAGGCTCGACATCGTCGGCTGCCACGACGACGGCGTCTGGATCTCCCTCCAGGACGAGGAAGGAGTCTTCACACCGCTTCCCGACGAACCGGTCCTGAAAGCCTTCGGCCACCACGAAGAGGCGGGCGGGTGGCTCGCGGACAAGCATCCCCGTTTCCTCGCCGACACCACCGGCAACGGCAGGCTCGACATCGTCGGCTGCCACGACGACGGCGTCTGGATTTCCCTCCAGGACGAGGAAGGAGCCTTCGCCGAACCTCTGTACATCCTCGACAGCTTCGGCGTCGACCAGGGCTGGACCTCGGCCGAGGAACACCCCCGGTTCCTACTCAAGACCACCAATGGCGAGGCAGCAGACCTCGTCGGCTTCGGCCCGCAGGGCGTCGTCGTCGCGCGGGGCCGCGGGGACGGCACGTTCGTTCCAGCGCACCTCGTTCTCAACGACTTCGGAACCGCCCAGGGCTGGACGAGCGGCAAGCACCTCAGGTTCCTCGCCGACGTCACCGGCGACGGCAGGCCGGACATCGTCGGCTTCGGCGACGAAGGCGTCTGGGTGTCCCACAACACCGGCGACGGCCAGTTCGAGCAAGCCCAATTGGTATGCCGCGGCTTCGGCCACAACGACGCCGCCGGCGCTTGGAGGGTCGACCGCCACCCCCGCTACCTCGCCGACATCACCGGCGACGGACGCGTCGACATTGTCGGCTTCGGCGGCCCGGGAGTCTACGTCGCCCGAAACCTCTTCCGCCGCTTCCGAACCCGATAACCCGGCCAACTCCTACGGCAGAGGACTAGCGGCGGCACAAACCGAGCGTGCAGACCGGCCGTCCCCCAAGACGACGAGTACCTGAGACAGAGGCGCACAGCCCTCCCCGCAGCTCCTTGACGCGGCTGGGGCCAAGGCCGCCTCTGGTCTCGATGGGGGACCCAGCTCACCTGCAGCCAGCCCGGGCCGTGAAAAGAGGGCACTGGGAGGAGCCCCGCGCGGAAATCCCGGCCGGGCGCCGGCTGCTTTGATCTGTCCAGTTCCAGGGATCTGCGGTTGCGGCTGGCCTGCCTCCCGTGGGTGGGGCCGACCTCGGGTGCAACTGGGTGCCGCCCCGGTCAGGTGTCGGTGATCGGGAAGAACACGCCGGCGCCGGTCGTCTCCGGCAGGCGCCGGAACTGGGGCTGCGGTTGCGCAGGCTGATGCGCCGGTCGTGTTCTGCCGCGGTCCGCCGCGCGTGGATAGGGCATTGAGGCCGGAGGAGTCGGAGAACGGCATGCCGGACAGGCCGACGACGATCTCGTCCGGGCCGCCCGGCCGGGTGATCGCCGCGTGCAGGGCGTTGCGCAGCATAGGCGCCTGGTCTATGTCCATCGCCGCCCACGTGTACGACACGGCGTGGCCGAGGCGATCCCACCCGCCCACCTGCTCACCTCCGGGGTCGCCGTCGAGCAGAAGCTGGACGGTCACCAGGCGCTGCTCTTCACCGCGTCCGGCCCTGGCGACATTGTGCTGGTGCAGACCCGCCGCGGGGCGCTGGTCCTGGACCGGTGGCCGGCTTACTTCGTCGCCTTCGAACTCTTGCAGTAGGACGGCCAGGAGCTGCTGACGCACCCGTACGTAGAGCGGCGCACCCTGCTGGAGGGCCTGTTCCGAGCACGCCCTGACCGCGCCGTGGACGCTCTGCCCACACACGACGGACATGCCCAAAGCACGGGAATGGCTGGAGTCCTGGACGGACGTGTCGGGCGTGGAGGGGATCCTGATCAAGCCCCTGACCAGCCGCTATCTGCCCGGCTACCGCGGCTCGATCAAGATCAGAAGACGGGACACCACCGAAGCGATCACCGGCACCTCACCCGCGCGCAGCTCCTCATCCTCGGCCGCCACGACCATAACGGCCGACTGCGCGCAGTCGGCCGGACCGTACCGCTGCGCCCCGGCGCCGCCCGGCAGGTCGCCGAACATCTCAGCGCGGCCGCGCCCGGACACCCGTGGACAGGGGCGAAGTTCTCGGCGACATGGGGGAGCCACGACATCCTCGACACTGGCCGGGTCGCCGAGGTCAGAGCGGATCGCGTTATCGACCACGGCGGCGTCTTGCGCCACCCGCTCCGATTCCAGCGCCTGCGCCTGGAGGTGACCATGGAGGGCCGCGGTTCGGGGCGGGACCGTCTGCCGCGACAGGTTGAGCGCCCGGGCATCCTTTGCCCACCACAGGATTCCGACGACTTTCGGGGTTCGTGCTGTCCATTCGGCAGTGAGAGCGGTGAAGGGGTGAGGTCGAGCCACCGGGTTCCGACCTCGGAAGGAGACAGGTCTGGCGTGGCCGGCCGGCCTGCGGGGCGCTGCAACGGAAGGTTCGGCGGGCGGGGGTGGTCCGGCACGGGGGTCCGTACGCCGCCTCGGGACAGTCGTGCCCGTGCGATCGGCGCGAGCTCTACCGGCCGACTGTGTGCTTGCGGGTTGTGCCCGGGCTAGGGCGTGTATCGAAAGCACGGACAGGCCGGGCGGGGTGATGCCCCGTTCCGGCCCGTCCGTTCTCTGCTAAAGGTCGAGCTGATGCTGGTGTGTCGTGTGCGTGGGTGTGTAGCCGAGACCGTCGTTGATCCGTCGCATGTGCGCGTTGCTGTCGGCGGTGTCGGTCAGGAGGCCATCAATGTCTGGATAGTCCCTATGGGCTTGTCGGATCGACTCGGCCTTCATCCATCGGCCGAGGCCGTGACCACGGTGCTCGGGCAGCACGCCCGTGCCGTAGTGCTGGCCGTCACCTGTGCCGTTGCCGGGGACGACAAGTTCGGTGAACCCGGCGATCGAGCCGTTGGCAGCGTCGATGGCGACGACGGTGTGCAGGTGGTCGCCGCGCTGTTCGACGGCCTTCGCCGCGGCCCGCACGCGCTCCACGTCCCAGGCCACGGTGCCGTACTCGGCGTCGTCCATGGGCATGTCGTCCATTGCGCGGCGTGAGGCGGCGAACGTCCGGGCGAGGTCGTCGGGGACGGTTCCCTGCCATGACGTCAGCCAGTAGCCGGGGTGCGGACGCTCGACGATTCCGGCGAGGACGGTGGTGTCCACATCGGCCATCGCCAGGCGGGTGTACCTGAAGGTGAGGACCTTCCGGAAGCCGCGTGCCGCCAGGAAGTGGTCGCCGGACGCTCCTGCTTCGGCCTGCGCGACGACGCTGCGTCGGGCGTTGTCCCGGGCGGTGGCCACGGCGGTGTCGAGGAGCAGGGAGCCGACGCCCTTGCGGCGCTCCGCGGGATGAACGCGGAGGTCGAGCTCGGCGAGGTGCTCTTGTCCGCCGTCGAGCAGGCGCAAGAAGGCGGTCCCGGCAGGGATGGAGTCCGCGTCGGAGGCCAGCCAGGCGAGACGCTGGCCGTGCGGCCCGTGAGCGGGGTCGGTCAGTGGGGTGATGCGAAGGGACAAGGTGTCTCCGTCGAGAGGAGGTGGCAAGGATCAGTACGCGAGCTCAACTCCTGGGCACTCGTGCGCATGTGCTCCACACCTCCTGGTCGACAGCGCCGGCCTGCACCGATGCGGGCGGCTGGGCGAACCTAGCTGGCCGCCGGACCTCTGGGCAACGGATTAACGAAAAGACGGTGCGGGTTTGTCGTCACAGCCACTCGTCGATGGCCGCGATCGAGGACGGTCGCCTCATAGCGGACCGTGAGCTTGTCGTATCTCGTGGCCACGGCGCGATGCCTTTTGAGACGATTGATGCCGCCAGGGACTGAAGCTGGGTGAGGACCCGGCGCCAGGTGCCATCCCGTTGCCCCCGACGGAACAGGTCGTAGATTCGGCCCCACGGCCCGTACTCGACGGGTACGTCCCGCCTTGGAAAACCGGTCCGGACCCGGGACCGTATGCCGTCGATCAACTGCCGCCGAGACCAGACAGGCGGCCGACCTGCCTTCGCGCCCTACGGCAGCAACGGCTCCAGCGCCGCCCACTGCTTGTCCGTGAGATCTCCGAGCCCCATGAACGGTGATCGTGCACCGCCTTAAAATCCACTTTCGACGAACCGGCCGCACGGCCTGCTGCGGTGCGAGAGCATCGTTCTGCTGGGCGTCGTACCCGGTACCCGGCACCGTGATTTGCTCGCCTGGCCGCACCGGGTGTTGAAGAACCTCTACGGCCCGGTCGGGGTGATGTCCGGCAAGTTTTACGCGGGAGAAGAGGAAGTCACCGCGGTCGGCCACCGGATCCCGGCCGCCCCGGCCTCGTTCCTCCCCGTGAGGGCCCGCCGTCCGTCGCCGCGACCCACGCTTCCTGAGCGCGACGCCCGACCTGGCCGCCGCGCTCGCCGCGGTCGACGACGACGGCCGCGACGTGTTCGAGCACATCCCCACCGAGTGGACGGAGATCCGCACATGGGCCAGGCACCTGCTCCCCCCGGCGAAGCCGTCCGCCCTCCTCACCGGACACACCGGACACACCGGCGAGCCCACCGCGATCCAGCTCCTGAGCGACCGGCGCGGCTCCCGCGCCGGGAAACTCCAGGGCCCCAAGGGTGCCGTCGCTCTGAAGACCAACAACCCCGAGGGCGACGACGCCCGCGACAAGGCCGCCGAGATGGCCCAGGAAGACGACCACCTCCTTCGCCTCACCGCCGCCGGCGCCCTCCACCCCGACTACCGGGTGAGCGCCGGGCCGTGGGACGGCGGCCGGTGGCTGGCCGTCAACTGGATCGACGGGGCGCCCCTGTGGCGGGCCCTCGCCCTCGCCCGCGGGCCGGAAGGAGACCGCGCCTCGGTCCGCCCCTGGCTCGCGGGCGTCGCCCGCACCTGGACGGAACACCTGGCCCGCATGCATGGCGCCGGGTGGGCCCACGCCGACGTCCAGCCGACCAACACCCTCGTCACGAACGACGGCCAGGCGGCGGTCATCGACTACGCCCTCGCCTGCGGCCCCGACGACGGCCACCGCCGCGTCCCGTACCGGGGCGCCCTCACCCGCACCACCGCCCCCGAGCTCGCCACGCAGGTCCTCGACACCCCCGCCGACGCCCACATCCCCGCCCAGCCGCCCGCCGACATCTGGAGCCTGGGCGCCTCCCTGTTCTGGTGCTGGACCGGCCGGCGCCCCGTCGCCTACGACGACGGCCTCGACCGGCTGGAGAAGCTGGCCGCCATCGCCCGCGGCATCACCATCGCGCTGCGCGATGTCCGGCCGTGGCCCTGCGCCGCGTTGGAGGACGCCATCACCGCGTGCCTGGCCCCCGACCCCGCCGACCGGCCCACCGCGAAGGAGCTGACCGCCGCATGGTGACCCTGCGCGCCCTGGCCCTCGACGACGCCCCCGCCCTCACCCGCATCTACAGCGGGGCCTCCATCCGGCACACCACCGGCAGGCCCCTCAGCCTCGACCAGGCCCACGACAAGATCCGCGCCGCCCTCGCCCGAGCCGCCGAAACCCCGTGCGCGCAGTGGAGCTGGGGCATCCTGCACGAAGCCGAGGTGATCGGCCTGATCTCCCTGCGCCGACGCACCGCGGCCATGGGCACCATCAGCTACATCCTCCGGGACGACAGCTGGGGCCACGGCTACGCCACCCACGCCGCCCGCCAGGTCGTCACCGCCGCATTCACCACCGCCGGCCTCAACCGGCTGGAGGCCATGCACCACCCCGACAACCCCGCCTCCGGCCGCGTCCTGACCAAAGTCGGGTTCACCCGCATCGGCACGGCCGACCGAGACACCGAGACCGGAACCGTCCCCTACGAGTTGTACGTGCTGGAGACCGGCGGCATCTGAACCAGCGCCCGCGTAGTGCCTACGCTGCACGCGTTTGGCATGCCCTTTCGAGGAAGAGTTCACCAGATGACTGACAACCCGCTCGTGCCCGAGCCGCGCCGGAACATGGCGATGCACAACGACTGGTGGGCTTCGGGCTGGGACCACGTCCTGCCCCGCCAGGGCTTCCCGCTGACCATGCTGATCGGAACCGCGAGCCAGCCCGGCTTCACCGGACCCCTGGACGACCTCCTGCGAGAAATCTTCGACGGCCGCTGGGACATGATCGGCGGCGACCTCGACGGTCCCCTCACCTTCTCCTGGCCCGATGAGGAATGGGGCTACGAGGCCGCGCCGGAGGGCCGCGAGGCATGCGAGGCGGCCCGCTGGGAGCGGTTCAGCACCATGCTGACGACAGGCGGCTTCCCGGTGCCCACCACCGTGCGGGACCTGTCCGAGCTCTACCTGACGTGGGGCCTGGCCAGCCGCGAAGAGACGCCGGACGGCACCCGATGGTCCATGCCCGCCGTGCTGCCACTGCCCGGAGACCTGCTGCCCCTGGACCCCGAACTCACCCAGCGCCTCGACGGGATCCGCTGGACCCTGCGTACCGGCCCGCTCCTCGACACCCTCATCGACCACCTGGTCAGCGATCTGGGTGAACCGGCAGAGACCCTCACCTCCCTGGACCGGCTGGCGGCAGCCACGGGCCAGGACGTCGACGACGTCCGGCTCGCTCTCGCGGAACTCGTGAAATCCGGCGACGCCCGTGTCCAGCGCGGCGAGGAGCCGGCCGACGCTGAGCGCCTGGAGGCCCACCGCCGCTTCCGTCTGGTCATGGACTGGAAGCACTTCCACGAGAACCGCATCCAGGTGAGCCGCGCGTGACTGAGGCCACGCACGGCACCGTGGGGACCAGCGACACGCGCCTGATCGTGCTCCGAGGCAACAGCGCCTCGGGCAAGTCCTCCGTCGCGTCCGGCCTGCGCGAGAAGGTCGGCCGCAACCTCGCCTTCGTCGCCCAGGACAACCTGCGCCGCATCGTGCTGCGCGAACGCGACCGGCCCGGCGGCGCCAACATCGGCCTGATCGACCTCACCGCCCGCTACGCCCTGGACCACGGCTTCCACGTCGTCGTCGAAGGCATCCTGTACGCCGACCGCTACGGCACGATGCTCCAGGACCTGGTGCGCGCCCACCAGGGCGTCACACGGTGCTACTACCTCCACGTGCCCTTCGAGGAGACGGTGCTCCGCCACGCGACGAAACCAGACGCCGAATACCTCGCGCACGTCAACGAGGGCCACCTACGCGACTGGTACCGAGAGAAAGACCTGCTCCCCAACAGCCTGGAGACCGTCATCGACGCGGCCAGCACCCTGGACGACACGGTCCAACAGATCCTCTCCGAGAGCGGCCTGGACCGCATTCCCCCGATCGACCGCTGAGGGGCGCCACCGCATGTACGGTCATCATCACGGCACCGACGACGGCACATACCAATGCGGCCGCTCAGGCGGTCAGCGTCGCGAGCTCCGTGTTCGCGCGCTCGGTGACCAGGGCGAGGACGCGGCCGGCGGCGGCCAGGTCCTCGTCGGGGATGCCGCCCCAGACGCGGGCGGTGATCGGGGCGGTCTGCGCGCCGACGGCGGCGAGCAGTTCGCGCCCCGTGTCCGTGGGGCGAAGGTGCGCGCCGTCCGCGACCAGTAGTTGCTTGGCGAGCAGTTCGTCGAGGGTTGCGCGGATGTTGGCCGGATCGGCCTTGAGGGTGTCCCGGACCTGGGTGACGAGATCATCCGGCGTCCGCGGGGCGTCGGCGGTGACGGCGGCACGCAGGGTGACCTGCTGCTGGAAGGTGATGCCGTGGAGGGCCAGGACGTGCTCCAGGAGGCCGCGGGCGGCGTAGTGGGCCAGGCCGAGGACGCGGGCGTCGGCGGCGGGCGCAGTGGCGGTGGCTGCGGTGGTGGTCATGGTGTTGGCTCCTGAGTGCTCTTATTGATCGGCAGGGATGGAGCGAGAGGTACATCGAGCAGGGTTGTCAGCTCTTCGGTGAACACGCCCGTCCGCGGAGCGTCGAGGCCGCCGAGCGGCTCCAGCAACCGCTGATGCAGTTCCTGGACCACTGTGATGGCCTGCCGTGTGACGGTCTGGCCCTGATCGGTGAGGGCGAGCTGTACGGCGCGCGGGTCGCGGGGATCACGGGTTCGCTCCACCAGGCCGGCCGACTCCAGGGCGCGCGCCAGCTTCGAGACGTACAGCGCCTCCAAGCCGGTGTGGTCGGCGAGCTGGCGCTGGCTGGGCCGCTTGCCGGCGCGCTGCATGCCGTGCAGCGACGCGACCAGTGAGTACTGCGCGTGGGTGAGGCCCAGCGGAGTCACTGCGCGATCGACTGCGACGCGCCACTTGTTGGCGAGCCGCCACACCAGGAAACCGGGCGTGGGGCCCGGGAAACCTTTGCTCATGGCAGATAGAGTATATGGCTACTATGTCCATGGCTACTATTTCCTCCGCATCGCGCCGCTCCCGGCCCGAACCGCGAACGTCACACCGCCCCCGACGACCACGAAGTCCCGGGTCCGCATACCGCTGCCGACCGGCCTGGGGCGGCCCACGGGTTGAACCCTGGTGGGCTTGACCACTTGCTCTGGAGCGATCTATCGGATTCGTGACAGTGCTGTGAGAGCAGCACGGGGCTAGTGCGTTGGTACTGGTAGGGGTCAGTCAGTTTTCAGCGCAGGTCTCACTGCCACAGCCGTGAGAGATGTCGGCGATTTCACTGTCACGGGGTGGCATTCGTGCAGGTGGCGCCCTGACACGAAACCGAGAGATCGCAGTCGGCCTCCCGGGCACCACGGCGACCACGTGCAACGGAGTGGTGAAGTCCGGGCAGATGCTCGACGAAGCCGAGGCTGGTGAGAACGCCGGTGTGATTCTGCGCGGCGTCAAACGCGATGACGCGGAGCCGGGCCAGGTCCTCGCCGAGGGTGGGCTCGGTCACGCCGCACACGAAGTTCACCTCGGTGATCTACATGCTGACCCCGGACGAGAAGGGACGCACCGCTGCTCTCTCCTCTGGCTACCGCGCCCAGTTCCACTTCCGTACGGCCGACGTCACCGGAACTGTGGAGCTGCCCGATGATGTCGCGTCGGTCTCGCCGGGAGGCACCGCCCAGGTGGAGGTCACGTTGGCCAAGGCCGTCGTGATGGAGGTCGGCCTGAGGTTCGCCATCCGTGAGGACGGCAGGACCTTCGGCGCCGGGGTCGTGTCCAAGATCATCGAGGAGATATCGCGGTGCTGTCGATCGACGTGAACGACGAGGCGGTATTGATAGAGGCCCGGTGCACGCTGGTCGGGGCCGACTGCGTTGGGTGCATGAGCTGGTCGGAGCGGGTTCACAGCTCCTATATGCGGTATCCCGCTGACGTGCCCAGTGCGGGGAAGCGGGTTCGGCTGTGCCTGTGGGTCCGCCGGTTCATCTGCGGGAACGCGTTATGCGAACGGCAGACTTTCGTCGAACAGATAGCCGGGCTGACCCGGCGGTACGGCCGGTGGACCGAGCGCCTGCGGGCGACGCTGGCTGCGGTCGGTCTCGCGCTGGCCGGCCGGGCAGGCGCCCGCATGGCCGGTGTCTTCGGGGTAGCTGTCAGCCGCAGCACCGTTCTGCGACTGGTCAAGGCCCTGCCCGCGCCGCGGGTAGTCGGGGTCGACGAGTACGCGACGCGCAAAGGGCGCTTCTACGGGACCGTGCTGGTCGACGTCGAGACCCGCCGGCCCGTGGACATGCTGCCCGACGGGGAAGCATCCAGCCTGGCCGCGTGGCTGGCTGAACGCCCGGGCATTGAGGTCGTCTGCCGCGACCGCGCTCCGTTCTTTGCGGAAGGAGCCACCATCGGGGCACCCCAGGCGATCCAAGTCGCAGACAGGTGGCACTTGTGGCACAACCTGAGCGAGGCCGCCGAGCGATGCGTCGCCCAGCACCGCAGCTGCCTTGGGGTCCTGGCTCGTGAGCCAGCCGATTCTGCGGTCGCGGCTCCGCCGCCCGAGCAGATGACCGGATCGCCATGGCCAACAGGGCACCGGTTCGCCGACCGCGTCCGGGACAGCCACGCCATCGTCCACACGCTGCTGGCGGCCGGCCACAGCCGACGCTCGATCGGCCGCCAGCTCCACATGACCCACCGCACCGTCAAACGCTTGGCCGACGCCGTCGCTCCCGAAGACCTCTTCCAGGGGCAGTGGCAGAACCGCCCCACCGTCCTCGACGAGTACAAGTCCTACCTGGACGACCGCTGGAATCAGGGCTGCACCAACGCCTGGGCATTGTGGGAGGAGATCGTTCCGTTCGGCTACAAGGGCAGCTACCAGCGAGTTCGCGCCTACCTCCGGGAAAAACGCCTCTCGCCCGGACCGGTTTTCGCCCGGCCGCCCACCCCGCGGACGGTCTCCGGGTGGATTCTCCGGCACCCCGACACCCTCGCAGAGAGCGAACAACTCCGGCTCAAGGCGGTGCTGGTCCACTGCCCGGAACTGGACGCCCTCACCGGGCACGTTTGGTCCTTCGCCCGGATGTTCACCGAGCGCGAGGGCGAACGTCTACAGGAATGGCTCGACGCCGTCCGGCAGGACGATCTGCCACCCATCCATACCCTGGCCGCCGGCATCGACCGCGACCGTGATGCCGTCACGGCCGGCCTCACCCTGTCCTGGAACTCCGGCGTCGTCGAACGACACGTCAACCGGATCAAAATGCTCAAGCGCCAGATGTTCGGCCGAGCCGGCTTTGATCTCCTCCGCAAGCGTGTCCTGCTCTACTCCTAGGACATCGCCTTCTGATGGCTTCCGACCACTTCGCGGGGCAGACCAGGCTCAGGCCTCCATGAAGCGCCCCACCTCGCGTGACTTGCACTTAGACGTCGTTTCATTTGGTGAGGCGGCGGTGGCAGATGAGGGCCGCGGCTATGCCGACGAAGGCGAGGAAGTGTTCAGCCTTGCGTTCGTATCGT
>NZ_JBIVAL010000026.1:0-52525 GCF_044745505.1 Streptomyces sp. NPDC086989
CCGCGGGCCTTGCCGCCCAGGGCGGTCGGGCCCTGCCAGGCGCCGTTGCTCACCGCGTCGCTCACCACGTTGCCGTTGGTGTCGACGAACGTCACCAGCGTCCCGGCCGCATTGGTCGCGATCGGCGATCCCGGTCGCGCCTTCCCGCCGATCGCGGAGGGGCCCTGCCAGGCGCCGTTGCTGACCCAGTCGTTCATCACATTGCCGTCGGCGTCGATGAAGAACGCGTGGTCGGCGCTGGCATTGAGGACCACCGGCGAATCCGCCCGTGCCTTCCCGCCGATCCCGGCGGGGCCCTGCCAGGCGCCGTTGCTGACCCAGTCGTTTGCGACACTGCCGTTACCATCCACAAACGCCACGTGCGTCGCACCAGCATCCATCGACACCGGCGACGACACGCCGGAAGCCGACCCGTCGACGATCTTGCCGTAGCGGAGTGCCTTGTAGTCGCCGTTGGGGTGGCCGTCGATGGTGGAGGCGTTGATGGACATGCCGGTGACATGCTTCACCGGGGTCGAACCGAAGCTGTAGTACGAGAACTTGGTGTGCGCGTCGTCGTCCCACTTGTCGAAGAGGATGACGTGGTCGTAGTAGCTGTTGAGAACGTCACCGGCCTTGAGCTGGCTGCGGGAAATCTCGTGGGTGTCGGCGCTGTCCCCGATGCCGACGGTGTTGAGGCTGCTGGTCAGGTGCCAGGCCATCGAGACGTAGCCGGAGCAGTCGGTTCGGTAGTACTTGCCGTCCGAGTCGGGGTACGAACCGCCTTGGTTGTACGTGAGGCTCTTGCCCAGCCAGTACTTGGCGCGCTCGATGACCTCGCTTCGGGTGATGGAACCACCCACAGCGGACGAGGAGACCGTGGCTGCCGCGAGGGTCGTGGCCGTGGCTGTGGCGGGGGCGGTGGCCTGGGCGGGGATTGCGGCGGCGGTGCTGGCAAGACCGGCGATGGCCAGGGTGGCGGCAGCGCGGGCGGCGGAACGCTTCATGGACATGCGTGACTCCTGAGAGTGCTGGTGGGGCGTGTGGTGGTTGGATCCGCTCGGGATCACTTGTCGAGCTGTGCGCCGAGGGTCCGCAGGACGGTGGCGTCGCCTCGGAAGTCGTAGGACGGGGCGGTGCCCGGGGATGCCGCCTCGTCGAAGTGAAGGAAGGCGAGGACGGATCCGCGCTGTACGGCGTAGACGTGGTTGGCCTGGTCGCCGGGGGACGAGAGGCCCTGGACTGCGGTCCAGCGGCGCTGCCAGGCCGCGCTCTCGGCGGTGGTGGCCGTCTCCCGGACGGCGGCGTCCTGGGGCAGCGCGCTCTGCTTCTGGAGCGCCCGGCTGGTCGCCTGGCAGTTCTTCATCGCCTCGACGGTCTCGCGATATGCGGAGACCGCCGTGGCCTCGTCGGGGAAGGTGAGAGTGTCCTGGACGGCGATGGTTTCGCGGGAGGAGCCGAGGTAGCCCTGCTGCTTCCAGGCGGTCGCCTTCTTGACGGTCACGCACTCGTTGAGCTGGAAGTCCCCACTGAGCGGAAGCGACTTGACGTCGCTCATGGGCCTCCACTGCTGCCGGGTGCTGTCCGGGAGTTCGGTGGGGTTGAGCACGCGCTGCGCGGGGGCGGCCTGGCTCGGCCTGGCCGACGGGGTCGTGCTCGCCCCGGTGGCCGGGCTGGCGGCCGTACGGGCCGGGTCCGGGGCAGGGGTCCCGGCGGGGGCAGCCACGGTGCCGCCGGCCCGGGGGGCGCCGGTCGCCGCGGCGGCGGCGGCCGGCACCGGAGCGTCGGTCGCGGAGGCACTGGCCTGCTGGCTCACGCCGTAGACGGCGGCCACCGCAAGGAGGCTCGTTCCGGCGAGAACGGCGCTGCGGACGCGACGGGGCGCGGCGGTGTGGGACATGGCGGATCTCCTGGAAGTGGGCAGGCCGAAGGGAGCCTCGGTGCGGGGACGTCGGGGGTGCTGGGCAGGAACCCGGGGCCGAGGGCGGAGAAGGCGGCGTCAGCGGTGCGTCGCGGTGGCGTGGTAGCCGTGCGAGACGAGGGGTGCGCGGGCGTCGGTGAGGATGGCGTGCGCCTGGTCGAGGGCTGCATCCTCGGACGCGGCTCGCAGGAAGAGGTAGACGTCCATGCCTTCGTCGGAGGCTTTGGCCCGCAGGTGCTCCAGACCGTGGGACGAGGCGGTGCGCGCCCAGATCAGATCGGAGACGAGGGCGAGCGCGCTCTCCTGTGCGGGACCCGGGGGAGTTCCGGCGAGTGAGGCGCGGACCACGCGCATCAGGGTCAGTCCCAGTTGATGCTGTCGGCGCCGGCCTTCGGGGCGGTGTCCCAGTTGATGCTGCCCGGACCCGCAGCGGTGATCTTGGTGCTCCCGTCGGTGACAGCGGCGGAGGCGGTCGTGACGGCTCCGGCGCACAGGAGGGCGGACACGGCGGCGGCAGCGGCGATGCGGGCGGTGCGGGACATGGGATCCCCCTGGATCGAGGCTTGTGGAGTGGATTCGGTGACTGCTGCTGCGCGCTGCTCCGGACCGTCCTTGCGGCTCTGGCCTTGAGTCGGGGACCTTCGCCCCCGCCGTTCCGGTGATCACCATGTTGCTGCCCTTCTGACGTGCGCAGAAGGGGTTCGGGCAGGCACCAACGCGCCTGTCACCTTGGTGCCACGTGTGGCTTACGATCATCGAATCGGCCGCTCGTGCGAGCGGCCGAAGATCAGCTGGGGGGCTGAAGAGTGCTGCAATCACTAGGGCTGGGACCGGACGTCGAAGCCGTGTACCGGGGGATGCTGGCCGACCCATCGGGGGGTGTGGCCGAACTGTGCGCGAGCCTCGGACTCACCGAGACGCAAGTCCGCAGCGGCCTGGACCGGCTCGTTGATCTCGACCTGCTGAGGCCGTCACGGGACAGCCCTGGCGCACTGCGTGCGGTGAGCCCCGATCTGGGCCTGGAGCTACTGCTACGCCGGCAGGAGGAAGACTTGGCCCGCCGCCAGGCGGAGTTGGCCCGCAGCAAGGCTGCCGCCGTGCGGGTCGTATCGGAGTTCGCGGACCTCCGACCGAACACGGAGGTCGACGGAGCGGAACGGCTCGTCGGCATGGATGCCATACAGAGCCGGCTGGAGGAACTGGCCCACGGGCTGGCACGGGAGTTCACGGCGATCCTGCCCGGCGGCGCCCTGTCCGAGGCGAGCCTGGAGGCCTCGCGTCCGCTCGACCGGCGCGCACTCGGCCGTGGCATCGAGATGCGCTCGGTCTATCAGGACAGTGCCCGCAACGACCCCGCGACGCTGGCCTACGCCCGGTGGCTGACGGAGGAGGGCGGCCAGGTGCGCACCAGCCCGCTCCTGCCGCCCCGCCTGCTGATCTTCGACGCCAAGGTGGCCGTCGTACCGATCGACCCCGCCAACTCCCGCCTGGGCGCCCTGTGCACCCGCGCACCCGGCATCGTGGCGTCACTGCTGACCTTGTTCGAGCAGACCTGGGACTCCGCCGTCCCCCTCGGCGCGGACCGCCCCCGCCCCACCGACTCAAAGCCCACCGCGGGCGAACTCGAACTCCTCAAGCTCCTGGCCTCGGGGATGACGGACGAAGCGGCCGGCAAGCGCCTCGGGGTGTCCCTGCGGACCGTCCGCCGCCAGATGTCCGCGCTGATGGAACGCCTCCACGCCAGCAGCCGCTTCGAGGCCGGCCTGAAAGCGGCCCAGCAGGGCTGGCTCTGAGCGGACCGACCGACAGGACGGCAAACGGCGGCGCGGGTTCGATTCCCGATTCGCCGGGGGGTCGGGGGCGGTGGTTGTCCGTGCTGAAGGTGGTCGGTGACGTGGTGCTCAGTGGGCAAGCCTGTAATCCACCGGTGAGTGACGGGTTCTGTAGTCACCACTGCACCCCCGTCGCAGGTCAGCCGGGGAGTCCGGGCGCAAGCCCGAATCTGGCGGGCGGGTGACGAAGCCGCCTCACAAGGGGGGAAGCATCGGGGGAAGCCGGAGGGGGAGTCAGGGGGGCACCCAAAGGGAGGCAAGGGGGGGAGTGACCATGCCGGTCGTCACCCGTGAGGGCGACCGGCGCTGCAAGCTCCGCCCGTCTCAGCGTGCGATGGTGGCACTGGTGTACCTGCGCGAACACTCCACCCTGGCGAAGATCGCTGCCGGGTTCGGGATCAGCGAGTCCACCGCCCACGCCT
The DNA here is from genome assembly GCF_044745505.1 of Streptomyces sp. NPDC086989. Classification (NCBI taxonomy): domain Bacteria; kingdom Bacillati; phylum Actinomycetota; class Actinomycetes; order Kitasatosporales; family Streptomycetaceae; genus Streptomyces; species Streptomyces sp. NPDC086989. The sequence continues at coordinate 4,155 of NZ_JBIVAL010000026.1, forward strand.
ACACCAGCCGGGTCATCGACCTGCTCGCCGACCGTGCCCCGGTCTGCTGAAGGTCCTGCGTGAGACCGACCCGGACTTCGTCCTGCTGGACGGCACACTTGCCGAGTGCGACCGGGTCGGCAACGGACGCGCCGACTACTGCCGTAAGCACCGCCGGCACGGCGTGAACGTGCAGCTGGTCACCGATCCGGACGGCGGGCTGCTGTGGATCTCACCCGCGTTGCCGGGCCGAACCCACGACCTGACCGCCGCCCGCACCCACCGGATCATCCGCATATGCGAGCGTCAGGGTGTCCCCGTCCTGGCCGACCTCGCCTACCAGGGCGGCGGCCCCTGGGTGACCACGCGTATGCAGACCCCTGCAGAAACTCACCCTCACCGAGAAGACCCTGAACCGTGCCCTGGCCGCGGCCCGGCCACCGGTCGAGCGCGGCGTCGCTCACCTGCAGTCCTGGCGGGTCTTGGGAGTCCGGAACCATGCCGCCGGTGACGTGGCCCCACTGATCGATGCCCACGAACGCGGGCGTCGAAGGGCCGGCCCACTGCCGGCCGTGCTCGGCGACTCGGCGGGCGCGATACGCGGTCTGCTCCGCCAGGAGCAGGATGCCCGCCGACGCGACCGCAGCGACTCCGATGCCCGCCTGCAGCAGGCCCAAGCCGAGGCCGCAGAGCAGTTGCGGGCCCGGCAAGAACAGGGGGAGCGTGAAGTGAACCCGCCGGAAAGGGGCATCGAGGGCAGGCGAGGTCAGGGGTGGAGGCGAGCCCGTGCCTCCCGAGCCCTGCGCCGCTTGACGGCGCGCCGTTCCTCCTCGGTGAGGCCTCCGCACACGCCCATGTCCATGCCCCCTTCCAGAGCCCACTCCAAGCAGCGCTCCACGACCGGGCATCGGCGGCACACCGCCTTGGCTTCCTCGACTTGGAGCAGGGCTGGGCCACTGGTCCCGATGGGGAAGAACAAGTCCGGGTCTTCCTCGCGGCAAGCCGCTCGGTGACGCCAGTCCATCGTCATGCCTCCGTTCACGTAGTCGGTCGCTCACCCACGCACCTGACCGGGATCCGCTGCCCTATGCGGCCAGCGAGGGGACCGGCGCATTTTTCACCACGGCCCGCTCTGAAAATGCCGTACTGATCTCTGTTGGCCTTCGGCGTCCGGGGCAGGTTGTGCGCATGTTCAAGCATCGACGTGTACGTACGGCCGTGGTTCTCGTGGTGGCTTGGGGGGTGCTGACGGGAGTCGAGCGGTGGGGTGAGTCGGCGGCGTGGCCACAAGCCGTGCTGCAAGGGCTGCTCTGGGCTGCCGTTGTCACCGCAGCCTGGTGGTTCGCCGACTGGACTCGTGCGGGCAGCCCCCAGCGGCGACGTCTTGCGAGGAGTCGCGGGGAACAGTGAGGCCGACGTGGAGGGGCACGCACCTGGCCATGCCTTTATCCGCGGCGTCTCCTGGGAAACGGGGTGGAGCGCTCCACACGGATCCGGCTGCCACGACCCCGGGGAGCCACCTATTGGCATGCCGCGGTGCGGCGGGATGCGGGTCAGGCGAGGCGGGACCCGAGGCGAAAGCGCATGTCGCCCGCGGCCCGGCGTACGTCTTGGCGCGGGTCGGCTTGTTCGAGCAACAACGGCCGGCGCTCCCCGTCGGTCACCGCCGTCGGCTGTTCGCCCCAGCCCCGCCGGGCGTACCGGTTTGGGGAAAGCACCATCGCTCGTCAGGATTCCCTGACGTCGTGGAGACGTCAGGGAATCCTGACGTCCGTCGTAGGTGCGAAAGGAGCGCCGCGGCGTGGTGTGGGTCGATGAGACAGGCCGTCACGAGGGCTCGATCGTCGCGGTTTTGGCCGATGGGTGTGAGGCGCCGCCGGGATCCGGCCCGAGGCTGTCTACCACCGCCGCCGGGCCGAACAGCGTTTGCGGGCGTCCCAGCAGCCTCCGGCGTGGACACGGACCGGGAGCCGGCCCCCTCCGATGCCGCGCTCGAATCAGCCACGCCGACGGCTCGGGCGGCGGCCGGGGCGCCGCTCAGAACGCGAACGGCCGGTACTTCAAAGCCTCATTGACGATCTGCTCGGGAGACGAGCCCTGAAGGCTGTCCGAGGGATGGAAGACCAGGTCACTCACCCGGGGATGCGACACGTTCGATTCCAGGAGCCGCAGATAGTAGTCGCTCTCCGCAGAGGCAGTCATGAGTCTGCGAACGATCTCAACGAGCTCGTCCTGGGTGATGTCCGCGACCACGGGGCGAGCGGGCCGGGCCGCCTCCCTCGCGAACTCCTCCAGGCTCCTGCTTCCGTCGTACTCGGCGAAGTCGAGAGCTACGTAGTCGTGACCGGTCATCGCGTTGAACGCCTGGATCGCCTCGCCCGCCACCTCTGGGCGGGCGAGCAGTAGCTCAGCGATCCGCTCAACCTCGGCGCACAGCTCAGTCAGTCGCTGCTGGCTTACGGGCGGGGGCTGCAACTCCGGTCTCAGGTCCATATCGGCATTATGTTCCGTCGTTGCCGACAGCCCAGCCGACCTTTCAGGGCGGTGTCTTTTGCGGGCCGGATGCCGACTGCCCGGTACGCCCCGGCGTCACGCCGCCGGCTCCGGGGCCGGCCTCCGAGCGTCCTCGTGCGGCGGCTACTGGATGCTTTTGAGGTGTGGATGTCCCGGGTCGGCGGGGCAGGCGAAGATGTTCAGCTTGCCCCAGCGGCCCACCGTGACCCCGGTGGGTCCGAGGCCCGCGCTGACGGCCGGGTCCCGTTCCTCCAGCGGCATCCAGCTGCCGCTTCCGCCGCCCCACTCCTCGCTGTCGATGGTCAGCAGCAGTTCCATCGGGGCCGCGCAGGCCGGGCAGCCCAGGGCGGTGGCGTCAGTCAGGTTCCAGGACGGGTAGCCCCCGGCACGCCAGCCGGGCGGGATGGACAGGTCGAACTGGTAGGTCGGCCAGTCCCATTCCTCCACGTCCGCTTCCTCGGCCTCCTCTTCGAGGGCCTCCTCCCGGGCGACGATTCGGGCACACAGCTCTTCGGGCAGCAGCCCCGCGAAGGGGTACGTGACCACCCGCTCGGGATGCAGCACGCACGGCTCGGGTACGTATCCCTCGAAGCCCACGACCTCCGGCACAGGCGGCTGCGCCATGACCTCGACGACCTCCCACGACCGGCGCCATCGCAGGTCCAGCAGCATGCCGGTCCGGTTCTGGCCATGCGCGTCGAAGGGGCACCAGAACACCTGGAGCAGATCGCTGTCTTCCGGCCCAGCGAGCAGGTCGGGCACGTCCCGGCGGTACAGCTGGGCCAGACCGATCATCGGGAGCGGGTCCGTCTCCCCGCCCTCTCCCGCCGTCCGGTGCCTGCGCCTGAGGTCCTCCAGGAGCCGCCTTTCCTCGTCCGTGGGGCCTGAGCATGGGTCCCGGGCCCACGCGGCGGCCGACAGCTGCCGCTCCTGGTGGATGTCCGCGGGGCGGCGGCCGCGCCTGTGGGGGTGCGGGTCGGTGCACACCGGCCACGGCTCGTCCGCCGGCCAGAGCATCGGCCCACCCACGGAGCTCACCGACGCGTCGGGGTTGCCCGGCCGCGGGTGCAACCGGGTGGTCATGCCGCGATGGGCGGCGAGCCCGGGAAAGAGCCCCTCGACGTCGAGCGGGCGCGGTGGCGTGGTCCTCGTCATGATTCCGAACCATAAGGCCGCGGCCGATCCGGCCCTCAGTCGACCGGGCGTCGGGCCTACGGGCCCGCCCCGATGGTGCTCTGTTCGGTGCCGGACAGCGGGGAGATGTTCGGGGAGCTGCGGGTGGCCCTGTCGAGGAGAACGACGGCACTGGGCGTCACCAGGCGGCCGTCGCGGAGGTTTTGGAAGGTCCCGAAGAATCCGCATCGGAGGTCCGGTGCCTTGCCCCGAAGGTGAGGGTGCGCCGTAGCCGCGCACCGCCTTCACCAGCGAAGATGCCCGTCATGAGTACCGAGCGCCTCGGGGCCGGGCGGTGCCTCAGGCGGTCTCCGACGGGCCCGGAGGGGCGCAGAGAGCGGCCTTGACCAGGCGCATCACCACCGGTGTGGCGCTGCGTACGTCCGCGCCGTCGCCGGCTTCGGAGGCGAGGGCGTCGAAGGTCTCGAAGGAGGTGAGGACGGTGAGCACGGCGGCCGCGTCCTCAGGGGCTCCGGCGAGGCGGGCGGTGAGCACCGCGGCGCCCTGGCGGCGGCGGGCGTCGCGGGCGGCGACCACGCGGCCGACCTCCTCGTCCAGGGCGGCGAGGGCGCGCAGCCGACGGGTGCACAGTCGGTCCACCGCCCAGAAGTCGCCGAGGACCGCGACGAACCGGTCCACCGCCTGCCACGGGTCGGCGAGGGTGAACACCTGCGCCAGCCGGTCCATGCCGCCGTCGGCGGCCAGGGCGTCACAGACCGCCTCCAGCAGACCGGTCTTGTTGCCGAACTGGTAGTACACGGTGGCCCGGGCGACGTCCGCCCGTCGGGCCACCGCGTCCAGCGACAGCGCGCCGGTCTCGCCGAGCTGGCCGCGCGCCGCGTTCACGATCCGCACCCGCGTCTCGTCCACGTCCGCCTGCCGCTGTCCCATCCGGTACGCCCGGGGGCTCATCGCGCTCGCCTCCACTTCGTCCGCCCGTCGGCCGCCTCGCTTTCCTGGAGGGCTGGTGCGGCCGACGGGCCCTGCGTGAACAGGAAGTATCGCCGACGGGAGGCTCAGACGATGACGCGGCCGCCGCTGACGTCGAGGGTCTGGCCGGTGATCCAGGAGGAGGCGCAGGAGGCCAGGAAGAGCGTGGCCGAGGCGATGTCCGCCGGTTCGCCGAGGCGGCCAAGGGGGTGGGCGGCCGCCACGGCCCGCTGGACATCTGCCGGCATGCGGGCGGCGGTCCGCTCGGTGCGGACTGCGCCCGGCGCGACGGCGTTGACGCGGACGCCGCTGCCCGCGACCTCGAGGGCCAGATGGCGGGTGAACATCAGCACGCCCGCCTTCGCGGCGGCGTACGCGGCCGAGGCGCCGCTGGGCAGCCGGCCTGCCGTGGAGGCCATGGTGACCACCGAGCCGGCGCCGCGCGCGACCAGGCCGGGCAGGAAGGCGGAGACCGTCAGGAAGGTGGCCGTGAGATTGGCGTCCACGACCGAGCGCCAGTGCTCCGCGCTCTCCCGGACGGTCGCGATCGGAGCGCCGTCGCCGCCCGCGAACGCCGCCAGGACGCCCACTGGGCCGAGGTCGTGCTCGATCGCAGCCGCCGCGCGGGCGAGCGCGGCGGCGTCGGTGCAGTCGGCGGTGACGGCGAGCGCCTTGGCTCCGAGGGAGCGCAGGTCTTCGGAGACGGCGGTGAGGGCCGTCGCGTCCCGGCCGATGACGGCCACGGCGGCGCCCTGACGGGCGAAGCCGCGGGCGGTTTCCGCGCCGATGCCGCGGCTGCCGCCGGTGACCACGACGACTTGGCCTGCCAGGTCGGGGTAGTGGGCGGGCTCCGACTGGGCGGGTTGGTGGGCTTCCATGGCGTCTGTCCCCTTCGCTGTGCGGTGTGGTTCACTTGGTTTCAGTCATACAGCCTGTCTGACTGAAGTTCCAGCGGCGGAGCACGACGGAACCGAGGAGGAGCGGGATGGCAACGATGAGAGTCGCTGTGGTGGGTGCGGCCGGGCGTACCGGACGGCTGGTCGCCGAGGGTGCCCTGGAGGCGGGCCATGCGGTGACGGCCGTCGTACGCGACCGGAGCCGGCTGCCGGTCTCCGTCCAGGGGGCGGTGCGGGTGGTCACGGCCGACGTCCGGGACCACGGGGCGCTGCGCGGGGCGTTCGAGGGGCATGACGTGGTCGTCACGGCGCTGGGCACGGCCGGCCGGGGAGCCACCACTGTCTTCTCCGCCGGCGCGCGGGAGGTGGTCGCCGCCTGCGCCGCGGATGGGGTAGGCCATGTGCTGGCGATGTCCTCGGCGGGGCTGGACAGCGGCCATCTGCCGTTCGCCGAGCGGGTGGTGACGCGGCTGGTGGTGGACCGGCTGTACCGGGAGATTCACCGGGACCTCGCCCGGATGGAGGAGGGGCTGGCAGGCTCGCCCGTGCCGTGGACCGTCGTGCGCGTCCCGATGCTCAAGGACGGGCCGGCCTCGGAGCGGCCCCGGGCGGTGTACGACGCGCCGCTGCCACGGGCGGGCACCGCGACCCGGGCGACCGTGGCGGCCTGGATCGTCGGCCACCTCGGGGACCCGGCCGCCTTCCGGCGCCAGGTGACGCTCGCCGACGGCTGACCGGCGGGAAACGTGCCGACCGGGGGCGGAGCGCCAGGGCGGGGCGGTGCGTGCGCGGACGGGGGCCGCAGCGCGGCTTCTGCTGCTGGGGCCGTCACGGTCAGGCAAGTCCCACGCGGCCTACGCTGCCCTCCGCCGCTTGGTCGGCCGGCCCATGCCGGGCAACCGTCATGACTTCCGTGGCTGGGAGGAGTCCGGCGCCAAGGCCGCCACCGGTCACACCGCGACCATTGCTGACGGCGGCTACCAGGGCACCGGACTCGTCATCCGCACCGTCGGCCAGCGGCAAGGGACTCCCGGTCTGGAAAGAGGGAAACAACCGTTACCACCAGCGAGTTCGGGTCCGCGTCGAGCACACCTTCGGCCCCGTCGTGTCGGACGGCAGGTGAAGGTCCGTTGTGGACGCCGAGAGGGGTGTGCGGCTCTGATGTGGGGTGCGCGGGCGCGCGGCGGGGAGGCGGCGGCCGCCGGTGAGGATCAGGTCTTCGCTTCAGGGGTAGGGTGACAGGTAGCCGTTGGTGATTCCCGCGCTGCCGCGTCCTCCTGGGGGAGGGCGCTTCTGGTACGGACCTCCTCGACGTGCGGCCGCGTGGCTGCGCACTTCCACCCGTCCCTGGGGTGGCGGGGGGCTCCGACCGAAGGGACGGGCACCATGGAACACGACCCTTGCGTGAAGCCTGCGCACGGAGCAGAGATCCTTGCTCCTGATCGGGTGATGTCGGAGCTGAGCTTCCACCGGCTGTCAGGCGATGCGGAGACGCGTGTCCTGGCTGTGGTGGGCGAGGCCGACATTGACACCGAGCCTGCCCTGGCCCGCGCCTTGACCGCCGCCCTTCGCGAACCGCCCCCTCCGCGGGCCCTCACGGTCGACTGCTCTGGCCTGTCGTTCTGCGGGTGCGCCGGCCTCAACCAGCTTCTTCGGGTCCGACACGCTGCTGTGGAGGCCGGCGTCTCGTTCGCCCTCGCGGATCTCAGCCCGCAGGTCGCCCGCCTCCTCGACCTCACCGGTGCCCGTGCCGTCTTCGACGTCCTGCCCAAACTCCCCACTGCGGGACAGGCAGGGCCCGCAGGACACATCCCGTCGCCCCAGCGTGCGGCCGGACCAGCTGCTGCGCCTGACGCCGGACCGACCGGCATGGGCATAGGAGCACAGGTCGCCCTGCTCACAGCGCAGATTGAGCGGCAGACCAGCGCCGGCCAGTGGGCGCTGTCGGACGCCGACACGGCCCTGGCCCGCGCTACCGCCACGCGCCTTGGGGCGTTCGTGGGCGCCGCTGCCGTCCAGGAGGCTCTGCCGGGCATCGAACGCCTGGAGTACCTGCGCGAAGCCCTCGCGGTCCTGGCCGTCGGCACCGCCCACACCCACGGACAACTCGCCTGGTTCCTCGGCCGCGCCGCTGCCGCACTGTCCCCCGTCTTGCACTGGCGCGCCCTGACGGCCGACCGGGAGCACGCGCTGGGCACCATCGTCCCCACGCTGGAGGAGTTCACCGACGCGGAGAACGCCGTCCGCCGGCTGAACATCGTCCTCGCCGGCACCACCGTCCACGGCCCGGCGACCGAAGCCGCCCCCGGCCGCCTCCAGGCGGCCAGCCGCGACCTGTAGGCGTGCGCGCGGCCACGGTACGGGTCCTCATTGGCCTCGTGCGGTTCTCTGCCATGCCGCGAGGGAGGCTGCGGGGATGGTGCTCAGAGCGCCGGTGGAGCCGATGCCGGGGCAGGCCGCCGAGGCGTTGACGGTCCCCGGTGGCCCGGCGTCAGCAGCCCGACTTGGCTTCGAAGGCCGGGCCCGTCTCACGAGGTGTCGCTACGTGGTCGAAGACGACCAGCAGCCACTCGTCGCCTCGTGTCTCCCCAGTGAGGCCGGCCGCGCGGAGCGCTGCGGCCATGGCCGGTCCGAAGGCGGGCCGCAGCCCAGGCAGCTCGGCGGGTGCGGGGCGGCGGCCGCGGCGGGGGCCGGCGGCGGCCGGCCGGTGTGATCTCCTCGAACCCGGCGTCGGACCGCCCCGACACGGGCCAGTTGAAACGCCTGGTCAAGCTCGACATCCTCACCGAAGTCGATACCGGCAGCTTCGCCAGGAAGCAGTAACCGGCCGAGCACCGTGACCAGCAGCCCTGTCCCAGCCTCACCCGGAAACAGACCTCAGCTCACGAACCGCCCTCTCAGATGTCGCCGCGCACTTGAAGGGCGACGCTCCGGCCCCGGCCGTTTCGCGGCCGCGACCGGAGGCGTAGTGTCCGGGCATGATCGAACTGAACTACCCGTCGGCGAACCGGAATCGCCCGACAACGTCGTCCCTGGTGCTGGCACTTGTCGTTTTGGTCGTCGAGGGGTTCGCGGCGTTCGTCACGCTCGGCCGGGTGGAGTTTTGTTGGCTGGTGGGCGGGAGCATCGCCCTCATCGCCCCGCTTGTCCTGCTGTCGTCCCGGAGCTGGAGCAGGGTCGGGGCCGACGGGATAACCATCTGTTGGGGCCTTGGACACGGCCGCACCTACCCTTGGGACGAGATCCAGTGGATTGACGTGCGCGAGACCCAAGGGCAGGGAGCGTCGTCGTATGCGGTCCGTATGTTTCTGTTGGGCGGCCGGCGTCGTTCGTTGCCCGGGCTCTATCGCAGCGGCATGCATCCCGCCCCCGATTTCGACGAGCAGTTCCGACGGGTCGTCGACTGGTGGGAGCTGAGCACGGACCAGAGCGCACGCGTCCGGCCCCCGAAGCGGTTCCGGGACCGGCTGACTCCCGCCGTGGTGGGCCTCGTGGTCGTACCTGCCGTTGTCGTCGTGGCGTTCGTCGCTCTCATGATCTTCGGACCGCACTGAACGGCATCTGATCGCTCCCGATGAGGTCGCGGAGCCGGACGATGTCGGTGCGGTGGCCAGGTTGCCGTTGAGGGTGCAGCCGCGATGTCGTCCAAAGTCGCGACGGTCCGGTGCTGTTTCGGCTCCCGATGCAGCGTTCGGCGCGGTCGCGTGGCGGGGTGGCTCGGGGTTGGAGGCGGGCGGGTGGCCGCCGGGCCGGCCGCGCGGACGAGCGAGGACGAGGCCACAGCCGACCCGTCCGGCGGTCCGGCCGATATCACCCCCCCCGCCTTCACGTTCTTGGCACTGCGCGAGGGTCTGGATGCCCTTGTGGGAGGCTTCCGCGGGCCACCCGGACGGTGGTGGTCGTGCCGGGCCGCCGGCTGCTGTGGGGGCTCGCACGGCCCGCGCCGGCTCATCCCAAGCGCGCCCAGGCGCCGCTGCTGCTCCTTGTTCAGCCGGCTGAAGTCAGTACTCCTTGTCCCTGGGCCCGAGGTAGTACGTCTTGTCGAAGAAGACCGGGTCCACGGTGTCCAGGTCCACGAACCCGGTGATCTCGATCGTCTGCGACAGGCGCGGCGCGATCTCGTCGAGCTCCTGCGGCTCGACGAGCTCGTGCTCCTCCCCGGTGCGAAGCCCGGGCCGGTGCCCTGGACGGCGTTCGGACGCCGCGTTCGGACGCCGCGTTCGGGCTGGCGGTGGCCTTGGTGAAGGAGGCAGCCGGCCTCTGACCGGCAGGGCCACGACACGAGGGAACCCGGCTTCAAGGCGTGCCCGTACGTCCGGCCGGAGTCAGTTGCCGACCGGGCACGGCCCGGCGCTCTCAGGGTTCGCCGTCTTGGTGCCCGTTTTCCTGGCTGCCTTCGTCCTGGTGATTGCGGCGATCGCGATCGGCTTCGTCGAGCTCTCGCATGCGGCGCTCGACGCGTTCCTTCAGGCTCTCCTGCTCCGGAGACTCGGGCTCGGTCTCGGGCCGCTGGATCCTGTTGCGCAGGCGGTCCGCGCGCTCCTTGCGTTGCTGGGCGTCCTCGCTCACGACAGCCTCCCCGGCAGGTGGGACGAGGGGCGTCCGGGAACGATCGTCCTCCTCACTTCGCCTTCTTCCCCTTGGCCTTGGCCTTGAAGGCCTTAGCCGCCGGGTTGGCCCCCTTCAACCGCTCGATCTCGGCGCGCCATTTGTCGGCCTGGGCGCCGGTGGACTCCTTCACGCGCGCCGTGAGGGTCCGCGCGGCCAGGTAGGGCTTGGAGGAGGGGCCGCTGGCGGCCAGGCGGCTGACGGTCTTGGTCTGGGCGTCGATGGCCTCGCGGATGCTGCCGCTGCCCGACAGTTTGCCGAGTCTGTGGAACGTCGGCTGCTTGCCATCGAACCAGGTCTGCTGCCACCACTCGCCGGTGGCCGTGTCCTCCCAGCTGATGTATCCGCCGCGCAGGATCGTCCGGGGCGCCGTGATGTGGCCGCCGAAGCTGTAGCGCGTGCCCGGGACGGTGACCGGATCGTAGAAGCGCGGGAGGAAGAAGTCGGAGACGAGCAGCCCGTTGACGGTGTAGCCGAACTCCTCGGCCTCCGAGGGGTCGGCGACCTCGACGAGGAACCGGGCCTGCCCCTGCTCGGGGTGGGGAGACTTGCCGGACACCAGGCGGTTCCCGAACGGGTCGGCCAGCATCTCCAGCATCTCGTGGCTCGCGGTCAGCGACCAGCTGTCGCTGAACTCGATCAGGGAGAAGGGCTGGCCGTTCTCGTCCGTGTGGTACCCCGCCGCGTCGGGAACGTCGTCAACCACGATCAGCGGCCAGTACCCGACGGGAACGTCCTCCAGCCTGTCGAAGGCGTCCACCGTCGCGTTCACCTGCCACAGCGGTGCGAAGTCACGAGTCGCCTGTTTCTGGAGCGCGGCGGCGACCCGGCTGATCTGCGAGGGGTTGATCTTGTTGATCTTGGTCTCGGACACGAGGGCGAGCTGGTTGATGAGCATGGGCGCAGCTGACCTTCCGTTTCGGGGCAGCGGCGGCTTGGAACCACTCCGGCTCCCCAAGGCCGCCAGACCCGCCGAGCTTCACAGAACGCCGGCCCGATGATGCGCGCACACGTCCGAACGCGGGGAGATTCCAGTCGAATGGCGGTTTACGAAGAGCGGTCCGCTCTCGCGGATGCTTCGTGATGGGGCCGCTGTGTGTACGGGCCGGACCCGGATGAGCCGGACCTGGTGCGGAAGCCGGGTCACAGCCATGTGCAGCCTGGTGGGCGGCCCGCTGGACGGGATGCTGCTCGACGTCTGCGCCTGGGATCCTGGGGCCCGGCTTGGCGCAGGCAGGATCTGTCGGGCCGCTTATCTGGTTGCCCGGGCCGAGCGGGGTTGGGCGCGCAAGGCAGGCAGCCGGGCGGCGTCTTCGGCTCTGGCCAGGCTCTCGCCCAAGGTCAGCAGCGAGAGGAGCCGCACCGGCCGGCCGGCGGTGGCAGCGGCCTCCAGTTTGTGGTGGCCGTCGAGGAGGAAATGGGTCAGGCCCCAGTGCACGAAGTAGTCGTCTGCTCGGTCGATGGCGGGCTGGCACACGTCCAGCGTGGAGACCGCCACCGCCGTGGGGACCGTTTCCCGCTCCATGAGCGCGACGTACTCCTCGACGCGCTCCCGCTCGTTCCACGTCGGGGGAACCATGGGCACGATGAACTCGTAGAGGTGGGCGTCCTCATCGACCACGGTCTCGAAGGTCCGGTAGTACGGAGTGTGTGGGTACTCGGGGAGGCCCCAGAACTGGTCGATTCCCCACGTCGTTACCTGTTCGCCGCTGAAGTAGTCGCCCTCCTTACCGGGGATGACCAGCCGGGGTTCCACGTCCAGGAGGAGCGGAAGATACTCGCCCTCCGGCAGCAACGCACCGAACGCCCCGATCACGCCTCCGTCGTTCGGTTCGGCCAGCGCTCCGGTGAGCCGTTCCTGCATGCGCTCCAGCGACAGCTTCTCCCGGGCGGTCTCCAGCCGGCGGAACAGGAGCGGGCACGTTCCGCAGTAGAAGCTGAGCTCGAAGGCAGGCTCGTCATCGACCATGAGCAAGCGGCGCCGCGGCCCGCCGCCGAGCTCCTGCAGTTCCGCATCGAAGTGCAACCGTGCCTCGGAGGAAGGGACGCCGAGACTGCGGGGGTCGCCCGTTTTGATCATCACGGGCCGACCGTACGGGACGCCGTGGACGGGCTCCACCGAGTACTGAGCGTGCATCTGACCGGACGGGTCAAATAGAGCGCTAAGCCACACCGGCTGTGCCTGCCCCCGTTCGCGGCAGGTGATCGCCCCCATCCAAACCTCCTCCGGTTCGGCGGCCGGACCTCTGTCGGTCACTGGTTCGGCCCATTGCCCGTGACGGATGGGTGGTTGGGGCTGTTGTGGGATTCATCGTCCGAGCAGTTTCCTGCTCATTGAGAGATCAAGGAGATCTTGATGTCGCGTTTCACCAAGGCCATGGCCGTTACCGCCGCCGCCGGTGCTCTCCTGGCAGGCGGGGCCGGCATGGCTGCCGCCGACGCCGAGGCCCAGGGCGCTGCTATCGGCTCCCCGGGTGTCCTGTCCGGCAATGTCGTCCAGGTGCCCATCCACATCCCGATCAACATCTGTGGCAACACCGTCAACGTCGTCGGCCTCCTCAACCCGGCCTTCGGCAACGTCTGCATCAACAAGAGTGGCGGCGACAAGGACGGTCACTACAAGGCCGAGCACCACGACGGGTACTGACAGCTCCAGGTTCTGAACGTGGCGCTCTCATGACGCCGCCACATCCAGCGTCGCGCAACCGCCGCGTATACCGCTTGTACAGATCGGCCTCCCCCGCTTCTTCCGGGGGAGGCCGCTGCCATGACGGGATCCAGCACGGTGTAGCCGAGCCTGTACGTGAACGCGAGGCGGGGGAGCGGAAAGAGCCGCGCCGGCTGCGGGAGGCGGCGCCCGGGCCCTGCCCGGACCGCGGGCGCACGGTCTGCCCGCCCGACACGGAAGGCGGCTGAGTGCGCTCACGAGGTCCCGGGTCGCCTGTGCGGCGTCTGCCAGCCCACCGCCGACCGGGGCCAGCGGCACGCGAGGGCCGAGAGCGGCGGGCCTGACCGGCAGCTGTGCGCGAAGCCTGGGGTTTGCAGCTTGTCCCGGAATGTGGCTGACGGACCACGGTCGAGCGGGCATAGTGCTGAGCGGCCGACAGGCGAGGGCCGCCTGGGGGTCGGCGAGCGCCAAGGTCGCCGGGCTCTGACGCGTCGCACCGCCTGAGGGCCGCCGCCGGGGCATGCGGGTTCGCCGCGCCCCTCCACGCATGACCTGGCGCTCCCGGGTAACACGCCGTCAATGACGAACGCACACGACGCGGATCCGAGACCCGGCCGACTCCTCCTGCTGCTGCCCGTGCAGGCGGCGTGCGTCGCGGGCCTGGGGGTGCTGGTGACCGGGCCCCTGGCGGGCCGGTGGCCGCTGTCCTCCGAGGACGCGGTCGAGCGCGCCCTGGCCGCCCGCCGCAGCACGGCCCCCGACGTGCTCTCCGCCGCGCTGTCCCTGCTGGCCGGGACGGAGAGCGTGATCGTGCTGACGGTGCTGGCCTGCGCCGCCCTGCTGTTGCTGCCCCGCGCGCCCCGGTGGCGGGACGCGGTGTTCCTGGCGGGTTCCGTCGCCGCTCAGTCGGCCGTCTTCGTACTCGTCACGCTCATGGTGGAGCGGCCCCGGCCCGGTGTGCCCCACCTGGACGCGGCGCCGCCGACGTCCAGTTTCCCCTCCGGGCACGTCGGGGCCTCCGTGGCGCTCTTCGGGGGTCTGGCCGTGCTCGCGGCCGGGCGGCTGCGCGGCGCCCGGCGGGCGGTCGTGGTGGGCGTGCTCCTGCTGCTCCCCGTCGCCGTGGCCGGCTCGCGGGTCTACCGGGGCATGCACCATCCCTCGGACGTGGTGGCGGGGCTGCTGAACGGTGCCTGCACGCTGTTCGTCATGGCGTACGCGCTGGGGCTGGCGGGGGCGCGGACGGCACCCGGTCGGGCGGAGCGCCCCGGCCTGCCCGCCAGCCGGCCCGGCGGGGGCGGCCCGGGCGGTGGCGGCGGCCCGGCGGACGGGGCGCGGGGCCGCGTCGTGGTGGTCCGCCACCCCCACGGGTGCGACGCCGGGACGGCCGACCGGGTGCGGGCCGTACTGCGCCGCCACGGGTACGCGGACCAGGTGTGGGAACAGACCTCCGCCGACGCCCCGTGCGGGGCGCTGGCCGAACGCACGACCGGGGCGCGGACGTCGCTGGTCGTGGTGTGCGGAGGGGACGGAACGGTACGGGCCTGCGCCGACGTGATGGCCGGCACCGGGATCCCGCTGGCGATCGTGCCCTGCGGGACCGGGAACCTCCTGGCCCGCAACCTGCGGCTGCCGTCCGATCCGGTGGCCGCCTTGGAGGAGGCCCTGTCCGGGAAGGCCGTCGGACTCGACGTGGGACGGGTCAGCGGCGACGGCCTCGCGCCGACCAGGTTCGTGGTGATGGCGGGCGCCGGGTTCGACGCGGCCATGGTGCGGGACGCCTCGGCACGGCTCAAGGAGCGCCTGGGCTGGGCCGCGTACGTCGTCTCGGCCCTGCGTCACCTGCGCGATCCGCGGATGCGGCTGTCGATCCAGCTCGACGGGGGACCCGTACTGGAGCGGCGGGCCCGCATGGTCGTCATCGGCAACGTGGGCACGTTGCAGGGCGGGCTGCCGCTCCTGCCGGACGCGCGTCCCGACAGCGGCCGGCTGGAGGTGGTGCTGCTCGACCCCCGCGGGGTCGGGGGGTGGCTCGCGGCGGCCGGACACCTCGCCGCCCGCACGACGGGAGGGCCGGCGGACGGCGGACCGGGGCGGACTTCTTCCGGCGGGCCCGGACGGCGTGCGGCACACGGCGCACTGGAGTACTTCAGCGCCGCCCGGATCGACCTCCGCTTCACACGGGCACAGGCGCGCGAGATCGACGGCGACGCCTGCCCGGCAGGCACCCGCGTGAGCGCCGAAGTCGAGCCGGGGGCACTGCTGATGTGCCTGCCCGCGCCGGCGCGGACCGGCACGCCCGCCGGCGACGCGAACGGGGCGCAGGGGACCGCCGCCCTCCGCGCAGGGCACTGAACGGGAGGAGGAAACACACATGGGCACCGCCACACGGGTACCGCCCCTCGGCGAAGTCGAGGCGGCCGAAGCGGAATTGCGCACGGACGGCGACGGTCTCTCCGGTGAGGAGGCATGGGCCGCGCTGCGCCGCCACGGCGGCTGGAACCTCGTACGGGACTCCTTCGTCCGGTTCCGCTACGCCGACGGGTTCAGCCACTCCCGAGCCCTGGCCCTGCAGACGGTCCTGGCGATCCTGCCGCTCGCCATCGCGCTGATCGGGCTCTCGGGCGTGCTCCACACCGAGGACGCCGGGCGGATGGCCGAGCTGACGATCCGCCGGATCGTCAGCGGCCCCAGCCAGGGCGTGGTGGACGACGCCCTGCGCGAGAGCCACCGCCATGCGGGGGACGGCGGGGAGGCGGCGCTCTGGCTCGGCCTGCTGTTCTCCGTCGCCAACGTCACCACCGGCATGTGCCAGGTGGAGCGGGGCGCCAACCGGATCTACGGCGTGGAGCGCGACCGCCCGTTCCTGCACAAGTACACCCGCGGGCTGGTCATGGCGCTGCTGGCCGGGCTCCCGCTCGGGCTCGCCTTCTCGGTCACCGTCCTCGGCTCCGACCTGGGCGTGGCGATGACGCAGACCTACCACCTCGGCCCGGGCGCCCACCGGGTGTGGGACGTGCTGCGCTGGCCCGTCGGGACGCTGCTCGCGATGGCCGCCACCAGCGCCGTCTTCCGCCGCTCCCCGCGGCGTACGCAGCCCGGGTACACGTGGCTGGCGTTCGGCGCCGGCGTCTATCTGGTGCTGTGGCTCGCCGCGACCTGGGGACTGAGCCTGTACGTCGGGGCGAGCGGCTCCTTCACCACCGTGTACGGGCCACTCAGTGCGTTCATGTCGCTGCTGCTGTGGTCGTACCTGACCTCGCTCGCCCTCTTCCTGGGCCTGTCCTTCGCCGCCCAGCTCGAAGCGGTGCGGGCCGGGGTGTCCGAGCCGGTCATGAAGGACCCCGGCGTATGAACCGCCGCAGCAGGGCCGACGCGCGGTTCGGGGCACGGCTGGTGGTGACCTCGGCCGCCACCGCCGTGGCGGCCGTGCCGTTCTCTCTCGCGCTGGTGCTGGTGGAGTCGCAGTGGGGTCCGCTGCTCCGGCTCGACCAGGGGGCGGCCGGGCGGCTGCACCGCGCCGTCCTGGGCCATCCCGGCTGGGTGCGGGTGCTGGAGTTCTTCACCCAGGTCGTCTGGGGGCCGCTGACCATGCGTCTGCTGGTGGCCGCGCTGGTGGTGTGGCTGCTGCGGCGCCGGGCGTGGCGGCTGGCCGCCTGGGCCGCCTGCACCGCTACCGCTGGGGGGCTGGTGGGCCTCCTGGTGAAGAACGTGGTCGAGCGCGCCCGGCCCCACCTGCCCGACCCCGTCGCCCACGCGCCCGGGTTCTCGTTCCCGTCGGGACACGCCATGACGGCCACCACGTCCTGCGCCGTGCTGCTGCTGGTGCTGCTCCCGCTGGTCCCGCGGGCCTGGCGGGCGCTGCCATGGGTACTGGCCGCGGCGTCGGTGCTCGGCGTCGGATTCACGCGGGTGGCGCTGGGGGTGCACTGGGTGAGCGACGTGGTCGGGGGCTGGCTGCTCGGCATCGCGGTCGTCACCGCCACGGCCTTCGCGTTCGAGGCGTGGCGCAGTGACGTCGGCCGCCGGCGCACCACGCCCGGCCAGGGTCTGGAGCCGGAGCTCGTGGGCGCCGATCCCGAACCCCCGGCCGGCCCACCGCTGCGGTGAGGCCCTGCGTCGCGGGCGGTGTCAGCCGACCCGGATCCCGATGACGCAGGTGTCGTCGTCCGTGTCGGAGCGGCACTCGGCGAGCAGGCGGTCCAGCTGCCGGTCCAGGTCCCCGGCCGAGGAGTCCGCCGCGCTCACGAGGTGGCCCGGGGAGTCCTCCACCGAGCAGTCCCGCCGCTCCACCAGCCCGTCCGTGAACATGAGCAGGGTGTCGTCGGGCTCCAGCCGGACCTCCCGTTTTCCTGTGCGAGCCGGATCTGTCCCGCCACGGAGTCCTCTGACCGCGCAAGGGGTGGCCGCTCGTACGGAGCCCGTCACCACGACGTGCAGGGCCCGGGGCAACGGACGATGCGTCCCCGCCCGCGTCCCGGCCCTGCCTCCCTGTTAACCAGCAGAACTGCCTACGCCCTGGAACCCTCATGTCCGCTGACACCACCTCCGCCGCCCACGTGATCGAGGCAGTTGACCAGGCACTCACCCACAAGACCGCCCAGAACTACACCGATCCAGGCTGTGCCCGGCACGCCGGCACGATCGACTGCCCCCGATCACCGTCAGCCGTAGCCCCGGCTCGGTCCTCGGCGAGGCGGTCGCCGACGCCTGGTACGCCGCCAGCGGCAGCCGGCTGGACATATCCCCGCAGGCGTCGTCGCCGCCCTCGCCCTGTGGCCCCGGAAGCCCCCGGGCGCCGAGGCCGCCGGCATGATCGCCGCGTACATCGCCGCACGACCCCCGCGCGTCCTGGTCCGCGGCCTGGCCGAGAGCGCCAACTACCACTGGCGCCTTCGCCCTGACCCGTGGACCACCGCCCGCCCCGTGTTCGGCTCGACCAGGGAGGACCTCCACGACACCCACCTCGCGGGCGTGCAGGCCGTGACCCGGGCCGCGCTGCGCCACGGGGTCCTCCAGCACACCGGAGACACCGACCCCGCCGAACGGTCCCGGATCGACCTGATGTCCTGGGCCATCACGAGCCTGCGCCACCACCGCTCCCGGCGCAGGCTCGGTGAGTACCAAGGGCGTACGAGCGCGTAGGCGGAGGCGAGCTTGTCGCTGGTCATCACCAGCGGCCTCCGGATCCGCCGCATCGAGCTGCGCGAGGCCACCGCGGCGGCCTCGGACGCGGAGTACCGCGAGGAGGGCTTCCGGTGAACCCCACCGCCGCGTGACCCTCGTCCACCGGGATCTTCTCTGAAGACCAGGTCAGTTCAGGTCCTCGGTGGCCCGGAGGCGGCGCAGGGCCAGGATCAGATTGCCGCTGGCGAACGTCGCGAGCGCGGCGACGCCCCACAGGGCCGCCGCGACACCCGCCCGGTCCAGCACGGTGCCCGCGGCCAGGAAGCCCACAGGCCCGGCCAGGGTGCTGATCGTGACCACGGCCTGCAACACCTTGGGCCCGAAGCCGTCCGGCAGCCGTGCGGAGAGCAGGCCCATCAGCGGCGCGTTCGCCAGGGGCGCAGCGGCCGATGACAGGCCGACGGCGACGACGAGCGCGCTGACCGGCATGGGCACCAGGAGCGTCCACAGGGGCAGAGCGACGCAGACCAGGGCCGTACAGGCGAGCCGTACGGGGGCGACCCGTGCCGCCAGCACATAGGCGGCCACCGAGCCCGCCAGGCCACCGGCGCCATAGGCGGCGACCAGCAGGCCGCCGACCCTGGCGTCCCCTTCGAACCGGGTGAACGCCAGCACCGGCATGGTGATCATCTGGGTTCGCAGCATCAGCCCGAACACCACGGTGGACAGCATCGCCCGGCTCAGGAACCAGTCGCCGCACAGATGCCGCACCCCCGCCCACAGGCCGCGCGGCCCGGCCGCGGACCCTTCGGCCCCGCCACCCCCTGCCGGGACGCGACGCAGCAGCAGCAATCCGGAGAAGGCGAACGAGGCCGCGTCCAGCCATATCACCGATGTGGTTCCCACCAGCGGGATCAGCGCGCCCGCGAGCGCTGGCCCAACGAACGCCGAGCCGTTCGTCACACCTGCCAGCGCGCTGTTGGCGCGGGCCAGAGAGCGGGCGTGCGGGCTCAGCAGCTCCATCGCCAGCACCCGCTGTGCCGCATGGTACGGAACGGCCAGCGCCCCGAGCGTCACGACGATCGCCATGAGGACGGCCAGATTGAGCGCGCCCAGGTTCTGCAGCAGCGGGATCAGCGCCACCACCGGAGCGCGGGCGAGATCGGAGATGACCATGGTCCGGCGGGCGCCCAGGCGCTGGATGACCTCTCCGCCCGCGAAGCCGAGCAGCGCCATCGGCAGCACCTGGCCGGCGAAGACCAGGCCCGCCCGGGTGGCCGAGCCGGTGGTCTCCAGCACCAGCCAGGGCAGCGCGAGCATGGTCATCTGGGTGCCCAACGCCGTCACCGCGCCCGCGACGTAGACCGCCCTCAGCGCACGGCTCGGCCTGCCACCCGGTGTGCCTTTCGGCGCTCCGGCGGGTGGGACGGGGGCTGTGCCGGGCTGGGTCGCCGCCATCGTCATCGGGTCGCCTCTTTCTCCTCGGTGGGTCCGGGCCATGTGATCGCCCCCGCACCCTGTCGCCCGCCCACCGTCCGGTGCCAGGGAAGAACCGGCACTGGTCACTGTCGGTGCCGCTGCGCTTTCTTCCCTGCCGCGCAGCCCGCCCGTCCGGCAGTGTGATGGACGTCGGAGCCCACCACAGCCAAGGCCACCGGCGGCGGAAGCGGACACCACGAAGGGAGGGATGGCGATGAGCGGCAGTATCGGAACGGCGGTGCACGTCCCGTCCTTCGCCGCCGGCGACGGCCGGCGAGCGGTCGAGACCCGGTACGTGGACGGTCTCCCGCAGATCGTGGCCTGGGACCTGACGACAGATCAGCGCCGCCAGGCGACCACCGCACCGCTGGGTGTGGAGACCGCCGCCATCGAGCCGGACGGCCACGGCCTGTGGTGGTTCGACGCCGCTCCCGGCGGTCAAGGCCGCTGGCTGCGCGGGCCGTTCGAGGGCGGGCACCCGCGCCCGGCGCTCGACGGCGTACCCGCCGGGCGGATGCACGGCCTGGCCTTCGACCCCCGCAGCGGCCTCGCGGCCGTCGGCGTCGGGGTCGCGGACGGCTCGCGGTACTACCTCGGCCGACCGGGCGAGCGCGCCCGCCTGGTGGCCGAGGAGCCCGGCTATGCGGCAGTGGTGGGCCTGGCCCCCGGCGGCCGGCTGCTGGCCACCGCGGGGTACCCGGCCGGACCGGCCGCGGTCCGGCTGTGGTCACCGGCCTCCGGCGTCCTCGTGGACGCCATCCCCGGCGCAGCGGGGGACGGCGACGGTGGCGCGGTGTGGGCGCTGGGCTTCCGCCCGGACCTCACCACCGCACGGCCGGAACTGCTGCTCGTCCTCGAACGCGCGGGCCGCTACACCCTGGCTTTCTGGCGGCAGGGCGAGGGGATCCGTACGCATGGTCCCGGCTCCGCGCTCGACTTCGATACGGAGATCACCGCCTGCTGGTACGGGCCCGGCCGCACGGCGCTGGTCCAGCAGGACCGGGCGGGACGCAGCCGCCTGCTCCGCGCCGACCTCGACCGCGGTACGACGACGGTGCTTCCCACGCCCGAGGGCACGATCATCGACTTCTCCTGCGCACCCGACCGCACGGTCCACTTCCTGTGGAGCCGCGACGGCGAACCGCCCCGGCCACTGATCTGCCACCCGGAAAGCCAGGAAAGCCCGGAGCACCCGGAACCCCCGGATCGTCTCGACAACTTCGGCCACTCCGGCCACTCCAGCCACTCCGGCCGCTCCACGACGGCGTCACGCGGCACGGCGCCCGGCGGAACGACCGGACCCAGGCGCCGCGAGCTGTGGACACGTCGGCCGTACGGGCAGATCCACAGCTTTGTGGCCACCCCGCCCGGCCGCAGGGCGGGCCACCGCCCCTGGCCGACGGTCTTCCTCGTTCACGGCGGGCCCCACACCCACGACCGGGACGCCTACGACGGCCGGACCGAGGCCCTGGTCCGGGCCGGATTCGCCGTGGTGCGCACCAACTACCGCGGCTCGACGGGCTACGGCCCCCGTTGGCGGGACGACTTCGGCCACCGGGTCGGCCTCGCCCAGCTCGAAGACCTCGCCGCGGTGCGCGGCCACCTCATCGACGTGGGTGTCGCGGAGCCCGGCCGTACCGGCCTGTGCGGCTACTCCTGGGGCGGCTACCTGACGCTGCTGGCGATGGGCGTCCAGCCCCGGCTGTGGGACGTGGGGCTGGCCGTCGCCCCGGTGGCCGACTACACGGCGGCGTACCGGGCGACGACTCCGGCGCTGCGGGAGGTCGACGACCGCCTCTTCGGCGGCACCCCCGAGCAGGTGCCACACCGCTATCGCGCGGCCTGCCCGATGACCTATGTGGGCCACGTACGCGGCCCGCTCTTCCTCGCCGCCTCGACGGACGACGAGAAGTGCCCTCCGGAACAGATCGAACGCTACCTCGCCGCGCTGCGGCGCCACGACGTCCCGCATCGCGTCCGGTGGCTCGGCGGCGGACACGACTTGGGCCGAGACCCAGCCGGATACGCCGCCGCCTGGTCCGCCATGGTGCGCTACGCCGACGACGCGCTGCGCACCTCCCCCAGAACCGCCGACCACCGCAACAGCGGGCGGACCGGCTCGCACCACCCCGTCCACCACACCGAAAAAACCGAAGAAAGGTCAACCCCATGAAGCGTCACGGACTGCGCGTCGACCCCATCAGCGCCACCGAGCGGGAGCGCGGGCTCATCATTCATCCGGACACCCAGGCCGCCCTGGACAAGGCGGTCCCGGTCCGGCCGAACGACCCGGCGCCGGCCTGCACCACCCGCACGAAGAAGGACACGGAGAAGAAGTCCCCTCTGCAGTGAGCCCCATCAGCGCCGCAGCGGGGTGCCACGCACGGCACCCCGCCGCGGCGCCGGCCGTGCCGGTGAGCACAGGAGAACATCATGACCACAGCTACGGCAGCACCCCGGACGAACAGTCCCCGGCCGCAGAAGCACCGGCCGGACAAGCCCGAGACGACGACGGAACCGCGCCAGAACCCTCCGACGTTCCTCAGCGACCCGTACCCGATCCTGGCCAGGATGCGGGAATCGGCGCCGGTCTCCGTGCTGCACAGCGACGGCGGCCTGCGGCTGTGGATCATCCCGCGCTACGCCGATGTCCGGGCCGCGCTCTCCGACCACCGCTTCGCGCAGGATGCGCGGCGCGCCCAGGCCCTGGCCGACAGCCGGGTCGAGGGCGTCAACATGGGCACCGATATCACCCATATGCTCAGCAGCGATCCGCCCGACCACACCCGCCTGCGCCGCGTGGTCCAGGCGGCGTTCAGCCGCAAGCGGGTCGAGGCGATGCGGCCGATGGTCGAGCGCATCACCCTCGAACTGCTCGACGGGCTGGACGCGGCAGCCGCGCGCCACACGACCCGCACCACCACCGCCACGGTGGACCTGGTACGTGACTTCGCCTTCCCGCTGCCGATCCTCGTCGTCTGCGAACTGCTCGGCTTCCCGCCCGAGGACCGCGACCTCTACCGGAAGTGGTCGACCGCCATCGTCACCCAGGAGGGCGACCACGCGGCGTTCCGGCGAGCCGTCCAGGAGATGGGCGCGTACGTCCTGGCCATCGCCGACCGCCGTATCCGCCGCAATGAGCGTCCCGCCGATCTGCTCACGGAGCTGCTGGCGGCCCGCGAGCGCGGGGAGCTGACGGACGACGAGATCGTGGGCATGGTCGCCCTGCTGCTGATCGGCGGGCACGAGACCACCGTGAACCTGCTGAGCACCTCCTGCCTCGCGCTGCTGCGCCAGCCCGGCCAGGCCGCCTGGCTGCGCGCCGATCCCACCCGGATGCCCGGGGCCGTCGAGGAGTTCCTGCGCTACGACTCCCCCATCTGTATGGCCACCACCCGCTTCACCACCGAGCCGGTGGACGTCGGCGGGGTGGTGATCCCGCAGGACGAGTTCGTGCTGCTGTCCCTCGGCGCGGCCAACCGCGACCCGGCGCGCTTCCAGGACCCCGACCGCCTCATCCTCGACCGCCAGGACGCCGGCCATCTCGCCTTCGGCGGTGGCATCCACCGCTGCCTCGGGGCCCTGCTCGGCAAGCTGGAGACCGAGATCGCGCTCACCGCGCTCCTCGCCCGCTTCCCCGGAACGACCCTGGCCTGCCAGGAGCGCGACCTGCGCTGGCGCAACACGATGATGCTGCGCGGCTTGGAGGCGCTGCCCGTCACCCTGCGCCGCTGACCCCCGCCCTGTCCTTGACCGACCCGGCCCAGGCCGAACGGGACACGGGGTGCGAACAAGGTGGAACCGCGCCAGACGTACGGCAGGCGAACGGGCCGCCGACCGACGCCGACCCGCCGATCAGGCGCCCGCCCGGGACCGTAAGATCGGGTGCCCTGGGGGTGGGGTGAATACGGTGAAGCGGCGCCCTGGCACCACGCCGACGCCGGAGGAAGCGGCCGCGCTTGCCGGGATGGGGCGGGGCACGGTCTCCCGCGTCATCAACCACGCGACCGGTGTCAAGGAGTCGACCCGGCGTGCCGTGCAGCAGGCCATCGCCGAGCTGGGCCACGTCCCCAACCTTCATCTGCTCCAGGACCTCGATGAGCCGGCGGTGTCGTAGCTGCCGGGCTTGAGGTGAAAGCACAGGCAGGCCCCACGGTCGGGGTCGGTGGAGTGGTAGCCCAGTGCCCCGGCCATCGACGCGCGCTTCCAGTGCGGCCGCGGGGCGCGTAGGTGCGGCGGATCTGCGGGAGGAGCGAGACGCCTGATTCGTCGAGGAACACGATCCAGGCACGTGTGTTCACGGCCCCTTTTTGATGCGCGGCCACTCATGCGCGATCCAGCGGGCGATCTCCGACTCGTCCCGCTCAACCGCCCGCCGCTCGGGCCGTTGCAGGCTCCATCCGAGCCGGCCGGTCAGCAGTCGCCACACCGACGCCCGTGAGAGGGACACCCCCGGCACACGCTCGACCACCACACGGACCCGTTCCAGCGTCCACAGACCGGCCTCGAAGCCGTGGGCCTGGGCGCCCCGCTCCAGCGCGGCCCGCACCTCTTCCACCTGGGCATCGCCCAACTTCGGCCGGCGACCGGATGCCGGCCGTCGCCGCACTGCCTGAGCTCCGCCGTTCTCCCATGCGCGTCTCCACCGCCGCACACTTTCGGCATGGACCCCCACCATCCCCGCGATCTCGGCGTTCGAGCGGCCCTGCCCGAACAACTCGGCCGCACGGACTCGCCGAGCCTCCGCCGACTGCGGCCTCGACAAAGGAGGAACAGACCACCCAGAAACCGCGGACGATGGTTGAGACGACACGACAGAAGACTCTCACCCATCCACCCACCACACCCACCGAACTTACGAAAAGATCAAGTAGAAGGGGTGCGGCGGCGGCAGCCCGGCGCCGCAACGCCTCGAACGAGAGCCGGCCCGCATCGACATACCGGACGACCAGTTGCTTTGCCCAGGTCACAATCTTGCCCGCATAAGCGAAAGTCGGCCCGGACGATGGTGATCTCGGGGTGCATGAGGCGGAAGCGGGAAAGGACTTCCTTGGCAGGGCGGCTGTGGTGGAGGTCGCAGGAGTGACGGCCGGGACGAGCGATACAGTTTGCGACCTCCGGCCGACCCATCATGCATGAGCTCGCCAGGATGGGGAGTGAGGGGCAATGGGTGTCGGCGCCACACGCTGAAGCCTGAGCAACCAGACCAGATGCGGATATATGTGCGAGTTCGCCGTGAGGCCGATTAGACTTCGCGCATGTACATGTCATCTATCGATGTCAATTCACAGGCGTATGCCGACGGGCAGTGGTTTGGGGTACTTTTCGCCACCGCAGTCGCCCTGACCGTCATCTGGTTCTCAACCCGGACTTGGCGCCGCGGTCCCGTTGCCATCAGTGCGGCCGACGCCGAGCAGGCCGGTAAGGAGGCTCTACGCAGAGGCAATCTCGTACGGGGCGTGCTGCTGGCCGTTGCCGCCGTAGGGCTACTGCGGGCGTTCACCCTCCCTGGGGGAGAACCGCCCGCCGCCGAAGCAGCACCCATCGCTCAGGATTCCGCAGCGCAGGCTCCCTCCGACGCGGCGCAGCCCCAGGCGCATCAGCGTGTTGTCGACCCCGCCGCGCAGGTCGGAAAGTACCGAATGCTTAATGCGGAGGAATCCGCCGAATTTGCGCAACGCATGCCCATTAAAGCCTCCTCGGGTAAGCACTGGTTCTACGACGGTCCCGGCGAGGGACCGGTCGGCGCCGTGCTTCAGATCAACGCTGTCGAGTGGAACCCGCGGCTGGCCGAGGAAAAGCGCTCGAACACTATGTCGCACGAGCTGCGAGACTTCTTCGCCGGCGCACGGGCGACCGAGGTCACCGACTTCGAAGCGGGCTCCTGGGGAGGTAAGTTGAGCTGTGGTTTCATGCCGTCCTCGGGCCGCCAGGTCATCTGCGCATGGACCGACTCCGGCACCCTCGGCCAAGTTGTACTCGCAGACGAGCAGAGCCTCGCCGACGCCGCCGAGGTAGCCCTGCAATTCCGTACCTCCTCCGAAAAGCGCACCTGAGCGGTCATCTCATTTGGCCGCTCGGCGGGCTGCGGGCCGCGGTGGGGATCGTTGAGTGTCTGGTCCCGGACGAGTCGTGGGAGCTTTCCAGCGAGGGGTGCCGGAGGCTCGTTCTCGGCCCCAGGGCGTGGCTGGTGCCGGCATGAAGCCCGGGATCAGGTTGCACTGCTCCTCCGGTACCAACCACTTGTCGGATGAGGGGGGCGGTGGACGACTGGGGGTGCCCCTATGCCTTTGGTCAAGGAGCTGCGCTCCTGCGGAGGTCGCCTGGGGGCATCACCTCGTGGACGTGTCGCCCGGTGTACTCGTAGATCCCGCTAAGCGGAGCATCAGGGCACGGCAAGGAGTGCTCTGAGGTGCGATAGTTGCTGCCGCACCAGGCGAATAGGCTTGTTGACGGCTGGGGGAATGGGTGGAACGGATCACTGACGACCAGGTCGCACGGCTAGTCCGTTTCGTGTCGGCGCGTATCCCTGACGCGGCCCCGCTTCAAGGCCAAGCCCGCCGCACTGCCATGGCTCTGCGTCTGGCCGCAGACAAGCAGATCGCTGCGGTGCGCTTCCATCGAGCTGTTGTGCCTGAGCAGGCAGCAGGGACCGAGTTGCATGCAACTGCCTCATGGAACCTTCTGGTCGCCTTCGCTGGAATCTGGAACGATCACCCAGATTTCCCGGTCGACGCCGCCGTAGAGACGTTTGAGTTTGGCTGCGATTCGCCCCTCTAGCAGATCTCAAGTCGCTGCGGTGGGGCGGGGCTCGTAGAAGGTTCCGTCGCGATGCTGCTGCCGGGAAACCGGCGCCTGGTCCTGGAGGTCGACGACATGCAGCGCTACCCCCACAACGAAGGTACCGAACCCGGCAACACGAAGTACACCGCGACCATGGCTGGCGACCGCGCCCTGAAGTTCCGCGGCTACGAGGTCTTTCGGTTCGGCCACGACGAACTCCGCGACCGCGACCGCGCCCAGCCTCTCCTTGCCGGCTTCTTCGCCACTCTCCTCGACCGCTCACCGACCGCTCACCGACCGGTCCGTCTGGGGTGCCGCTGCCCGCTCGACCCTGATCGGGGCTCCACTGTTGCTGTCGTGCTGCCGCCAAGTCCCGCTATGGGGTGGAGGCGGGAGAGTCCCGCCGCCGGATGAAGGTACCGCTGTGGTCGTCCGACTCCTGGGTGCCCCGCTCGCCGGTCGCGAACTGCCGGATTACCTCGCTGTAATGGTCCATTAGTTCGATGACGGGCTATGTAGGGGTACGGGAGATCGTCAGAGGATGAGAAAGAGGGCGAATGGGTGGGATGAGGACGAAGGGCGTGATTGCCGTGCTGGTACTGCTGTTGTTACCGGCCGTGGCGGGCGGTGCGTTCGCGGCGCCGGCCGTGGATCCGCCTGCCCCAACGCCGGAGGGGGCGCAGTTGTCGGCGCGGCCCGGTGATCGGCTGACGTTCACGGTGGCTTCGTACCTGCCGGGGAGGAACGGAGACTGGGTGGTCTCCGAAATCTTCCTTGAGCACGGGACGCTGAGGATGAACGATCCGGTTATCACCGCGGTGGCGACCGTGGCATGTGACACTCTGCCGGGCGTCTACCCGGTCGAGCGGACCGGGCCCAGCCGGCCCGACGAGCCCGCCAGCACTGCCAAAGGCGATGCCTGGGTGACCGTCAAGGTCGCGGACGTCGACGAGGCCGAACGCAGGGTCTGTCCCTGGAAGGTCGCGGCTCTTCCCCCGGATCAGCCTGAGGAGCGCTGGCCCGCGGGTGACTCCTGGCCGCAGTCGCCGTGGGACGTACGGACGTTCCGGGGCGGCGAGAGGGTGACGCTCACGGGCTCGGACGCGGATCTGGTGTACGGCGACACTCTCACGTCTCTGGGCTTCACCAACCGCCCCGTCATGCATGGAGCCAAGGGGGTCGCGACAGCGGCGGTGATCCGCTGTGATGCTGAGCCCGGTCTGTACGAGGTCCACTGGGT
Organism: Streptomyces sp. NPDC086989; assembly: GCF_044745505.1. Taxonomy (NCBI): domain Bacteria; kingdom Bacillati; phylum Actinomycetota; class Actinomycetes; order Kitasatosporales; family Streptomycetaceae; genus Streptomyces; species Streptomyces sp. NPDC086989. The sequence continues at coordinate 31,549 of NZ_JBIVAL010000026.1, forward strand.
GGGCAGGGACGAGGTCTGGGCCCGCTACCGGGTGGCCCGGACCGATGACGCGGCCCGCCGCACCTGCCAGGACGAGGCAGCGAAAACGGCCAAGAGGCAAGCGGCCCCGTGGCTGCTCGGCGCCGGCACCGCGGCTCTGGCTGCCGCAGGCGCCGTGATCTGGGTCTTGGTCCGGCGTCGCCATAACGCCTTTCGCTGACCCCTGGAGCGGCCCCACATACGGACATGGCAGGCTCCCGGGCAGCGCTATCAGGCCCACTCCACGCCCAGCTAGTGCTCTGACCTCATTGGTTCGTCGGGTTGGTGGTCGTGGCGGTTGGATGTGCGGTGACGTCCGTTCCGACCGCTGGGGTGCGGTGGCTGAGCCTGTGCGTGTGCGCAGACTGACCAAGGCGAACGACGCGACACCGCATGGCGGCGGTGGATCACCGACGACCCGTACCGTCCGACCTGGCCGGACGACAGATCACCCCAGGCAGTACGAGGATGACCCCACCAGCAGGGTCGCACACGGGGTTCCGCGACGCTCGATCGTGGCTGCGCCGGGTTCCGCCGAAGCAGCCCACGGCGGCACCCGTCGCCCTTAACGTGAGCGGCATGACTGTGCTGATCATCGGCGGCAGCGGCTTTCTGGGTGCCGAGTTGGTACGCCAGGCGGTATCCGCGGGAGGGCGCCCGGCCGCCACGTTCCACTCCGGTCCCGGCGACGAGGGCAGGGCGACCTGGCATCACCTCGATCTTCGCGACCCCACCCGCCTGGAGAAAGTCCTCGACACGGTGGCTCCGGCCGTGCTGATCAACGCGACGAGCGGCGGAGCGGACTGGGCGGTCACCGCCGAAGGCGGGATCCGACTTGCCCAGGCCGCGGCCAGCCGCTCCATCCGCCTGGTGCACGTCTCCAGCGACGCCGTCTTCTCCGGAACGGGTCGCGACTGGTACGACGAGTCCTGTCTTCCTGACCCGCTCACCGCGTACGGGGCCGCGAAGGCGGCCGCCGAGACCGCTGTACGCCTCCTGTGCCCCGACGCGGTCGTCGCCCGCACCTCGCTGATCATCGGGCACGGCCGCTCCCAGCACGAGCAGCTGGTGCACGCGCTGGCAGCTGGCACGCGGCAAGGCGCCTTGTTCACCGACGACATCCGCTGCCCCGTCCACGTGAAGGACCTGGCCGCAGCCCTGCGGGAGATCGCCCTCTCCAACGCGGCCGGCGTCTTCCACCTCGCGGGTCCTGACGCCCTGAGCCGCTACGAGCTGGGCGAGCTCATCGCCCGCCGCGACGGGCTCGACCCCGCTCGGCTGCCCTCCGCACGCCGCTCTGGCACAGGACTGCCCGGCGGGCTCGAAGTACGACTCGACAGCCGCACCACGCAGCAGAAGCTGCGCACCCGGCTCCGCGGCGCCCGCGAGTTCCTGAGAGGGAAGAGCCCGGAGCCGACCTGACTGGCGCCCACCACCGTGCCCCTATCGAAGGTGAAAGGCGCCGTCTCGGGGCAAGCACACCTTGGCCGCCTCGCCCGTCGACCGGCTTCGGAGACCGGTCGTGATCGTTCGGCGGAAAAAGAGCCGGTGCTGTCTGCGACAGAGATGACACCATGCGGTGTCATGGCAGATGACAGCACCAGTACGTTTCAGGCGGGCCAGACGGGGCTCATCGTCCGGATCCCGGAGGCGGAGCCGTCCGCCCGCAGGTGGCGTGAACGGCTCGACCCCTCAGCCCAGGCCGGAGTTCCAGCCCACGTCACCGTGCTCTTCCCGTTCCTCGATGAGAGCCGAATAGATGCGCTCGTCTACTCCGCTCTCGCTGAGGTTCTGGGCAACCACCAGGCCTTTGACCTGCGGTTCGAGAGGTGTGGACGGCTCCCGGAAGTGCGCTGCATCTCGTCCCCGAACCTGACACGCAGTTGCGGCAGCTTACCAAGGCGATCGCTAATCGTTGGCCTGAGGCTCCGCCGTATGGCGGCCGGTTCGCCGAGATCGTGCCGCACCTGACCATCGCTCAAGGTCAGGAAGACGCCGTCCTGGAGGAGATCGAGGCCGACCTCGCCAACAAGCTCCCGTTCACATCTCATGTCGCGTCGGTTGAACTGATGGTGCACGACGGCGTGAAGTGGCAGGAACGGGCGTCGTTCTCACTTGGAGAATGAAGCAGGTCAGAGGCTTGGCTGGTCCGCTGCCCCAAGTTCTCCCCGCCGACGCGGGGGTGGTCCGCCACGCTTGGCACGATGCTGGGGGAGTTCAAGCAGGCGCGGCACAAGTTCACCACCGCGATCCCCAGCCCGGCCGGCGACCCGGTAGCCCCGGTAGAGGCGATGATGCGCGCACTGTGGGAGGGGCAGACCTCGCGGCACGGCGCTCAGAACGGCGCCGTGCCCGAGACCTTGGAAGCGGCCCGGGCCGGGGTGCATCTGGCTGCGGCTCTTGTGCAGTGGTTCGTCTCGGGAGCGGTCGTCCGCACGCCCTGACAGGTACGGGCCGAGCCCCAAGACTTTCCGGGGTCGATGGTTCACATGCGACCACCTATGAAACGGGGGACACCTCGGCAGTGCCGCCGTCAGCCCGCAGCCCCGGCAGGGCGCTGAGGGAAGCGCTCCGCCGGGGCTGCGGGTCGGCTCAGCGGCCCATGCCGGGCCACTTCAGGAGTCCCTTGACTACTTCCTCGGGGCTGGGGAGGAGATCGCCGGGGTTGGTGATCGTGTTGACGACGGGCTCCCCGTACTTGACCCCGTAGTAGAAGGTCTGAGCGGCCGCCTTGCAGGCGGTGAAGTCGAAGGGCGTCCGGAGAGTGGGCTGGCGTCCCTGCTCGATGCAGACGTTGTTCGCGTCCTGGAGAAGGATCTCGTCGACGCGTGCCTTTCCGTTCGGGTTGGAGCGGAATTCCTTCTCACCGTGCAGGTCCCGGTAGTTGCGGTACCCGAAGTCGTGCCGGATGCATGCGGCGGTGAAGTCGTAGCCATCGACGGTCTTCCTGGCGGGGAAGTTGCATTCGTTGGTCGTCCAGCGGAATTCGTACCGGTCCGGCACGACGTTGTGGTGTGCGTCGAGTGTCCGGGTCCAGTCTGCGGTCGCCTCCGGGCCGAGCTGGGTCAGACTGTCCAGGCGGGCGACCTTCTCCTCACGGCTGGCCGGGGGCGTCGGTGCTCCGAGGTCGCGCCACGCGTCGTTGGATCCGTCGCCGTCGTACTTCTGAACGGAACGGCGATCGGGGGCGAGGCGGTAGATGTAGTGACCGCTGGTGGCGAAGGCCTGCGCGCGGCCACTGACACGGTTCCACGCGTCCGGGCGGCCGTTGTACTTGTAGAGGTCGCCGGTGTCGGGGTTGGTGGCGTAGAGGGTGTTGCTCGCGAAGATGGTTCCGGCGGCACCGCCGATGCGGTTCCACTTATTCGTGTCCGGGTCGTACTGGACGACGGTGCGGTGATCAGGGGTCAGTCCGAAGAGGCTCTTGTCGGTGACGGCGAAGGTGGCACCGGGGCCCCCGACGACGTTCCACTCGCCGTCGTACTTGACGATGTTCTTGTCGTCGGGGTTGGTGACGTACAGGGTGCCCTGGGGGCCGGCGTAGAGGTCCTGGGCGCGATTGCCGACCTTGCGCCAGATATCGTCCTTGCCGGTGTACTCCATGACCAGGTTGTGGTCGGGGCTGACACCGTAGAGGTGCTTGGAGGTGGCCGCGAAGGTGGCGCCCGGGCCGCCGATGACGGGCCACTGGCCGGTCTTGGGGTTGTACTTGCTGATGTCCCCGCGGCCCGGTTCGATCGCGTAGACGGTGTCACCACCCGGGTAGAGCTTCTGGGCCCCGTCCTTCACCCACTCCCAGTTGTCCTGTTCGGCGGACCACTTGTAGACGGCCTGATGGTCGGCGGCCAAGGCGAAGACGGCATCGCCGGCCGCCACGATCTGCTCCATGGCCACGGCCTCGGAACCTGGCTGACGCTCGGTGGCTGCGTTCGCGGTGACGCCGATGGCCACGACACCGATGAGGAGGAGGCAGAGCATGCGGATGGCGCCGTGGATGCGCTGCCACCAGCTCGTACTCACGGGCCGTTGGGGGGTCTGTCGGTCGTGTGTGGGCATGACGGGGTTCATCAGGGGTCCCTTCTGGGTGTTTGAGGTGGAGTGGACGCGGCGGGCGCGGCAGCGGCCCGGGCCGGTCAGAAGGTGAGAACGAAGGGGAAAGGCGGGATCCAGAGCCGGAACCGGGTCCGGTGGGCCGGCGTGCAGAGGGTGTCCGGAGCAGCGGGGGCGGCGGTCGGCAGCCCATCGACGGGGGTGGCCGGAGCCGACGCCGGAGCGGATGGCACGGAGACAGCCGGCAGGGAATCGTCAGCTTCCGGGGCATTGACCGCAGTGGTGGCACTCGGCGTCGGCACCGCGGTCGTGCTCGGCTTCGGGCGCGGCGTAGTGGTCTCAGTCGGCTTCGGCGACGTGGTCGTGCTGGGCTTGGGACGTGGCGCCGTGGTTGTGCTCGGGCTGGGGGCCACGGTGGTGCTCGGCTTCGGGCCGGGCGTCGTGGTGCTGGGCTTGGGCGCCAGCGTGATGGTCGTGCTCGGCTTCGGCTCTGGGGCCGGCGCGGTGGTGCTCGGTTTGGGTGCCGGCGCGGATGGGGGTGTCTGCGGGGTGGTGGTGATGTTCTTGTAGCGGAGCGGGACATAGCTGCTGGGGAAGTAGCCGGCGACCTTGTAGTCGTGGATGTTGGCGTCGGCCTTGTTGGCCCGCCCACCGGGACGCGGTTCGCTGTAGTAGAAGAAGTCGCCCTTGGCCTTGTTGGTCCAGCCTCCGAACAGCAGGGCATGGCTCGTCTCGTTGACGAGGGCGTCACCGGGCTCGAGCTCGTTGACGGAGATCCGCCGCGCGACGCTGGACAGGGTCTCGGTGGTCAGGCTCGTCCTCAGCTGCCAGGTCATGGACACGAAGCCGGAGCAGTCCCGCCGGTAGGCGCCGCCGGTGGCCTCGTCCTTCCAGCCCGATGTCTGGCTGTACGGGACTTCCTGCTCGACCCAGGACTTGGCCCGGCTGATGATCTGCTCGCGGGTGACCGGCCCGCCGGGGGCTGCCTGTTTGCCGATAGTTCCGGTCGAGTCGGACTTGGCGTAGTGGTTGTCGACGCTGGCCTGGGCGGGGATGACGGCCAGGCCGACGGCCAGGACCAGCCCGGCCAGGGCCGCTATGGCTTTGGGCCGGCGTATGAACGGCTCTTTCACGGGTGGTCCCTTCGCCGTGGTGGATTCCGCTGTCCTGGTTGGCGGAAGCGGTGGAACACCACGCTGGAACCTGATCTGATTATCCGTTGGACCGTGATCACGTCAGTGCAGGTCAGAGCGGCTGCGAAGACCGGACATCCGCGAACTTGTGCGAACGTCCGCGAACATGTGGGCCGCTGAAGGGGGAGAAGTGAACCGACCAGGGCGCCTGCCGGGGCCGTTAAAGGGCCGCACCGCCGAGGCCAACGCACTCGCGCAGTTCCTGCGGGACCTGACGTCCGAGTACACGGTCAGCCGGCTGGAGGAGCGCTACGACCTGAGCCGGAGTGTGTGGAGCGAGTACCGCTCCGGCCAGAAGATCATTCCGTTCGCGCGGCTCAACCAGATCATCGAGGACGGCTTCGCCCGCGACCCGCGCACCAGGGGACACAGGCTGCAGGAAGCACGCCGGCTGCACACGGCCGCGACTGCCGCCGCGTCGGCCCCCAGCCAGTTCCCGCCCCCGGACGCGGCCGTCCCCGCGAGGCGTCCGGCGGGAGCGGTCGAGGCCCCCGCACCCTCGCCGGGGCCAGCCGTCGGCGCTCCCGGTGCCGTCCCGGAGCCAGCCGAACTCCGGGGCGAACTCGCCGCGTTATCTGCGGACCCGGACACCCCGTCTGACACCGACTCCGCGCCCCCCGGCGATGCGTCCGCGGCGCCACCGCAACCCGGCACACGGCTCTCATCGCCCCGGCCCGCAGGATCCGCCCGAGGCCCGAAGCCTCGGACGGACCGGCTCAGGCGCTGGAGAACACCCGCACAGTGGGCAGCGCTGGCGGCCCTGGCCGCGGTACTCGTCATCGCCAACCAGGCCGAGCGACCGAAGGGCCAGTCCGACACGTCACCATCCGGCGCGTCCAGCCCCAGCCGTACCGCACAATCCGCTGCCGGACCTGAGCCCCTTTCCACCGGCCTGGCGGAACCCGGCAAGAGTCAGCCCGAGCCCGGAACATCACCGGCTCCCGCAACGCCCGCCCCTGGCCCGCCCGAATACGCAGTCACCATCGAGAAGCCTGCCGACGGCCCGATTCCCCGCTGCATCGACGTCTCCGGCCAGGGGCAACCCGCCCAGGGACACCAGCTGTGGATCGGCATGCGCGTCGACAAGGAATTCTTCATCCTCAGACCGGTGAGCCAGGACAGCACGGACGGTGCGGGCCGCTGGAGCGCCAAGTCTGTGACCGTGGGCTCCGAAGAGGGAGCCGGCGCCGATTACGCCCTCGCGGTACTGGACGTCACGCCCGACCTGTCCACCACCTTGACCCGCCTCACGGTCGACGGCCAGCCTGACAACCTCTGGCGCATCGCCTTCCCCTCCTACCCTGCCGGAACGGTGATCAAGGTGGAAAGACCGCTCCATCGGAACGGTACCGAGCAGGCCGGCTGCTAGGTCGACGTTGAAGGACTAGTGGCGCCGCTGTCACCAGGCGGTTCGGGCCACAGTGTCGGAGGCCGGCGTGGGCGGCTGGGCAAGATGGCTCCGGTGGTCGCGGACCTGATCTGATTATGGCGGCTCGTACCTGCGTCTGTGCAGGTCAGCGAAGGTAGAGACTCCGTACATCCGCAAGCTTGCACGAACATGCGTGAACAAGTTGGACCATGGAGGGGGACAAATGAGCAGACCAGGACGCCCGCCGGGCCCGTTAAAGGGCCGCACGGCCGAGGCGAACGAGCTCGCGCAGTTCCTGCGGGACCTGACCGCCGAGTACACAGTGAGCCAGCTCGAACAGCGGTACACGGGAAGCCGGAGCGTCTGGAGCGAGTACCGCTCCGGCCAGAAGATCATTCCACTCTCACGGCTGAAGCAGATCGTCGAAGACCGCAGTCAAAATCAGCAACCCTGCCACTGAGACCCTCACCACGCGCAGCTGGTGACGTCGCGGGCATCGCTGTCGTTCCGCAGAGGGCTGAACGGAAGGCCCCCCGGCGCGCAGCGTGCCGCAGTCTGGTGTCAGACAGAAGGTCGAGAACCTCAGCGGCCACGTCGCCCAGCGTCTGGACGGCCTGGAGCGGAAGATCGACGGGTTCATCGACGAGCAGCGCACGGTCCACGCGACCATGGTCGAGCTGCTGTCCTCGCTCGTGGGCAAGAACACCGACAGCCAGTGACCTCACCGCCCGGCCACTGAACAGCCGGCCAGGAACGAGAGCGGGGCCCAGACCACATTTGGTCCGGGCCCCTGTGCGTTCTGATCGCGCTCCGCGAGGAGGAGCTTGCCCAGCGCTAGGGCCGGAGCCTGCCCGAGGATGTTGAAAGCTATCCGTTCCGCAGGCCGGATGGAGAGCTTCGGATCGACGGAGTCGCGGAGCCTTCGGCTGCGGACATGGGTCGCCTCTTGAGGAGGTGGGTACCTCGGACCACCTGAGTGCAGGGCTTCCTCGATCAGCCAGCTGCCGATGAGGTGGCATAGCAGCAAACCGCCAGCCGTGGACCGCTAATTGGACCATGATGTGGGGCGGGCTCGCGGAGCCAAGCTCGCCGTTGAAGAGGGGGACAGTGAAGTGGCGAACGACAGTCTGCTGACCATCATCAGCCGTGCGCGAGCGCGCACTCGACTACAGAGACGTCGCAACGGCCGAGCGGAAGCCGCACGTCGTATGGCCGCGCTCGACGACTCCGTGGAACGTCTGGGAATTACTACCAGCGGGCTACCTCAGACTCGCACCGCGCTGACTATCTGGACATCAGTTCCCGCGTTCTCCTGCTTCGGAGCCGCCGGAATGATATGCACATTCACCTTAATCGGCGTTCTGCTCACCGATCGCGTCATCGGGGCCGTGATGCGCGTCATCGGGTGGTATACCTCAGAGCAGTTCGCAAGCCACGCGGAGGCGGGATGGGAAGGACTGAAGACGAGTAACTTCATCAACCACCCGCCGGACTTATCTATTGCATCCGCCGTAGGCATTATTGTTGGGGGTTCCACTGGAGCTGCAGCATCTTTGGCGCTGGGGCTTCCCATTGTTGCACTGATAATGAAGCGCCGCCCCGATCTGCCATACTCCCTTGTTGACGAGACAACTCGCGTTCTGACCAAATGCGCTGACGCCTACCATATGGAGCCTGCCGAACGCAGTGCAGCCGTGCGCCGCCTTGACCGCGACTGCCGAAGTGGCGAACGGCACATCCTAGACGCCTACAGCGCCTGTCGGTCCATTCCCCGCCGCTCTCCTCGGCGCCTACCTGCACGCCAACATGGACAGATCGTCGTTCAGGCCCTCCGCGCACAGCTAGCCCGTGTCGATATCGACCCCCAAAAAGGGCTGAAAGAGTATGGCGCGATGCTTGTCGAAATTGGAGAGCGGTATTCGCAAGGTATGGTAGGCGGGCTGCTTCCTGAGGAAAAACTGGCAGGGCTAAGCCCGCCGTCTGCCACTCGCATGGCTTTCCGGGAGTCGCTGCACTTTGCAGCCGGTATTGTTGCTGCACTGATCGCCGCTGTCGCGATGACAGCACTCCTCCCTAAAGTCGGATTTATTTCCGAAGAATTGCGCCCTTGGCTGGTCGCGGGTGCGGCAGCTGTCGCTGGCATCCTCATCGCCGGATGGCATCGCGTAGCGCGGATCGTGCCCTTGCTCGGCCCCTGAATCGACAGTGGTTGAGTGGCGGCCCCGGCCACGATTCTGTTCGGGGCAGCCGCCTTGCACGAGGTCAGTGCCCGGCGAGCAGCTCCTGCCGCGTCTGGAGAAGACTGCGCCAGGCGGCGCGAACGTCCTCCTGGGCGGTGACCCAGCGGGCGGCAGAGGGCTCAGGCATGGGCGTCTCAGCCATGAAGAGCGCGATGTCGGTGAAGTAGGCGAAGTTGCCGGTCGCGGTGAGTTCGCGCAGCCGGCCGATGGCGGCGGCCAGCTCCTGGTCTTCTTCGCGCACGGCGTGCTGGAAGGCGACGGCGAGCTCGACGAACCGGTGGAGGAAGGGCAGCCCCGCGGCATCGATCTCGGCGTTCAGGCTCTGGGCGCGTCCGGGGGAACTGCGCGCGGCTGGGCTGACGGGTAGTCCGTCCATGAAACAGCGCTGTTCCAGTGCCTACATATCCGTGGACAGAGATCGGCCGCGCCAACCTCAACCGCGTCGGCGCCCGCCGCCGATGGAGGCTTCAGCGGCGTCGGCCGAACAGCCACCAGCTGCGGCGCGTGCGAGTGGGCGGCGGGCTCGTGGGTTGGGGCGGAACCGTGGGCCGCGGCGGCACGGCAGGTGCGGGCGGCAGTTCGGGCATCGCGGGGCCCGGCATGGGCGGAGCCGACGGGGGTGTCGGCGTGACGGGCGTCGGCGGGGGCGCGGCGGGCAGGAGCGGGGGCGGCGTTGGTGCCGCTGCCGGAACCGGGGCCGGGGGGAAAGTGGTCGGCAACGACCGGGGGACCGCGGAGGTACTGCTGGGCGGCCCCGGCGCGGGTTTGGGTGCTGCTGCCGCGGTGCGGACCTGGCGCAGGGTGCGCTGGGCGAGGGAGAGCGGTGGTGGGCAGGCGGGTGGGCCGCTGTGGCCGGTGGTGTCGTCGTAGGTCCAGTGGGCGAGCTGCCAGTGTTCCTCTGCGAACATCTGCAGTTCTGGCCTGCCCTGGTCCGGGGTCCAGACCTTCCAGGGGCCGACAGCCAGGACGTAGTCGCCGACCGTGAGCGGTGCGAGAAGGCTGGGGTGGTCGGAGCGAATGCGTAGGGTGAAGTCGTTCCCGCAGGACGGGCGTGTGGCGGCTGTCGTTGCTGACGGAGGTGACGCGGCCGTACAGAGCGACCGGATGGGTGGGCTTGGGACCGGTGGTCAGGCGCGTGTACAGCCTGGCCTGGCCGTCGGGTGACGGGCCGTGGCAGAACTCGCTCCAGGCCACCGCCGCCGTGTCCTTGCCCGGGCGGCGCACCTTGAACCGGGCGACCACCGCGGGGTCGAAATCGTGCTTCTGCAGGAACCGGGCGATGACCACTGCACTGTTGATCAGCGGGGGCAGCAGCGGCCGTACCGTGGCGATGTCCACCCCGACGTGGCCGCCGGCCCCAGCAGAGTCGTCGTCGACACCGGTCGGAATATCGATTTGGGTCAAGTCGCCGGGCAGCAAGAGGTGCAGCTCATCTCCGCTGATGACGGCAACGCCCTGGGAGCCACGCATTCTGCTGGACCTCGGTCGGGTTGAGAGGGCAAACATCCTTATGGGTCCGGCCTGCCGCCAGCCGGAACAGCGCGTTCCTGCGGGCGCGGCCCACCGGGGCCCGCTGCGACACCACGGGTGTCGTGCAGAACAGACAGACCAGCGGGACCTTCTCCCGGCGCCACCAGGGCTCATCAGCGATCTCGTGGGCATAGACCCTCGCACCCACGAGACCGTCCTGGAACAGCCTCGCCTTGTCCATCGTTTCCCCCTTGGTCCGCAAGGGATCAAGGGGATCATGGATGCGGGATGGGAGAACAGACAATCCACGGCCAACGGCGCCTCTGCTGCCGCTTCGCTGCCTCCCGCCTGCGGAGCCGGGTCAAGGCCGGTTGGAGCAGTACACCCTGCCAGGTGATGTGGTTTGTGGTGGCATCACGCCATGAAAGACCCCTTCTCCTCCACGGAGGCATCGACGCTGCTGTCACCGGTGGGGTCCGTGGACCGGGACGCCGCGCGCCGGGCAGTCGCTGACCGCGCCATCGATCGCACCGACCTCGCGCAGCTGCTCGACCTGCTCGGCCTGTGCCGTGGGCGGGCGATGACCCGCCCGCCCACGGCACAGGCCAGTGCTCTGGCGGATTCAGGTGAGGGCGCTTCCCGGACCTTGGAAGAGGAACGCCGTCGCTGTCCACCATGAGGTGACCGCTCGCGGAGCGCCCCTCCGCCGATCCGGCGCTTCGTCGCAGAGGCGGGCAGGCCGTGGGTCGTGGCCTTCCCGGGTCATGGTCGGGACAGTGCCTTCGTCAGGTCGTCGCGGGTCATGTTCGAGCGGCCAGGGAAATTGGCGGCTGCCGCCTTCTTGTAGAGGTCTGCCTTCGACAGGCCGCTCAGATTGGAGCGGATCCGCTTCTTCGCGGCCAGCTTCTTCCCGGCCGTGGTCTTCCCGGAGGCCGTGGCCTTCCCGCCCGTCCTCTTCGGGCTTTCGGCACGCGCGACGCTGGCGCGCAGGGCACACCATCAGGGAACGGGCGGAGCGGACCCGAGAACAGCAGGCCAAGCGTATGACCGACGCCGGCCTCGTGTGCACGGTCGAGAACCTGAAGCGCTGGGAGACCGAGAAGCGGTTACCGACTCCGGTCTGGCGTCCGGAGATCCGCACCGTCTACGTCCCGCACCGTCTACGGCCTGACCGACAAGCAACTGGACCAGGCCCTGGAGAACACCCGGCGCCACCGCAGGCAGCAGAGGATGGAGGACGACGACGTGAAGCGACGACAGCTGTTCACCCTGGTGGCGGCCACGGCGGGGTTCGCCGTGCTGCGAGGCATCGCACAGGCCCGGGAAGGCATCGACACCGGCCTGGACGCCGACAGCGCAGGCGATCTCGCCTACCTGGAGGGCGCCTTCGAGCGGCACCGGGGCGGCTACAACGGACGGGCGCCCGACGCAGTCCTCGGGGAGATGCGCGAGGACCTGGCGCTCCTCGCCGCAGCCCTGCGCCGGCCTCACCCCGCCCGGGACCGTACCGACCTGGCGCGTACGGCCGCAGGGATCTCGGGCCTGGTGGAACGTGTCGACACCAAGATCAAGGCGGTGCGGGAAGCCGAGGCCGAGATCGCTCGCCGACGGCCGCCCCGGAGCCGTCGCGGTGGTGGAGCGAGTACGGCATCGGCGTCCAGCGACAGCCGACCCGCGTCCACACCAGCGACTGCCCCCAGGGACCCCGCTCTCGCTCCGTCACCCGGGACATGGCCATGGAAGTGCTGCGTACCGTGCCCTCCGTGATTGCGTGCCCGCTGTGCCGCCCGGATCGCGAGCTGGGCCTGCTCGACCTGCAATGGCCGGCACCAGCGGGAGACGGCGCACGGGGGCAACGACCGACGGATTCGCGCGTTGTTCACCACGTGGATGACATGGAGAACCCTCCGGGCCGGGTCCGGATCGAGAGCCGCACCCGGATCTGAACCGACCGGCTACACCCGGGGGACCGGGGGCCCTGATCACGTGGGCGTCCTGGGGCGCCCGACAGTACGGAGCTGGCCTTGCCAAGCCGCCGAAGAGGGGATGGGAGTCGCCGTGGTCGCGCTGGTCAGAGCGATCGGGCGTCGCACGGGTCGAGGGCCGCAGCCAGGGCTGTGAAGGAGGCACTCCCGGATAGGTGGCGGCGCAAAGCGAGAGGCGAGCGGCTGATTCTGCCGGCGTTTAGACACGAGACCGCGCAATGAAGGTAAGTTGAGGGTAAGACCCCGACAACGACATGGTCCTTCAATCCATTTTGCCACCTTGTCGGCGAAAAGCGAAAAATGCCATAGGGTGCCGGAAGTTCGACCTCAACAAGGAGCCTTCAATGCAGATTTTATCGATAGCCGAGGAGTGGGAAATGTTTCGCGCTTGGCTAGAAGCAAACGCCCCGGGAACTCTCCTCTCCCTGAACCCACCTGCCAGCGAAAGCGAGATCGAGAGGCTTGGCACAGTAGGGTATCTTCCCCCCCCAGACTTGCCGGCCCTTCTCCGCTGCCACAATGGAGCCCCTCCTGTCACGCGAGGCGGCGCGCTTTCTGCCTATCTCCCCGGGGGGTATTCTCTCAAGAGTGTCGATCAAATTTTGATTGATCGCACCGTCATGCTGGAGGATATAGAATACGAGCGTAGGCGAGGTACGCTTGTGGACAATTACGGCCTTACCTGTCATTCAGATTGGCTGCCCCTTGCCAGCGACTCAGCTGGAGGTCAACTGTTTCTAGACAATCGTACCGGCCCATTGCTCGGTTCCGTGCTTGCCTATGACGACGGGCGCTTGCAGTATCAGCCGAAGTGGCCCTCATTGCGGAGCATGCTAGGGGAAATGAATTCTTCCGTCAGGGGTCGTGGGACTGCCGGAGGGCTAATGCCGCGAGTGCGGCCCGGCGAACTAACCATCGAGTGGTATGATCCGCGATTTTCTTAGCTTGTTCATTACCTGCCAAGGTCAAACCCAAAAGATCTTGGTAGATAAATAACAAGCTTACAAAGCCAGCCGGGGGCACGTCGGCTGACGCGCCCCCGGTGATCAAATCCTCTTACGGGATGGTACAGACTTGAGTCGTGCTGCATCCTTCATATCGAGGCGACTCGAAGTAGAATCCGTCATCCTGCAGCATGCGGTTTGCCAGGTAGAAGTTTCCGAGGTCGGAGCCAGCGGCTTCGTTCTGAATGGCAGGAATGGCCGCGCGGCCACATATTTGAGGCCAGGTAGCGCCGGAGGGTAGAGCGTAGCGCCCGTCCGTGTTGAGCATCCACTTACCATTCACGGGCTTAGCAAACAGTTGCACGCACGGCTTTCCGTTCGTGTAAGTCTGGCCGCCACTCTCCCTGGTGCGGGCGAATGGGAATTCATCGCACTGAATCCCTTTTGAGTCGCCGAGGGCGTCCGGGTGGGCGGACCATGGTTCAAGATTCGCCGTCACACCTCGATCGCAAACCCGCCGTCGATTTTCGGTGGCAGTCGGCCCGTCGGCTTCTCGGTGTAGCGGGGATTTTTCCATTCGGCTTCCAGGGTGGGAAGCGAGTTTCTCCCGGAGCAGCCAGTAGTATGCGGCCGCTACTGGATAGCGTTGGTCATCCAGCTTCCAAACCGGCTTATGGCCAGACATGACACACGCGGGTGCCGTAGAGAGTCTACTGTCGCACCGGATCTGCCCAAGTGGCACGGTTTGCCATTTGGCTCCTTCGATGTCATCCGGCTTGTATCCCGGAATCATGAATTTAACCGATGCGCCCAGGTCGAAGAAATTGACCGCGTCGGTTGCTCCATTTGTCCATTGAATGAGGGCGGATGCACTGGCTTTGTGTCGGTCGGTGAGGCCGAACCATGTATCCCCTTCGGGCCAATTCGCGAATGTCGAGTTGTTGCAGACCGCGACAGTGAGCCTTTTCCAACCTCACGTTGACACGTGGTGAAGGACGAGGACGGCTTGGACGACCGCTGTGATGCGGTTGGTGCTGCAGCGGAGCTTGCGTAGGAGGCGCCAGCCCTTCAGGGTGGCCATGGCCTGCTCGCCGAGGCAGCGGATCTTGGCGTGGGTGCTGTTGTGGCGGCGCTGCCACCGCTTGAGGCGGCGTCCGCGGAACGGCACCCGGATGGAGCCGTCGGCGCCCTGGTATGCCTTGTCGGCCCAGCACTTGAGGCCGGCGTCGGTGAGTGCATCGATGATGCCGTGGGTGCGGGCGGCGGTCAGGTCGTGGGTGGAGCCGGGCAGCGCGGGCGAGGCCCACAGCAGGCGGCCGAACGGGTCGGTGAGGACCTGGACGTTCATGCCGTGACGTTTGTGTTTTCCCGAGTAGTACGGGGTGTCGGTGGCGATCCGGTCAATCGGTAGCAGGGTGCCGTCCAGGATTACGAACGCCTTGGTCCGCGCGACGTGCATCGCGTCGGCCAGGGTGGGCGCGAGAGCGGCCAGTACGTCGACGGCCTCGCGTATGTAGCGGTACGCGGTCGCGATGCCGATCCCGAACCCGGCGGCGAGCTGGGCGTAGGTGTCACCGCACCGCAGATGGGCCAGGGCGAGGAGAGCCTGACGGCCGGTGGTCAGACGCCGCCACCGGGTCCCGATCTCCCCTCGCCGTACAGCGAGTCGTCCGGTCAGGTACCGCAGGGTGCGACTGGACAGGTCGATCGACGACGGGTAGACAAGCACGCGAAGCTCCTGGCGGACGGCGGATCTTGGTCGTGAACCCGTCTACCAGGAGCTTCGTCGTTCCGTTGATCCGTCCAACACGCCCCCAGCACCACCAGGTTGGAAAAGGCTCACTGATCAGCGTGCCGCGTGGCACGGGTATCCGTGGAGTACTCGACTGTGCGTCGGCGCAGGCCGGGTTCCGGCCCCGTATCGCCTTCGAGGTAGCCGCTCTGCGGTTCCTCGCCAAGCTCGCTGCGCGCGCCTCGGCGTGGCGGTGGTTCCCGCTCTGCCTGTCGGCGCGGCGTCAGCCCTCGGGCTGCGGACGCTGGAGATCACCGAGCCGCCGCTACGCGCCCGGGTCGCTCTGGCCTCGCGGACGGACGGCCCCTCCAGCCGCGAGGCCACCGTCTTCCTGGACCTGCTGCGCACAACTCTCACCCTGGCCTGGCCTGGCCTGGCCTGACCGGCCGGCCTGCGGGGCGCCGCCTCGGCGGCGTCGGTGTGGAGCGCCACGCGGTGGCGTACGCGGGCCCGGGGCAGAGCTGCGTGCACGCGGCACGACTGCGGCGGCGTCGTCCCCGTGGGCTGGTGCCAAGAGCACGGAACGCAGGCCTCGCCGGTAATGGAATGGCATGCCGGCGGCGGTATCCGCTGCGCGCTCCTGGCCCGGAGTGGGGGGCAAAAACAGCGGGCCGTTGACCCGCCGCCGGCGTGCGGGTGTGGGGATGGCCTCGGTGATCGTCCCCCGGTAGCTCAGGCCTGGATTTCGGCGAGGAGCATGCGCAGGGCCAGGCTGTGCTTTTCATGGGCCAGGGCGTTCAACGCGGGGGTGGCGTGGGCCATGCCGCCGGCCCGGTCGCCGGAGCGGGCAAGCATCAACCCCCCGATGCCGCTCCAGATGCGTCGCGAAACGCGGCAGGCAGGCGGGCAGCCGGTATGGCGTCTGGGTGAATGCTGCCCTGGCTGGGCACGCGGTTCGTTGGTGGGACGTGACGCTCGTCGGCGGGCCTCGTTGATCGTTACCGCACGGCGAGCGCGCTCGCCGGGGCCGCACCGTGTCATTTCCGCGGCTGGTAGATGGGTTCGAGCCGGAGGTAGACCGCCCGTGGCGGTGAACGGAAATCCCACCGTCAGGAGGCGCCGGCTGGGCGCGGAGCTGCGCCGGCTCCGCCTGGCCAGCGGCCTGACCAGTAAGCAGGTGGCCCAGAAGCTGTTGATCTCCCAGCCTAAGATCAGTTTCCTGGAGAACGGCCACCGCGTTATCAAGGCCCGTGACGTGCGGGACCTGTGCGCCCTCTACGGGGTCACGGATCCGCAGGTCGTGGACTCGTTGATGCGGATGGCCAGGGAAGCGGAACGCCAAGGCTGGTGGGTCGCCTGCGGCGAGGTTCCCTACGCCGTCTACATCGCCCTGGAAACCGAGGCCTCCTCGATCCGCTCCTACGAGCCGCTGGTGATCCCCGGCCTGCTGCAAACCCCCGCCTACGCGGCCGCGGTCATCGCGGAAACGATCCCTCAGGCCACCCCTGAACAGATCGCGGTACGCCGTGAGGTCCGGCTGCGCCGCCAGCCCCGGGCCCACCACCCCGCCCGCTCTTTCCGTTTACGGGTCGTGCTGGACGAGTCGGCCTTGCGCCGTGTGGTCGGCAGCCCCGAGGTCATGCGTGAACAACTCGAGTACCTGAACCACCTCGCCGCGCAGCCGCACATCACCGTGCAGGTCCTGCCACACGCTGCGGGGGCCCACCCGGGCATCTCGGGACAGTTCTCCATCCTCCACTTCGAAGCGGAAGCTCCCGGGGCCGGGACGGTGTATCTGGAGCGGTTCACCAGCGACCTGTATCTGGAGAAACGATCCGACGTCGAACGCTACGGCGCCATGTACGACCACCTTCAAGTCCAGGCCCTGCCCCCGGACAGCACCCGCCACTTCATCACCCGCGCCACCGAGGAGCTCCCGGCCGCACCGCTTGCCGGCCGACCGTGAGCACCGCCCCAGCGCCGATCACCGCGTGGCGGCGTGGCGCCTACATCGGTGAGGAACGCACGTCGCATCACCGAGTCCTCCATCCAGCACGCCGATGGTGCCGCGAGGTACAAGGCGGGGGAGGCGACCTTGCCGCGTTCCCACCGGGCGACGTACTCCCTCGAAACGTCGTCCCGGGGCCCTGGTTGATTTCGTCGGCCAGGCGGGCCTAGGACCAACCGTGCGCATCCCCCCAGCTGGCGTCGACTCCCGCCTGCGGATGTCACGCGGGATGCCGAACGCGGTCCCGATGGCCGGGGTGTGGCCTTGGCGGTGCAAGACCTTCGGCGGCGCGACGTCGCCCTGGCGCGGGAGTGACGAAGCCCGTCCGGCCCGGTTGGCCGCTGGTGTCAGCGTTGCCACCCAGCACCCGAGACTCTTCGCCCACTGGGCGGTGACCCCGAGGGCCTGGTGACCAGGATGACAAGAGCCGTGTGAACCGAGAGGTTCACGCACGGTTCTGTGGGAGCCCGGAGGTGAGCCCCCTCCGGGCGACCCGACTTCGATTTCCTGGCCAAGTGATCGCCTGCACCGCGCCGCCTCGTCACTGTTCTGTCGCAGCGAAGGTTGAGCGCTTCTCATCGAAGGTCGGGCGGGGAGGGTCGTTCGTTTCCGTCGCCTGGCGAGCGGCGAGGATCGCGACGTCGTCCTCGTACGCACCGTTCGCCAGGCGGGTCAGGAGCGTGTCCAGCATGTCGTCGAGAGGGCCGTCCGCCGGCAGGCTCACCGTCTCCAGCGCCTGCACCGAGATGTCGATGTCTGTGCCGCGGCGTTCCACCAGGCCGTCCGTGTAGAGCAGCAGAGTGGTGCGGCGGTCCATTCGTACGGTGATCGATTCGTAGCCGCCGATTCCGGTGCCGATGGGCGGGCCGGCCGGGAGCCACAAGACCTCGATGGTGCCGTCCGGTCGCACGGCAGCGGGCGGCAGGTGCCCGGCGCTGGCCGTCGTACAGGTGCCCGCACCGGGATCCATGACCGCGAGCAGACAGGTGGCGAGGCGGTCAAGGCCGAGGTGCGCGACCTGGCGGTCGAACTCGCCGAGGATCTTGTCGACGCCCGCGCCGAAAGCGGCGATGGTGCGCAGCAGGGAGCGGTACTGGCTCATGGCGACAGCGGCCTGGAAGCCGTGGCCCATCACATCGCCCATGACCAGCAAGGTGCGGGAGCCCGGCAGGGGAATCGAGTCGTACCAGTCCCCGCCGACGAGGACGCTGTGGCCGGAGGGGAGGTAGCGGGCGGCCACCTCCACAGCGGGGTGGGGGGTGCGGGGTTCGGACAGCAGGGCCCGCTGGAGTTCCAGCGCCATGGTGTGTTCGTAGCTGTAGCGGCGCGCACTGTCGATGGAGACGGCGGCTCGGCCGGCCAGCGCCTGGAGCGTCGCGAGGTCGTTGTCGTCGAAGGGCTGCGATGCGCCGGCCCGACCCAGAAGGACGACGCCGACCGGGCGGCCTGCCGTGATCAGCGGGGTGACGAGAAGCGAGTGGATGCCGGCGGCTCGGAAGATCTTGGTCCGTTTGGGGTCCGTGGTCACCTTCTGGAACAGCTCGTCCGAGGCCAGGTTGCCCAGCCATGGTCGCCCGCTGTCCAGGCAATGGCGTGTTGCGACGCCACGGGGAACGTCGACGTACGGTCCCGGTCCGCCCAGCTGCTGCAGCACCCATTCCATCCCAGGGGGTGCTGAGCCCCTCACCTTGCGCAGCCGCAGGAAGCCGGGAGGGGGTGGGGGAGCGCCGGTGAACTCCTCTTCGACGATTCCCACCGCGGCCATGTCGGCGAGTGAGGGGGCCAGGAAGTCGACCAGCTCCTGGCATGTGGTTTCGATGTCGAGTGTCGTGCCGACGCGCGCGGCAGCGGCGTCCAGCAGGGCAAGCCTCTGATGTGCGGTCTCCAGGTCGTCCATATAGCGGCGCAGATTGCTGATCTCCACGCCGATCCCGCATAGACGCGCGTCCTGTCCCGGTAGATCCACCCGGTGATAGACCGCGCGCCAGAGCCTCTGCCCCAGCGGTGAGGAGACCCCTGTCGTTCCTGCGATGGTTGCCTCCCGAGGTTGACCGTCTGCGAGCACCTCGAACAGGACGTCGTCCGGGCTCTGGAGGTCCGGCAGTACTTCCCCGAGCGTTCGTCCCAGGAACGCAGTGGCGGGCACGCCGCTGACCTGGACCCATGCCGGGTTGACGTACAGATGGCGCAGCTGCGCGTCGAGAACGACGACGGGGGCCAAGGTCCCTTCTACAAGCTGACGCGCCGGAAGGCCATCACCTTCCGGAAGGAGCCACTGCGGCATGGGGTCCTCACCGTCCACGGGTTTCCTCTCGCTTTCTTCCCCCGGAGCCGATGCATACCCCGTCCGGCGAAGTGTCCTCTCGCGGCGAGGTGGGGTGCATGAAAGCGGAACGGGGGCGTGCCGCAGTTCAGAGGTCCGCAGAGCCCTTGTGGCATCGGCGACACGGTCACATGTGCCTGATTGCTTCTGTCCGGCGTTCGATGCACCGCTGACGTGTTCGATTGACCATCGGTGAGACGAACCATCAGTACCCGGTCTTCGCTGCGAACCGCTTCGGTTCCGGTCTTTCGACCGGCCCGTTTCCCGGAACCGCTTCCCGAACCGGGCATGCGACTTGGCACCGCACCCGGCTCTCCACAAGCCCCGAAGGGGTTCGTGGTGGTTGCCCTTATCCCGTGATGTCCCAGGGCGTGGGAATCGCCACACCCCGGTAGCGGTAGCGAGTGGTGCCTAC
The DNA here is from genome assembly GCF_044745505.1 of Streptomyces sp. NPDC086989. Classification (NCBI taxonomy): domain Bacteria; kingdom Bacillati; phylum Actinomycetota; class Actinomycetes; order Kitasatosporales; family Streptomycetaceae; genus Streptomyces; species Streptomyces sp. NPDC086989. The sequence continues at coordinate 51,296 of NZ_JBIVAL010000026.1, forward strand.
CGTGATCGGGTTGAACAACTCCCGGGTCTCCCCGGTCCACCATGATCTACGGCCGCAGTAGCGGCTGAAGATCTTCCTTCGGCCCGTCTTGGGGTGTTTGCGCTGGACCCATCTCCAGACCGTGTGCCACATGTAGTTGCGCAGGTAGGAGAAGGTCGCGAAGGACACCCGGGCCGGAAGTAGGCGCACCAGCCCCGCACCGCCGGATTGATCCGTCCCGCCGTTGTCGGGGCTGCTTACCGCCCTCCCCGGCGTTCCCCGGATCAGGCTGCCCCCAGCTTCACCAGGCCGCTGCGACGACCCGGTGGTGGTGGTCTTTCACCTCCACTCGATTACGTAGCGCCTCGTGGCGCACTCCTGTGCCATCGAACCTTGATCTTGCGCCATCGAACTTTGACGGATGCGATTTTGTGTCATCGCAGTTTGATCACAGCAGGTCAGAGGCTTGCTGTCGCCGAACCTGTCGCCCGAGGAGGACCGCTCCGGCGGCGCGGCCGACCGTGGCGGCCCGAAGGTCACACGGCACCGCAGTTCCGGGGCGATCCGATGGCACACGCTCAAGGTTCCCTGTCACAGGAGAGCGTGTCTCACCCAATCCATTCCGGGGAGAGGCAGCATGGTGCTTCGGGAGGCAGCCAGAGGAGGTAGCTGTGGGGTCTCGTCGACTCTGGTTGCGAGCTGGCGTCGTTGCCCTATTGGTTGCTGCTGTTGCTGTGGCTTTCGCAGTGCCGGGGATTGGTAAGTGGATCGTGGCGGCGCTTCTCGCGGGCCTCGCATCAGCTCTCGGCGGGCTCGTGGCCCGCGGGGCCGACAAAGCCATCTTGCGTGGCCGTGATGCCATGCTGGCTTCCACACCTCTAGTCCCCATCATCCTGAAGGCTGAACAGTACGGTGGTATGCAGGGACACATCGGCCCTCCACCCGAGTCAGACAAGTCGGCCTACGGTGACTGGATGGGCAGGTCTCCTGGGTGGGTGTGGCTGGGGGGAAGTTCCGTGGATCTTCTTGTTGAGGCCACTGTTGATCGTGCCGTGATCATCAGAAAGCTGGAGGTGCGCGTGGAATCACGGGGTGCCCCGCCCGGCAACATCTACCCCCGTGGACCACTGGCCGGCGCCTCCCTGCCACCCCGCTTCTTAGACGCCGTTTCTTATGGCGTGATCGTTCGTTGAATCGTGCATGACGGATTTGGTTGAGCGGCTGGTGCCGGATGAGTTGTGGGTGTTGTTC